>NZ_CP059564.1:608019-1216039 GCF_014054525.1 Alysiella filiformis
CCCCAGTTGGCGCAGAAATTGCTTTGAGAGAATGAATTTGTGCCGCTTTCAGGCAGCCTGAAAGCCCAGTCATTAAGATAATAATTTGAATTTTTATAGGAAATAAAAAAATGAATCATACCTATCGCGTTGTATTCAACGAAAGCACAGGAACTTATGTTGCAGTGGCGGAAATCATGCCCGCCAAAGGCAAAAAATCACAATCCACCAAAACCGTAATTGCGGCAGCCATTGCCGCATTGGGTGTGGGTGGCACCGCAGAAGCCGCACAGGTTGCCATTGGGGGAACAAACGCACAAACTTTGTTAACAAGTGCCTCCATTTCCACAACCAAGGATAGAACTTGGGTTACGGGGGTAACAATGGCTTGTACCACTACAAATGCGGGTGTTGTAAATACTTCTGCTGTTGATGTAGGCAATGCAGGCGATAATATTGCCATTGGCGCAGGTTCAAAAGCCTTTTACTCTGGTAATAGAGACCATGGAGGTATCGCCAATATTGCCATTGGTAGAAATGCCGATTCAACAGGTGGCGGTAGCAATGTAGACCATGTTTCTATTGCAATTGGTTCTAATGCTTCTGCGGTTAATTTAGGGGCTATCGCATTAGGTGGTAAAGCCTATTCAAATTCTTCACAAGGTATTGCCATTGGTGCAGATGCCAAGGTTGTGGGTGCGCAAAGTATTGCTTTGGGTGCCAATGTAGACGCATTCGGTAATTCATCTGTTGCCATTGGTGGCGATGATTTGGATATTGTTGCGCGTAATGGTACCGTTAATGGTGAATTTGCAAAGATTGCAGGTGAGGCTTTGGTACCTGCGGATTACACCCGAACCAATGCTTCTGGTCAGGCTTCTATGGCAATTGGTGTGGGAGCTGTTTCGCGTGGTGATTTAAGTACAGTAGTAGGTATGCGCGGTGCAGCTATTGGTTTGGCAAGCAGTGCTTTTGGTGTGGCTTCCAATGCGTCTGGTGCAGGTTCCGTTGCCATTGGTGCGGGTACCAAATCAAGTGGTGCGCAAGCCATTGGTATGGGTTCCAACATTACAGTTTCAGGTAATCATGCCATTGGTGTGGGTACCAGCGTAATTTCAAATCAAGCCAATACCACAGCCATTGGTCGTGGTACACGTGCCCAAGCTGCGGATTCAGTGGCTATCGGTACGGGTGCCAGTATTGGTAATTTGGGTTTTCAGTCCATTTTGATTGGTAAAGATGCCTCTTCCGTTTCAGAACGTGAAGTAATAATTGGTGAGGGTGCCCAAGGTAACTCAGGTAGCGGTGAGATTGGTGCAGGGCATATTTGGTATCGCAATCCTTATTCAACCGTTAAAACCCGTACTGATAGTGGTTTTTTGGTGGCTGCGGAGCGCGCAAACAGCAGCCAAACCATTTTTTCATCTGTGGTAGCCATTGGCAGTGATGCACAAGCCGAGGGGGGGGGCGTTGCCATTGGTGATGATGCTTATGTGAGTTCTCAAGGTGGGGGGCAAGGTGTGGCACGCAGCTTGGGTGTGGCAATTGGTGCCAATGCCCAGTCTATTGGTGGTGGTGTGGTAGTTGGTTCATCAGCCCAAACCGCCAACATCAATGCCGTGGCAGTAGGTCGCCAAGCAGTGGCATTGGGCAATGCCTCTCAAGCCTATGGCGTGGTAGCGTCTGCCATTGGTGAAGGCTCTTTGGCTATGGGTCAATCGGCAACGTCTTTGGGTAGACGTTCCATTGCCATTGGTATGTCTGAATCACCTGAACTCTACACCAACACCACCAATGTGTTTGCCAATGGTACCGATTCTATTGCCATGGGTTCGGTAGCTCGTGCAGAAAATACGCGTGATACCGCGATTGGTGCAGGTGCTCGTGCTAAGGGTATTGATGCGATTGCTATTGGTAGCAGTGCAAATTCAAGTGCTTTGGGTTCCATTGCAATTGGTGCTAATACTCAATTTAAGAAACCAACAGGCGGTGTTGTAGCTGTTGGTACAGGTTCTGCTGAAAATATGCCTTTAACGGTAGTGGGTTACAATGCCTCTACCCAATCGCGCTTTGGCGATGTGGTTGTGGGTTCGTGGGCAAAATCTGAAAATGCCAATTTTTCCATCAACCAAGCCACGGTAGTGGGTAATCGTGCTGTGGTATATGGCGACCAAGGTGTGGCTTTGGGTGCCGATACCCGTGCTTTGGGTAATTCATCGGTTGCCATTGGTGGTGATGATTTGGAAAAAGCATCAGCTGCTTTGGCTGATTTGTTGGGCGTGGCTGCTGATGATGTGAGTAAAAACTACAGCACATTCAGAAATGATGTTAATGCCAATTTAACGGCTTATTTGCCTGCTGTTGGTGCCAATGCAAAGGTTTATCCCAACACGGCTGCCATTGGCGATGCTTCGTTGGCAATCGGTACTGGTTCACAAACATTGGGCGTGGCTTCTAATGCCATCGGTGCCAATGCTTTGGCAAAAGGCTTGTCTTCAACCGCCATTGGTACAAAAGCACGCGCATGGGGTTCATCTTCTGTTGCAATGGGTACTGATACGAATGCCTCTGGCAAAAATGCTGTGGCAATCGGTCATGACGCTTTGGCGAGTGGTGAAAATTCAATTTCTATCGGCTTGGGCAACAATGTTACAGGCAATAACTCTGGTGCATTCGGCGACCCAAGTTTGGTAACAGGCGAAGGCTCTTACTCTATTGGTAACAACAACACCATTACCACCAACGATACTTTTGTGTTGGGTAGTGGCGTAAACCGTGGTCAAACCGATGTGGGCAATGTGTCCAAATCTTTGAACGGCACGGTTGGCAATTCCGTTTATTTGGGTAAAGACAGCGAAGCCACAGCAGGTAATGTTGTTGGTACAAAAGCCTTGAAATCCGACCAAACCGCAGGTACCACCACAACAGCAGGCGATAAAGGTACGGTAAGCAGTGCAACCGTGAAAGGCATTACTTATGGCGGCTTTGCGGGTGCAACCGCCAATGGTGTGGTAACAATCGGTGCTTCAGGCAGCGAACGCCGCTTGCAAAACGTGGCAGCAGGCGAAATTTCCGAAACTTCAACTGACGCGATTAACGGTTCGCAGCTTTACGCTGTGATGAAGGAAATGCCTGCTGTTGTGGCTGGCGACAACATTACTGTTGTTAAAGGCACCAATGCCACCACAGGTCAAGTGGAATACAAAGTCTCAGGTAAAAAAACAGGTGAAGCGGCAACAGATACCAATACCCAAGTTAGCGTTAATTCTACCGACAAAACCGTGAAAATCAGTCCAACTGCCAATGAAAATGGTACGACCAACTACGATTTGGCAGTGAATGTGGACGGCACCAGCATTGTGAAAAATGCCGATGGCAATTTGAGCGTTGCCACCACCACTTTGAACAACAACACCAATGGTAGCATTGCTGTACCCGAAACCCCTGCTGATGCAGGCAACCGTTTGGTGAATGGTACAACTGTTGCCAATGCCATCAATCAATCTGGCTTTACTTTGAGTGCCAATGGTAGCGGTGATTCTTTGGTAAACCCTGGTGAAACCGTTGATTTGAAAAACACCGATGGCAATATTGTCATCAGTAAAGGTGCAGACAACAACAATGTTACCTTTGGTTTAAACAACACAATTAAAGTGGGAGACAGCAGTGTCTCCACCAACAAACCCATTACCATCAATGGTACGACAGGTACCATCACAGGTTTGGCTCCCGTATTGCCAATCAACCCAACAACAAGCGGTACTGCGCCTGCCAATATTGTTCAAAATCAGGCAGCCAGCATGAGCGATGTGTTGAATGCAGGTTGGAATTTGCAAGAAAAAGGTCAAGCTAAGGACTTCGTGCGTCCATACGATACCGTTAATTTCATTGATGGCAATGGAGCTGCCGTAAATGTTACCACTGATGCAGAGGGTAAGGTTTCCAGCATCAAATATGACGTGGTGGTGGATAACAAAACCATTCAAATTAAAGACGGTAAATTGGTTGCAACAGGTACAACTCAGGCACCAACTGACAGCGATACGCAAGCCAGCGTGAGTGCTGGTAATGGTATTGTGGTAACCGATTCACGCAATGAAAATGGCACAACCAATTACAACGTGTCTGCCAACACCACCGTAACCACAACCGCAGCACCAACAGGTGCAGTAAGCGTTACCACAGGTGGCGACAACTTGGTTAATGGCACGACTTTGGCAAATGCCATCAATTCGGCTGCCTTTAACTTGACCACTGGCGGCAATACCACCACGACCGTTACTTCAAATGTGAGCGCGGGCGAAACCGTAACCATTTCAGGTGGCAAAGCAATTTCTGTATCACAGGCTGAAAACAATATTACCATCAATACTTTATACGATGATAAAACCGTTAAAGTTGATGAGCAGGGTAATTTGAAAGTCAATACAGGCAATACTTTAAATATTGATGACAGCACAGGTGCAATCAATGTTGCCAATACTACCCTGAAGGTAAATGCAGGTAGTCCAGTTGAAACCCCTGATACAACCAACGGCAGCAAATTCGTAAATGCTGGCGATTTGGCGAATACCTTGAACAACTTGGGCTTTAATGTTCAGGCTGCCGTGGGTGATGGCGGTAAAGCCAGTGATGTTACAGGTGCAGCGAAAACAGCCGTTAAAACAGGCGATACCGTAACCTTTAAAGCAGGTAAAAACATTGCCATTAAACAAGATGGTCAAAACTTTACCATTTCGGCAACCGTAGATGCCGCACCACCTCAAAATACCACTTTGAATGTAGCTGACGGTAAAGTAACAGGTACAGAACCTACTGGTGAAGGTGATAAACTGGTTAATGCCAGCACCGTAGGCGATGCCATCAACAACACAGGCTTTAAAGTAGCAGCCAACGGCACCACCAGCAAAGACAGTGCTGACAAAACAAAAGACAATATTGTCAATGCAGGCGATGTGTTGAACTTTGCCGATGGACAAGGCACCAAAGCCAATGTAACGGTAGATGGCAGCACAACAACTGTACGAATTGATTCGCCATTGGCGTATGTGAACAGCACAGCACCAACCGACACATCTAACCCAACCAATACCGTGAAGTTTGTGGGTTCAGATGCGGCAAAACCTGTGTCTGTACAAAACGTGAACAGTGGTGTGGGCAGCGTAACCAATTTGGATACCCCAGTTGGTGATGCAGCAAAATTAGAACCTGCTGACAAGAAAAAGATTGCAGAAGCGATTGACAAAGCCACTGGCAATACTTTAACCAACGCAGTGAACGTGGGCGATTTACAGGCAGCCGTAAGTGCAGCCAAAACCGAAGTGAAATCAGATGATGGCAGCATTACTGTAACCCCATCAACAAATGCAACCACAGGTGCGCCCGTTTATGACGTTAAAGTTGCCACCACCAATTTGGAAAACAATCCAAATGGCACCGTTAAAACACCAGAAGGCGAGGCAGGCAAACAATTTGTGAACGCCAGCACATTGGCAAATGTGATGAACAACATTTCGCACAATGTAACCATTGGTAAGGATGAGACTGACTTTAACAATCAAGCAGGTAAAGCAGACTTTGCGGTTAAAGCAGGCGAGACCTTGCAGTTCAACGCAGGTAAAAACCTGATTGTGAAACAAAATGGTAAAGAAATTACCTTTGCCACAGCCAATGATGTAACGTTCAACAACGTAACCAGCAACAACATCAATGTACCCACTGATACAGCAGACAGCCCGATTACCATTACCAAAAATGGTATCAGTGCAGGCGACAAGCCCATTACCAATGTAAGCAGCTCATTGCCAACGTACACAGATGCACCGCGTACTGGTTTGGTTAATTTGACCAATGCAACACCAAACAATGTTGCAACCGTAGGCGATTTGCAAAAAATGGGTTGGGTGGTTCAGTCAGACAAAACCACAGGCGACACAAGCAAAGAATTCAGCAATCAAGTTAAGAATGCTGATGTTGTGAAATTCGTTGGTACAGGTGCAGCTACTGTAAGCGCAAATACAACGGCAGATGGTACCAATGTCATCACAATTGATGTTGCCGAAGCCAAAGCAGGCTTAACCACAGGTAACATTACCGTTAATGATGGTACCAACCCAGCCCAACCTGCAGGTACCGTAAGTGGCGATACCACCAATGGTAAAGCTGCGTCTGTAGATGATGTGGTTAAAGCCGTTAATGAAAGTGGCTTTAAAGTAGCAGCCAACGGCACCACCAGCAAAGACCCCAAAGAACCAAGCAAAGACAATATTGTCAATGCAGGCGATGTGTTGAACTTTGCCAATGGACAAGGCACCAAAGCCAATGTAACGGTAGATGGCAATACTACAACTGTACGCATTGATTCGCCATTGGCGTATGTGAACAGCACAGCACCAACAGACACATCTAACCCAACCAATACCGTGAAGTTTGTGGGTTCAGATGCGGCTAAACCTGTGTCTGTACAAAACGTGAACAGTGGTGTGGGCAGCGTAACTAATTTGGATACCCCAGTTGGTGATGCAGCAAAATTAGAACCTGCTGACAAGAAAAAGATTGCAGAAGCGATTGACAACGCTGCTGGCAATACTTTAACCAACGCAGTGAACGTGGGCGATTTACAGGCAGCCGCAGCAGCAGCGAAGACTGAAGTGAAATCGCCAAATGAAACCATTGATGTGAAACCGACCACAGGCGACAACGGTCAAACCATTTACAACGTGGAAGTGGCGAACACCACCTTGACCGTATCCAACGGTACAAGCAGCACAGGTGCGCCTTCAGCTACGCCAGCAGGCAAAGTTGAAGCACCCAAAGCAGGCGATGAGAACAAATTCGTGAACGCCAATGATTTGGCAGACGTGATTAACAAAGCTGGCTTTAACGTGGATTCAGGCAAAGTAGGCAGCGGCATCAACACAGGTAACGCAACCGAGTTGGTGAACGCAGGCGATTTGGTGAAATTCATCGCAGGCGACAACATCAACATTGCCCAAAAAGGTTCTGAATTTACCTTTGCAACCAGCCATAATCCAACATTTGAAAACAATGTAACGATTGGCGGTGGCAAAGTAGATGAAAAAGGCAATCCTTTGGTGAAAGTAGGCGACAACTACTACAACCCAAGCGATGTTGAGAACGGTGTACCCAAAACAGGTGCAACGCCTGTAACGCCAGCAGCAGACAAAGCCGCACCATCTGTAACGTTCAAAGCAGAAGATGCGAAACCTGCAACCAATAATGCCAAAGACAGCGAACCCTCAACGGCTTTGAACATCACATCAGCCGATGGCAAACCCACGCAAATCACAGGCGTAGGTTCCAGCCTGAATACCACTACTGTACCAACGAATCCTGTTGGCACAAGCCCTGTTACGCCTGTGAATCAGTCTTTGGTTGATTTGACAAGCAGTACATTGAACCCCAATGCAGTAGCCACAGTAGGCGATTTGCAAAATATGGGCTGGGTGGTAAGCACCGCTACGGGCGAATACAAAGATGTGGTGAAAAACGCCAATGAAGTTCAATTTATTGGTGATGGATTGGCAACGGTAACAGGTGTAACTGAAGGCAATATTCGCAAAATCAAGATTGATGTGAAGACTGCAGAAGAAGCGCAATTGCCAGTGGTGTACACCAATGTTGAGGGTGAGAAGATTGTCAAAGCAGATGGCAAATTCTACAAAGCTACAGATGTGACCAAAGATGCAGCGACAGGTAAAAATGTGCCTAATAAAGATGCAGAAGAGGTGGCAGCAGGCGATGTGATTGCGTCCATGAACACGGCTGACAACAGCAGCACCAGACCGATGAATTTGAGCAATGTCAAAGGCAATTTGGCACCGACTTACAATTCAGGCGACAACATCATCGGTACAGATGGCAAACCCACTGACACAGCAGCAGTTCCTGCCAATGTGAGCAAGTCTGCCAAAGCACCAGCCCCAGCAGATGTGAAAGCGATGTACAACAACGCTGCCACAGTAGGCGATGTGTTGAATGCAGGCTGGAACATTCAAGGCAATGGTGAAGCCAAAGACTTCGTGAAACCATACGACACCGTGAACTTTGTGAACGGCACAGGCACAACTGCCAAAGTTGATGTCAATACAGAAGGTACAATTGCCAATGTGACATACAGTGTGAACGTTGATGGTTCTACCGTTATTGTGAACAAAGATGGTAAGTTGCAAGCCGTTAGCTCTGCGCCAGAAATGGGCAGCACCGATGCAGAAAAAGGTAAGGCAGTCGTTGGTGAATCTGAGATTTACACAGAACAAGGTACCAACGAACGCTTGACCAAGCAGCCTGATGGCAAGTTCACCAAAGTGGACGGCACAGAAGTGTTGGCGGATAACGTAGTGACTGAAAAAGTAAGTGATGAAGGTAAGGCAGCCAATGTGGGCGACATCGTTGAAACCATCAACAAAACAGGTTTCAACTTGAGTGCCAACAATGCCAACGAAACCTTGGTGAATCCAGGTGAGAAAGTGGATTTCGTCAATGGTAACGGCACAACTGTAACCTTGACTACGGATGACGAAGGCAACAGCAGCATTAAAGTGGACAGTCCAATCGCTTATGTGAATAAGGACAAGCCAGAAGACGTATCCACACCAAGCAATACATCTAAATTTGTGGGTGCAGAACCTGTACAAGTTCAGAATGTGGCAAGTGGTGTACGCGATACCGTGAATGCCAAAGACCCAGCACAACCCACAGGTGCAGAAATCGCCAAAGCAATTGAAAACGCGAGCGCACCAAACTTGACCAATGCGGTTAATGTGGGCGATTTGCAGGCAGTATTGAATGCGTCCAAAACCGTAGTGGATTCAAGCGACAAGAGCATTGTTGTAACACCAGATGTGAACGAAACCACAGGTGCGACCACTTATGACGTAAAAGTGGCGAACACGACCTTGACCGTATCCAACGGTACAAGCAGCACAGGTGCGCCTTCAGCTACGCCAGCAGGCAAAGTTGAAGAACCCAGCAAAGACAATGCAAATAAATTTGTGAATGCTGGCGATTTGGCAAAAGTGATTAATGAAGCTGGCTTTAACGTGGATTCAGGCAAAGTAGGCAGCGGCATCAATACAGGTAACGCAACCGAGTTGGTGAACGCAGGCGATTTGGTGAAATTCATCGCAGGCGACAACATCAACATTGCCCAAAAAGGTTCTGAATTTACCTTTGCAACCAGCCATAATCCAACATTTGAAAACAATGTAACGATTGGTGGTGGCAAAGTAGATGAAAAAGGCAATCCTTTGGTGAAAGTAGGCGACAACTACTACAACCCAAGCGATGTTGAGAACGGTGTACCCAAAACAGGTGCAACGCCTATAACGCCAGCAGCAGACAAAGCCGCACCATCTGTAACGTTCAAAGCAGAAGATGCGAAACCTGCAACCAATAATGCCAAAGACAGCGTACCCTCAACGGCTTTGAACATCACATCAGCCGATGGCAAACCCACGCAAATCACAGGTGTAGGTTCCAGCCTGAATGTAACGCCAGTAGAAACCAACCCATTGACAACCACGACCACAGGCAAAGTACCTGCGAACTTGGTTGATTTGGTTGGCAGCGAAGACGCGCCTGTAAACAGCAATGCAGTAGCCACAGTAGGCGATTTGCAAAATATGGGCTGGGTGGTGAGCACCACTACGGGCGAATACAAAGATGTGGTGAAAAACGCCAATGAAGTGAAATTCATCGGCACAGGTGGCGCAACCGTAACAGGCAAAACAAATGCAGAAGGTGTTCGTGAAATCACAATTGATGTCCAAGCACCCGAAGCAGCACAATTGCCCGTGGTGTACACCAATGCAGCAGGCGATAAAGTTGCCAAAGGCGATGACGGTAAGTTCTACAAAGCAGCAGATTTGACCGATGGCAAACCCAATGATGGTGCGAAAGAAGTACCCGCATCTGATGTGATTGCGTCCATGAACACGGCAGACAACAGCAGCACCAAACCGATGAATTTGAGCAATGTCAAAGGCAATTTGGCACCGACTTACAATTCAGGCGACAACATCATTGAAGGTGGCAAACCCACTGACACAGCAGCAGTTCCTGCCAATGTGAGCAAGTCTGCCGAAGCACCAGCCCCAGCAGATGTGAAAGCGATGTACAACAATGCCGCCACAGTAGGCGATGTGTTGAATGCAGGCTGGAACATTCAAGGTAATGGTGAAGCCAAAGACTTCGTGAAACCATACGATACCGTGAACTTTGTGAACGGCACAGGCACAACTGCGGTTGTGACCACCAACGATGAGGGTAACGTGACCAGCGTAACCTTCAACAGCGCGTTGGCATACGTTGATGGCAATGGCAACACGACCACAGAGGGTAAACCCAATACACCGACCAATGTCGTGAAGTTTGTGGGTGCAGATGAGGCTAAACCTGTGTCTGTACAAAACGTGAACAGCGGTGTGGGCAGCGTAACCAATTTGGATACCCCAGTTGGCGATAAAGCAACCTTAACAGCAGAAAACAAAAAAGCGATTGCCGATGCGATTGGCAATGCCAATGGCAGCACATTGAGCAATGCAGCCAATATTGGTGACGTTCAGGCAGCCGCAGCAGCCGCGAAGACGGAAGTGAAATCGCCAAATGAAACCATTGATGTGAAATCGACCACAGGCGACAATGGTCAAACCATTTACAACGTGGAAGTGGCGAACACCACCTTGACCGTATCCAACGGTACAGGCAGCACCCCAGCAGGCAAAGTGGAAGCACCCAAAGCAGGCGATGAGAACAAATTCGTGAACGCCAAAGACTTGGCAGACGCGATTAACAACGCAGGCTTTACTGTAAGTGCCAATGGTGCAAACGGCAGCGTGGTGAACGCAGGCGAAGTGGTTGATTTGAACAACACCGATGGCAACATTGTCATCAGCAAAGCGTCAGACAACAACAACGTGAGCTTCAACTTGGCAGACACTGTGAAGATTGGTGGTAACAGCAATGCAAGCAACCCAATTACCATCAACAGCACAACAGGTAAGATTGACGGTTTGGTAGGCAACCTGCCTGATACCTTCAACAACGATGTGTACAACACAGCGAAAGCCCCTGTAACGACCAACGCCAGCTTGCCAGACAACTTGAATGTGAAGAATGCCGCTACCGTAGGCGACATCTTGAATTCAGGCTGGAACGTACAAGAAAATGGTGCAGCCAGAGACTTCGTGAAAGCCTACGACACCGTGAACTTTGTGAACGGCTCAGGCACCATCGCGAATGTATCGGTTAATGCAAATGGTACCATTGCCAACGTGAGCTACAACGCTGATGTAGATGGCACAACCGTGATTGTGAACAAAGATGGCAAATTGCAAGCCATCAGCGCAGCACCTATAATGGGCAACACCGATGCAGAAAACGGCAAAGCCACAGTGGGTACTTCGCCTGAATACACCGATGAAAAAGGCGACATTTTGACCAAACGTCCAGATGGCACGTTTGTGAAAGTGGACGGCACCGTAGTGGACGCTGCCAATGTAACCACAACCAATAAGAGCGATGCACCACGCGTTGCCAATGTGGGCGACATTGTTGAAACCATCAACAAAACAGGCTTTAACATGAGTGCCAACAATGCCAACAGCACTTTGGTGAACCCAGGCGAAACCGTGAACTTTGTGAACGGTAACGGCACAAGCGTGAGCTTGAGCACCGATGCCAATGGCACAAGCACCATTAAAGTGGACAGCCCGATTGCGTATGTGAATGCCAATAAGGACGACACTTCTACGCCAAGCAACACTTCAACGTTTGTGGGCGCAGAACCTGTACAAGTTCAAAATGTGGCAAGTGGCGTACGCGCAGAAAGCAAAGTTCCTGCTGCCAATGTAAGCAACCCAACCGCAGGCGATAAGAAAGCCATTGCCAATGCGATTGGCAACGTCACAGGTGCGACCTTGACCAACGTAGCCAATATTGGCGATGTTCAGGCAGCCGCAGCAGCCGCGAAGACAGAAGTAACATCAGCCAATGGCACGATTGCGGTAAGCAACAGCACAGGTGCAAATGGTCAAACCATTTACAACGTGGAAGTGGCGAACACCACCTTGACCGTATCCAACGGTACAGGCAGCACCCCAGCAGGCAAAGTGGAAGCACCCAAAGCAGGCGATGAGAACAAATTCGTGAACGCCAAAGACTTGGCAGACGCGATTAACAACGCAGGCTTTACCGTAAGTGCCAATGGTGCAAACGGCAGCGTGGTGAACGCAGGCGAAGTGGTTGATTTGAACAACACCGATGGCAACATTGTCATCAGCAAAGCGTCAGACAACAACAACGTGAGCTTCAACTTGGCAGACACTGTGAAGATTGGTGGTAACAGCAATGCAAGCAACCCAATTACCATCAACAGCACAACAGGTAAGATTGACGGTTTGGTAGGCAACCTGCCTGATACCTTCAACAACGATGTGTACAACACAGCGAAAGCCCCTGTAACAACCAACGCCAGCTTGCCAGATAACTTGAATGTGAAGAATGCCGCTACCGTAGGCGACATCTTGAATTCAGGCTGGAACGTACAAGGTAATGGTGCAGCCAAAGACTTTGTGAAAGCCTACGACACCGTGAACTTCGTGAACGGCACAGGCACGACCGCAGTGGTTGAAACCGACAAAGACGGCAAAGTAACCAATGTTACCTTCAACGTGAATTCACAAGCGTTGAACAACAACAGCCAACAACCTGTTGTGTACACCTTGCAAGACGGCACACGCGTTTACCCAAGTCCAAAAGGCGATGGCACATTTACCAAAGAGCCTAATGGCGAAGGCGATGTGATTGACCCACGCGCAACCGATGCACCGAAAATCATCGCGTCCATGAACAGCGCGGGCAACAACACCACCGCACCAACCGTTTTGGCAAACGTGAACGGTAACTTGGCACCCACTTACAATGCAGGCGACAACATCATCGGTACAGATGGCAAGCCAACTGACACCGCAGCAGTTCCTGCCAATGTGAGCAAGTCTGCCGAGGCACCAGCACCGAAAGATGTGAAAGCGATGTACAACAACGCCGCCACAGTAGGCGACGTGTTGAATGCAGGCTGGAACATTCAAGGCAATGGTGAAGCCAAAGACTTCGTGAAACCATACGACACCGTGAACTTTGTAAACGGCACAGGCACAACTGCGGTTGTGACCACCGATGAAGAAGGCAAAGCGACCAGCGTAACCTTCAACAGCGCGTTGGCATACGTTGATGGCAATGGCAACACGACCACAGCCGATGGCAAACCCAATGCACCAACCAACACAGTAAGTTTGGTAGGCGGTAACACTTCTGCACCTGTAACCATTATTGGTGCAACAAGTGGCTTGACCCCAACACCTGTTACCACTATGCCATTGGGCAATACAGGTGCGCCAGTGAATAACAGCCTGATTAACTTCAACAACTTGCCAACACCAGTAGCGGATAATACCGTGGCAACTGTGGGCGATTTGCGCAACTTGGGTTGGGTGGTATCTGCCAAAGGCAATAACTACTCTGACGCTGTGAAATCGTCTAACGAAGTGGAATTTGTGGGCGAAAATGGTGTGAGCGTAACGGGTATGACCAAAGACGGTAAACGCATCATTACCATTCAAGGTGTAACCCAAGCGATGTCTGTGAACACCACAGGTCAAGCACAATTGGGTAACGTAACGGGTGCCAATGTTTCAGGCAGCCCAGCAGGTAACACGACTGCGCCAAGCACCGCCCCAAGCAATGCAGGCACAACCTTGGCAACAGCCCAAGATGTGGTGAACACCATCAACAACGTAAGCTGGAACTCCACAACTGCGGTTGCACCAAACAGCACAGGCGTAGCCAACACAACAGGCGACACTTCTGTTAAGGCAGGCGACACCATGACCTTTACCGCAGGCAACAACATGAACTTGACGCAAGACGGTAAGAACTTGACCATTGCCACCAAAGACAATGTAACGTTCAACACCATGAATGCGACCAACGTGAATGTTGCACCACAAGGTAATTTGACTGTGGGTGGTAACGCTACTGTTGATGTGGGTGGTAACAAAATCCTGAATGTTGCCAATGGCAATTTGAGTGCGAATAGCACCGATGCGGTAAATGGCAGCCAGTTGTATCAAATCTACCAAGTGGTAGGTGGTAACAACCAAAATGTAACCACAACAAATGGTACACTTGTTCCTGTACAGAATGGCACTACGCCAAATGGCACAAATAATGCGACTGTTCCAAATGGTACAAGCACCATTAACACCGCGCTTGTGATACCTGCTAGCCCAAATAGCAACATCACGGTCATTAACGGTAACGTATCCAATACCCCTGTTTCCAACAACTATACGATGACAACGTATAACGTTGAAGGTCAGAAAAACTACATTACCAATAACGTGCTTGAAGCAATTGGTCGCATGAATGAACAAGGTATTCAGTTCTTCCACACCAATGACGGTACGGGTAAATTGCGTGCGATTCAAGGCGAAAATGACACGGATTCCAGCGCATCAGGCAAATGGGCGACCGCAATCGGCTCTCGTTCAGAAGCCGCAGGCGCACAAGCCATTGCAATGGGACGTGAAGCCAAAGCCTTGGGTCAAGACAGCATTGCAATTGGTACTGGCAACGTGGTAACGGGCAAAGGCTCGGGTGCAATTGGCGACCCATCATTGGTAACAGGTGATGCTTCGTACTCATTCGGTAACAACAACACCTTGGCATTTGATGACACCTTTGCAATTGGTAACAACATCAAGCAAACCCAAGCCAACTCCATCTTCTTGGGTAATGCAACGGGCTACTCTTATGCAACAGGTACCGATGAGAATTTGGTGAAAGCGGCTGATGAGCAAGTTTATGCTCTGGCAAAAGCTGCTGATACCGAAAGCACATTGAAGAATACCTATGAGTTGGCTGCCAAAGCGGTAACCGATTTGAACAATGCCACAGCAGAGAAAAAAGCTGAAGCCCAAGCCAAAGCTGACGCGCTGAAAGCAGATTGGGAAAAGGCACAAAAAGCCTTGGGAGACGCACAAACCAATGCCACTACCGCATTGGAAGCGTTGAAAGCCAATGAAGCGATTGCTGCTCAAAACAGCATTAACACCAGCACAGGTCGCACAGCAGGCATTTCTGCTAACCTGACATCGCAAAACGTGGTTGGTTTGACCGAAGCCAACAAGTTTGCAGGTGGCGACCAAGTTAAGGGTGTGGTAAGCGTAGGTAGCGATACCGAAACACGCCGTATCCAAAACGTTGCCCCAGGCTTGTTGAGTGAGCAAAGCACGGACGCGATTAACGGTAGCCAGTTGTATGCAGTTGCAGGCAATCTGAACAACAAGATTGACTACAATGCAGCGCGTACTGTAACCGTAGATAAAGTTGCTCCAAATATGAAGGTTGATGAAAATGTTACAGGACCAATTACAGGCAATACCATTTTGTTTAGTGATGGTACTGGTTCAAGCGTAGTCAAAGGTTCGGCTAATGGTACTGTTGTTGTTAAAGTCAATACACCAATGGCTTACATGGAAGGTAATAAAAATAACTTTAATGTAACCACAGGTACGTATGATGGCAATGTTTCAGCACCAAGTAATACTGTTCGTATGGTAGGTGCAAGTACGCAAGTAGCAGGTCAATATGTTGAAGCACCTGTAAGCATTAGCAATGTAGACAGTGCTGTACGTGATGTGGCTGCTGAGGCTGGTCTTGATGTTAATAAACTGACACCAAGTCAGCGTCATGGCTTGATTATGAAACATGGTAACCAAGATGGTGTACGCAATAATGTGGTTAATGCTGGCGATTTGCACGCAGTTGGTAGTACTTTGACCCAACAAATCAATGATGTAGATAATTTGGCTTCGGCAGGTGTGGCAGCCGCCATGGCAACCGCAGGCTTACCACAAGTTTACTTGCCAGGTAAGAGCATGGTAGCCGTTGCAGGCAGCACCTATCGCGGTAAACAAGGTTATGCCGTGGGCTTCTCTGCCATTACCGATGGCGGTAACTGGATTGTGAAAGGCTCTGTGAGCGGACACAGCAAAGGCAAATTCGGTGCAACCGTAGGCGCTGGCTATCAGTGGTAACATCAACCTTTCAGGCAGCCTGAACCATTCAGGCAGGCTGCCTGAAAGCAAATTTAAGGAATCAAATCAATGATTAAAACCAAATTGAAACAATGGACACTGATGGCATTGGCAGCCGCCTTGGTCAGCAGTTATGGAGTGGCAGGCACCAAAGTCAATAGCGATGGCACCGCCGATGAATTGGTGTGGCCCAATCCACGCAGCACGTCTTTCAACAAAGACCGTGGCACTTTCCCCAATATGGAAAACCTGAAAAACATTCGCAGTGGTATGTCCAAAGACATGTTGTATAACCTGATTGGTCGCCCACAATTTAGCGAAGGTTTCCGTGTGCGTGAGTGGGATTATCTGTTCCATTTCAACACCCCTGGTCAAGGCACCGAAGGCGTAACCACTTGTCAATACAAGATTTTGTTTGACAACCAAAAGTTTGCGCGTACCTTTCATTGGAAAGCGGTGGACCCTGTGAATGCGGCTTGCCCACCTGAAATTGCCAAACCCACACCTGAAATTCCACCTGCACCACAACGCTTTACCCTGTCGGCTGACGCATTGTTTGCGTTTGACAAGGGCGATGAGGCAAACATGAACGACCGTGGTAAAGCAGAATTGGACGCTTTGGCAGCACAATTGCGCGCCTTCCCACGTCTTGACCACATTCGCATTACAGGTCATACTGACTTGATGGGCAGCGACCACTACAATATGCTGTTGTCGCAACAACGTGCTGAAACCGTTCGCCGCTACTTGGCTGAACGCGGCTTGCCACGCGCGATTATGTATGCTTATGGTGCTGGCGAAAGCCAACCTGTGAAACAGTGTGTGAACCATGGCAACCGCACCGAATACATCGCATGCTTGCAACCGAACCGCCGCGTTGAAATTGAAGTAAACGGCATTCACGCTGGCAGCGCAAACGGTCATACGGGTTTGCAGTTCAACTCTGATGGCACCATGCAACAACGCTAATCGCTTATCCTGAAAAACAAGCAGCCTGTTCCCAAAATTGGTGGGAACGGGCTGCTTTTGTTGCTTTCAGTTTGCTTTTTGAAAAAAATTTCTTAAAATTCAATATATGAAAATTTTGAAAAATCAAATTTTAGGCGTTTTGCAAAGGTTTTAGGCTACCTGAAAACCCTTTGTGAACAGGGATTTTTTATGCTCCACTTGTATCAATCCAATAAATTGGAATACCTTGCCGATTTAATGGTGCGTTTGCAAAGCCTGACGCCCTTGCAACACCCCATGGCTGCCGAAGAAATTGTGGTACAAAGCCAAGGTATGCGCCGTTTTATCAGTCAATATTTGGCAGAAAAACAAGGCATTGCCGCCAATTTGCGATTCAGCCTGCCTGCGGGTTTGAGCTGGCGACTCACGCGCGAAATGTTGCCCAACACCCCTGCGCTCAACCCTTTTTCCACGCCCGTGTTGCAATGGCGATTGCTGACGCTGTTTCAATCGCCCGAATTTGCCAGTGCGCCCCAGTTTCAGGCAGCCCACAACGCGCTACACAGCTATTTGCAAAATGGCGAATATGCCGCCTATCAGCTTGCCGCGCAACTGGCAGACGTGTTTGACCAATATTTGGTTTACCGCCCAAATTGGATTGAAGCGTGGGCAACAGGCAAACGCATTGCCCAGTTGGACGCAAAATCCGCCGCCGAACAAGATTGGCAAATGGCGTTGTGGCAATATTTGGACGATGGCAAGCAACAAACCGCCCACCGCGCCCAACTTTGGCACGATTTGATGCAAGAATTGGCGCAACCCAAAGTGCGGCTGCCTGAACGCTTTTTCGTGTTTGGCATAGCCACGCTTGCGCCGATGTATTTGGCTTTGCTCAAACAACTGGCGTTGCACAGCGAAGTGCATATTTTGGCGTTGAACCCCAGCGCGGAATATTGGGGCAATGTGATTGAACCCGCCCAAATTTTGCAGCACCAACATGATTTTGATTTGAGCCAACAGGGACACCCCTTGCTCGCCTCGTTGGGCAAACAAGGGCGCGATTTTTTCAATGATTTAACCGAAGCCGATATTCAACTGGATATTCCCGTTTTTGACGAAAATGCCGTTTCAGGCAGCCTGTTGCACAGCTTGCAATACCACATACAAACCCAAACGCTGCCTGAAATTGCCCATCAAGAACACGATTTTATGGCACAACACCAAGCCCATTTGCAAGAAAACGTGTTGCCCAAACAGCCCGAAATCGCCCAAATTTACCACAATAACATCAAAAAAATTGATGAAAATGCCGATTTAAATTCAGAAGACAAACGCATACAGCGCAACATCGCCCAATTTCGCGCCGACAACAGCATACAAATTCACAGCGCACACAGCCCATTGCGCGAATTGCAAATTTTGAAAGACCAACTTTTGCAGTTGCTCCACCAAAACCGCGATTGGCAACCACACGACATCGCCGTGCTGACCCCCCACATTGAACCCTACGCCCCTTTTATTGAAGCAGTGTTTGGCGAACACGGTGGCGGCACGCCTTTGCCATTTTGCCTTTCCGATGTGAAATTGTCGCGCCGCCAGCCGTTTTTGTATGCTTTGGAACAAATTTTGGGCTTGCTCGGCAGCCGCTTTGAAACCGACAAATTGCTCCCACTTTTGGACAGCGATTTGATTTTGCAAAAATTCAATCTGAACCGCGAAGATTTGCCCCTGTTGCACGACACCGTGGCGCAACTCAATATCCGTTGGGGTGCAGACCAGCAGCAACGCGCCCAATATGGTGATTCACATGCCCTGTTTACATGGCAACAAGGTTTGGAGCGGCTGATTTTGGGTTTCGTGCTGCCTGAAAATGCCCCCTTGTGGCAAGGCACCATGGCACACGCCAGTCGCCCAGATGATTTAAATGCTTTGAGTAATTTTGCCATTTTCATCAGAAAATTGAATGAAATTCGCCAACAATGGCAATCGCCTTGTCATATTGGCGGGTGGTGCGAGCGCATTCGCCATTTGCAAAGCGAATTGTTGCACATTCCCACCCAAGAACAACATGCCGTGCAACAGTTGGAACAAGCCCTTGCCGATTGGCTGGCTGAAAGCGCATTGGCGGATTTTCAGGCAGCCATCGGTGCCGACACCGCCATTCAGCACATTAATCGCTTTTTGTCCACGCAAAGTGAGGCGGGATTTTTGCGCGGTGGCATCACATTTTGCAGCATGGTGCCAATGCGTTCGCTGCCATTTAAGGTTTTGTGTTTAATCGGTTTGAACGATGGCGATTTTCCACGCACCACCAAGGCATCGAGCTTTGATTTGATTGCCAAACACACGCAAAAAGGCGACCGCGCTCGCCGCGATGACGACCGCTATTTGTTTTTGGAAGCGATTTTGTCGGCGCGTGAAGTTTTGTATTTGTCGTTTGTGGGCAAAGACATACGCACCGATGAAATGCGTGCGCCATCGGCATTGTTGAATGAATTGGGCGACACCATCGCGCATTTGGGCAACATTCCCACCAGCGATTTGATGCAAAATTGGGTGATTCAGCACCCTTTGCAGGCGTTTTCGCGGCAGTATTTTTCAGGCAGCCACGCGCTGTTCAGCAGTCGCCAAGATTATGCGGCGGCTTTGAATGTGCCTGCTCAAAAGTTGCTGCCTTTTATCAACAGGCTGCCTGAAAACCCCATATCATCAAATCATTTAATCATAGAACAAAAATCATTGATTCAATTTTGGCGCAACCCCGTTCGGCATTATTTGCGGCAACAGTTGGATTGGCAAGCCCCATATCATCAAAATCCATGGCAAAGTGAAGAACCGTTTATCCCCGACACGCCACGCCAGCTTGCCGATGCCTATGTGCAAGCGCGTCAAAAAGGGCAAGATTTTGAACAGTTGGCAAACGAATTGGCGGCAAAAAGCCTGTTGCCCACAGGCAAATTGGGCGAATTGGTGCGCCATGAATACGCCAGCAAAGCGGCATTGATTCGCAGCGATTTGATTCACAGCCCACGTCGCCCTGAACGCAAAGGCACTTTGCACACCGATTCAGGCAGCCTGAATTTTCGCCTGAACCACAATCACGAAATGGGGCAAATCATTTATGCCACGCAGTTTTTGCATCAAGGCAATGAACACGGGCGTTTGTTTGCCAGTGACAAAATTGAATTGCTGCTTTTGCACCTGATTTATTGCGCCACCACAGACGACACGCCACAAGCCACACACTTGATTCAATTAACAGAAACCACATCGCTGCCCCCCATTGACCGCTATGTGGCAAAGGACAATTTGGCACTTTGGCTTGCCGCGTATCAGGCAGGGCAGCTTGCGCCACAGCCGTTTTTTCCGCGCGTGAATTTGGCAGCCGCCAACGCGCTCTACACCGCCAGCAAACCCGAAAACGCCACATGGCAAAAAGCCATTGAAGCCGCCGCCAGCGTGTACCACACAGGTTTTAATGTGAATGGGCAGGACAATTATCCCGAAGTCAAATTGATTTATGGGCGCAACGATGAAGATGAATTGCCGTATTTGTTGCCCGCGTTTCGCGCTTTAACCGAAAATCTGTTTGCGCCATTGTCAGGCTGCCTGAAAGCCCTATCGGGGCAAGATGGGGCATAGAAAAGCAAAAGGCGGATACACAATCCGCCTTTTTTGTGATGATGATTTATTTTTTTGATGAAAATAACGCAATAACATCAAATTTTATCGTAATTGCGTTTCCGTTTGCCAATCAATGATGTCGCTGGGTTTTTTGCGATTGCCAATGCGACCGCGCACAATCAGCACTTGGCGACCAAACTGGCGTTGCACCTCACGCGCCGTTTTGCACGGACGCTGTTTGGCACGATTGCACGATGTGGACACCAAAGGCGTGTTCAACACCGCACACAAATGCCGCGCCAAAGCATGGTCTGGCACGCGCACTGCCAATTTATTGCGCCCTTTGCCGCGCAGCAAATGGGGCAGATGATTTTGTGCTGGCAAAACAAAGGTTTTTGGTGCAGCCCACACGCTGTTCAAATGATTTTGGGTGGACTGGGGCAGCGTTTGCAACAGGGGTTGCAGTTGTGCCAAATTTTGCCCAATCACAATTAAGCCTTTGTGTTGAGGGCGTTTTTTGATGTTGATGATGCGGCGTACCGCACGATAGTCGGTGGGCAAACAGCCCAAGCCATAACACGATTCGGTGGGGTAGGCGATTGCCCCACCCAAACGCAAATGTTGGCGCAAACGTTGCAGATTGTGGCAACTGATGATTCGCATAATTGGTTTTCCTTTTTTCAGGCTGCCTGAACATCAAATCCACCACACCCAACCATCTTTACGTTCGGGAATGGGATAATCTTGTTGGCAAATTTCCAAAACTTGTCTGTTTTTTCCTTGCCATTCGTTTAATGTTTTTTCTATTTCAGCCAACGAATTAGCAGCAATGCCAATACTGCGCTCGCTCTGCCAATTTGCCGATTTGTGATTGTGATGATGTTCGTGGACACGCCCATAACTGCATTGCAAACAAATCATGCGTGTGTTTTCCGTCCAATCTTCCGCGTCCAGATTGTGTTGATGACACAAATCCAGCAAAGCACCAACATCATCTGTACTTTCGCATTGCGTAAAAACGGTAAACGTTTGTTTGGGCGATGTTTGCCAACGTTCCAAGGCATTGAATACGCTGATTTCATTGCTGTTTTCATCGGTACGCGAGCCAGTCGGTGCGCCATCGTGCAAGACAATGTCGCCACAACGCCAACCGCTTTCAGGAAACGGCACATTCAAAATCACGGCACGAACAGGGTCAATTCGCTGTGCGTACACCGTTTCGCCCCAATCCCACGCATTCAAGCGGATAATTGTGATACCAAAATTTGCCATAATTTCGCCCGTTCCGTCTGGAATAGGCAATTTGCAAGCTGCCCACATTTGCCGTGCGCTTGCCCAATCGTGCAAGGCGGTCGCGGCAATGGCAGCATTCCAATGGTGGGCTTCGTCAAATTCATCGGCTAATTCAATCGCGCGTAAATTGGCGGACAAAGACGTTTGCCAATCCATGCGATTTTTCGCAACCAAGCCGCGCATATAATGAAAATTCGCCACATCAGGTCGGTGTCGGCACAATTTTTGGAAGTAAACGGTTGCGGTTGCCAACTGTCCAGCGTCAAAAGTGGCGTAGGCTTTTTGGTGGATTTTTTTGAGTTGTCGGAAGGTGGTGGACATATTTTTCCTTGTTTTGTGTTTTCAGGCAGCCTGAAAGCCAAAATCCCACTTTCAGGCTGCCTGAATACCGATTTTCAACTTACTTCAATTTATCCAATGCCACCTGAATTTTCGCCAATTTCTCTTGCAAATCAGCCAATTCCGCTTTATCTTTTTCCACCAAATGCGCGGGGGCTTTGTCCACATAGCCTGCTTTGGACAATTTCGCGTTCAGTTTTTCCAAAGCCTTGTTCAGCTTTTCGGCTTCCTTGTTCAGACGCGCGGTTTCGGCGGCTTTGTCCACTTCCACTTTCAGCATCAAACGCGCACCGTTGCAAATGGCAACAGGCGCATCTTCGTGTTCAGGCAGCGTGGCGACCGCTTGCACTTCGGTCAATTTTGCCAAGGCGGGCAAATACGCCAACAGTTCGCCCAAATCGTCTGCCGTTTCCACAAACAAGGGGGCTTTGATGTTGGGCGCGATGCCCATTTCGCCACGCAGATTGCGTACCGCGCCTGCCAAATCTTGCAAAGCAGACATTTTGCCAAAAGCGGCTTGGGTTTCGGTAATCGCGTTTTCGTCAAAAATGGGGAAGGGCGCAAGCACAATGCTGTCTGAAACTTTGCGCTCGCACATGGGCGCGATGGTTTGCCACAATTCTTCGGTGATAAACGGCATAATTGGGTGCAACAGGCGCAAGCTCACTTCCAATACGCGCAGTAAAGTGTGGCGTGTGGCGCGTTGGCGGCTGGCGCAACCGTTTTGTAATTGCACTTTTGCCAATTCCAAATACCAGTCGCAATAATCGTTCCAAATGAAGCTGTATAACAATTCTGCTGCCAAATCAAAACGATAAGTTTTATAGGCTTGGGTTACATCGCGTTCCACTTCGTTCAATCGCCCAATAATCCATTGGTCGGGGAAGGAATAGGCGCGTGGCTCGGTGGCAAATTCGCCATAGCCGCAGTCTTTGTCTTCCGTATTCATTAAGACGAAGTTGGTGGCGTTCCAAATTTTGTTGCAGAAATTGCGATAACCTTCGGCACGTTTGAAATCAAAATTGATGTTGCGACCCAAACTTGCGTAGCTTGCCATGGTGAAACGCAAAGCGTCCGCGCCCATGGCTGGAATGCCTTCGGGGAACAATTTTTCGGTGGCGGCGCGAACCTGTGGCGCGGTTTCGGGTTTGCGTAAGCCTGTGGTGCGTTTTTCCAAAAGTTGTGGTAAATCAATGCCATCAATCAAATCCACAGGGTCTATCACATTGCCTTCGGATTTGGACATTTTTTTGCCTTCGTGGTCGCGCACCATGCCGTGAATGTACACGGCTTTGAACGGCACTTTGCCTGTGAAGTGCATGGTCATGAACACCATACGCGCCACCCAGAAGAAAATAATCTCATAGCCCGTTACCAACACGCTGGACGGCAAAAAGGCTTTTAAATCATCGGTGTCTATGCCGTTGTCTGTCCAGCCCAATGTGGAAAATGGCACAAGGGCTGATGAAAACCATGTGTCCAACACGTCTGCATCGCGTTTCAAATTCAGGCTGCCTGAAAGTTTTTGTGCTTCTTCTTCGGTTTCGGCAACGTAAATGTTGCCCTGTTCATCGTACCACGCAGGAATTTGGTGTCCCCACCACAATTGACGCGAAATGCACCAATCGTCCAATTTCCGCATCCATTCGTTGTAGGTGTTAATCCAATTTTCAGGGATAAAGTGGATTTGTCCGCTTGCAAAGGCGTGTTGCGCTTTTTGTGCCAAACTCATGCCTTTGAACTCGGAATCGGGTTCGCCGCCGTTGGGCGTGGCGTGCATGTCCACAAACCATTGGTCGGTCAAAAGCGGTTCAATCACGCTGCCTGTGCGGTCGCCTTTGGGGGTCATGAGTTTATGTGGTTTGGTTTCAATGAGATAGCCTTGTGCTTGCAAATCGGCAACGATTTTTTTACGCGCTTCAAAGCGGTCAAGCCCAGCGTATTGTTCAGGCAGCCTGAAACCCTGTTGCGCCTCGTTGCGATAATCAAAAACTTGCGTTTCTGATAAAACTTTCGCCTCTAAATCAAAAATATTGATTAAAAGCGTGTCGTGGCGTTTGCCGACTTGGTAATCGTTGAAATCGTGTGCAGGCGTGATTTTCACGCAGCCTGAACCGAAATCTTTTTCCACATATTCATCGGCAATCACAGGAATTTCACGCCCCGTGAGCGGCAAAATCACTTTTTTGCCAATCCAATGCGCGTAACGCGCGTCTTCGGGGTGAACGGCAACCGCCACATCGCCCAACAGCGTTTCAGGGCGCGTGGTGGCAACGGTTAAGCCTTCGGACGGATTGTCGGCAAACGGATAGCGAATGTGCCACATAAAGCCATCGGTTTCCACGTTTTCCACTTCCAAATCGGAAACGGCTGTGCCGAGAACAGGGTCCCAGTTTACCAAGCGTTTACCGCGATAAATCAAGCCTTGTTGATGCAATTTCACAAACACTTTGGTAACGATGTTGGCGCGGGTTTCGTCCATGGTGAAATATTCGCGCGACCAGTCGGCAGAGCAACCCACGCGGCGCATTTGTTGGGTGATGGTGCCGCCAGATTGTTCTTTCCATTGCCACACTTTTGCCAAAAACGCCTCGCGCCCCAAATCATGACGCGAAATGTTTTGCGCGGCAAGTTGGCGTTCCACCACGATTTGTGTGGCAATGCCTGCGTGGTCGGTGCCGGGAATCCAAGCGGTGTTGCAGCCTTTCATGCGGTAATAGCGCGTCAAGCCGTCCATAATGGTTTGGTTGAAGGCGTGTCCCATGTGCAGCGTGCCTGTAACATTGGGAGGCGGCAGTTGAATGGAAAACGCGTCTTTTTGCGCGAAATTGGGCTGAAAATAGCCGTTTTGTTCCCAATTTTGGTAATGTTTTTGTTCAATTTCTGATGGGTTGTATTTGGGGAGCATTTTGCGTGTGTCCTGATGATTAAAATGATGAATTATAGCGGAGAAATGCGGTTTCAGGCTGCCTTTCACTACCCTGCAAAAAATGGATTTTGCCTTCGGCAACTTACTTTTTAAAAAAGTAAGCCAAATACCTTACAATAAATCCATTTTATTTATTAAAAGCAATATTTTGTTGCTTTCTGGCTGCCTTTCAGTACACGACATTTTTTGATATTGCCACAAACCTACCCCCTCCCCCTATGCAAGGGGGAGGGCTGGGGTGGGGGTTAGAAACGCAACGAGCCACCCCCACCCTAACCCTCCCCCGCCAGCAGGGGAGGGGACAGGTTGCAGGCAGCCTGAAAGATTTTTGTCGTGTACTGTAGGGGCTAATGACAATTCGTTTCGCGATTGTTTTTTCATCAAAATTGCCAACTTCTGCGTCAAAAATACGCGCCAATGGGTGGCATTGACGCGCATTTTTTCCTTGAATTTGACAGCGAAGCGGTGTTTGCCTGAAAAACCAACTTCGCGCCCAAATTGTCATTAGCCCCTATGGCTGCCTGAAAATATTATTTATGCACAAATCGTTGAGCATTCATTTATTTGGCTTACTTTTTTAAAAAGTAAGTTGCCGAAGGCAAAACTTTTATTTTGTCGTGCATTGTCAGGCTGAAACCTTTGCAAAACCTACTTTTAAACTGACGTAGGGGCGGATTTCATATCCGCCCTTCTTTCAATTTATTGATAAGAATGAAAATTTCTGTGACCCTAAACGGGGCAGATATGAAATCTGCCCCTACAAACCGAGTTTTGCAAAGGTTTCAGGCTGCCTGAAACTACGCAATCCATTTCTCCACAAAAATACTTGTTATTTAAACGTGTTTTGCCGAGCCGATGGGTGGCGAATGTGGGCTGAATGTGGTATCTTTACGCATTATTGAGTAAAACGCACTAAAAAATTGGGTGCAATTTAACTGATTGATTTTAAAATATTAACTTGGAGTTAGGCATTATGGCGAGCTACACCCTTAAAGTGATTCACAATGGTCAAACCGAACAAATGTTGTTGGCAAACAACCATGGTGCGCGTGTGCGTGCTGAAAAAAACACACAATATCAACTGTTTGATGAAAATGGTCGTTTGATTGAGCAGCCACTTGTGGAGCAAATCGGCAATGATTTGTGGGTGTATGCAAAAGAAAGCGATGGCATGCCCGAGCTGGTGTTGCAAGACTTTGTGAACCAATCGCCCATTTGGGATTGGCAACAGGTGGTGCAAAGCGGCAATTCTTTGATGACGGGCGGTGGCGATGTGGCTGCCGCTACGCTGCCTGAAACGGTGGCGGCGGTTAAAGCCAGTCAAGTGGCAAGCACTTCGGCTGCTGGTTTGTCGGGCGGTCAAGTGGCGGCTTTGGCAGGCTTGGCGGCTTTGGGTGTGGGCGCGGCGGTGGCTGGTGGTGGCGGTGGTTCGGATAAAGCCAATGAGACGAATGCGTCCAATACACCAACTGCGCCTAGCAATCCAGCTACGCCTAGCAACCCAACTGCGCCTAGCAATCCAGCTACGCCTAACACCCAAGTTACGCCTAACACCCAAGTTACGCCCAGCAATCCAGTAACGCCCAGCAATCCAGTAACGCCTAGCAATCCAGTAACGCCTAGCAATCCAGTAACGCCTAGCAACCCTGTTACGCCTAGCAACCCTGTTACGCCTAGCAACCCTGTTACGCCTAGCAACCCTGTTACGCCTAGCAATCCAGTTACGCCCAGCAATCCAACTGTGCCTAACAACCCAGTTACGCCTAGCAATCCAGTAACGCCTAGCAACCCTGTTACGCCCAGTAATCCAGTAACGCCCAGCAATCCAGTAACGCCCAGCAATCCAGTAACGCCCAGCAATCCAGTAACGCCCAGCAATCCAGTAACGCCCAGCAATCCAGTAACGCCCAGCAATCCAGTAACGCCTAGCAATCCAGTAACGCCTAGCAACCCAACTGTGCCTAGCAACCCTGTTACGCCTAGCAATCCAACTGTGCCCAGCAACCCTGCTACGCCCAGCAATCCAGCTACGCCTAGCAATCCAGTAACGCCCAGCAATCCAGTAACGCCCAGCAATCCAGTAACGCCTAGCAATCCAGTAACGCCCAGTAATCCAACTGTGCCTAGCAATCCAGCTACGCCTAGCAATCCAGCTACGCCCAGCAATCCAGCTACGCCTAGCAATCCAGCTACGCCTAGCAATCCAGTAACGCCCAGCAATCCAGTAACGCCCAGCAATCCAGTAACGCCCAGCAATCCAGTTACACCTAGCAACCCAGCTGTGCCTAACAACCCTGTTACGCCTAGCAACCCAACTGCGCCCAGCAATCCAGCTACGCCCAGCAATCCAGCTACGCCTAGCAATCCAGCTACGCCCAGCAATCCAGTAACGCCCAGCAATCCAGTAACGCCTAGCAATCCAGCTACGCCAGTGAATCCGACCACGCCAGTGAATCCGACCACGCCAGTGAATCCGACCACGCCAGTGAATCCGACCACGCCAGTGAATCCGACCACGCCAGTGAATCCGACCACGCCAGTGAATCCGACCACGCCAGTGAATCCAACTGCGCCAACGAATCCAACTGCGCCAACGAATCCAACCGCGCCAACGAATCCAACCACGCCCACTTTGCCGACTGCGCCAACCCCCACGCCACCTGCGCCGCCAGCCAAACCTTTGCTTGCGCCCGAGGTGTCCATCCATGAAATTCAGCCCATTCATTCGCGCAATCAATCTGGCTCTACCAAACTTTCAGGCAGCCTGAACGTGCAAAACGAGGGCGATGACATTGCGGTGGCGGTTACGGTGCAATTTGGCGAACAAAAATTGGTCGCGAATGTGGCACAAGATAAAAAAACGTGGTCTTTGGTGGTTCAAAATGAAGATTTGGCATACGCGCAAGGCAATCCGAAAGTCAGCGTGTTTGCCAGCGTGAGCCGCGATGGTGCAACGGCTGAAACCTCATCAACAAGCCGCCATTATCAGGTGGACACCAAATTGTCGGAACCTGAAATTGTGGTGGTGCAAGGTTTGCCCGATATGACGCAAGGCTTGATTGCCGATGAATACACGCTTTCAGGCAGCCTGAACGGTGTGGATACCGATGTGGTACGCACCGATGTGTGGGCGCAAATCAACGGCAAACCCCACCATGCCAAGGTAACGGGCAATACTTGGACTTTAACCCTGCCCAGCAGCGAATTGAACACCAATGTGGGCGAGGGCAGCCTGAATTTGCACGTTCAAGTGCAAGACAAGGCGGGCAATGTGCGCGATGGTAAAGTGTTTACCGAACATTACACCGTTGCCGCCGCCAAGCCCACTGCCGAAGCCTACGAACCCGAAATCCAAATTACCCATGTTGAAGTGGTCAATCAGGAAAACATCAAAGATGGCGTGATTCGCATAGCGGGCAAAAGCGTGGTACACAATGCCGACAGCGCACTTCATCAAGACATGATTGCGGTGGAAGTGCAAGTGAACGACCAAACTTTTGCTGCCACCGCCAAAAGCGATTTGTTTGGGACTTGGGAAGTGGCGATTCCCGAAGCGGTTATCACACAAAAACAGGGCGACAACAGCATGAAAGCCATCATGCGCTTGTCTGCGCCTGCCAATAAGGAGGCAGACAGCACGGTGGCGTTTAAGGTGGACACGCACATCAGCGCACCCACGGTTACTTTGGACGAAGTACCCCAAATCATCAATCAAAAATCATTGGAAAACCAAGATATTACCCTGCGTGGCACGGTAAGCAACCCCGATAATGACATTCAATCACATCAAGTTGAAGTGGACATTGCTGGTGTGAAACGCCTTGCACAGGTTGAAGGCAATCAATGGCATTTGACCGTGGGAACTCAGGATTTGGCAAAACAACAAGGCGAAAACCAAATCAGCGTCAAAGCCATTGCCACCGATATGATGGGCAACAGCAAGGCGAGCGAATGGTTGTCGCGCACTTATGTGGTGGACACGAAAATCACGGCACCTGATGTGTTGTTGTGGTCGGAGCCGATTGTGGTAAACACCAACAAGGCAAGATACCCTGTGGTGCTTTCAGGCAGCCTGAATCATGTGGACACCGAATCGCAAAAAGTGGAAGTGTGGGTCAAACACAATGACGGCACCGCCCAAAAAGCGCAATTAGACGGCAACACTTGGACATACAACCTGCCTGCTCTGGGCGACAATGCCCAACAAGGCACACACCAAGTGCAAGTGTATGCCACCGCCAGCGATGCGGCAGGCAATACCGCCACCAGTGCCACCGCCACAGGCACTTTCCATGTGGACACGATTTTGCACACCCCGCTCATTACCATAGACCCTGTGCCAGACATCAATCAATCGCAAGTGAATCAAACTTATGTGATTCAAGGCAAGGTAACTGAACGTGGCGAGGAAACATTTGGCAAAATCATTCAAGTGCGCATCAACGATAAAACGTACACGGCGGATTTGGTGGGCGAACGTTGGAGCGTGCAGGTTTCAGGCAGCGATTTGGCGAGCAAAGTGGGCAAAAACACCGTTTTGGCGTGGCTGGAACAATATCACGATGCAGCAGGCAATTCGGCAAATGGTTCGGCTTTGACCTACAATGCTGAATACAATGTGATTGCCGACACCGCACCGCCTGCTACCCCTGTTGTGCCTGTGCAGCCTTTGAATAAGCCTGAAATTGGTTTCAACCCCATCAATCTCATCAATAAAGAGGCGTTGGCGGGCAAAACCTTGCTTTCAGGCAGCCTGAATTTGAACAACACCGATTTGAGCAATGTGGAAATTGAGGTTTTGGTGGGCAAAGGACACAAAGCCAATATCGCCCCCGACCAAAAATCGTGGCATTTGCTGATTGACAACAGCGAGTTGGCACAACAACAAGGCGACATCACAGCCCGTGTGCGTGTGAGCATTGTGGGCAACAATGGTTTGATTGAACGCACAACCGCCCATGCGAAATACCATGTGGACACGGAAATCCGCACCCCTGCGGTGGACCTTGCGCCACCTTTGCACAATTTGAATCAAGACGATGTGGCAAAAGCGCACACGCTTTCAGGCAGCCTGTATGATTTGGACGATGATTTGCAAAACAAAACGGTGGAACTCACGCTCAATGGTCAAGCGATTGACGCGCCCATTGCCATCAATGGCAACAAGTGGCATGTGGATTTGTCTGGCAGACAACTGACCGCGCAGCAGGGCAGCAACACGCTTGCGGTGAAAGCCACCGTTACCGATGACGCGGGCAACCGTGCCACATCAAAAGTGTTTGAACACACCTATCAGGTGGACACCGATTTGGCAAAACCCACGGTACAAATCAAACCCATTACCGTGATAAACCAAAGCAAAGCAGAACAAATGCAAACCATTTCAGGCAGCATTAACGGTTTGCAAGAAGACGCGCGCGCCGAAATCAGCGTGGCAATCAACGACACAGGTACGCCCAAAATCGCCACTTGGAAAGACCGCAACACTTGGGAAATCAAACTTTCAGGCAGCGAACTGGCAAGCCAGCAAGGTCAAAACACCCTGAATATCCAAACCCAAGTGAGCGACAACGCTGGCAACCGCTTAACCATGAACGACACCGCCACCTACACGGTGGACACACGCATTGGCATACCCCAAGTTCAAGTGCAAACCGCCGATTTCAAAAAATCGGCATTGGGCGAAAGCTACACGATTTCAGGCAGCATTGTGGGCATGGACGAGGGCGACACGGTCAGCAGTTTGGCTGTGGTCGTGAATGGCTACATCGTGGAAAGCCAAAATGTGAAAGTGCAAGGCAACACTTGGACTGCCAGCAACATTCCCACCACCAGCCTGTTCGTGCCCGATGAACACACCGCCACCATGCCCAATGAAATCACCTTATCGGTGCATACGCGCGATGAGGCGGGCAACGAATCAGGGGGGACGGTCGCGCACGTCATCAATGTGATAAACGATGGCTACAACTCGCCATTGAATCAACCCAGCATTGGTTTAAACGACATTGCCACCATCAATGCCAACAATTTATCGGGCAAAACCCTGCTTTCAGGCAGCCTGAATTTGAACAACAGCCATTTGAACAAACGCGAAATCATCATCAAAGTGGGCGAAACCACGCACAAATTGACGGTGGAAGAGGGCGCAACATCGTGGTCATACGAATTGCCCAACCGCGAATTGGCAAAAGTGCAAGGCAACAACAGCATTCAAGTGGACATTCATTTGAGCAAAAATGACGTTACCGCCCACAACAGCACCAGCAAAACCTATTTGGTGGACACGCAACTTGCCGTGCCTGTGTTGGAAATCAGCGACATCGCCCGCATTAACCAAGCCGCTTTGGACAAGCCGCAAATCTTGTCTGGCAAAATCATCGCCGATGCCGATGCCAACCATGAGGTGTGGGTCAGCATCAATGGCGGTGCGGCGCGTCCTGCCCAAGTGAATGGCAATGTGTGGACTTTGGCTGGCTTAACAGGACGCGATTTGGTGGGCAATCAGGGCGAAAATCGCATTAGCCTTACTGCCACATCGCGCGATGAAGCGGGCAATGTGCAAACCGCCACACCTGTTCACAAAACCTATTTGGTGGACACCGAAATTGCCGAGCCCATCATCAAAGTGGACAACATCACCCACGACAACATCATCAACATCAAAGAAGCCGCCAACAGTGCCATTACCGTTTCAGGCAGCGTGCAAAATGCGCGTCATGGCGACAAGGTGGTGGTGCGCGTTGGCGAGCAAGACTTTGAAACAACCGTGCAAAATGGCAAATTCAGCTTGGCTGTCAATGCCAAAATGCTGGCAGAACGCAGCGACATCACCGTGAGCGTAACCGCCACCGATGATGCCGACAACAGCCGCGAGGGCAGCCTGAAACACGTTTATCAAGTGAATGTGCAAGAACCCAATATCACATTGAAATTAAACGACATTGCCATTATCAACCAACAAAGCCCCAATCAAATTGCCGTTTCAGGCAGCATTGCAGGTTTGGATTCGGGCGAAACCATTGTGGGCAATGTGGTCAAATTGACGCTCAACGGCAAAACACACAATGCCACCGTTACAGGCAACACATTCAGCGCAAACATCGCCAAAACCGAATTTGCATTGGGCGACACGATACGCGCCGAAGCCAGCGTTCGCAATGGCGCAGAAAATGAAAGCACCGCCAACACATCGGGCAGCTATGTTTACGATGTCAGCGCGCCCACGCCCACGGTCAGCATAGGCGAAATTGGCACACAATACACCGTCAATGCCAGCCTGAAACAGCAAGCCAGCGTTGCCCTACACGGCACGGTGGATTACCCCAGCGATGTGCTTGAACAAGCCGTGAAAGTGGTTTTGACTTTGAACGGACAAACCATCAACGCCACCGTAGCAGGCAAAACGTGGACGGCAAACGTGGCAGGCAGCCAACTTGCCGCCCAAGAAGGCGCAAACACGCTGACCGCCCAAGTTCGCGTTACCGACCAAGCGGGCAACACAGGCGAGGGCAACAATGTGGCGCATTTCCGCGTCATCACGCAAATTGCCGCGCCCGTGATTCAAGTGGACAACATCACCAACGACAACATCATCAACGCCCAAGAGGCGCAGTCTGGCACGATTACCGTTTCAGGCAGCGTTCAAAATGCGCGTAATAACGATAAAGTGGTGTTGAGTGTGGGCGGACAAGATTTCACAGGCAGCGTGCAAAACGGCAAATTCAACATTGGTGTGGACGCACAAAAGCTGTCTGAAAACCGCGACATCACAGCGACCGTAACCGCGACCGATACCGCAGGCAACAGTCGTGTGGGCAGCCTGAAACACAGTTACAGCGTCATCAAAGACCTTGCCGCGCCCGTGATTCAAGTGGACAACATCACCAACGACAACATCATCAACGCACAAGAGGCGCAGTCTGGCACGATTACCGTTTCAGGCAGCGTTCAAAACGCGCGTGATAACGATAAAGTGGTGTTGAGTGTGGGCGGACAAGATTTCACAGGCAGCGTGCAAAATGGCAAATTCAACATTGGTGTGGACGCACAGAAGCTGTCTGAAAACCGCGACATCACAGCGACCGTAACCGCGACCGACACCGCAGGCAACAGTCGTGTGGGCAGCCTGAAACACAGTTACAGCGTCATCAAAGACCTTGCCGCGCCCGTGATTCAAGTGGACAACATCACCAACGACAACATCATCAACGCACAAGAGGCGCAGTCTGGCACGATTACCGTTTCAGGCAGCGTTCAGAATGCGCGCAATAACGATAAAGTGGTGTTGAGCGTGGGCGGACAAGATTTCACAGGCAGCGTGCAAAATGGCAAATTCAACATTGGCGTGAACGCACAAAAATTGTCAGAAAACCGCGACATCACAGCGACCGTAACCGCGACCGACACCGCAGGCAACAGTCGTGTGGGCAGCCTGAAACACAGTTACAGCGTCATCAAAGACCTTGCCGCACCCGTGATTCAAGTGGACAACATCACCAACGACAACATCATCAACGCACAAGAGGCGCAGTCTGGCACGATTACCGTTTCAGGCAGCGTTCAAAATGCGCGTGATAACGATAAAGTGGTGTTGAGCGTGGGCGGACAAGATTTCACAGGCAGCGTGCAAAACGGCAAATTCAACATTGGCGTGAACGCACAAAAATTGTCTGAAAACCGCGACATCACAGCAACCGTAACCGCGACCGACACCGCAGGCAACAGCAAAAATGCCAGCGCAAACAAAACCTACACCGTGGACACGCAAGCCCCACAAATCACTTTAACCCTCAACAAAGTGGACACCATCAACGCCAAAAGCCCCAGCCAAATTGCCGTTTCAGGCAGCATTGGGGGCATGGGCGCAGGCGAAATCGTGGTGGATAATGTGGTCAAATTGACGCTCAACGGCAAAACGCACAATGCCACCGTTACAGGCAACACATTCAGCGCAAACATCGCCAAAACCGAATTTGCATTGGGCGACACCATTCGCGCCGAAGTGAACGTACGCGATGCAGCAGGCAATGTGGGCAGCGCCAACACATCAGGCAGCTACATTTACAATGTGAATGCACCCACGCCCCGCATTGAAATTGGCGAAATTGGCACACAGCAAATCGTCAATGCCAGCCTGAAACAACAAAGCAGCGTCCAACTGAAAGGCACCTTGGATTATCCCGCCAACGTGTTGGCAAAAGACGTGAAAGTCGTTCTGACCCTCAACGGACAAACCATCAACGATGTACAAGTAACAGGCAAAACGTGGACGGCAAACGTTTCAGGCAGCCAACTTGCCGCCAAAGAAGGCAGTGCCAACACCCTAGCCGCCCAAATCAGCGTTACCGACACCGCAGGCAACACAGGCGAACAAACCGCCAGCAAAAACTACACCGTAGATACCCAATTTACCGCCAGCGTTTCATTGGAAGAAATCACAGGCGACAACCAAATCAACGCCAATGAAGCCAAAGAAAACATCATCATACGCGGACAAGCCACCAGCAACGAAGCCATTCAATCAGGCAAAGTGGTGCTGAATGTGGCAGGGGAAAACATCACCGTTGATTTGGACACAGAAGGCAGATTCAGCCACAGCATTGCAGGCAGCCAGTTGGTAAGCAGCAACAACAAAACCATCACCGCCGCCTTGCAAGCCCAAGATGCCGCAGGCAACACCGCCATCGCCCAAGCCAGCCAAACCTACACCGCCAAACTGGATGCCGACCTAGCCCTACAATGGATAAGCATTGCAGGCGACAATGTGTTGAGTGCCGCCGAAGCAGGGGGCGAAGTGGAATTGTTCGGCATGATAACAGGCGAAGACGCGCTGCCTGCCATACCCGTTAAAATCAGCGTGGGCAATCAAACCTACACCGTAGAAACCTATCGCGATTTGCGTGTGGGCGTAATATTCAAACACAATGTACCCGCCAAAGACCTGCTGGCACTGACCGAGCGCAACATCAACGCCAGCATAGATACCATCAGCCGAGACGGTAAAGAACTGAAAGCATCAGCCAGCCAAAGCTACAAAGTGCTGGACAATGCCCAAGCCGATATTCGCATCACATCAATTGATACCGATAATTTGTTGTCCGCCAACGAATTCAAGCTCAATCAAAATGATGAATACGTGTTACAAGGCAAATTGGCATTGGAAGACACCCTGTTTGCCAAATTCAAAAACATCAATGCGGTGGACTATCTCCAAATCAACATTGGCGAACAAAGCTATGCCGCCAAAGTGAATATTTTGAATTACACCTTCTCATTGAAGTTAAAAGCACACGAATGGAATGCCTTGGCAGGCAAAGCCATCAACTACGATTTGGTGTTGGACGAACGGGTACATCAATTGGCGAGCGAGTTGATTGATATTCGCAACGAACCCGATACTTACTTTTTAGATGGTGTGCCAGTAGGTACCGATTATTTGGTCAAAAAGGTTGATGTGCCCAAATTTGATTCAAGCTGGGTTACTTTAAAAGGCGATGTTGTGGATGGCGATGTCGGTCAATATACCGTCAAACCCATTGAATTGGCTAATAAAATGGTGGAAATAAAAGGCGTGGCAACAGGCACAGCCCAAGCCAACGACCCCGTAGAAATCCAAATTGGCAGCCAAATCCACCGTGTTGCATTAGACAGCAACAAAGCCTTTACCCTCAGCGTGAATGCCCAAGAATTGGCAGACAATGCCAGCAAAATGGTGTTGGCAACCTTAAACACCAAAGGTTTGGACGGTTCAAGCATTACCGTGGCAGATTCGCAGAATTATGTGGTGGCAGGTTCATACATCACAGATAAATTTGTGAGCGAACACAGCCATGTGGAATTGGAACGTTTGCCTTACTTCATTCGCGCTTTGGAATGGCAAACAGGTGGACATGATGGCGACAATTACGTCAATCGTGTTGGCAAAGGTGCAACCATTGAATACCACTTTATGAGCAAAGCTGAAGCCCAAGCACGCCCCGATGGTAAAGCCGATGCCACACAAACACCTGAATTTTTTGATTACATTGATGCGAACAAACAAACCATTCGCGAGATGTTGCAACACATCAGCACCTACACCAACATCACGTTTAAAGAAACGGCCGACAGCAGCAAACGCATGGGCAAAATTGATTTTTACATGGAAGCCATTGTTGATGACAACCCCGATGACGATTTGTTTGAGGGGGGCTATGCCCATTCTGGCGGTTCGGTGCATTTGAATCAAAATCTGTATCAAAAAGACGATAAAACCTTGGCAAACAACGAGGGTTTCCTTACCGCATTGCATGAAACCTTGCATTCCTTGGGCTTGAAACACCCACGCGATTACGAATACCCCGATAAAACAGGCGTAGACATCTTGAATAAAGACGAAGATGTGCAAGGTTTAACGGTCATGTCGTATATGCAGCACGATACTTTGCGCGGTAAAGAGTCTTTGCGTTTGTTTGATTTGGCTTATTTGCATTATCGCTATGGGGTCAATCCCAATCAGCGTGCAGGCAATGATGTTTATACATTTAAAGACTTTAACCCTGTGAGCTTTGGCAATGATGTGTACATTTGGGACGGCGGTGGCATTGATACTTTTGATGCGTCCAAAGAAACAGACAAAGTGTATGTGGATTTGACCCCTGGTTCGTGGAATCATGTGGGGGTTAGGGGCAGTGCGGCTTCGCCCAATTATGGAATGCGTTTTGCGTATGCGGGTACGCGTTATGGCTATAATTTGGGTTTGGAAGGCAGCACCACCACCAGTCAGTTTTTTGATGTCCCCTATGACGCTACGCTGACGAATTGGGACGTGATACGTCCAAAAGAGCAATCATTGACGCACATTACTTATCCTGACACCAAACAATCGTTTATTGGCTATGGCACGCAAATTGAAAACCTGATTGGCTCGGATTATGCCGATGTGTTGCGTGGCAATGCGGCTGATAACATGATTTATGGCGGTAAGGGCAACGACCGCCTAGAAGGTGGCGATGGCAATGATTTCCTTGATGGGGGCGAAGGCTATGACGGTTTATATGGTGGCAAGGGCGATGACATTTATGTGGTCAATGAACCAGGGGAATTTACCGTTGTTGAACGCGAAAATGAAGGCAACGACACGGTTTACAGCTATGTGGATTATGTGGGGTTGAGCAACACGGGCTTGAATGTCAATGTGGAAAATCTGCGTTTGTTGGGCGAGGCGAAAAAAGGTTTTGGCAATGATTTGGACAACATCATTCAGGGCAATGCACAAGACAATATTTTGGAAGGACGCGGTGGCAACGATATTCTTTATGGCGAGGCTGGCAATGACCGCTTGGACGGCGGCGAGGGCAACGATACCTTGTATGGCGGCAAGGGCGCAGACACTTTTGTGTTGAGCAGCCTGCTGGAAGTTGATGTGGACACCATCAAAGATTTTGTGGTGGGCGAAGACATCATTGAACTTCGTGCCTCTGTGTTTGGCTCATTGCGTAATGGCATGAGTGATTTCAACGACTACATGAAATTTGATAAAGCCTCTGGCAAATTGTTCTACGATGCCGATGGCACGGGAGGTGGCGCGGCGGTTCACGTTGCCACTTTGGAGGGCAAAATTGATGAGTTGTTGAGCAGCAGCTTCCAAATTGTGTAGGATTGGGCGTTTCAGGCAGCCTGAAAAGGTTGGACAAAAGTTTCAGGCTGCCTGAATGCTATGTACCAAATAGGCAAAAGCGATAATCTCATTTCGCCCCTTGAATTATTGTCCAGAAAGCCTTATCTTAAACACCCAATTAACCCTTACCCTGATTTTTTGAAAGGAACAACAATGAGCGACAAAATTGTTCAAATTACCGATGCCAATTTCCAAGAAGAAATTTTAAATTCATCTTTGCCTGTGTTGCTGGATTTTTGGGCGCCATGGTGTGCGCCTTGCCGCATGGTACTGCCCATTTTGGAGCAGTTGGCTGATGAATTGGACGGCAAAGTGAAAATCGCCAAAATGAATGTTGATGAAAATCAAGTCATTCCTGTTCAATTTGGCATTCGCAGCATTCCCACGATGATGGTTTTCCAAAATGGCAACAAAGTGGCAGAACGCCCAGGTGCTTTGCCCAAACCCCAATTGGAAGCGTTTATCAAAGCATCGATTCAAGCGTAATTGCAGTTTTTGCGAAAAAAGCTGCCTGAAAACCGATTCAGGCAGCTTTTTGTTGCGTGTTTCCGAAAGAAAATTTCATTGCGTTTGCCCAAATTGGGGATAAAAGAGCGTACAATTCTTCTAATCAATTACATGGTACAACATTGGCGATGATTCTGAATAACAATAAACCCCTGCCCGAAATTTTGGGCGTGCGCGTGGTGGCAGAAACCCGCATTTTTCAAGTACAAGCGGTGGATTTGCGTTTTGACAACGGCGCATTGCGAACCTATGAACGGCTCACACCCAATCGCAAACCTTCGGTCATGGTGTTGCCGATTGATGGCGATGATTTGCTGATGGTGCGCGAATATGCCGTTGGCGCACAACGCTACGAATTGGGCTTTGTGAAAGGCTTGATTGACGCTGGCGAAACCCCAGCACAAGCCGCCAACCGCGAATTGCAAGAAGAAATCGGCTTGGGTGCCAAGCAGATTCGGTTTTTGCGCCAAATTTATGCCAATCCCAGCCACATGTATGGTGTGATGGACGTTTTTGTGGCACAAGATTTGTATCCCGCCAAATTGGAAGGCGATGAGCCTGAACCGCTTGAAATTGTGCGTGTGCCAATCAGCCAAATTGATGATTTGATTGATAATCCCCAATTTGGCGATGCGCGTGTTTTGAGCGCATTGATGTTGTTGCAGCGTTTTCAGGCAGCCTGAAAAGCCATTTTTAAAATAGAAACCAGTGAGATTGAACAATGTTAAGCAAAATCAGTGAACAATTAGATAAACTCTCTGCCGCCGAACGCAAAGTTGCCGAAGTGGCACTTGCCGAACCCAAATGGTTTGTTCATGCTGCCGTGGCGGAAATTGCCGAACGTGCTGGTGTGTCGCAACCCACCGTGATTCGTTTTTGTCGCAGCATGGATTTTAGCGGGCTGCCCGAATTTAAATTGGCACTTTCGGTGAGCATCAGCCAATCGGGTTTGCCCTATGTTCATGCCGAGCTGAATATTGACGACAGCATGGGCGATGTGATGGAAAAAGTGTTGGGCAACACCGCCGCCGCTTTGTTGGGCGCGCGCCGCAGCCTAGACCAAACCGAATTGGAACGCGCCATTTCATTGCTTACCCACGCGCGGCGCATTGAATTTTATGGCGTGGGCAATTCGGGCATTGTGGCGCAAGATGCACAGCACAAATTTTTCCGATTTGGCATTTCCACGGTGGCGTATGCCGACACGCACATTCAGCTTATGGCGGCGGCGGTGTTGAGTCCGCAAGATGTGTTGGTGGTGATTTCCAATTCGGGTTCATCAATTGAAATTTTGGACGCGGTGAGCATTGCCAAAGAAAATGGCGCACAAGTCATTGTGATTACACGCCACGACAGCCCTTTGGCACAAATGGGCGATTGCGTTTTGACCGTTGCCGTGCAAGAAGACAGCAGCCGCTACACGCCCATGGTGTCGCGTTTGCTGCAACTGGCGGTGGTGGACATTTTGGCGATTGGCTTGGCATTGCGTTTGGGCGAAACGGTCAGCTTTAAGCTGGAAAAGGGCAAACAGAGCATTCATCGCCACCGTTTGAACGAAGAGCAGGATTTGTTGAACGATTAAGAATCCGAGTTCATCATCTGAATGGCTTTTTGTGCCAAATATGTTCAATATTGGCATAAAAAGCAGCCTGAAAACCAAAGGGCAGATATGAAATCTGCCCTGTTTAACCCAATTCAATTTAACCTTATTTGCCTTTATTGATGGGCGTTAAGGGTTTTTCTTCAAAAGCCGATGTGTCGTTAATCGGTTTCAAAGGACGTTCCACTTCCGAAGCGGCGTTGGGCTGAACTGCGCTGGCTTTTTTGGCGGCTGCGCTGTTGGGCTTGCTGGCGGCTTTGGCTTTGCTGGCAACGGGTTTGCTGGGTGCATCATCGCCTGCGTCAATTTCAATTTCGTTGCTTTCTGGCTTAATGTCATCGCTTGGTGCGCGTGAGCTGCCTGATTTGGGCGCGGTCACTTTGTTCCAAGCCAATGATTGCAACTGCCCTTTTACCGCAAATTTGCCTTTACCTTTGCAGCTCAAACAAATCGGTTTGCCTGCTTTGCCTTTGATGATTTGCTCAATGCTGGCTGCGCTGATGGTTGCGCCATTGGCTTTTGCCCATGCTTGCACGGTTTTCTTTAAGGCTGCCGTGTTCAGATTTTTCTTGTTGTAGGGGTCGCCAAATACTGCCAACCATAATTGGTTGTCTTCATCAACGTTTAAGGCTGCCATTTCGTAGCTCACGGTGGCAGGCGAACCTGTGGTAATGGTGTGAGCAAAATCAAGGGCTTGTTCTGATTTCATGCGCACGCAACCGTGGCTGCGTACCCCTGGCACGCTGCTGGGGGCATTGGTGCCGTGAATGCCCAAGCCCAATTTGGGGTTGCCCAAACGCACAAACACAGGCCCTAATGGATTTTCAGGGCCGGGGGGAACGGTGGTTTTGCCGTTTTTCAATTCGGCTTGAATGGATTTGGGAATGTGCCAAGTGGGGTCAAAGGCTTTGCCGCCAATGGTGTGTTCGCCCAAATTGGTTTGGGTCATGGCTTTGCCCACCGCCACGGGGTAAACTTTTTCCAACACGCCATCTTGATACAAAAACAGGCGTTGTTGGGGAATGTTGATGATGACGTGAAAGCCGTTTTTCACAGGCGCAACATCGGGAATGGGGGTGCGTTTCACGTTGGCAACGGGCGTTGCGCCATCGGGTTGTAGGGTTTTGGACAGCAACACGGGTTTGCTGGCGGTGGTGGGATTGGACTTTTTGGCTGGCATGGGTGCCGCCAAGGTGTGGGCTGTTAAAGCCAAGGACAATGTAACCCAAGTCAATTTTGGCATCATATTCAGGATAATCCTTTAAAAATGAAAAAAATGGCAACAATCATACCTGAATCAAGCCGTAAACTTGATGAAAAAACCTGATTTTGCCGTTTGTTGGGCGATTGTGTATCGTTTTAACAACATTTCAGGCTGCCTGAACCGACACCACCCACACCGCCTGACTGTGAATGCGAAATTTGACTTCCACCCCTGCCATTGCCATGCCGTAAATGCGTTCGTGCTGGTCTTGGTATGCGGGGCGTGGGTCTTGCGCCAAACTTTGTTCTATCAGGGCGATGAGTTGCGCTGGCAGGTGGTGTTTGCCGCTTTCAGGCTGCCAATGCACGGGTAATTGCGGCGGTGCACCTTGCACAAAACCTGACGCGGCATCGGGTTTGGCTTCCACAAATGGAATGTAGGGTTTGATGTCTATCACAGGCGTGCCATTGAGCAAATCGCCGCCGCCACAATGCAGTTGCACGATTTGGTTTACCACGCTGATTTGGTGCAATTTGAGCAGCGACAAGCCGATGTGATTGGGGCGATGTGGGCTGCGCGTGGCAAACACGCCCACTTTCTTTTTGCCGCCCAAACGTGGTGGACGAACCATTTGCGCCCAGCCTTCACCTATGGCATCGTGAAAAATGAAATGCACCCAAATGTATTCAAATTCTGCCAAGCCGCGTACGCTGTCGCTGTTGAATTGGGGGTGGAGGTCTATGCGGATTTGGGCGGCTGGCACAAGGTCGGGTTGGCGCGGTATGCCAAATTTTTGGGTAAAGGGCGAGTGGATTGTGCCTATGGATTCTATATTAAAATTCATGATTTTTTGCCTTTTATTGAAATAAATACATGATATTCTGATGATTGATGATGTTACACGACAAAATGAAAATTTTTGCAGGGTAATGAAATGATTTATGAATCTTTGCTGTCCAACAAGAGAAAAATGCCACTTGCCAACAGCATTAAGCCAAACGACAAAACCATGGCTTGTTGATGATTTTCCATGCCCACGCGACCGAGCTTTTGGTAGATGAGTGTGGTGAGTGTTGTCCATTCGGGGCGCGATAAAAACAGGGTGGCGGCAAATTCGCCTATGCCCGTTGCCGCCGCCAAAGTCAAACCGCGCCGCAATGCGCTTTTCAGCAAGGGCAAAATCACAAAACAGGCTGCCTGAAAACGGCTCGCCCCCAACACCCGTGCTGCATTCAAATAATTGGTGGGCAAATTGTCCCAAGTTGCCAAAATGTCTTTGGTAACAAATGGATAGGCAAGCAAGGCATACAGCGCAATCAGCAGCATCAACGATGACGACCATTGCGGATACAACAGCAGCACCCCAAACGCCAAACACACAGGCGACACCATAAACGGTAAAAATGTGAAACCGCGTATCCACGCCACCTGTTTTGCCAAAGCGGCGTGGTTAAGCCCCAAAATCATTGCCAAAATCAGCGATAAAGCGGTGAATTTTAAGGTGTTGAACAGGGCTTGCCATGTTTCTTGTTCCAACCACACCGACCACGCTTGCCACGACTGGGCTGCCTGAAACGCCACCGCCAGCAAGGGCAAAGCACAAAATAAGGCTAAAATTGCCCAACTTGTCCACAAAATGAAATATTGTGCGCCTTGGGGCGGTTCAGGCTGCTTGATTTGAATGGCTGCGCTGTGGTGGCGTTGGCTCAACCACGCATACATCGCCCCCACCAAAGCGGTAATTGCCAACACGCACCACACCAACACCGCCGCGCGTGGCATATCCAATTCGTAGGCAATCAGTTGATAAATTTCCACTTCCACCGTGGCATGACGCTGCCCCCCAAGCAACAACGCCAAACCAAATCCCGAAAAACAATACAAAAAAACCAAACACGCCCCCCCAGCCAAATGGTTTTTCATGACCCAAAATTCCACTTGCCAAAAGCGTTGCCATTCGTTTGCACCCAAAACCTGTGCCGCCGCCAAGCGATTGGCAGGCACCGCCAACAATCCGTGGTGCGCCGCGCGTATCATCACGGGCAAATTGAAAAACACATTGCCATAAAACAACAAATAAGGCGTGTCTGCCCAACCGCGCCACAGTATGCCTTGGTCGCCAAATAATGCCAGCACCCCCATGCCCGCCACCAAAGTGGGCATGACAAAAGGCAACATCAGGGCGCGTAAAATGCTTGTTCTGCCTGTGAAATCCAATCGCGCCAATGCCCACGCGGTGGGTACGCCCAACAGGGTGGTCAAAACCACGGTGCAGGCTGCCTGAAATGCCGTCCACTCAATGCGCCACCGATAATAGGGGTCGGACAACACTTCGCGCCACAACCATGCCGAATCATCGTACATCAACATCGCCCACAATGGCGCAAACACCATCACGCCCAAAAAGCCCAAAGGCAACATCGCCAAAATCACATGGCGGAACATGGTTTGTGGTTTCATCAAGATTCCTTTTCGTTGGCAAGCGTGCGGTAAAATAGCCGCATTCTACCGAAATCCACGGTGGGGTTTCAAACCGAAATGAAAGCCCAATGATTATGAATAAAATCAATTTATTTTCGCATTTCTATCAAAAAAATTGCTTATTGTGCCATGCCGACAGCCACGAAAAATGCTGTTCAGGCTGCCTGAACGATTTGCGTGGCTGTTTTACCCAAGCCGCGCAAAGCTGCCCACGCTGCGCCAGCCCCAGCGAAACGGGCAAAATGTGCGACCGTTGCCAACGCCACCCACCGCCTTTGGCAGCAATGTGGGCAAGTACGCATTATGTGCCGCCCATGCCTGCGTTGATTCACGAATGGAAACACAATAAAAAGAATGCCTTAATTCACGTTTTATGTGAAATCATGCGGCAAAATCCCCCCGCGTGGCTGCCTGAAAAGCCCATCAACGCCATTTTGCCCATGCCCATCAGCAAAAAACGCTTGTGGCAACGCGGCTTTCATCAAACCGAAGAGCTGGCGCAAAAATTGGCACAACATTACCATTTGCCACTTTTGTCCAGCCAACTCATTTTGCGCCAACATCGGCAAGCGCAAAGTCAATTGGGCTATGCGGCACGGCGGCGTAACATTCGTGATGTGTTTGAAATTGCTGCCGATGTGCGCGACCAACACATTCTTTTGATTGACGATGTTTACACCACAGGGGCAACTTTACACGAGTTGGCACGCGCCTTGCATGAATCAGGGGCAATGGCGGTGTATGCGTGGACAGCCAGTCGCGTTTTATTAAAATAAAGCAACATCATTGAAAAAATCATGAAAAATAATTGTGAATGCAAACGTTAAAATTGCGTAATTTTTTGAAAAACCCACCACATCATCGCCATAATCCAGCTATATTTGCCGCCCTTGATTAACGCCATTTGATTATCAAAATGTTTACCGTTGTGTTGTATCAACCCGAAATTCCGCCCAATACGGGCAACATCATTCGCTTGTGCGCCAACACGGGCTGCCAATTACACTTGGTCAAGCCGCTTGGTTTTCCCTTGGACGATGCCAAAATGAAACGTGCAGGGCTGGATTACCACGAATTTGCCCATGTGCAAGTGCATGAAAATCTTACCGATTGTTTGAACGCTTTGCAGGGCAAACGCATTTTCGCGCTCACCACCAAAGGCAGCACGCGCCCCGACCAAGTGGCATTTCAAGCTGGCGATGTGTTTTTATTTGGCCCTGAAACGCGCGGTTTGCCTGCCGATATTTTGGCAACGCTGCCTGAAAACCAAAAAATCCGCTTTCCCATGATGCCCGATAATCGCAGCATGAATTTGTCTAACACGGTGGCGATTACCGTGTTTGAAGCGTGGCGACAAAATGCTTATGCGGGCGGTGTGTGATGGTTCAGGCTGCCTGAAAATGGGCAGCACAAAAATTTTTATCAACTCAAAGATTGGACTGATTTTGTCTAAAATTCAAGACGCTTTTTTTATTGGCGTGATTACCCTCATGATTGTTGGCACCGTGGCAATCAACAAAGCCCAAGCCGCCAACATCAACAACACAGAAGTGAAAACCCAAGCACATCAAGCCATTATGGCAAAAGCCTACCAAGTGCGCGGCAAAACCTACCAACCCATGAAAAGCGTGGCTTATTTCACGCAAACGGGGCAAGCATCGTGGTATGGACCGGGTTTTCATGGCAAAAAAACCAGCAATGGTGAAATTTTCAATATGAACGGTTTGAGTGCCGCCCACCGAACCTTGCCTTTGGGAACGCAAGTGCGCGTAACCAACACCACCAACGGCAAAAGCGTGGTGGTGCGTGTCAATGACCGAGGACCTTTTCACGGCAATCGCGTGATTGATTTGTCCAAAGGCGCGGCGGCACAACAGGGTTTTGTGAACAATGGCATGGCAAGCGTGAAAATTGAAACGCTGCACGGCAAACCCGTTTTAACCGCCCCAGCACAAGCGGTGGCAGTGGCAACATCGCCCAAAACGCCAACCATAGCGTTTGCACCGAATGTTTTGCCCACAATGTATTGGCATGTGCAAAATTTCAACAATGAACACGATGCGCGTGCGTTTATGTTGCAAACCAGCCAACAATTACAGGCAGCTCAATCGCACTATCCTGTTGATATGGTCAAACAAGAAACAGGCTATGTGGTGCGAGTAGGGCCCTTTGCCACACAGCAGCACATTGATGATGTGAAAAGCAAATTGCCGAATTTGGCTTTGCATCATTTATAATAAAATAAATTGAAGGCTGTCTGAAAAGCATTTCAGGCAGCCTTTATCATTTGGAATCAAAACCTAAATCACACCATGAGTCCAGTTTTGCAAAGGGTGCAAAATATGGCATAATTGCATAAATTGACATTTTTTCACATTTTTATTCAACATTTACATCATTATAAGGATTTTTACATCATGTCCGTATCCCAAGACGTTTTAGCGATTGTCTCCCAAATTGCACAAAAACAAATTTCCGCCAATGAAGAACTTTTAACAACAGGATTGATTGACTCCATCAGTGCCATGGATTTGGTGATGGCGGTAAAAGAGAAATTTAATGTGGATTTGCCATTTGAAAAATTGGTCGATATTTTAGCCAATTCAAGCAATTTAATTCAATATATTGAACAACATTATAAAGGCTAAATTCATCATGCCACACATAAACGATTTTCAGGATTTAGATGCATTTTTGACCTACCGTTTCCAAGCAAGCACAGGCAAAGCATTGAGCAATGCCCATGACACCTGCTCTTGGGAAGATTTACAAACCAAAATGGCACAATTTATTGAAAAATATCGTCAAATAAGCGATTTTTCAAAAAATATACCTTTGGTATTGTATGGTCATAAAGAAATTGATTTTGTGGTGGCAATTTATGCTTGCCTACAAAATCACATCCCCTTTATTCCCGTGGACAACATTTATCCTGAAAGTCGTTTACAGCACATTTGTCAGCTTTCTCATGCACGCTATGTGTATCGTGCAGCCAACCAAACATTTGAAAAACAAACCGATGAAGAAATTGAGCTGGCTGAAAAAGATTTGGCATACATCATGTTCACATCTGGCACAACAGGTGCGCCCAAAGGCGTACAAATTGGGCGTGAAGCCGTGTTTAATTTAATGAAATGGATGAAAACACAACTGAATCTTGCCCAACCCAACATCTTTATGAACCAAGCCCCCTTTGCGTTTGATTTGTCCATGTATGAAATTTTTGGCAATTTGGCTTACGGTGGCAGCATTGTGATGAACAGCCGAGAAGCCATTCAAAATACAGGCGAATGGTTGGATTTCTTGGCAAAACAAGCAATCAGCACTTGGGTTTCTACGCCATCTTTTGCCATGCAGCAAATTTTAAATCCCAAATTAAATCAAAGCACCTTGCCCCATTTAAAAGAATTTTTATTTTGTGGAGAGAAACTCAGTAAACCCGTTGTCAATCTGATTTTTCAAAAATTCCCCAATGTTCGCGTGATAAACACTTATGGGCCAACAGAAGCCACAGTCGCAACCACCTATGTGGATATTACCCAAGCCATGTTGGACGCAGAAGAAGAATTGCCCGTTGGTCAAGCCGTCTTAAATGCCAAATTGGAAATCGTAGATGACGAAATTTGGATAAGTGGGCAGCACGTCATGCGAGGCTACCTGAATAATCCCACAGCCAATGAAAAAAGTTTAATCATACACAACGAGCACGAACGAACCTACAAAACAGGCGATTACGGTTTTGAAAAAAATGGCATGTTTTATGTACAAGGACGCAAAGACGAGCAAATCAAGCTGAATGGCTATCGCATTGAATTATCTGAAATTGAAGAAAAAATCATCAATTTAAAAGCATTCCATTTTGACAATGTGGCAGTCATTGCCTTAACACGCAATACAGGAGCCGTATTGCGCTTGGTGTGTTTCTATACCGCAAAACAAAGTGCCGATACACAAAATATCAAAACCATGCTGTCTGAAACTTTGCCAGCATACATGATGCCATCAGAATTCATTCATATTGATGCCATTCCCGTTAGCACCAACCACAAAGTAGACAAAAAAGCATTACTCAACCAATACCAGCAAGGCATATAAAAATGGATTTACATCAAATACAAAACCGCATTCTCAATACAGTTCAAATTGATACCAGTAAAATTCATGCTTGGATTTATAATAATCAAAGCATTGTATTTGATTTTTTAGTGAATGATTATTTCATCAGTATCAGCTATGCCACACAAGGTCAGAGCTTTAACTTAATTGAACGCAATAAAAGCCGCATTGGTACACCTTCACATTTTTCTAAATTGGTTGAGCATCTTACAGAAAAATACCGCACTTATCCTCAATCCCAAAATCAAGAAAAAACCCTGTGGTCATTTAAATTGATTGAAGACGATTGGGCAAAAATTGAAGAAAAATTTTGTGAAATTCTGACCAATATCTTTGCCTATATGGGCAATAAATTATGTCATATTTTTAATGTTGAAAAAAATCAAGAGATTCATTTAAGCGAATATTTAGATAATCCACAAATCGAATATATTGGTATTAAAGGCAACAGCAATGACTTTTTTCTTAGCTATGCGCGTAATCACAATTTAAGTGATTATGTTTACCTGCTGAACCAAAAAGGTTTTTTGGCAGTTGAACATAAAATGGGCGTAAGCGTATTTCGCAGAATCAACAAAAACAGTTATCAAGATTTATTGCCTTACTTTTCTGATTCATTTCATGAATTGGAAAATGTCATTTACACGATTGAAGCACCCAAATTACAGAATGCCAAGCAAAAAAATCTGCTGATTCTTTTCTCTTATACCAATAAGAGCAATGAAAATATGATAGACCGATATTATAGCCACCCATTTCCATTTATTGCCAACAGCATTATGCCCAATACTTATATTATTCGTATGGCAGATGTGGCAGATGCTTTTGGTAGCCATGGTCTGAATACACAATTTGATGAAAACATTGAAGATAATATCCAAAAATTCATTAAAAGAATGATGAATATTTATGATATTGATAAAGAAAATGTGGTTATTTGCGGTGCTTCTTCGGGCGGTACAGGCGCGGTATATCATGGTTTAATAGGTGGATACAAAACTTTTGCCATAGACCCATTTTTGGGCAATCATGATTATTATGGCGGTAAAGACCCTTTGTATTTGCATTCTATTCGTCAGCCGATTGCAGAAACATTCCGAACTTTACCTCATCAAATCAATCAAAAGCTCGCAAATCAGGTTGTGATTTCTACGGCAAAAGTCTCCGAATTTTATCAGGATATTCACAAGTTGAAAGCAGCCATACCTGAATTGATTTTATGTCAATTTGATTGTGAAAAAATCGGTAAACACATTGATTTTTCAAATAATACGGTATTTATGTCCAATACCATCATCAACAGCCTGTTGATGGGTTTGAATGTCAATGATGTAGATATTTCTTTATAAATCAAGCATGAATAGACCCAATTTGGCGTACGATTGAAACATCGTACGCCAAAATCAATCATCATTCCAGCATATTCAATTGCTGCCTTAAACATTCTTTTAACAATGCTTTGTCATCGTTGAGTTCTGCCAATTCTGCTGCCAATTTCCAATATTGAAATGAATCTTGCTCAAATTGATGATGGGCTTGCTTGTTTTTGCCTGAGCGCAAAGCCGCTAACGCATATAAATATTCGGCTTGTGGCGAATGTTCAATATGGGATAAATATTCTAGCACTTTTTTCCAATCCCGTGCCACATACCATTTTTTGGCTTCATGCAAAATGAGTGCCGCATTTTTGGGGTATTTTTGGCGAAATTGTGCCCGCCAATACGCTTCGGCTTGTGTATTGCCGCTTTTACTCAATTCATTCAAATAATCGGCGAGCAAATCTTCGGGTATCATCAATAAATTTTCTTCAAAAGCACGATTTAATTGATTAAACAATTTCTCGCCATCGCCTTTTAATTTTGCCAAACGGGCAATGGCAACGCGGCAACTGGGGTCATTGCGCGAGTGTGTTTCAAAGCGTACCAAATATTGATGGGCATCGGGCAATTTAACCAAATTCATGCAAATGTATGCGGCGAGCAATTCCAGTTTCAGGCTGCCTTTATCATCTTGGCTCAATTTATTCAAAGCCACATCAATCAAATCAAGTGTTTCAAAATAAAGCTGTTGATGTAATTTCTGGGCAATCATCAAAATCATTTGATGTTCCTCTGCCAATTTCTGCTCCAAACGTGCAAATAAGGCAGCAAACGATTTTTCGTCTTGATGATATGCCGCAGCCAAAAGTGCGCGACAATGGTCGTGTGGTGTACCCATGGCTGAATTTTGCGCGAAAAATGCAGCACCCGATACCGCATCGCCAATTTCCAAATGGATTTTGGCTTGCCAATAATCGCGGTTGATGGGGCATTCATTCAGATAATTTTGCAAGCCATTCAACTGCTTGTCTTGGAATAAAGCATGACAATAACGTTGTTGATAAGTGGATTTGGTCGCGTCATCAAGTTGATGTTCCGACAGCAAATGATGAATCCGTGAAGCCGCCAAATGCCAAGCCTTGTGTGTTTCAGCCTGCTCAATCATGCGTTCAATAATGGGCAAAGGGTTTACCGTATCGGGTTTATCCAAATTCATAATGGCTTGGTAAACGCGTTCGCAATTCAAGTTATCCCTAAATGCAAAAGTTTTATTGCCCCTTTCCTGATAGATTTTTAAATTATCATCATTACCATGAATCAATTGATTTAATTTAATTAATAATGCTGATTCTGTATGGGCAATGTCACCAAAACCATCTCGTTCATAATCAAAATAGCCTTTTTGATAGGTATGTGCTCCTGAAAAAACGTCCTCATGGTCAAATTGATAATAAAGAATGGGTTTATTTAAATAAGCAATATCAAATGCTACCGAAGAATAATCAGTAATAAGCATGGAGGCTGCGTGAAACAACTGCTGAATACCATAATCTGAATAATTATAAATTTGGATAAAACCAGGTACGGTAAATTCATCCATATATTGTTTGATATTGGGGTGTGGTGCAAAAATGATTTTATATCCTTTTTGATGTAACTCATACAAAGTGTGATGATTCAGTAAACCATGCCAATGTTTGGCATAATTTGTTTGCATAAAATCAGGATTTTTCTCCCTTTCTGTCCCTTTAATGGTGGGACCAGAAATACCACTGCGCCATGTTGGCATAATTAAAATTTGCTTACTATTTGGCTGATTCTGTGTAATCAATTTATCATAACGGGGAAAACCTGTTAGTTTCACTTCTTTACTGCTAAATTTATATGAAGTTCCATTATCAACAATAGAATGGTACTCATCGTGGCTTGCTGTGATAAATAGGGCAATTTTTTTACCATTGAGCCAATTGGATAAATTATCTTTGGTAATGCCATGTTGCAAGAATACATAATCTTTATCCAATAAAGAATCATCTTGAAAATAATGTGTAATATAACCATCAATATGGCTACTGATGATTTTGGCACATGTTTTTAATTTATTTTCAAAATCGGCTGAGCCAAAATCCAGCAGATTGAACCCTTTTTGGCTTAATCTTTCCCAATCAGGTGATGATTGTTTTAAGGCAAAATACAACTCATGATGTGCATGGTTTTTTTGTATGTATTCATACAAATGTTCTGCATTATCATCGGCTTGGTCTTCTCTATCCATAAAAATCCATGCCTGATTTTGTATGGTAGAATTTTGCATAAAATGCTGTTGCACTTGTGATATAGGTAAAGCATCAAATTGCTGACCCAAAAACGTAAGTGGCACTTTTGTGTCATTTAAGCTTAATTTTAAATGTGCATCAGGACAACATTGAAGCCAAATTTTATATTCATTGACGTATGTTTGCCCTACAAAATCATGGCGGCGTTGTTTATGATATACGGGAAAAATTTCTTGCCCGTCCATTTCCCAGTATTCCAATTCTGGAAAATAAGAGAAATATTTAATCAAAATTTGTTGTTTCTTTAAATCATAATCTTCAACATAGGCAATTTGTGAAGCGGGGCGTTTGTGTTTAAATAACCCCAATAATGCCACTTTTTGAAACCACCAAACACCAGCCAGATTGAAACGCAAAATGGTATTATCATCAATATATTCAAACATTTGATGAAGTAATGAAACAAATTCATCTTGTTGCTCAGTGGTTAAATGAGACAAGGCGGCAGGATTGTTCACAATGCGACCAAAATACCAAATGATGTGGTACAGTGCGATTCTTTGAATGTGTTCGGGTATGGCACCGAATTTTTGTTGGGCTGTTTTTAAAATTTCAATACAGCCCTTTTCAATAACCCGTGAAAACAACAATGGATTCTGCCACGCTGAATCCAAGGTTGAAGAACCATCGGAGCGTTTTCGATAAAAATAGCTGACATCGGCAATAAAACCCGCATGGCTACTCTGCTGACAAGACAAAATGTAATCTGTGACAAATTTGGCATCTTCAAAGCTGGGTTTCATGTCTTTATCAAATAAAACATGATGATTTTTAATGTTTTCAATTTTAAAGAATGCGGTGCTGGCTGATAGTTGTAAATGATTTTTCAGGTTGGTAAGTGTGCATTGGCTATTACCATTGGCAAAACGGTATTTTAAAGGGTGGGTATCTTTGATGATTTGTTGGTCTTCAAAATAAAATTTTAATGGGCAACAAATGATACTGAAATGGGTATTTTGTCCAATAAATTGGTCTATTTTATAAAAATAATCTGGTGAAATAAAATCATCGGGGTCAATAAAAGTGACCCACTCTGTTTGCACATGTTCTAAACCCAAATTGCGTGCCGAGGCTTGCCCGCCATTCTCTTTATAAAAATAATGAATGTTATTGGGGAATTTGCTTTGCCATTTTTTGATGATTTGGGCAGAATGGTCGGTGGAACCGTCATCTACCAAAATGATTTGTATGTGTTTTTTGAAATCCAAACTTTGTTTGACTATGCTGTTGAAATAGTCGTCTAGGTATTTTTCTACATTGTAGACGGCTGATACAATGGTGTAGTGATGTGTGCCATTGTATTTCATGGGCAAATGTTTTTTAAGCTGCATGCTGCGTTTGATGTACATGTCTTTCAAAAACAATTTGGGATTGCTTAAAAGTTTTTTGAATTTTTTGTGATTCATCTTTTTAACACTCTGTTTTTAATTTAAATTTGGAAATAGGCTCGCAACATTTCTATCAATTTGCTGTGGTAATTGTCAATTTGTTGCTGGCTGTGAAAATCGTTGGCACAAAATGAATGGGGTTGTTGGTGATGGGCGTTTTGGTGTAACAGTTTGCGATATTGAGCGGGTGCTTTGTTTGAACGTATGTTGAAATAGTAACATACATCGTTGCTGAACGTGGCAACACCGTTTAAATACATCAACCATGGCACCAGAAAGGTTGCCAAATTCAAATCGTGATTGCTGCGAAAGGCATTGGGTAAAAATGCTTTGATTTCATCTGCATACAGTTTCCACGCTGCCTGAAAAAGGCTTTTGCGTAATGGGACATAGGTGTGCACCAAGGGATTGTCAATTTGGCAACCGTGATGATGCTGCAACAATGCCATGCTGTTTTGCGATGCGGATAAGGTGGGGGTTTGCACCCCTTTGCTTTGCATGTGTTTCAGGCTTTTGTTGGCGACAAACAGTGAGGCTATGCCGTTGGCGCGAAAAAAGTGTTCTTTTAATAGGGGACGCGCCACAAACACATCGTCATTGAAATAAATGAAATGTTCACTCAAATTGGGTATGTTGTGCAAATGGGCTTCAATAACGTGTGAATTGAAGGTGGGCAAATATTGTTCGTCTATGATTTGGCGGTGGTCTATGATGCTGACTTTGGGGTATTGGGCTGCCTGAAACCAATCGGGTGTTTGCTGGTCGGTAACAATATAAATGTGATTGACCCACGGCAAAAACGTTTGCACACTGTGCAGCGAATAATAAAGCTCATTGTGATTGGCAAAACGGGCTTCATCGTTGCTGTAAAGTGCGCTGTGCGTTGCCTGTTGGCTGCGTTGTTGGCGGCGTTGCTGCCACGCCATGTCGTGATTATTGACCCATGTGAACACCACATCAACGGCAAATGGGGCAAGTTTCAGGCGGCTTTCCTGCGATTCGAGGTGTTGGCTGTTTTGCAGGATAATGTGTTCTTCTGATTCATCAATGGCTTGCTCTATGTTGCGTATGGGGTGTTTTTTGTTCAAATAATCGCGGAAGAAAATTTCAGGCTGCCTGATGAATTTCTTGATTTTTTTCATTTTGGTATTAAATTTTTAAAAATTCAAAGATTTGGCTTATGTTTTATCAAAATAGGGTAATGAGCCAAGCCACAAATATACCACAACTTATCATGGCTACGGTGTTTCAGGCAGCCTTTTTCGCACATTGTGCTGCGGTACAGGTACAATAAGGTGTTTTGAAACAAAGAAAATAACATCAAATGATTGTTTCTATTGATATTGATGCGCAAAAAACCTTTACCCCACTTTGCCCCAACGAACTGCCCATTGTGGGTGGCGATGAAATTGTGGGCGAACTCAATGCCCAAGCCGCGCTTGCCGATTGGCGCGTGATGACCAAAGATGCACACACGCTTGCCGCCAAATGGCTCTGCCAAAATCGTGCCGATATGGGCAAACCCACAGGTCTCATCAATGCCGATGTGAAATGGGTGGCACACGCCATTGTGGGCAGCAAAGGCTATGAATTGCTCGATGGTTTGCCCGATGAAACGGCATACGATTTTTGTGTGTGGAAAGGCACATCGCCAGAATTGCACCCCTATGGTGCGTGTTTTCACGATTTTCAGGAGAAACTCAGCACGGGTTTGCTGGAATGGTTGCGGCAGCGTCAAACCCAAATTGTGATTGTGGGCGGTTTGGCAACGGATTTTTGCGTCAAAACCACGGTATTGCAATTATTGCGCGGTGGCGATTGGCAGGTGTGGGTGAATTTGGCTGCCTGTCGTGGCATTGCGCCCGAATCCACCCAAGCGGCTTTGCACGAAATGACGCAACACGGTGCCAAATTGTTCCCCCATGCCGCCAGCATTGCCGATGCGATTCAGGCTGCCTGAAAATTGAAACTCATTTTTCAGCGCGTTTAAAATCACGCGGACGCATGCCCATCGCCCCCAACAAACAAAAATACACCACCATCGCCAACACAATCAACAAACCCAACTGCAAGACACGGTGTCCGCCACCCACATTGTCCCATTGCAATGGCACAAAGGTTTGCACCGCCCACAAAATCAGGGTCATGGCAAGCAATGCCGTGCCGATTTTCAGCATAAAGGTGCGCCAACCCGTTTGTGGCACATACATTTTTCGCGTACGCAAAATCACAAACAGCAATGCCGCGTTCACACACGCGCCCAAGCCAATCGCCAATGCCAAACCCACATGTTTCAAATGCCATACCAGCAATAAATTGAAAATTTGTGTGCTTGCCAGCGAAATCATTGCCACTTTCATGGGCGTTTTCACGTTTTTTTGCGCGTAAAATGCGGGCGCAAGAATTTTAACCAAAATCATGGCGGGCAAACCCACTGAATATGCCATCAGCGCGTATTGGGTCATTTGGGCATCGTGCAAGCCAAATTGTTGATACATAAACAATGTCGCCACCAATGGAAAACCCAACACCGCCAATCCCACCGCCGCAGGCAAAATCAACAGCATACACAAACGCAAACCCCAATCCAGCAATGCGGAAAATTCTGCCACATCTTCGCCAGCCGCGTGTTTGGACAAACTGGGCAACAAAATCGTACCCAAAGCCGCACCAATCACGCCCGATGGCAATTCCATCAAGCGGTCGGCATAATACATCCACGACACGCTGCCTGAAACCAAAAATGAGGCAAAAATCGTGTTAATCACCAAAGAAATTTGCGCCACCGATGAACCGATAATGGACGGTACCATCTGTTTCATCACACGTTGCACCGCCGAATCGCGCCAATTCAATTTGGGCAAACGCAAAAACCCCAGTTTGTACAACCATGGCAGTTGAAATGCCAGTTGCAGCACCCCGCCTATCAGCACCGCCCAACCCAAAGCCATAATCGGTGGATTGAAATACGGCACAAACCACACGGCAAACACGATAAACGACACATTCAACAACACGGGCGTGAAAGCTGGAATGGAAAATTGACCGTAAGTGTTCAAAATGCTGCCCACAAATGAAGACAGCGAAATCAATAAAATATATGGAAACACCACGCGCAATAAATCCACAGCCAAATCAAAGCGTTCGCCACCTTGTTGGGCAAAGCCGCTTGCGGTGAGCCAAATCACAATCGGTGCGGCAATCACGCCCACAATCGTTACCGCCAGCAAAGCCAGCGACAGCACCCCTGCCACATTTTGCACAAAATGGCGCGTTTCATCGGGCGATTGGTTGCGTTTAAAATCCGCCAACATCGGCACAAAGGCTTGGGAAAACGCGCCTTCGGCAAAAATGCGCCGCAACAAGTTGGGCAGCCGAAATGCCACCACAAAAGCGTCCATTGCCATGCCTGCGCCAAAAATGCGCGCCACAATCGCATCGCGCACAAATCCCAATACGCGCGAAATCATGGTCATGCTGCTGATTCGCGCCAAAACACCCAATAAATTCATTTCACAATCAACTAAAAAAGAAAGCCGCAAAGTGTACACGCAAATGGATTTTCAGGCAGCTTTTTTGTGTTCAAGCTGCCTGAAAAATCAAATTGGACGCGGCAAATCGGCATAGGCAAAAAATGTCAAAATAGAAAAATATTTATCGTTCATCATTATTTATCACAAAAAATTTTATCTTGTAAACTGAAACCTTTGCAAAATCTACTTTTAAACTGATGTAGGGGCGGATTTGGGTGGTGCGCCACCGCCCCAAAGCGTGGGTGTGGCGGCGCAACGCCACGTTTTTGCGTTGTAGGTGGCGTTTTGTGGCACAATGCGGCATTTGTTGAAGGATTTTTTTGATGATGAAGCAACATCTTGTTTTGATTCACGGTTGGGGTGTGAATCGGCATATTTTTGATGATTTTCGCCGCAGGCTGCCTGAACATTGGCACTCGTTTGCCCCCAATTTGTTGGGGCATGGCGATGAGCCTTGCGTGGGCGATTTTACCGTGGCGCGCGCTGCCGAGCGCATTGCCAGCCAAATTGCACCGCAGAGTGTGGTGTTGGGGTGGTCGTTGGGTGGCTTGGTGGCGTTGCATTTGGCGGCGCATTATGCGGATAAGGTGCGCGGTTTGATTTTGTGCAGCAGCTTTGCCAAACTTTTGGCTGAACCTGATTATCCAGCAGGTTTGACACAATCTGCTTTGCACAAAATGATACCGTTGTTTGAGCAGGATTACCGCAAATTTATGCGGCAATTTTTGGAATTGCAGTTGTTGCACAGCCCTTATCGTGATGAAATTTTGCACAATGTGTTGCCTGATGTGGCAAAATGGGGCGCGCCGCAAGCCTTGCGTGGCGCATTGGCGGCGGTGGAGCAGGCGGATTTTCGCGCTCAACTGGGGCAAATTCGGCAGCCCAGTTTGTTGATTTATGGTGGAAAAGATGCCATTACGCCACCGTGCATGGGCGATTATTTGCAGCAGCATTTGCCCCACGCGCAAATCCACAAAATTGACAAAGCGGCACACGCGCCATTTTTGAGTCATGCCGATGAAGTGGTTGCCATTGTGCAAAATTGGATAGAATAATTCATGATAAATCAGACATTATTGCAATGGATTCAGCAATCGCCTTTGCCCAAATTGGAAACGCGCTTGCTGTTGCAACACATTACGGGCTACACTCGCGCTCAATTACTCACGCGCGATACGGAAAAGCTGCCTGAAAATCAAGCCATTGAATTGCACAATTTAATTGAACGGCGCAAATGTGGCGAACCGATTGCCTATATTTTGGGCGAACGTGAATTTTATGGGCGCAATTTTCGCGTGTCGCCTGCCGTGTTGATTCCGCGCCCTGAAACGGAGCATTTGCTTGAAGCGGCTTTGTGCAGGCTGCCTGAAAATGGCACGTTGTGGGATTTGGGAACAGGGAGCGGCATCATCGCCATTTCCGCCAAATTGGAACGACCTGATGTGCTTGTTTTTGCAAGTGATGTTTCAGATGATGCGCTACAAATTGCCCAAAGCAACGCGCACAATTTGGGGGCGGACGTTGCATTTGGGCAAGGTTGGTGGTTTCAAGCGGCGGGGCATTTCAGGCTGCCTGAATGCGGTTGCGATGTGATTGTGTCCAATCCGCCCTATATTGAGCAGCACGATGGGCATTTGGCACAAGGCGATTTGCGTTTTGAGCCGCCACACGCGCTCACGGATTTTGCAGATGGTTTGGCGCATATTCGTGAAATTGCGGCACAAGCACCTGATTATTTAAAAGAAAATGCTTGGTTGATGTTGGAACACGGCTACAATCAAGGGCAGGCGGTACGCGAAATTTTGCAACAAAATGGTTTTCGCAATGTGGCAACGTTGCCCGATTTGGCTGGATTAGACCGCGTGAGTGTGGGGCAATTTCAGGCTGCCTGAAACCGATTTTTGATTTATTTTATTCATTAAGAACCTGTATTCACAATCTTAATAGCTTGCTTTTATTGCCACTTCATGCGCCTACTACGTTGGCTTTTCACGCCAATATGTGCAATATTGGCATGAAAATCCGCCTTGTATTCGCAAGAATTGACAATAAAATCAAACCATCAATCTTATGAATACAGGTTCTAAAAATTTTTTATTTATGCAAAAATGAAAGGAAAGAACCATGCCTTTGCGTCCTTACAAAGACAGTTTTCCACGCATTGCCGACAATGCTTTTGTAGATGAAACCGCCGTGATTATTGGCGATGTGGAAATTGGCGAGCAATCGTCCATTTGGGTGTATGCGGTGCTGCGTGGCGATGTGAATCGCATTCAAATTGGCAAACGCACCAGCATTCAAGACATGAGCATGATTCACGTTACCCACAAAAGTGCGAAAAAGCCAGAAGGTTCGCCCACCATCATTGGCGATGACGTTACGGTGGGGCATCATGTGATGTTGCACGGTTGCACGATTGGCAATCGCGTGTTGGTGGGCATGGGCGCGACCATTTTGGACGATGTGGTGGTGGAAGACGATGTGATTATTGGTGCAGGCAGCCTTGTGCCGCCACGCAAACGTTTGGAAAGCGGCTACATGTATATGGGTGCGCCTGTGCAAAAAGTGCGCCCCTTAACCGATGCGGAACGTGAACATTTGCTGTATTCATCGTCCAATTATGTGCGTTGGGGCGGCGAATATTTGGCGCAACAGCAAGAAGAGAAATGATTTCAGGCAGCCTGAAACCTTTGTAAAACCCACTTGATAAACCGATGTAGAGGCGGCGGATTTCCCATCCGCCCCTTTTTCATTTGTTTAAGCGACCTATGCGGTCGGGAACCCAGCAGAAAACATTACATTTGATGATTGTGATTTCTAAGCGACCTATGCGGTCGGGAACGGGTGGGCTATCAAGCAAAGCAACCAACCGAATTTCTAAGCGACCTATGCGGTCGGGAACAAATTGCAAGGCTACCTGAAACACAAATTTGAATTCTAAGCGACCTATGCGGTCGGGAACGTGCAATTTCAGGCATTTTTCAAAGATGAACTTTTCTAAGCGACCTATGCGGTCGGGAACTGCAAGCATCCCTATCCAGACTGAGCCAGTATTTTTCTAAGCGACCTATGCGGTCGGGAACGGATAGGATAAGCAACTCATTTGCAATCGCATATTTCTAAGCGACCTATGCGGTCGGGAACAACAAATGCAACGGAAACATGAAAATGAAATATTTCTAAGCGACCTATGCGGTCGGGAACGCAACAGTTCAGCTTTATCGTGAATCCAATACTTTCTAAGCGACCTATGCGGTCGGGAACGTTGCAAAGATTGTAACATATTGGGCTGAATATTTCTAAGCGACCTATGCGGTCGGGAACGCAAAATGGGAGCCGCGCTACACGATTACATCTTTCTAAGCGACCTATGCGGTCGGGAACTTAGCGGTCGTTTGTTGGATTATAATCCAGACTTTCTAAGCGACCTATGCGGTCGGGAACGGTGCAGCGCATTCGCCCGATTCGGTCAAATTTTTCTAAGCGACCTATGCGGTCGGGAACATCAATCACGGCACGTTAATCAACATCATGGTTTTCTAAGCGACCTATGCGGTCGGGAACTGATTGCTTTCACGAAAAAGCACCAATCGGAATTTCTAAGCGACCTATGCGGTCGGGAACGACCATGCACAACGCCTTAAAAAAACAGGATTTTTCTAAGCGACCTATGCGGTCGGGAACATTATATCCCCATCATTAACAATGGTGGTCGGGCTTTCTAAGCGACCTATGCGGTCGGGAACGTATGGTTGGCTCGCAATCCCCAACTTGGTAATTTCTAAGCGACCTATGCGGTCGGGAACAAACCGAATTGGCTCGCTCTGTTGCTTTAATTTTTCTAAGCGACCTATGCGGTCGGGAACGCCTTAAAAGTAAGTTTAAAATGGCGATATAGTTTCTAAGCGACCTATGCGGTCGGGAACGATTGCGTCCTGAACATCACAAGACCCAAGTTTTTCTAAGCGACCTATGCGGTCGGGAACGATAATGGGCAACTGGGCGGATTGAGTGGTAATTTCTAAGCGACCTATGCGGTCGGGAACTGGGTAGTTGGCTTGTTTATTATGACATTTTTTTTCTAAGCGACCTATGCGGTCGGGAACTGATTTCATCACGCACAGCTTGTAACATTTGTTTTCTAAGCGACCTATGCGGTCGGGAACCTGATTAGTAGCAATACAGATTATGAAACCATTTTCTAAGCGACCTATGCGGTCGGGAACAACAACAAATCATCACGCAAAGCATGGCTATCGTTTCTAAGCGACCTATGCGGTCGGGAACATCAAATATGAAGAGATGACTTACCTGTACAATTTCTAAGCGACCTATGCGGTCGGGAACTGTTCTAACAGAAGAAAATGGTGTGATGTTATTTTCTAAGCGACCTATGCGGTCGGGAACATCCAGCAGGGCGGTCAAATGCGTGATAGCTTTTTTCTAAGCGACCTATGCGGTCGGGAGCGCAAACAACTATGCCATTCGCTATGATGAAATTTTCTAAGCGACCTATGCGGTCGGGAACGTTCCGAGCGTGTACTGCTGAAAAACATAAACTTTCTAAGCGACCTATGCGGTCGGGAACATGTACTGCGGTTTCATTATGCCAAGTGGTACTTTCTAAGCGACCTATGCGGTCGGGAACCTCCATTTTAATCGTGCCAGCCGACCACTATGTTTCTAAGCGACCTATGCGGTCGGGAACTCAGCATGGGTGCAAGCAACAGCACAGACTGCTTTCTAAGCGACCTATGCGGTCGGGAACCAGCTTGGACTTGCGCCAATAATTCGCGTTCATTTCTAAGCGACCTATGCGGTCGGGAACGCAGTTCACGAAAGCATCAAAAAACAGGCGTTTTTCTAAGCGACCTATGCGGTCGGGAACCATTGTTGAATTTTGCTATTTCAATTTTTATATTTCTAAGCGACCTATGCGGTCGGGAACATTGAGTATGAGAAAGTAAGTTTTAGAGAGCTTTTCTAAGCGACCTATGCGGTCGGGAACATTGCCTTGTGGCATTTACTGTGTTTCCCTGTTTTCTAAGCGACCTATGCGGTCGGGAACATTGCCTTGTGGCATTTACTGTGTTTCCCTGTTTTCTAAGCGACCTATGCGGTCGGGAACAGCATGGTTACGAAAACCGTAAACTGGTTCAATTTCTAAGCGACCTATGCGGTCGGGAACTATGTTAAGCCAAATATTCCAGATGAGTTACTTTTCTAAGCGACCTATGCGGTCGGGAACTACTGGATGTGAGCATTGATGCCGTAATCAAATTTCTAAGCGACCTATGCGGTCGGGAACATCATCGCGTTAAATTTGCGGATTTGTCCACATTTCTAAGCGACCTATGCGGTCGGGAACCGTCTTTGCTGGAAGTGGCTGGCGCATTTGGTTTTCTAAGCGACCTATGCGGTCGGGAACGCTGCGCCTGCTTCTTTTTGCATTGCGCCAAATTTCTAAGCGACCTATGCGGTCGGGAACATAGCCGACACAGTTACCGAACAGGACGGCACTTTCTAAGCGACCTATGCGGTCGGGAACGTAATCGCAGAAATCCCTGAACTTCGGGGCTTTTTCTAAGCGACCTATGCGGTCGGGAACCGTGCACGCCTTATCGCCCAAACACAAAAATTTTTCTAAGCGACCTATGCGGTCGGGAACTATCCTGAATTGGACAAATATGCGCTGGCGGATTTCTAAGCGACCTATGCGGTCGGGAACAGGCTGCCTGAAAGGAAAAAAATCATGCAAGCATTTCTAAGCGACCTATGCGGTCGGGAACATACCCCCCAAGCCCCACGTTTTGACCAAAAATTTCTAAGCGACCTATGCGGTCGGGAACACCCGTTTGGGCGCAACGTATTTGGACGGTTTTTTCTAAGCGACCTATGCGGTCGGGAACTGTCAATAACGATGTAACTGCCTTCTTCAATCTTTCTAAGCGACCTATGCGGTCGGGAACAAATGAATTGAATGAGAAAGTCAAATCATCATTTCTAAGCGACCTATGCGGTCGGGAACCGAATTTGGGCAAGTGCCTTTGAAAAACAAGATTTCTAAGCGACCTATGCGGTCGGGAACCTTTCGGTAATGGTAAATTATTGTCAGGCGACTTTCTAAGCGACCTATGCGGTCGGGAACTTTGATGGTTTTGGTGAGCATCGCTATGCTAATTTCTAAGCGACCTATGCGGTCGGGAACATTTTGATTGGGTTGCAGGCGCATACAACGCATTTCTAAGCGACCTATGCGGTCGGGAACTCATTCAGTCTTTGCGTTTGGGTGGGGCGAGTTTCTAAGCGACCTATGCGGTCGGGAACTAGGGCATTATAAGCAGCAATGCCCCAGTTATCAAGCCTTGGCTTTACTTTGGGCTGGCAAAACCCATGTTTTTGCCATTGTTTTTAATATTTTGATTTTATTGGATTTTTAAAATTGCACTCAAACATTGGGTCTCGCCATATCCCAAAATCACGTTTCAGGCTGCCTGAACCCATTTTTGGCTCAATTTCAAATCAATAAAATCAATCCAAATTGCCCAAAATAATCCGCAACACACGGCGCAACGGCTCTGCCGCGCCCCACAGCAACTGGTCGCCCACCGTAAACGCGCTGATGAACTCATCGCCCATCGCCAATTTGCGAATGCGACCCACTGGTGTGGTCAAAGTGCCCGTAACCGCAGCAGGGGTCAATTCGTGAATGCTGGCTTCTTTGGTGTTCGGCACGACTTTTGTCCACGCATTGGCGCTGGCGATGATTTGCTCAATCTCGCTAATGGGCAAATTTTGTTTCAATTTCAAGGTAATCGCTTGGCTGTGGCAACGCATTGCGCCCACACGCACGCACAAACCTTCCACAATCACGGGCTGTTGGCTGTTCAAAATTTTGTTGGTTTCCACGCCGCCTTTCCATTCTTCTTTGGATTGTCCGTTGCCCAAATCCACATCAATCCATGGAATCAGGCTGCCTGCAAGCGGTACGCCAAAGTTTTCTTTCGGATAATTGTCAGAACGCAAGAAATCCGCCACTTTGCGGTCAATGTCCAAAATCGCGCTGGCGGGGTCGGACAATTCGCTGGCAACTTGGCTGTGGATTGCGCCCATGCCGCCAATCAATTCGCGCATGTTTTTCGCGCCTGCGCCTGATGCGGCTTGGTAAGTCATGCTGCTTGCCCATTCCACCAAACCATTTTGGAACAAACCGCCCAACGCCATCAACATCAACGATACAGTGCAGTTGCCACCAATGTAGTTTTTCACGCCATTTGCCAAGCCTGCGTCAATCACATTGCGGTTTACGGGGTCAAGCACGATAATCGCGTCTTCTTTCATGCGGAGTGTGGAGGCGGCATCAATCCAATAGCCGTTCCAGCCGCCATCGCGCAAGGGTTGGTAAACCTGTTTGGTGTAGTCGCCGCCTTGACAGCTGACGATGATGTCCATTTGTGCCAGTTCGTTAATGTTGTTCGCGTCCAGCAAGGTTTTGGCTGCCTGACCGAAATCGGGTGCCGCACCGCCTGCGTTAGACGTGGTAAAAAAATGCGCTTCGGGAATGTGGGCGAAGTCGTTTTCTTCACGCATACGCTGCATCAGCACCGAACCAACCATGCCGCGCCAACCAATAAAACCAACTTTTTTCATTTATTGAATCTCCAAGATTTAAGGGGAAAAGGCTTTTTCAGGCTGCCTGCCATTGTGCTGCGCCATTTTGACAAGCCGCCTGAAAAAGTAAGGGTGAGGTTTTAAACCTTTGTTTGTAAATTGTAAAGGTTTTTGGGTACAATTTTACAAAATATTGTAAAATCCATTTTCAGGCAGCCTGAAAACACCCAACGGAGACCACCATGACCAAACAAGCCACACAAAGAGAACAAGGTTCGCCATTCAGTTTTGGCGATGGACGCGGACGGCTGATGTGGCTGCTCGCCAGTCCTGTTGAGCGCATTGTGGCGGCGTGCATCAATGGCGTGTGCAGCGTGTTGGCATTGGCACCCTTGGGCTGGGTGATGTACGAACACATCTTCAAAAACATCAAAATCACCCCCACCGTATTGTTGAAACATTTGCGCGAAGACACCTTGCAAATCATAGAAACGTCCAACAAGGGCAAAGTGGGCGTGGCGGTGGTGGCAATTTACCTGCTGATTCAAATGCTGATGATGACCCAAGGCGGGCAATCCATAGGCAAAAAAATCGTGGGCATTAAAGTGATGACCGCCAAAGGCGAAGATACAGGCTTTTTTCACGCCATTTTGTTGCGTAAAGTGGTGTACAACCTGATTTGGATTACCCTAATCGGCTTAATTTTGAATTTACTGCATTTGCGCGACAATTTCACATCGTGGCATTTGATTTGGCTGCCTTACTTGGCGTGTTTGACCATGCTGGGCAACGAAGAAGACAATTGCCGCACCTTGCAAGACAAACTGGCAGGCACCGTGGTGGTCAAAGCCAAGCCCATTGTTCGCCCACATTAGTTCCTAAAAAAACCCGTATTCACCATACCACATGAATACAGGTTTTCAAATCATGCCCAATTAAGCGCGTAAAGCCGCCGCCTCTTTTGCCAAACGCGTAATCGTGCCCCAATCCTGTTTGGCAACCGCGTCTTTTGGCGTGAGCCACGAACCGCCCACACACAACACATTGGGCAATTTCAAATATTCAGGCGCAGAAACCAAATTGATGCCCCCCGTTGGGCAAAATTTCACTTGCGGAAAAGGGCCATACAAAGCCGACAACATCGCACGTCCACCCACCACTTCCGCAGGGAATAATTTGCAAGTGTCAATGCCATGCTCCAAAGCCAACATCAATTCCCCAGCCGTGGCAATACCGGGGATTACCGCAATGGCACTTTTTTCCGCAGCCTTGGCAAAAGGCAAATTCAAACCAGGGCTAATGGCAAACACCGCGCCCGCATCTTCCACCGCTTTCAACTGTTCGGCATTGATGACCGTACCCGCGCCCACAATCGCCCCTTTCACTTCTTTGGCAATCAATTCAATGGCTTTTAAGCCATGTTCCGTACGCAAAGTGATTTCCAGCGTGGGAATGCCCCCCGCCACCAAAGCATGAGCCAAATCCACCGCTGTGTGAATGTCGTCAATGGCAATAACAGGCACCACCGCACCAGCCGATAAAATGTCGCGTGCATTCATGATGATTTCTTTCGTTGAAGTAATAAAATATCAATATTAGCCTGAAACCCGCCTGCCTGAAAAGCCAAAAATGGGTATTTTTTGTAATTTTGTTACTTTTTACAAAGGGGAACGTGGCGTTGCGCCGCCACACCCACGCTTTGGGGAGTGGCGCACCACGCAGACCGCCCCATTTAAATTGTTGGGCATGCTGAATCGCATTTCAGGAAGCCTGAAACCTTTGCAAAACCCATTTATTAGTGGATGTAACAAGCGTAGGTTGGCTTTCTGAGCTAACCTACGCTTGTTTTTACTGCTTAATATGGGTTGTAATTGAGCTGGTCAAATTGTTGCACAAGTCTATTGACTTGCTCGTAGCTCAAACTTTCACCGCCTTCAAATTGGAACACATCAATTTTGTTGCTGCTCGGTTCAGGCAGTATGGTGGGTTTCATGAAGTTGGCGATGTGTTTCGGATAGAAGAAATAATCTTCAATCGTAACGCGGTCATCGCTGATTTTGGAATCCATAATCAGGTTGCGACCGTCTTGCATGAACAGCACATCACTCAAACGCAATCCATTGATTTTAAGCGTATCATGTCCCAATGAGTCTTGAATGGTATCTTGACCATCGCCCAAATTGAAAATGTAGGTATCGTTGCCCATTCCGCCATTCAATTTGTCGTTGCCTTTGCCGCCAATCAAGACATCATCGCCAAAACCACCATCTAACACATCATTCCCGTTGCCGCCTGACAAAGTATCATGACCAAAGCCACCTTTCAGGGTGTCATTACCATTGCCACCATATAGGGTATCGTTGCCTGAACCACCATCAAGTACGTCATTCAGAGCGGTTCCTGTCAATGTATCATCGCCCCAACCACCTGCTTTGTTGATGCCGACTTGTGGAGTAGGTTTGGTTGGTGTGGGTGTCGTTTGACTTGAATTGGGGTTTATCTGCAAATTGAATGATGTGAATGCGGATTCATTGTGTGAATCGCTTGCAATCAATTTCAGACCGATGTTGCCTGATTCAGTCGGTTTGACACTCAATGTTTGTGTGTTGGCATCAAAAGTAATCCAGTTCGGCAGAGCCGCACCATTTGCCATTTCCACGCGGTAGCTCAATGTGTCGTCTTTGTCTTCATCTTTGAATAAATGTGAAGTGGGTAATTTGGCTTGCCAAATTTGCCCTTGATTCAAAATGAAGGGTTTCAGGCTGCCTGAAACGGTCGGAGCGCGATTGACATCATTCACATCAAGTTGCCAATTCAAGGTTGCCGAAAGTCCTTCTTCATCTGTTGCAGTCAAATTCAAGCGATATGTGCCAGCCGATTCAAAATCAGGATTCACAACCACACCGCCATTTTGTTCTTTCAACCAAGTGGGCAATGCCGAACCATCTGCCATTGCCAAATTGAAATTCAATTTACTGAATGCCTTATCATCTTCAAACCAATCGGCATACGAGAACTGCATTTGGCTGTTCTCTTCAACCGTTGATGTGGTCAATGGGCTGGTTTTAAGCGTGGGTGCTTCATTTGGTTGCGGCTCTACTTGGAAAGACCAAATTTGATGATTGCTCAAACCTTCGTTGTCGGTTGCCGTGATTTTAAGGTTCAGCGTACCGACATCATCTTGGGTGGGTTTGCCACTTAATTGCATGGTTTGGGCATCAAAACGCAACCAAGTTGGCAAGGGCGAACCATCGGCTAGGGTAACGGCATAACTCAAATTGCCCTGCTCTTCATCGTTAAACAAATCGCTTCCCAAATTTTGCTCAAATGCTTGATTTGCAATCGCATTTTGAGCATGGATTGGCTCAGCAATATTGGGGGCTTGATTAACAACAGGTGGCGTTGGGGTATTGTCTATTGGGTTATTGGTTGGTGTGTTGTTTGCTGGATTATCCGATGGTTTGTCTGCTGGTGGGTTGTTTGTTGAATTGGCTAACTCAATACCGAGCGCACCATTTTCAAAATGTTCAACAATGGCAATTTCTTGACCTTTTTGATTGAAAATCTGTAAAGGGCTATCGCCGTTTTGTTTCAATTTGATATCTGTTCCATTTGCCGACCACATTTGTGTTTTGGTATCCAATTTCCACGACAAATTGCCCAAAATAATGCCATCAACTTGAATTGCCCCTGTATTATCGGAGTCGTTGATGATGTTTTGTTGGGTTTCATGTGAGACAATGCGATAAACATCAAAGCCTTCGCCACCATATAAGTGATTTTTACCCGTTCCACCTGCTAATGTGTCATTACCTTTACCACCATATAAGGTATCGTTACCGTTTCCACCATTCAAAATATCGTTTCCTGTTATGGATTTATCACGGTTATCATCGCCCCATAAAATATCATCGCCATCATCGCCAAACAGTTCATCGTCTCCTGTTTGACCAATAATCAAATCGTCTCCTGAACCACCGTGTAAATAATCTTTTTGCCCATTTTCTGCGACTAGATGGGTGTTGCTACGAACCAGTTTGTGAACCAGTTCATAATCTCCCACATCTTTGTTGATTTTGATTTCCCATTGGTACATTTCATCATTGGGCAAGCGTATTCTTTCCATATTACTGGTTGAGTCTACGCCACTCCCTGAAATTTCATGCAACACCCCCCTTTTTGAGCCTGCAATTTCGGTTATTGTTGGTGTTACCCCTGTCCCTATTGGCGGCACAAGCCCTGTTAAGGTTGGCGAAACCACGGGTACAGTATTTGGCATAAGAGTAACAACCGATGAAGATGAAATTGCACCTTGGTAATCCCATTTGGTTTCAAACAACACATCGCCATCGCCAAGAATGACATCGTTTCCTGCTCCACCGTAAATGGTGTCGATGCCTGAACCACCTTGCAAAAAGTCATGACCACGACTGCCATAAATATCATCGTTACCCAAATGACCTACTGCCCAGTCACCTTTTTGATTACTGCTTGTTTTATCAAGGTATTCATCAATTTCTCCTGTGTGAATGATGTCTTTTCCACCCATACCATCAATCAAATCATGACCTTCTCCGCCCACAATGACATCAGCCAAAACATCTTTTTCCTTGTTTCTGATACCGTAGTTTGCACCGTGTAAAAGGTCATTGTCTTTGCCACCCAAGAGAATATTGTTGCCTTTTCCGTTTCCGTAAAGGATGTCTTTCCCTTCCCCTGCATCAACCACTACGGAATTACCTGTAAATGGCATAACCGTATCGCTGCGTTCATTACCCATAATGGCAACATTGACATGGCTATCGGCGCGAATTTGGAAGCTGTTAATGGTGTTCTCTTCCGAAGCGTAGGTGTTAGGAATGTCTTTTTCAATTAAATTGAATCCCAAACCACTCCACAACGCACCGTCAATGTGTTTTGCCAAGACAAAGAAATCTTTAATCAAAACGGAATCATCTTTGTTTTGAATCAATAAATCATTGTCTTGCTGTGTGGCGATAATGGTTTTACTGGGCTTACCATCTTTACCTAGGGCTGCCCATTTGCCTGTTGGGGTTTTAATGAACAGGCGTGGGTTGTCGCCACCATCAAAGATAATTTGACCGTTCATGTCGCTGTCAAAAACGGTGTCATTGCCTTTGATGTGGTAAACGTCATGGTCTTTACCACCTTCCATGTAGTCATCACCTTTGCTGCTGGCAAAGGTGTCATGTCCATCTCCACCAAATAAATAGTCTTGTAAATCGCCACCTTCCAGCTTATCTGCATTGCTTGTTCCAAAACGAACATAATGTTTTGTAAATAAATTGCTATTTTCACCAGTAATGAGAAATTCTACGTCAGTAGCCTTATCATTGTAATTCCAACTACCATTAATATTTTTAGGTGGGAGCATACCCAAAATAGCGGACAAATGCTCTTCTACATTAGTTGTTAGATGAACTGAATTAAATAGGTCATCATAACTAACATTAGCATGACCAAAAGCATTTTTCCAAGCAAGCATATGAGCACGTTGCTGAATATAGGTTTCAGTCATTCCATTGTGGTTATTTTCAGAGTTATAGAGCTTTAAGGTTTCATTATCGTAAGCAGTAATCGCATTGGGTATTTCGGCATGAGTAACGATAAAAGGGTTTAATTCTTTTAAAGCATAGCGGTAAGCCAATCCTTCATGGCTGTCTTGCTTTGCTGCTTGAATAACATCATCGGCTTTCATGGTTGCTAATGATGTAATCCGATATTTATCTGTATTGGTTTTCTTTTCACCGCCCACTATTTCAAACAGCGTTTGATGTAATTTTTCTCGCCCACCTATTTCATGCCAAGTATTTCCTGATAACAGTTTTTCATCTAGTAAACCATCTTGTTCTTTATTAAGCACAATTTTAGACAATGCTTGGGTAATGGTTTCCAATGCCAAACCATCTGCTTTACCTTGTCCACCATCGCTTGTACCTGTTTTATTGGTAATAGCAGCCATAATTTCATCAAACTGTTCCGTTTTAAAATTTTTGTCTAAAATTGACATGGCGTGCTGAACAGATAATGAATCCACAATTAAAACAAGGCTATGGGTATCGCCAAAATCATTATTTGAATAATTTGGTGTTAGAAGTTGCAAATCAGCCAAATCTTTCAAATTTTCCGCCTGCTTACCCGTTTCTCTTGCCACTAATGAAAGATAATCTCCACGAACCAATGGTTGGTCTTCAATACTAACTAACACATCATTTTTACCATAGTGTACTTGCGACACAGCCACCATGCTGGGCTTGGTTTCTGCCCAAACATTATAGAAATTATCAATCTGACTTTGCTCTTGGGCTTTTCTAATCTCTCTTTTATCTAAAATCGCTGCATCATCAATAACATTGACAACACCGCCACCAAAAGATAATGCACTTGTATATTTATCTGCTGTCGCAGACACAGCAATTTGATAACTTAATTGTAATGCATCAATATCAGATGCCTGAACTTTGTTGGGATTGCTACCATTGCCACTTGATAAATTAGATAATCTATTGTATTCATTTAATAATTCACTAATTCTATTTACCGCTGAATGTAAATATTTCAAACCATTGTAAAATCCAACATTTTCAGCGTCAGACATATGGATATTTTTTGAACTAGTAAAATCAAGTAATATTTCAAATAAGCTTTCTTTGAGTAATTTTGCATTTTGATGATAAAGTGCAATTCCTTTTTCATCATTAGAAGAGATGAGTGATTGAGATAATAGATTTTGTGCATTTTCATAGATGGATTTCAAAGAATACTCTTTGCGATTTCCAACATCATCAGAAATCAATACACTATGATTCAATAAATGCTCTCTACTATGGGATTCATTGTTTTTAATATTATTGAAATAAGTCATGGTTTCACGGAGCTTATCTTGAGTCATCTCAACATTGTCTTTGGCAAAACCAACACCTGCACCATTAAAGGTGTAGGTGCTTTTAATTAAGTTTTCGTTACGATGCAAAATATTGAATGCAGTAGCCAAATGACCACCCAAACTGTAACCTGTTACATTCAGCTGACCACCAGCCTCTTTAATTGCTTTTTGAACAACTTCAGATTGAACCCATTTTTCCATATCGGCAATCTGCCCAAAAGCCCAACCTTTTTCCTTGATTTCAAAAGTATTGGTAGCGCGATTATCACGCACAGCATCATCAATAAATTCGGTGCTGCGGAAGGAAATAACCAAATCGCCAACATTGATACCAGCATCGGCATTGGCTTTTGTGGCGCGGAATAAAGTACCTGAAAAGCCCGTTCCCGTATTGGCAATATGGGAGACAATTTCCCATTTACCAGCAAATTCTTTGGCTTGAGTATCTGTGAATCTGCTAGAGTGGTTGTTGCCTTGAGTTAAGAACTTTTTATATGTCTCATCAGAAAGTCCTTCTGATGAAAAAAATTCGCTTGGTTTTCCCAAACCATACAATGCTTCCGCAGCAATTTGAACATTTGCAAATTCCAATAAAGTAGCTGCATTTGGTTGATTAGTTGACGTTGTCATTTTTACGCTCCTGAATTTGACGTGGTTTTAACACTTTATCTACAAAAAAACGGGCTTGAATTAAACTATTTTGGTAATCTTCATACGGACAATAGACTGCATTCTCCCAAGGCTTTCGACCATAATTGGGTCCTCCTTGTTTGGGGTCAAATGAATAAATGGTTTTTTCAGCCAAAATGGTGTTATCCCATGTATCAATAATAGAAAAATGCACACCTGCAACCCAATGTTTCCTGTATTCTGGATGATTATGTGTTTCAAATTTAACCGCATATCTGACTGGTTTTTTGATTTCTTCAATATTGAAATCAACACGAGATGGCATTTGTTTGACTGTATATCGGTAATATTTATTATCTTGTAATACATCTATAAACTGATAGCCATTTTGAAAAACATAATCTGCTGGATTGGCGTTAAAGGGAATATGCACTGTTAAGTCTTGTTCTGTGGGTTGGCTGATTTTAATCCTTTTTTTTCTTAAAAAATCGTGTATGTATCCTTCTTTTGGGAACTCTTTCATTAAGGCGGCATATTCCCAATTTGGATTTGACCAATCGGAATGAGTGCTTTCAGGAACGATGTTTAAGAGTAAGATGCCTTCCACATTCTCCACCGTGCGATAAATCTTTTCGCCTGCTTTTTCGCATTGCTGTTTGAATACCGCTTCGGCTGTTTGGTATTTGCGTTGCCATTCTTCGGCTGCTTGACGCTCTGCTTTGCTTGGACCCAATGCCATCATCAGCAGCATGGGGATAATTCGCACAAACAGCACAATAATCCCTGCGCTTGTGCCAATCGCATTCAATATTTTGCGACTTTGGCTTTTGCCTTTTTTAAATACCATCGGCACCAATATTGCCAACATCAGCAACATGGTTCCCCAATAGACCCATGTGAATAGGGTAAAAACGCCTTCTAAAAATTGTTGTAAATCGTATGTGGTAAACATTGTGGTAATCGCTTATTTAACTTTTTGAAATTAAATTTAAAAACTCATCTTGTGAAATTAAACCTGCTTTCCACATTGCCATTCATTTTTCGGTTAGCGATGGGTTAGCTACTCTATTTGAATCATTCTGTGTTGTCAAATCAATTTTGTGGTTGGTCATTGATTTGTGAATTTGGGTGCGTTTTTTCACAAAATTCAAGATTGATTAAAAATATGAAACACGCCATTATCATTCATGAGTTTTTCTTTGAAAAAAGATGTCGGCTCGGAGAGCTGACCTACGTTTGCTGAAACCGCCACCGTTCACGATTTTGTAAGATATGTTATAATGTAACATTTCAAGTCAAAAATGGAGCAAACCATGTTTCAACACAAAACCACAGCATTGGCTGTTTGTTTGGCATTTGCTGCGCCCCATGTTTGGGCAGAACCCTTTACCGATGCCGACCACCCCGAATCCCACGAAACCACCGCACAAGAACTCGCGCCCGTGTTTGTGAAAGGCAAACGCATTCGCGCCGAAGGCAGCCTGTTGGATTCGCGCAAAAGCCGCCATGTCAGCGATAAAATCATTGACGGTAAAACATTAAAACAGCGTGGCGCAAACATTGGCGATGCCTTGTCGCACGAATTGGGCATTCATGCCAGTCAATTTGGCGGTGGGGCGAGTGCGCCGATTATTCGCGGTCAGGAAGGCAAACGCATCAAAATTTTGCACAATAATGGCGAAACGCTGGATATGTCTGCCATGTCGCCCGACCACGCGGTTACGGTAGACAGCGTGTTGGCTAAGCAAGTAGAAGTGTTGCGTGGCGCAAACACCTTGTTGTACAGCTCGGGCAATTCGGCTGGGGTGGTCAATGTGGTGGACAACAAAATCCCCACACAGCAGCCTGAAAATGAAACCAAACGCGAAGTGGAACTTGGCTCACGTTTCAATTTGGCAGACAAGGAACGCCTGTTCACAGGTTCCATCACACAAGGGGTGGGGCGCAATTTTGCCGTTCACGCCGAAGGTTTGTATCGCAAATCGGACGATTACCGCACACCCAGCTACACCTTACAGCAAAAATCACATCGCAAATTGGACAACAGCTTTGCCAATTCGCACAGTGGCAGCGTGGGCGCATCTTGGGTGGGCGACAAAGGCTATTTGGGATTGGCATACAGCCAGCGCAAAGACCGCTACGGGCTGCCTGCACACAGCCATTTGTACGACAATGCCTACATCGACATCATTCGTTTGAGCGTGATTAACTTCCAAAAACCTTATTTGCGCCATTATCCCTTTTTGCATGAAAATCTGGACGTGGATTACGACAACCCAGGTATCACATTCCGCCACAATCCCAAAGGCAATGGACACATTCACACCGCACGCGAAGAAGACCACCGCGATTCCGACCACCCCATGATTGCCATGAAAAACCACCGTTGGGATTTGCGTGGCGAATGGCGGCAGCCTGTAAACGGCATAGACAAAATCCGCCTACACGCCACCCACGTCAAATATCGCCACGATGAACAAACAGGCAGCAATGTGGACAGCGAATTTCGCAACAAAGGACACAATATCCGCCTAGAATTGACACACAGCCCCTTATTAAATGGACGATTGCAAGGCGCAATCGGCTTTCAGCACCTGCACCAAGACAACCGCGCCAGCAACAAACACGCCTTGGATTTCAAAAAACAACATTTATTGCAAGACAATTTCGTTACCCAAAACAGCTTTTTTGCCATAGAACAACTGTCGGGCAAAAAATGGCAATGGCAACTCGGCACACGCATAGAACACCAAAAAATTGCCATGAAATTCAACAACCACATCAAATGGAAAGACGAAGACATTCAACCCAAAGACGCACATTTAAAACAGCCACACAAAGGCACCGCACGTTCGTATGTGAGCGCATTCAATTATTTGCCGCACCCCAAGCACAAATTCAGCCTGATTGTGTCGCACCAAGAAAGAATGCCCAACAATCAAGAGCTTTACGCCCACGGCAAACATTTGGCAACCAACTCCTTTGATTCAGGCAACAAAACCCTGAAAAAAGAACAAGCCAATAATGCCGAATTGGCATGGGCATTTACAGGCGACAAATGGGATTGGAAAATCAGCACCTACACCAACCATTTCAAAAACCACATTTATGCCGAAACGCTCAATAACGGTCGCGGGCCCCGCTCCTTAAACAGCAAATACCCCTTGCACGTCAATCGCTACAATCAAGCCAAAGCGCATTTTTACGGTGCAGAAGCCGAATTGAATTACCAAATCACGCCCGATTACCGCGTGGGCGTGTTTGGCGACATGGTACGCGGCAAGTTGAAAAATCGCCCATCATTGCCCAAAGGCTTTTATTTTTGGGGACCACAACGCGGACAACCCACAGGCTGGGTAGAACAAGCCAATATTGACGCACCGCGTGTGCCAGCAGCACGTTTGGGTGTGCGCGTGAATGCCGATTTCACAGCCAATTTGAAAGGCGATTTGACGCTGTATCGCGTATTCAAACAAAATCACATCAGCAAATTGGAACAAGCCACCGCAGGACACAATATGCTCAACGCAGGTTTAGAATACACAGGCAAATGGGGCGACAGAGATTACAGCACCTTTGTTCGCGCCAGCAATTTGTTGAACGCCAAAGCCTATAATCATGCTTCGCATTTATCGTATTTACCGCAAATGGGACGCAGCGTGAGTGTGGGTGCAAATGTGAAGTTTTGATTGAAAGGGAAATGTGGCGTTGCGCCGCCACACCCACGCTTTGGGGCGGTGGCGCACCACGCAAACCGCCCCATTTAAATTGTTGGGGGCTGAATCGCATTTCAGGCAGCCTGAAAATGATGGCTTAATGATTGGGCATATTGAAATTGTTTGGGTGCAAGCAGCAGCCCTACGCTTGCTTAAAGAATTTAAAGTTATTGGATATAATCATATAAAAATATTTTTCTAAAACCAAATATGTTGTATACTTCGATATATCTAACAGTTTTGCATTTGTTTGGTTCTACAGTAAGAAAATCTTTATATCCTGTTCCTAATGGAAACTTAAGCCATTCTTTTCTTTTAATCAGAAAAGCTCTATGTTGTGAAGGTAAAATATCTAAATCTGAATAGTATTTACCTTCAATTTCAATAATTGTTTCATCAATATTTTTCCCTTTTTTTGTCTCAACTATATAAGCACAAGCGGTTTTAAATTGACCTTTTTCTGCTTTTGTTATTGCAATGTAAGGAAAAATTGTGTTTGTACATAAAAATGATAAAAATATACACAAAACACCAAAAATAAACAGGTTATCTGTTAGTTTTTTTATAAGTATCATAATTTAATCTTAATTTTTGGAAATTAAATTTAAAAATTCATCTTGTGAAATCAAACCCGCTTTCCACATTGCCATTTTTATTCACGAATTTAATCCTCAATGTATTGATATAAATAAAATCTTCTGTAAAAGCCAAGATTGACCACTTCAATATAGGAAACCAAATAACAATCTTTTTTATTTTCTTTTATGTCTTGAATTAATTTTTTCCATTGATATCAATAGGGAATTGATGTTTTATTGTCAAAGTAGTTGCTGTATATATTCTAACTTCTCTATCATAATATGATTTGTTATCAATAATCCAATAGTTTTGAAAATGTCTTGAATTAGGCTTTTTATAATCCTGTACACAAGCTACTTTTAAGGTAGGATTTGACCTTGATACCTTATAAATGGCTATTTTAGGAAAAATATAATCATCTAATATAATTAAAAATAATGTAAAGAATGTAACCATGATTGATAATAGTGTATATATCCTATCTGATTTTGAATTATCTTTTTCCATGATTAATTGAATCTTCCTATTGTTTAATTTAACTTTTTGAAATTAAATTTAAAAATTCATCTTGTGAAATCTAACCTGCTTTCCACCTTGCCATTCATTTTTTGGTTTTTTATAAAAAGATGTCGGCTCGGAGAGCCGACCTACGCTTGCTAGATGATTGTTTTGCATTAATCATAATATCAATCCTTATTTGGCTTGGTTATAAAGTCATGTAAAAAAAACTTGGGTTGGAAAAATATTTCCCATTTTTATTTGAATAAATTGAACTTTATTACAGAACCCATATTGATTATTAATATTTAAGTTTCCAAAGTAGTATTTATCATAAGCAGGTGTTTGCCTAATTATTACATTATCAAGTATTTGTTTTTTTAAAATTTTACCATTTTCTTTTGATGATATGTAATACATTCTTCTGCCCTTCAAATCATATTCATTACTACTAGATAGGCAACCAAGTTCAATATCTTGCTGGTTACGGCTTTTATAAATTGCAATGTATTTTGGAATACCAATATCTAAAAATATATAAATAATTATTACAAGTGATAATAAAATAGGTATGAATAATAGGTAATTTAAAAAAGAAATAATTTGGTTATTTGAGTGTTCATTTACTATTTTAATTTCACCGTTTTGCAGTGGAATGATTTTAGTTGTGTCTTGTGTTTTCATACTTAATTAGCCATTTTACCTTTTTAAATCAAATTTAAAAATTCATCTTGTGAAATCAAACCTTTCCACATTGCCATTCATTTTTATGCCTGTCCTTTCCACGATTGGTAAATCAAATACAAAATGGGATACGATAGGGTGCAACAAGTTGTACCCTACACTTGTTCTATCAATTAAGCAAGCGTAGGTCGGCTCTCCGAGCTGGCATCTTTCATCTTTTTTTCAGAGAAAATCACATGAAATGATAAGGTTTGGCAAACGTTCCCCGTTAATCGGATTTTTGCAGCGCGTCCACCAACAAAGCCAGCAAAGGCGATTGGGCGCGATGATGTGGAAAATACAAATAATATGCCGAATAATGAATCGCCCAATCGTCCAAAACCGTTTTCAGGCTGCCTGAACGCAAATCTTCTTCCACCGTATCGCGTGGCAACCACGCCAAGCCCATATCATTCAAAGCCGCACGGCGCAACAAGGGCGTTTGACTGGCGATGAATTGTCCTTGCGGTTGAATTTGCACGATGGTTTTGGGCGATGTGGGGTCTATCAATTCCCAATTCAGCAATTTGCCCGAAGCCAAAACGTGCAATGCAATACAATCATGTTGTTGTAAATCATAAGCATTTTGTGGTGTGCCGTGTTGCGCCAAATATTTGGGGCTGCCCACAATGCACATGCGTACATCGTCCGACACCCGAACGTGATGATACAGTTGCGTGTTCATCTCTGCCACGCCCATGCGTATGCCTGCGTCAAAGCGTTCGGTGGTCAAATCCACGGGGCGCGTATCGGCAATCAGGTGCAACTGAATGTGGGGGTGTTGGTGCATAAATTGGCTCAAACCTTGCCACAACACATAATTAAAAGCGTGTTCTGAACCGCTCAATCGCAAAACGCCATTGTTGTTGTCGCTCATTTTGTCCAAATTGGCGATTTCTTGGTCAATGTCGTCCATAAGTGGCGACAATCGCTGAAACAGGCGTTCGCCCGCCTCGGTAAGCGACAAATTGCGCGTGGTGCGTTCCAGCAATTTGACCCCCAAGCGCATTTCCATATTGCGCATGCTGTGGCTTAAAGCCGATTGGGTTAAACCCATTTGCGCGGCAGCTTTGGTAAAACTTTGGGTACGCACAATCATGATAAAAGCGCGTAAATCATTTAAATTGGCTTTCAAAATCATCTCCTTTGCATTATTGACAACCTGTGTTCATCGTCTTCATCGCTTGTTTTTATCGCCACTTTATGTGCCTACTGTGTTGGCTTTCCATGCCAATAGGTGCAATATGGGCGTGAAAATATGCTTTAAAATCAAGCCATCAATCTTACGAACACGGGTTCTGAAAAACAATCCGATGTTTATTCTACTCCTGTCCATGTTATGCTTTCAACCAAAAAGGTGCAATGATGAATTTTGTTCAATTTTCGGTATGCGTGGGGTTTTGTGTTGCCAAAATTCCGTTCAAATTGTTTTCCAGCCAATCCACCAAGCCGTGAATTTGCTCGGCTGCCTGAACGCCATACGCCGTGAGCGTGTATTCAACGTGTGGCGGCACGGTATCAAAAGATTGGCGTTGCAACATACCGTCTTGTTGTAATTGTTTGAGCGTTTCGGCAAGCATGCGTTCGCTGATGCCTTCAATTTCACGGCGAATTTCGGAAAAACGTTTGGTGCCATTTCGCAGCACAATCATCACCAATACCCCCCAACGGCTGGTTAAATGATTCAAAATCAAGCGGCTGGGACAATCTTTGCTCAAAACACATCCTTTATCAGAATCCATTTTTCATTCAATCCTTTAAAAAATTTTCTTATGCTTACAAATTTGTAAGTACTTCCAAAAAATAATTAAACTGCATACAATACCGCACATCACAAACAAACGCAATTTTTGACAATCACAAAAGGCAAATTGATGAAAAAACTGATTTTATCGTTGGCATTGGCAAGCGCAACATTAACCGCTTGCCAACATTTACCGCAAACCACACCAAGCATTCAGGCAGCCGCCACAAACACAACCGAACGCAATAAAGCCAATGCTTTGGCGTTTTATGATTTGGCATTCAACCAACACAAAGTGAAAGAAGCCAGCGCACAATACATCGGCAAACACTATTTGCAACACAACCCCACTGTGGCAGATGGCAGTCAGGCATTCATTGACGCATTTGAACCTTTTTTGCGGCAACACCCCCAATCACGCGCCACGGTTAAACGTGTGATTGCCGAAGGCGATTTGGTGGTATTGCACGTTCACAGCCAGCTTGATGAAAAAGACCGTGGCGAGGCGGTGGTGGATATTTTCCGTTTTGATGAAAATGGCAAAATTGTGGAGCATTGGGATACCATTCAGGCAGTTCCAGACAAGACCGTGAGTGGTCGTTCTTTATTTTAATTTTTTGATTTTTAAGGAAGTATGATGAATTTTCTGCAAGGATTTCAAACCCAAATTTTAGCCATTTTACGCATTGTTACGGGTTATGCTTTTTTCTTACATGGCACAGCCAAAGCCTTTGGCTTTCCCATAGACCAAACCGAATACATTGGTGGTAATTGGTTATCGTTGGTGGGTGTGGCTGCCGTGCTGGAATTGGTGGGCGGTGTATTGATTATTTTGGGTTTATTTACCCGCCCAACTGCTTTTGTGCTGTCGGGTTTGATGGCGGCTGCGTATTTTATGATGCACTTATCGCCCTTTCCATTGGCAAAGGGTGGCGATGCGGCAATGTTGTTCAGCTTTGTGTTTTTGTATTTGGCAAGCGCGGGTGGCGGTGCATGGTCTTTGGATAATGCTTTGTTTAAAAAATAAGAATTTTTGTTAAGGAGTGATTTCATGTCTCAAATTTTGGTTATTTCTGCTCATCAGGATTTACAGCAATCGGTTAGCAACCAGTTGATTTTAAAAGAATTGGAGCAGCATTTTGGCAATCAAATCAGCGTGCGCCGTTTGTCGGATTTGTATCCCGATTATCAAATTGATGTGCCAGCCGAACAAGCTGCTTTGGTGGCGGCAGACATTGTGTTGCTGCAATACCCCACGTTTTGGTTCAACACCCCTGCGATTTTGAAAAAATGGCTGGACGATGTGTGGTTGTATGGCTTTGCCTATGGCGAGGGTGGCAACAAATTGCATGGCAAAAAATTGCTGGTTTCCACCACCACAGGTTCGGTTGAGGCAAACTACAATGGGCAGATTGTGGCAACCATTGATGATTTGATTAAGCCTGTGCAACATTCTGCGCTGTATGCGGGTTTGGATTGGCAGGGCGTGTATCCGCTTTATGGGGCTTTGTACATTCAAGGTGTGCATGATGAGGCGCATTTGTTGGCGGTGCAAAACCATGCCCAAGCCCATGCCCAGCGTTTGATTGAAAAATTGGCAAGTTTGGCATAATCTGCAATTTTTGCAAAACCGACTTTTAAACTGATGTAGGGGGTGGATTTCGTATCCGCCCCTTTTTCAATTTAGGGTTAATTCATTGAAAAATAAGCAATGTAGGGTGCGACAAGTTGCACCTTACATGGCTGCCACTGCGAATCGAGTTTTGCAAAGGTTTCAGGCTGCCTGAAAACTCATTTTTCCAAATCAAACAAGGCAATGGCTTCCACATGCGCGGTGTGTGGAAACAAATTCATGATTCCAGCCGATTGAAAAACATAGCCTTTTTCCACCAACACCGCCGCATCTCGCGCAAAAGTAGCGGGATTGCACGACACATACACAATCCGCTTGGGCAAAAATGGCGCGTGCAAAGCCTGCACCACCGCATATGCGCCTGCGCGGGGTGGGTCAAGCAGCATTTTGTCAAAATAGCCTAATTTTTCAATGTCTTGATGGGTGGTTTCAAACAGGTCGGCTGTGGCAAATTGCACATGGGGCAAGCCGTTGGCGTGGGCGTTGGCAATGGCGCGTTGGGTCAAAAAATCTGCGCCTTCTATGCCGATGACTTGTGCGCCACTTCGTGCGATAGGCAGGGTAAAATTGCCCAGCCCACAAAATAAATCGGCAATTTTTTCATGGGCTTGTGGCTGCAACAGGCGCATGGCGCGTGCCACCATCATCTCATTCATGGGCAAATTGATTTGCGTGAAATCGCCCACGCGAAACGGCATGGTCAAACCAAATTCAGGCAGGCTGTACGACAATTCGGGGACATTTTGGGGCGCGATGGCTTGGGCGTTTTTGGGCGGAATTTGCTGCCAAACTTGCCATTTTTCTGCGCCCAAAGCGTTCAGGCTGCCTGAAAGTTGTGTCAGCAATTTGTGCGGAAGAGCTTGATTGGCAATGATGTTCACAACGCTGATGTGTTCGCCCACCGAAATTTCCACGCTTTGTAAACGCGCTTTGGGGGCGGCACGGTGGCAATCTTGCAAATGGTCGCGTAGGGTTTTCAGGCTGCCTGAAACGTGTTGGGGCAAGACGGCACAATGGTTGATGGCGATGATTTTTCGGCTTTTTTTGGCTTGGTAGCCGATTTGCACTTGCCCATTTTTGTCCACAAACACAGACAGGCGCGTGCGGCTGCGATAGTGCCATGGCGTACCGTAAATGGGCGGCAACAGGGTTTTGGGGAAAACTTTGCCAATGCGCTGTAATTGTTCTTCAAAAATGCGTTGTTTCATGGCAACTTGTGCGCCAAAATCGGCGTGTTGTAGGGCGCAACCGCCACATTCGCCAAAATATGCACATGGTGGCGCAATGCGATGGGGCGAGGCTTGCACGATGTGGGTGGCGTGGGCTTCGGCATAGCTGCCTTTGTCTTTATCCATTTGAATGCAAACGGTTTCCAATGGCAGGGCGTTTTGCACAAACACGGTTTTGCCGTTAATGCGCGTTACGCCGCGTGCCTCGTAGTCCAGAGCGTGAATGGTGTGTGTCATGATGATTTTGATTCATTTATTTTTGGATATTGATGCAGATTATGAATTATCGTTCAGGCAGCCAATTTGGTTCGGCATGCAATGCCACGCCAAATTTTTGGGCAACACAATCACACACATAATCGGACAATTTTTCCAAATCCACCGCGCTGCACGCACCGCGATTGACCAAAACCAAGGCTTGTTTGTCGTGAACGGCAGCGTTGCCGATGTGTTTGCCTTTTAAGCCGCATTGCTCAATCAGCCAGCCTGCGGCAAGTTTGACCATGCCATCGGCTTGCGGATAATGCGGTGCGTTGGGGTAGGCTGCCTGAATTTGGGCGAATTGTTCGGCAGAAACAATCGGATTTTTGAAAAAGCTGCCCACATTGCCGACTTGTTTGGGGTCGGGCAATTTGCTTTGGCGGATTTGGCAAACGGCTTGTGCCACATCGGTGGCGGTGGGCACGCGTTCGCCACAATGTGCTTGCAACACGGCTGCCAAATCGCCATATTGAATGTGTGGCGCAAAGGTTTCGTCCAATTCAAACACCACCGCAACGATGACATAGCGTCCTTTGCCGCTTTGTTTGAACAGGCTTTCGCGGTAGGCGAATTGGCAATCGGCATTGCTTAATTCGGTAAATTCTTGTTTTTCCAAATCAAAACATTGTACGCTGTGGATTCGGTCTTTCACTTCCACACCGTATGCGCCAATGTTTTGGACGGGCGATGCGCCCACCGTACCAGGAATCAGGCTCAAATTTTCCAAGCCAAACCAACCTGCCTGAATGCAATGTTGCACAAAATCGTGCCACACTTCGCCTGCCTGCGCTTCAATATGCACTTTGCCCTTGGCGCGTTTGAGACAGCGTATGCCGCGATTTGCCATGCGCACCACCAAACCCGAATAATCTTGACGAAACAACACATTACTGCCACCGCCCAACCACAAAACGGTGTGGCGATGAAATTCAGGCAGCCTGCAAATTTGGGGCAAATCTTGCACATCGTGCAATTCAATGTAATGAGCGGCGGTGGCGTTTAAGCCAAACGTGTTGTGTGGCAACAGATTGTGTTGATGAATCAATGTGAACATGATTGTTGAATTTTCCTAATTTAAATGTGTGAATTGATGGGTTTTCAGCAGTGTTTCACTGCCCTACAAAAAATAAAATTAGGGTATGTTGTGATTTGTGCTCTGTCGCTGCACGGGCAACTGTTGCCCACCGCTAGGGGTACTTTTTGAAAAAGCAAACCAAACACCTGACAACAAATCCATTTTATTTATTCAAAACAGTATTTAACTACTTTTGGCTGCCTGAAAATATGGTTTATTCACAAATCGTTGAGCATTCATTTATTTGGCTTACTTTTTTAAAAAGTAAGTCGCCGAAGGCAAAATCCATTTTTTGTAGGGTCGTGAAAGGCAATGTAAAAAGCTAAATCGCGCGGTGTTTGACCGCCCACGCGCTGCATTTTTCCAAATAATACACCAAAGCCATTGCCGCCGCGCACAGCGACAACACCAATGCCGTCCAAAAACCAAACACGCCCATGCTTACCCCATACGCCAAAGCATACCCGGGCAACAAACCCAAACACCAAAACGCCACCGCATGAATCAGCATGGGAATGCGCGTGATTTTGTAACCACGCAAAGCATAAGACGCAATACATTGCGTAAAATCAAACAGTTGAAAAATTGCCGCAAACACCACAATTTGTGCCGCCAAAGCAATCACATCGCCATCGTTGCTGTACACGCCCACCAAAGGGTAACGCGCCAACAGCAACACCAGCATGGCCGCCAACGCCAACATCAAACCCAAAGCCACCGACACCCCCGAAACATAACGCGCACGCACAAATTGTCGCCGCCCCAAAGCAAAACCCACACACACCGTTGCCGCAGAACCCACCGCTTGCGGAATCATGTAAACCATGCTGCTTAAACTCAACACCACCTGCTGTGCCGCCACCACATCTTCGCCCAAATCGGCAATCAACCACACAATAAATGTGAACAAACTCGCTTCCAAAAAATACGATAAACCAATCGCCCAACCCAAATGCCAAATGTTTTTCAGTTCACGCCAGTTGGGTTGGCTGAATTGGCGCGTTAAACCAAATATTTGAAAATACCTGTCGCGGGCAACATAAACCCCCAGCACCAGCGCATTAAACCAAAACACCAACAAACTCGCCAAACCGCAACCCGCACCGCCCATTTCAGGCAGCCCAAATTTGCCATACACAAACACATAATTAAGCGGAATATTCAAAATCAAAGCCGCCCAACTCACCCACATAATCGGCTTGGGGCGATTTAAGCTAGACGCATAAGCGTGCAAAGCCCGATGAATCATTGCCGCAGGCATGGCAAGCGCGGTGTAAAACAAATAATCGCCAAATTGCGTTTCAATGTAATCCGACAAATTCAAATAGCCCTTCAAAGGCGCAATCAATGCCAGCAACAGCACCATGCCCACCGCGCCCATGCACACGCCAAACCACAAGCCTTGTCGCCCCATTTCGCCGACTTCATCGGTTTTGCCCGCACCGTGCATTTGCGCGATGAGCGGATTAAGCGCAGTCATAATCCCCAAAAACGTGATGTACACCGTTGCAAACACTGAGCTGCCCAAAGCCACCGCCGCCAAATCATCTTTACCTGCCGCGCCAGCCATGATGGTGTCCACCACGCCCACGCCCACGGCGGCGATTTGCGCCAACATCATGGGTAAAGCCAAAGCAATCAGTTGTCGGCTTTCGGTACGAAAACGCGATGGGGGAAATTGATTAAGTGAAAATAACATGATGAATTTTGTGTTTAAAAACCCATTATTTTAGCGCGGAATGCGCGTTCAGGCAGCCAGAAACTTTTGCAAAACTCAATTCGTAGGGGCAGATTTCATATCTGCCCTTTTTTCAATTTATTGATAACGCGATTTCGGGATAAAAGTGATTGATAAATTTAAGTCACTTTGCTCCCTCTCCCTATGGGAGAGGGCTGGGGAGAGGGTATGCTGCTCAACAAGCCCTCTCTCCAACTCTCTCCCATAGGGAGAGAGGGCAGGTTTGTTGGCAAATTGACAGTGACTTATCCCGAGTTCACGTTATTGATAAAAATGAAAATTTCTGTAATCCCAAACAGGGCAGATATGAAATCTGCCCCTACAAACCGAGTTTTGCAAAAGTTTTAGCCAGAATGCGCCATTTAAAGCCATTTTCTTTCAATGGGCAAACGTGGCGTTGCGCCGCCACACCCACGCTTAAAGGCGGTGGCAACCCAAAAAATAGCCCCAATTCACTCATGGCGTGATTGGGGGGAACAATATTTCATTTCAGGCAGCCTGAAAAAAGATAAAATTGTGTGGCAACACCGCGTGAGCAAGTGTTCCCCAAAATTAAATCAATTTACATAAAGCAAAGCCAAATTTATGTGCCATATCCGCTTCTGATAAGGCAGCCTGCAAGGGTTCAGACATAAAATAAGAGTGTAAAAGTAAAGGGTCATGCCACAAATCCACATTACACTCTTGGGCAGAGGCAGAAAGTTCCACATAATTGTCCCTGATACCATATCTTGGCGAATAAATTTCTAATCCACTTGGGTAACGAATAAATTTGAATTTAGAATGACTTTGTGGGTTCAGCATATATCTTCTTTGTTCAGATACATCTAAAATATAAAAGGTTTCCTCTTTCCATAATTCGCCTGTTTCTATGTCGTAGATGTGTATAGGAGCGAAATCGCTTTGCCCTAAATTGAATTGTTTAAAAATTTCACCGCATTGTTGATTGAATACAATCCTGCCATTGGCAAAGAATACATATTCATCATCTTTGGGGTAATCCATTTTATCTGCCCACAAACTATTCGGAAAAACAGGAGATTTTTCAAAATCTGCTGCCGCTGCTGCTTTACAAATTCTGTTCCAATCTTCCTGATTTTTTTGTTTTAAAATTAGACTATCAGGATGTGTAGGATTTTGTCTTATGGCAATTTCATTGAGCCGATAAGTGCGATAATCAAATAAGCCATCATAGCTTGACCCTATCCGATAAGCAGTAATACGCCCCAAATCAATGGATGCCGACCAAACTTTTTTCATACCTTATCTCTAAAAATAAAATTTAAAACGGTCTATTGTACAGAACAATAGACCGTTTAACCTAAAAATATTTTATTGAATATCAATCTTCAATGAAAACTCACTTGGTGCATACACGCTTTTTGAGTGGCGGATTGCCCATCTTTCAATGCCGAACCTGAACCGATGATGTAGTCGTGGGGTACAACTGTTGCACCCTACATGGCGCGCCATCTTGTATTTATTGCTGCAAGTCTAAACAGGGCAGATATGAAATCTGCCCCCTACGAACCGAGTTTTGCAAAGGTCTCAACCTGTTTTTGGGATTTTTATGCGAAATCGCCGCCAAAACTCATTGCACCTGTTTCTGCGCTGCTGGTTTGGGCGCGGAAACCTGCAAACAATTCACGTCCAATGCCGTGCGTGTTTTTGGACAAATCGGGGGTTGGCACTTCGCGTTCGGCAAAGGTTTTTTCATCTACCAACACGTTCAATTCGCCTGTGTGGGCATTGAATCGGATTAAATCGCCTGTGCGGATTTTGCCAATGCCGCCACCCATCAGGGCTTCGGGCGACATGTGAATGGCGGCTGGCACTTTGCCGCTTGCACCCGACATGCGTCCGTCTGTTACCAATGCGACTTTGAAACCACGGTCTTGCAAAATCGCCAATGGGGGCGTGAGTTTGTGCAATTCGGGCATGCCGTTGGCTCTTGCGCCTTGATAGCGTACCACGCACACAAAATCGCGTTCCAATTCGCCGCGTTGGAATGCGTCCAGCACTTCTTTTTGGTCGTTGAATACGATGGCGGGGGCTTCAATGACAAAGGTTTCGGCTTTCATGGCAGAAACTTTAATCACGCCGCGTCCGATGTTGCCTTTCATCAATTTTAAGCCGCCGTCTGGCGAAAAAGGCTGGCTGAATGGGCGCAACACTTCGCTGTCGCGGCTTTCGGCAACCGCGTCTTGCCACACCAATTTGCCGTCCAATAAAAACGGTTCTTGGGTGTAGGCTGCCATGCCGTGTCCCATGACGGTGTCCACATCATCGTGCAACAAGCCGTTTTCGCGCAATTCGCGTATCACAAAGGGCAAACCGCCTGCTGCGGCAAAATGGTTCACATCGGCTTGACCGTTGGGATACACGCGAATCAACAAGGGGACAATGGCTGAAATCGCGTCAAAATCGTCCCAATTCAAAATCACGCCAGCCGCGCGCGCCATTGCCACCAAGTGCATGGTGTGGTTGGTGGAGCCGCCTGTTGCCATTAAGCCGATAATCGCGTTCACAAAAGATTTTTCAGACAGCATTTCGCCTATGGGTTTAGCGGTTTGGTTTTGCAGCGACTGTACCATTTGTACGGCGGCTTGGCGGGTAAGGGCTTCGCGCATGGGGGTGTTGGGATTGAAAAATGCGGCGGCTGGCAAATGCAAACCCATCAATTCCATCATCATTTGGTTGGAGTTTGCCGTGCCGTAAAAGGTGCAAGTACCAGGGCTGTGATACGATGCCATTTCGCTTTGCAACAGGGCATCGCGTCCCACTTTGCCTTCGGCAAAAAGTTGGCGTGTGCGGGCTTTTTCTTTGTTGCCTATGCCGCTGACCATTGGGCCTGCTGGCACGAAAATCGCTGGCAAATGCCCACACGACAATGCACCGATGACCAAACCCGGTACGATTTTGTCGCAAACGCCAAAAAACATTGCGCCATCAAACATTTGGTGGGATAAGCCTATGGCGGTACTCATGGCAATCACATCGCGCGAAAACAGCGACATTTCCATGCCTTCGTAGCCTTGGGTAATGCCATCGCACATGGCGGGTGCGCCACCTGCAACTTGGGCGGTGGCACCGTGTTTTTGTACTTCGTCTTTAATCCAATCGGGGAAGTGTTTGAAGGGCTGGTGTGCCGAAACCATGTCGTTGTAGGTGCTAATCATGCCGATGTTGGGAACGTGGGCTTTTTGCATTTCAATTTTGATGGCGTTGGGCATGGCGGCATAGCCGTGCGCCAAGTTGGAGCAGCCCAGTTGGTCGCGTTCTACTTTGCCGTTTTGTTTGAGGGCGCGAATGCGGTTCAAATAGGCGGTGCGTGTGGGGCGCGAACGTTCAATAATGGCTTGGGTGATTTCGGCCAGTTTGGGGTGGAGCGGTTTCATGGTGGGTGTCCTTGGGTATTTTGTAGCTTAATTACAGTTTAGTGGGGTTTTCAGGCTGCCTGAAAAACGGAAAATGGGGTAATTTGGGGCGATATTATACCGAATTTGTGTTGTTTTTGTAAGATTGTTACTTGTTGGGGTGGCGCAATCGTTGTGTGCTGCCGCCTTTTGAGAGTGGGTGTGGCGGCGATACGCCACGTTTCGCGCTCAAATGCACAGGGCTTTCAGGCTGCCTGAACGATTTTTGTTGTGTATTGTTAGGCTGCCTGAAAAACCTTGCCTACCATAAACCTTTACCGCCAAGCACAAAAACCGTTAAAATCACTTTTTTAAAAGATTTGCCTCGCACTTTAAAAAGGAATATTCACAATGAAACGCCCACATTTCCCTTATCCCTCAATGATTGCTGCTGTGCTGTTGGCGGCAGGATTAAGCGGTTGTGCCGCAGGCATTATTGGCGGTGGCGCGGCTGTGGCTTCGGTAGCCGACCGCCGCAGTGGTGGCTCGCAAGCCGATGATGAAGTGATGGAACAACGCATCAAATCCAAAGCGCAAGCCTTGCTCCGCAAAAACAGCTACATCAATTATACGCCTCATGTGGCGGTTACCAGCTACAATCGCCGCATTTTGCTGACGGGACAGGTTGCCAGCACAGCCGATAGCCAGCTTGCCGAACAAATTGCCCGCTCGGAGCAAAGTGCTTTGTCGGTTTACAATTATATTACGGTTAGCCCCATCAACCGCTCGGTGGTTGATGTGAGCAACGATACTGCCATTACGGCTCGTGTTCGCGCCAATTTGTTGGGCATCAGCCATGTGGTTTACCCTGGTCATGTGAAGGTGGTAACCTATGGTGGCATTACTTATGTGATGGGCATTTTAACCCCCGCTCAACAGGCTGCCGTTACCCACCGTGTGAGTACCACCGCAGGCGTGTTGCGCGTGGTAACGCTTTTTGAAGAACACAAATCCGCTTATTAAAACCCAATATGGGGCAAGGCGATTGTTTTGCGCCATGTGGGGTCGTGATGATTAACGCAGCATTCAGGCTGCCTGAAAACGAAATACCCAATTATTATGTCGTATGAATCAGAATCAAAATTAACTTTCGGCAATATTTTGCTTGGTTTGCTGCTGTTGGGCGTGGTGGTGGTGATTGGCTTGATTGTTTTTGTTTATTTTGCCCTCACCAAACAAAGCAACAACAAAAACACCATTTTGCCAACCGATGCGCCGCCTTCGCAAAGCATAGACCGTTTGTCGCCAGATGGTCGGGCTTTGCCTTCTGTGCCTCGCGCCCAAGCCTCGGGGGAAAACGCCAAACCCAAAACGGCTGCCAATGCCACCGACAACACAACGGCAAACAGCCATGGCGATAAAATTGCCAAAGAACTCAATGGCGACAACGCGGCAATCAATGCGCGTGATGTTGCCATTGCCCCCGAACGCCCAGCCCGAACAGAACGCCCCAAACCGATTTACAAACCCAAACCCAAACCTGCCGTTGCCAACAACAATGACGCAGATTCGGCAAACAGCGAACGCAATACGGGCGAACGCACCCTCACACCCACCAACAAAATTGCAGGCGAACGCACGCTTGAACCCACCAACAAACCGCGTTTTGTGCCACGCAGCGACAGCACATCTGGCGAACGCCCCATACAACCCAGCAACCGCACCAACACATCGCGCAGCACACGCAATGATGATGCGTCAAGTGGCAGCCGCAGTTCAGGCAGCCGCAACAGCGATTCGTTTGCTGAAAAACCATTGAAACCGCTCAACAAACCGCGTTCCAATGGCGGTGGCGACAATATTGATAATTTATTTTAAAAAAATCACAAAATGGGGTTTCAGGCTGCCTGAACCCCCTTTTTGACCCGAATGCCCCTTTTCATTCGGGTTTTTGTTTGATGATAATGTGATATGCAAACCCAACGTTACGCGCTCATTTTGTCGTATGACGGCAGCCAATTTTTCGGTTGGCAAAAACAAGCCCAAGGCATTGCCACCGTGCAAGCGGCTTTGGAACACGCACTCGCGCAAATTGCAGGCGAACCCATAGACACCACCACCGCAGGGCGCACCGACACGGGCGTACACGCCACCGCACAGGTGGTGCATTTTGATACCCATGCTCAACGCCCCATCAGCGCGTGGGTACGCGGTGTGAATGCCCATTTGCCCGATGGTGTTGCGGTGTGGCATGCCCAAGCGGTTGCGCCGCATTTTCATGCGCGATTTGATGCGTTTGGCAGGCATTATCGTTATGTGTTGCAATCTTCGCCTGTGCGTTCGCCTTTGTTGATGGGGCGCGTGGGCTGGACGCATTATCCCCTTAATCTGGACAATATGCGCCAAGCCGCCCAGTTATTGTGTGGCGAACACGATTTTTCCACGTTTCGCGCGGCGGAATGTCAAGCCAAATCGCCTGTGAAAACCATGTATCAAATCACGCTTTCAGGCAGCCCCCATTTCATCAAAATGGATTTTCACGCCAATGCGTTTTTGCACCACATGGTACGCAATATTGTGGGTGCGTTGGTGTATGTGGGGGCAGGGCGATTGACGGTGGCGCAATTTGCCGAAATGTTTGCCCAACGCAGCCGTTTACGCGCACCGCCCACGTTTATGCCCGATGGTTTGTATTTAACTGGGGTGGATTATCCGCCTGAATGGGGTGTGCTTCGGCAGCCTGTACCCGAATGGTTGTAGCTGTTTGATTTTTAATAAGGAAAAACATCATGCAAGACAAAATCAATCAAATTCAAGATTTGTATCGCCAATGGCAACAGTTGCAGCCCAAGCTGGCACAAGCGCAACAAGATTGGCAACAAAGTTGCGCCATCATGCAGCAACTCAACGATTTTTATTTTGACGGCGAATACCGTGAATTTTACGAAGCCATTGAAAATGGCGCAAAAGTGGATTTGACCACCCAAGGCGAATACAGCGTGATGAGCGAAGACGCTTTGTGGAACGCCTTTCATGAACATCAACACATGGCGTGGCAACGTTTGCGTTCGGCAATGGCAGAGCTTGACCCTGAACAATAATTGGGCGTTTCAGGCTGCCTGAAACCTTCTTCCCCCACAAAAAACAGCATGGAAACATCATGACCACACACAATGTAGATGCCACCGAAATTGAAAAATTCAGCAAACTCGCCGACAAATGGTGGGACAAAACAGGCGAATTTAAACCCCTACACGACATCAACCCTTTGCGTTTGGACTACATCAACCAACACGCCCATTTGCACGGCAAAACCATTGTGGACGTGGGTTGTGGCGGCGGCATTTTGTCGGAAAGCATGGCAAAGTATGGTGCCGCCTCCGTGTTGGGGGTGGACATGGCAGAAAAATCCTTACAGGCAGCCCAACAACACGCGCAAGCCGAAAACATTGCCAATGTATCCTACCGTTGTATCAGCGTGGAAGATTTGGCAGCGCAAATGCCACACAGTTTTGACGTGGTAACGTGCATGGAAATGCTGGAACACGTTCCCCAGCCTGAATCCATCATTCGCGCGTGCGCCAAGTTGGTCAAACCAGAGGGTTGGGTGTTTTTTTCCACCATCAACCGCAATGCCAAATCCATGATACACGCCATTTTGGGCGCGGAATATGTGCTGAATCTCGTTCCCAAAGGCACACACGATTGGCACAAATTCATTACCCCAGCAGAAATGGCAAGAATGTGTCGTTTGGCAAACCTGAACGTGCATGACGCGCGTGGCATGGGCTATAACCCCTTAACGCGCCATTATTTTTTGCAAGATGATGTGTCGGTCAATTACATGCTGGTGTGTCGCCCAATGGCATGAAAAAAGTTAGGCTGAAACCTTTGCCAAACTCGGTTTGCAAGGGCAGATTTCATATTTGCCCTGTTTAGACTTGCAGAAATTTTTATTTTTGGGACGCCATGTAGGGTGCAACTTGTTGCACCAAGTCCATGTTTTATCAGGAAAATGGTGCAACAAGTTGCACCCTACACTTGTCCTATTTTTACATAAATTGAAAAGAGGCGGATATGAAATCCGCCTCTACATCAGTTTAAAAGTAGGTTTTACAAAAATTTCAGGCTGAAACTTTTGCAAAACTCAATTCGTAGGGGCAGATTTCATATCTGCCCTTTTTTCAATTTATTGATAACGCGATTTTGGGATAAAAGTGATTAATCAATTTAAGTCACTTTGCTCCCTCTCCCTGTGGGAGAGGGCTGGGGAGAGGGTATGCTGCTCAACAAGCCCTCTCTCCAACTCTCTCCCATAGGGAGAGAGGGCGGGTTTGTTGGCAAATTGACAGTGACTTATCCCGAGTTCACGTTATTGATAAAAATAAAAATTTCTGCAAGTCTAAACAGGGCAGATATGAAATCTGCCCCTACAAACCGAGTTTTGCAAAAATTTCAGGCTGCCTGAATATCGGTTTCAGGCAGCCTTGGATTTGATGGCGCAATCAATGTGCGGTGGGTTTATCCGAATGGCAGTTGGTGCAATCGGTGCCACAATAATCACGTCTGGCGCGAGTGAGCAAATTTGCCAAAGCCTGTTCCACTTCATTGGCGTGGGCTTTGAAATCGGAACGCAACATGCCTACCGCGTCCAAAAATTCGCCACGCTGGTGTTTGACCAAAATGGAGCCAGCGCAACGTTGAAAACGCGCATGAGCCGACATCAATTCGCCATATTCGGTAAATTGAATCAATGCCTTACCCTCATTGTGCAACCATTGTTCAATGGTGGACATCAACAGGCTGCCCACAGCCGCAGGGTTGTAATCGCAGGATTTTTTTTCGCGCATGATTTGTTGTACTTTTTCGCACCACGCGCGGTATTCGCCATGCACAATCGCCAATTCGGGAAAACAATCGTTTTGTAATACATTGATTTTTTCATGCACATTGTTAAAAATGATTTCACTTTCTACCACGGGCGCAGCCGTTTTGGGTAATGATGGCACAATGGTAATGGAAATCAAAGGTTTGGTATCTTGTTGTACCGCTACGGTTTGTTCGTGTGAAACAAATTTTTGTTTGAACCAATCCATAAGTTTCATGACATTATCCTTCAAGTAATAAGGTGTTTGTTAAGCTGCTTTTGATTTTTGATATGGGCGTTATTTATATCGTTAAAATGCTAATTGTGCAATCTTTTTTTGTGTCTTTGCTCATCATTTTAGGCTGCCTGAAAGCGAAATCAACACAAAATTTAACAAAAAATGCTGATTTTTAACGAATATGGGAAAAGGTTGTGATGATAATAAATTTTTTGAATGGCACTTTTGTAACAAATTTGCCACAAAAATCCCACCCCATTTTGAATCAAACAGGGGGTGGGATTTTTGATGAAGGGCGCAAAGCGGACTGGCACAGCCCAAGCAAGCGCAAAACGAAGGGTCATTTATCCTGATAAATCGCACCAAGCGCGGGCTTGCGCCATATCCCAATGAATTTGCTGCTGTAATGTTGCCAAATCGGGAAATTTGCGTTCATCGCGCAATTTGTGCAAAAAGGCAACTTCCAAACGTTCGCCATACAAATCGCCTGAAAAATCAAACAAATGAACTTCAAGCTGGCTGCGTTTTTCTTGCGACACGGTGGGGTTGTAGCCCAAGCTCGCCACGCCATGTTTCACACCAAAGCTGCCTGTAACGGCAACCACAAACACGCCATTTAAAGCATAACGGTGTGGCGGCAAATGCACATTGGCGGTGGGGCTGCCCAGTTGTCGCCCCAATTTTTTGCCGTGTTTCACATGACCGCTCAACACATAATCATGCCCCAAAATCTGTTTGGCTTTGTCCAAACGCCCCTGTTGTAGGGCTTGGCGCACGGCGGTGCTGCTGGCGCGTTCGCCTGCAATCAAAATGCTGGGGGTTTGTTCGGTAACAAAATCCGTTTGTTGCGCGAGCAGGGCAAAATCGCCCGTTCTGCCCTTGCCAAAACGAAAATCATCGCCAATGAGCAAATAGCGCGTGTTGAGTTCGCGTCGCAAAATGTGTTCAATAAAATCGTGGGCATTTTGATTGGCAAATTCGGGATTGAAACGCAACACGCGCACGGCATTCAGGCAGCCTGTTTGTGCCAAAAGCCGCAATTTATCGCGCAGGGGCGTGAGCCGCAAACTGGGTTCGCGCCCCAGTTGTTGGCTGAAAAATTCGCTGGGTTGGGGTTCAAAAATCACCGCCACACTTTGCAAGCCACGCGCTTGGGCTTCGTGTGCGAGGCGTTGCAAAATGTGATGATGCCCCAAATGCACGCCGTCAAAATTGCCAATTGTTACCGCGCTGGCGGCGAAAATGGGCTGTGTGATGTGCCCCAAGCAAATATCCATAAAACCGAATCCGTTTGAACAAAATGGCATTATTTTAACGATTTTATAGGCTGCCTGAAATGTTTGCTGTAAAATAACGCGCTTTTTACGCAATATTTTTTCTGTGTGGTTATTATGGATTTTCGTTTTGACATTATTTGGGAATACCGCCAGATGTTCCTTGATGGCGCGTTGCTGACTTTAAAATTGACGGCAATCGCGGTATTTGGTGGTACGATTTTGGGTTTATTTGGTGCATTGGCGCGGATTGTGCGTTTTGAAAAAGGCGGTTTGCCTGCCAAAATTTTGACGTGGATTTTGCGTACCAGTTCATTGATTTACGTTACGCTGTTTCGCGGTACGCCCTTGTTTGTGCAGATATTTATTTGGCACTTTGTGTGGTCGGTTGCGCTGATTAACCCCAACGATGGCTGGCTGATTAGTGGCGATTTGGCAGCCGAATTGCGCCGCAACCACGGGGCATTGATTGCGGGTACGCTGGCATTAACCGTGAATGCAGGCGCATACATCACCGAAATTTTCCGTGCAGGCATTCAGTCCATAGACAAAGGGCAAATGGAGGCGGCGCGTTCATTGGGTTTGACCTATGCACAGGCGATGCGTTTTGTGATTTTGCCGCAGGCTTTGCGCCGCATGCTGCCGCCCATTGCCAACGAGTTTATCACGCTGTTGAAAGACAGCTCTTTGGTATCGGCGATTGCGGTGGCGGAATTGGCGTATGTGCAGCGCACCATTTCAGGTCGCTATTCCATTTACGAAGAGCCGCTTTACACGGTGGCAATCATCTATTTGCTGATGACGATTTGTTTGAGCTGGCTGTTTGCCGCTTTGGAGAAAAAATACAATCCCATCCATCGTCATTAAGCTGATTGATAAAAAAGGGCAGATTGAAACCTTTGCAAAACCCATTTTTCAACGGACGTAGGGGCGGATTTCCGCCCCTTTTTCACTTGATACATTTAAAAATAGGACAAGGGTAGGGTGCAACACCTTGCACCATGGGTTTTATAGCTAACCAAAACTAAAACCACTACAATATTAAATTTATCATGGCTTACTCCCAAGACTTACGTAAACAAATCCTAAAAAGCGTTGCAAGCGGCATGACGATACGTCAAGCCTCCGCATTTTATGGCATCAGTACACATACCATTAACCAATGGAAACGAAATGGGATTGAAAGAAAAAAACGTCAATTCAAACCATTAAAAGTTAATCATGAAGCATTATTAAAAGATGTTGAAAACTACCCTGATGCCTTCCAATACGAACGTGCCAAGCGTTTGGGTGTTACCGCAAGTGCAATTTGTTACGCACTCAAACAGCTCAAAATTTCAGTTAAAAAAAGACGTGCCAACACCCAAAACAAGAACCAGAACAGCGAAATCAGTACCATTTAAAATTGCGTTTTTACAAAAAAATGGGCTATCAAATGGTTTATATTGATGAAAGTGGTTTTGCACACAAAAGGCTATGCCCTGATTGGGCGGCGTTGTTATGCGACTTACGATTGGCAAATACGTAAACAAACCAATGCAATAGGTGCATTGTTAAATGGGCGTTTGTTTACAGTTGCTTTGTTTCATCATACGATTAATCGTGCGGTTTTTATTCAATGGTTAAAAGAAGATTTAATACCAAAATTGAATAAAAAGAGTGTGTTGATTATGGATAATGCTCGCTTTCATGTCGGTGAAGAGATTCGTCAATTGGTGGCACAAAGTGGGCATAAGCTGCTGTATTGACCTGCATACAGTCCTGATTTGAATCCTATTGAACAATACTGAAACCTTTGCCCCCCCAAAAATCCTCTCAATTCTTTGGTAGAGAGAATTTAGAGGATTTTTGGGGGGGCAAAGGTTTCAGCCTGATGATGGTTATTTAAAAACGCCATGCTCACTCTTTTTTGAAATTAACAGTTTTATTTGAAATCATTTTTCAAGTAAATTAATGATAAAAAAAGTTGAATATCGCATTTATCATGCATTCTTTTCTGATTTCGCGAATGATTTTAATACATAACGTGGGCGTTGCTTGGTTTCTATGTAAATACGTCCAATGTACTCACCCAAAACACCAATGCTAATAAGCTGTATCCCGCCTAAAAACAAAATACATGCCAATAACGATGGATAACCCTTAACATCATTTCCCCACATTAGTGTACTGACAATGATCCATAAACCATACAAAAATGCACTGCCTGAAAATACCAAACCCACATACGTCCAAATTCGCAAAGGTACAGTAGAAAAACCACTGATGCCCTCTAATGCCAAATTCCACAATTTCCAACCATTAAACTTGGTTTGTCCTGCCACACGTTTTGGGCGATGATAGCCAACAATAGCAGTATCGCCACCCACCCATGCAAATATGCCTTTCATAAACAGATTTCTTTCAGGCAAAACAATCAAGGCATCCACCACAGAACGTGATAATAAGCGAAAATCACCCACATTTTCTTCAATATGGATATTGCTCATTTTATTGTGTATGCGATAAAAAAGATTGGCACTCCATCTTTTAAATGGGTGGTCTTCACTGCGGTCTATGCGTTTTGCCAGTACCATACTGGCACCTGCTTGCCAATGAGCAAGCATTTTGGGAATCAATTCAATAGGGTCTTGCAAGTCAACATCTATGGGAATCACTGCTTGACCTGTCGCGTGCTCTAACCCTGCAAACAGAGCAGACTCTTTACCAAAATTGCGTGTAAAGTGCAGTGTTTTAACCCATTTATCTTGTTGAGCGAGCTGATTTAATAGTACCTCGGTTTGGTCGGTACTACCATCATTACAAAACACCAATTCAACATGATAATCGTGTAAAGGCACATATTCACGAACAGTTTGATAAAATAACGGTATGCTATCCTCTTCATTAAAAACAGGAATAACCAAAGAAATCACAATACTCATGATGAATTTCCTTTACGAAAAACCAGTTTTTTTGCACCCAAAAACCCCAATATCACACTCAATACCATAAAAAAAGGTATGGCTAACCACGATGTCCATGCCAAATAATCCACAAGCCAACCTGAAAATATCGCCAAACTGCCCATCCATGCCACAAATGCCATATAAGACGACAGGTTTTGATAAGATTGTTGAAATGTCCATTTGGCATTTGCCCAATAACTAAATGTAGCGGTAGAGAAAAATGCCATACCATTTGCCCATGTGGCAGACACATCATTTGCAAGCAACAAACCAAATACCACAACATGAATTAAAGTATTCAATATCCCAATGAGTGAATAGATTCCAAACTGTTTGAATATCATTTTATTTTTCATTACCCCATAATAACCATGTACCATGCTGTGCAACCAAAACCTTATTTTGGCAACTGGGATTTTGTTTAAGCCAGCTTTTAACATCATCTATCGGATTATCCACCACTCGCATAACCAAATAATCATAAATGCTGCAATCTAAAATTTGGGTTAAATTTCCTTTTACTGCACCACGATTTTTCTTGTAATTGGGATAAATTTCTTCTGCTTTTAAACGCACAATCATCGCGGGTGATGTCGCAAAACTAAAATCCACCCAGCCGTGTTTTTCTGCTTGATACCACTGTGCAAAATGGAGATAGTTTCTATCGGTGGTAATGCTAGAATCATGGCGTGAAGCTTCATCAAACAAAAACATGGCACGTTTGTTTGGCTGCATGTCTTGTTTGGTTTTTTCAAAATCAAGCCTGATGTTGGAGTATTGAAACTGTACATTATCATTGTGATTTTTATATAAAATAGCCAAGATACTTACCATAAAAAATACCGTAGCCACTTGTGCGATATTATAACGCCCACCACGCAAATCTGTATTGGGTAGCCAAATTAACGCATAAAAAATCGGTACAAATATTGCAAATCTTTGATATAAAAAGGCAGTCTGAAATGCAATATGTGGCAATGCATACCAAATAATCAAACAAGCAATCAATGGTACATAAAGTTGCCACTGACGACTTAATCGGTATCCCATAAAAATCGGCAAAATCAGCACACCATAAAATGCCAGATGATAATGATAAATATCATTCATGTGCCAAGGCAAATACAGCAATTCTTGTGTTTTCCACAAAAAGGGATGTTGCTCAACATAACCTATTGGATAACCTTCAAAAAATGCAGGGTCAGGTTTTAAAATAATTCTTACCAGTATGATGGCAAATAATAGAAATACGCCAGTAAAATAAAAACGTTGTTGCCAATTGTGTTGCTTAAATGATGCCAAAAAATTGCAATACGCCACAAAACAAAAAAATGCAAAACCCAAAATATGGCTAAAATACAATAAAACACCCCAAGCAAAAACGATTGCCAACTGTTTTGGTTTGTGGGTTTCAAAATAATTTTTACACGAAATTAAAAAGAAAATACCAACAGGTACACTCATCATAAAACTGACAAATCCCCACTGATATGCAAATCCAAAAAAACAACTTAACGCCAAAAAATCCAATAGTTTATCTTTGCCATAAGCCAAACGTAGCTGTCTGATACTGATAACATACAAACAAAAAACAACCACCATCACCCACTTAGAAGCAGTGCTGATGTCCATAAACTGATAAAAAAACCACCATAATAAATAAGAGGTTAAATAAGGTGTATCAAAATTGGTAAATACCATGTTTTGCCAAACACTTTTTCCTTTGGTTAAATCATCCAAAGTTGTAACTTGTGCGGCATGTTGTGGCAAGTCAATTAAGGGTAAATAATCAGGATAAAGCAAAAAAATCAGACAGCTCAAAACCAAAACACCCAGTAATTTGGTTTGAGATTTGGGAGAAAAAAGTGTTTGCATAATTTTTTAATCTTATGATTTTAATATTGATTTAAGGTTTTTCTGCCAAACAAAAAACGGTTAATCCCGCCAATTTATTCCATTTTTGAAATGGGATTTCCATTTGGGAAGCCGTTAACAGTATGGCATTTGTTAAAGGGTGGTGTTTGACCAATTGGGATTTGGTTTCTTTTTTTGGAAAAATGCGTTCAAATAAACGCATTGTTAGTGCAATTGGGAAGACCGCCCCAAAATAATAATGGTTTTGAATGATATTTAAGCCTGATGATTGAACAGTTGCTGCCAAATGCTGGCGTGTATAACGGCGATAATGTTCCAAGAATACATCATGACTGCTCCACAAAAATTGAAATGCAGGCACTGAAATTAAAAATTTTGTACCACTTGGCACTTGCTCAACATAGGTTTTTAATAAACCCACGTCATCTTCAACGTGCTCCAACACATCCATCATTAAACATAAATCAACAGGTGCAATACCTGCCTGAGCCGTATCCAAAATAGACCGTCTAAAATACAGAGGCTTTCCTGAATGTGTGTCATCATATTCAGTTGGATAACTGATATCTACACATACACCTACTTGAACATTAGAATGCTCGAGCAGATAGCGAGAGAAATAACCAGACCCAGCACCCACATCAAGTACTGTTTTTGCTTGAACATTGTGCAAAATATTTTGCATAGCACGAGCTTTGGCGATATAGTACCAGTGTTTATTTACATCATCACCTAAAATATCACTTTCTTTTAAATCCATAATATACATCTCCATAAATAATTAATTAACACGAGTAGTACTTAAATTTTACGCGAACTCGGGATAAGAAACGGATTAACATTTTGTTTTAATACAAATTTTTCCGCAGAAGGGATACAAACCTCCACAAGGCAAGTCATTTATTCTCATTAACCACCAATTTATCAACGCTATGCTCAACTGTTTTCTGAAATTAACTGGTCTATTTGAAATCATTTTTTCATTTATTTTTAATTCAAATTAAAGATGTTTCAATTAAATCAATTCAGAAAAAAGAGTTGAGTATAGCGTTGATTCAGTAAAACTCATTGGATTTGCAAGTGTGTTGATGAAAATCAATCAGACAAAACAATCATGATTATAAAGTCATGCTGGGTGTGCTTGCCAGTTGATTGTGCAACCAACGCACCGCTTGCGCCAATTCGCCCGCCATCAAACCAATCGGGCCGATTTGCATTTGCGCCAAAATGTCTGCTGCCGCACCGTGCAGCCACACCGCAGCAGGCACCGCCTCTTCCGCCTCCAAGCCTTGCGCCAACAAGCTGCCAATGATGCCCGACAACACATCGCCCGAACCTGCCGTTGCCAAGCCCGCATTGCCCGTTTCATTCACTTGCAAAGCCCCACGCGCCGATGAAATGACCGTTTCATGCCCTTTCAGCACCACCCACGCACGGTAACGCGATGCCAATTCACGCGCCGCCCAAGAGCGGTTTGCCTCCACCTGCGTTACGCCCGTGTCAAGCAAATGCGCGGCTTCGGCAGGGTGTGGGGTCAGCACCAAATCGGCACGTTTGGTGGGATTGAGCTGCTTGGAAATGTCCACCAACAAATGCAGCGCGTCTGCGTCCAACACCAATTGTGGTGTGCTGCTGTTCCAAATGGCTTTGAGTAATTGACCTGCCGTTTCATTGCGACTCAAACCACAGCCCACCACCCAAGTATCCACAATTTGATGGTGTGTTTTGAGGACATCAACCGCATAATCCACCATCAATTCAGGGCGTGTGGGAAAAAACGGCACAGGATTGGGATTTTGATTCAAGCCCACCAACACTTTGCCACAACCCGTTTGCAAAGCCGCATCGGCAGCCAAAAAAGCCGCACCAACCATGCCTTTTGCCCCACCAACCACACAAACCGTGCCACAAGTGCCTTTGTGGGCATCGTGGGGACGCGGTTGGCAAAGCGTGGGGAAATTTTTTTGAGCATATTTACGCAAAGCATCAATGTTGATGCGATGTTGTAGGGGATTAAACATAAGTTCTGTCTTTCAAATCTGACTTTTGCGTCATTTTAACATAAAATCAAGTGATTGTGATGAGCTTGCAAGTATTTGTTTTTGCATTGACAAAATGGTTTCACCACCATTCAGGCAGCCTGAAAGTGCCGATAATTGTCATATTTTGCTGATTTCAAGCAAACGCATTTAAATTAATTTTAAAAATAAGCAATTAAGAAAAATGGCGATTTTTTACACCGATTGGGCTTGACGCAAAACACAATGGCGCGTACAATTCAAATCTTTCATTGGGTCGTTAGCTCAGTCGGTAGAGCAGCGGACTTTTAATCCGTTGGTCGAGCGTTCGAATCGCTCACGACCCACCAAATTTCAAAAGCCTGAACGTTTTGTTCGGGCTTTTTTGCGTTTCAGGCTGCCTGAAAATGTGAAATTTTTGATTTTACGCCGATTCCACCTCAAAACCAAATGCGCGGCACACATTTTGCCAATCTTCATCAACTGGCGCGTGAAATTGCCGCATTTCGCCCGTTTCAGGCAGCAAAAATTGCAAACTTTGCGCGTGCAACAACAGGCGCGTGTTGCCACAAAATTGTTGCACCGCCTTGTTTTGCCGCAAATCGCCGTGCGTGGTGTCGCCCACAATGGGGTGGAAAATGTGTTTCAAATGACGGCGAATTTGGTGTTTGCGCCCCGTGTGTGGCGTGATGTGCAACAGCGAATAACGCGAACTGACAAAACGCGGATTGCTGCTAAACGGCAATTCGGTACGCGCCAAGGTACAATAATCGGTGCGCGCAGCTTGGGCTGGCTTGTTGGGATTGCTTAATTCATCTGCAATATCATCAAGTTGTACTTTAAGTGGATAATCTATGCTGCCTGAATCTGCCGTCCAACCGCGCACGATGGCAAGATAGTCTTTTTGGATTTGCTGGCTTTCAAATTGTTGCACCAACAACCGCGCGGTGTCGCTGTTGAGCGCAAACAGCATGATGCCCGAAGTGGGACGGTCTAGGCGATGTATGGGGTAAACGTGTTGCCCAATTTGGTCGCGCAGGGTTTGCATTAAAAATACGGTTTCGTGTGTGTCCAGCCACGAGCGGTGTACCAACATGCCTGCGGGTTTATTGACGAGCAGCCAGCTGGGGTTTTGATGAATAATTTGTATCATAGTTTTATTTTATATTTGAATTTTTCATGTTTCAGATTTTGCCAAAAGGCAGCCTGAAACGCCATTGGATTGATTTTATCAACTTGATTTGGAAAACACCATGAGCCAATATGTGATTGAACCCATGAATCTGGTCGGTTTGCCTGTGCGTGGCAGCCAAGCGCAATTTCCTGTGCGCCGCGTGTATTGCGTGGGGCGCAACTACGCCGCCCACGCGCGTGAAATGGGCGCAGACCCCGAGCGTGAACCACCTTTTTTCTTTTGTAAACACAACGACATGCAATCCATTTTGCCCGTGCCCCCCCAAGGCGAAGTGGCAATGCCCTATCCCAGTTTAACGCAAAATTTGCATTATGAAGTGGAATTGGTCATTGCCATTGGCAAAGGCGGTGCCAATATTCGCCCCGAAAACGCTTTGGCGCACATTTATGGCTATGCCGTGGGCTTGGACATGACGCGCCGCGATTTGCAAGCCGCCATGAAAAACGCAGGTCGCCCTTGGGAAATTGGCAAGGCATTTGATTTTTCTGCACCAATTGGTGCGATTTGCCCTGTTGCCGATTATGTGGGCGACATTCAGGCAGCCGAAATTCGCTTGAATGTGAATGGCGAAACCAAACAACACAGCAACATCAGCCACTTAACGTGGAATTTGGCAGAAACGATTGCCAAATTGTCGGAATTGTTTGCTTTACAGGCAGGCGACTTGATTTTCACTGGCACACCCGAAGGCGTGGGCGCGGTGGTTCAAGGCGATGTGTTGCACGGCAGCATTGCGGGTTTGGACGACATTGTTGTGAAAATTGCATAAATCAATTCAATTTGATGAACAATCATCTCAAAAACCATTTCAGGCAGCGTTCCAGCGTCCCACAAACGCTGAAAAGCTGCCTGAAATCACACTTGCAACCAAAATGTAACGGGCCCATCGTTGCACAAATGCACCTGCATATCGGCAGCAAATTGCCCTGTTTGGGTGGGGATTTTTTGGGCGGCTTGCTGGCAAAAATGGGCATACAAATCACGCGCCAAATCGGGCGGTGCAGCGCGTGAAAAACTGGCGCGTGTGCCACTTTTGGTGTCTGCCGCCAAAGTGAATTGCGACACCACCAACAGCGCACCACCTGCTTGTTGCACATTCAAATTCATTTTGCCATTTTCATCGCTAAAAACGCGATAATTCAATATTTTATCCAATAATTGTTTGGCTTTTGCCGCGTCATCGCCTTGCTCAACGCCCAGCAAAACCAGCAATCCTGTGCCAATTTCGCCCACGGTTTCATCGTTGATACACACTCGTGCTTCGCGCACACGCTGAATCAGACCTATCATATTTTTTGACCTTAATTTCTATTCATCAACAAAAATTTCTATTAAAATCGCCTCATTTTGGCGTGTTGGTTTATGGATACCCCCATTATTTTACTGCTTTTAACGGGTTTTGCAGCAGGTGTGATGGACGCTGCGGTGGGCGGCGGTGGTTTGTTGCAGTTGCCTGCCCTATTTGGCTTAATGCCAAGCAGCACGCCCATTGCCACGGTTTCAGGCAGCAATAAATTGGCTTCCAGCTTGGGGACGGCAATGGCGGCGCAACAATATGTCCGCAAAATTGCCGTGCCGTGGCGCATGTTGCTGCCTGCGGCGGTGTTGGCGTTTGGCGCGTCTTATTTGGGCGCGAAATGGGTGGCGCACATTCCCGTGCATTATATGAAACCTGCCATGTTAATCATGATGTTGCTCATGTTGGTGTACACATTTTGCAAAAAAGATTTGGGGCAAATCGCCCGCAACACGGCATTGACATCAAAAGAATGGCGATTGGGTTTGTTGTTTGGCGCAATCATCGGTTTGTACGATGGCATTTTGGGACCGGGTACAGGCAGCCTGTTTACCTTTGTGTTTGTGCGTTTTTTTGCTTATGATTTTTTGACCGCCACCGCGTCTGCCAAAATCATCAATTTGACCACCAATTTTGCTGCCTTAACTTTTTTTCTGCCACATGGCTACATTTTGTGGCATTGGGCGGTGCCTTTGGGTGTGGCGAATTTGTTGGGCGGCGTGGTGGGCGCACACTTGGCAATGCGTGGCGGCACACGCTTTTTGCGTTATGGGTTCATGATTTTATTGTGTATTTTGATGAGCAAATTTGCTTATGATACCTTCACAACCTTAATGTAAATCATCAAAATATTTTGGGAGAAAGAACATGATACGCGAAATTCAAACCTTTTTAAGCATTTGCCACAGTGGGACGTTTGCCGCCGCCGCCGAGCAACAAGGCATTACCCAAAGTGCCGTGAGCGCGCAAATCAAAAATCTGGAAAAACACTTGGGCTATCCCCTGTTTGACCGCAATCGGCGCGGTGCGGTGTTGAGCGAACAAGGCGAACGTGCCTTGCCCATTGCCCAACAAATTGGCAATTTGTTTGCACAAATGTCTTTGACCGACACGGCAAACGCGCTGGCAAGCAGCCTGAAAATGGGCGTGCAAACTTCATTGCAAAGCACCGTATTGAGCCAGTTGCTGCCCCATTTGCCCGACAGCACACGCGCATTTGTTGCGCCACAAGCGGCCTTGTTGGACGATTTGCGCCACAAAAATTTGGATGTTGCCATTTTGGTGCGCCCCGATGCGCCTTTGCCTGCCGATTATGCGGTGCAAACTTTACACACCGACCCGTGCGTTTTATTGAGTTTAGACGATATTTCATCGCAAAATCATCAAGATATTTTATCCACTCGCCCTTTGTTGGCATATGATGAGGCGGCGTTTGGCAATGCCTTGTTGCTGCAATTTTTCAGGCGGCACACGGCAGTTGCGCCACTTTTGAGCAGCGATGATGCCCACACGCTGATTTTGCTCATCAAACAAGGTTTGGGCGTGGGCGTGTTGCCGCAAAGCTGCCTGAATCATGCCGATTGTGCGAGTTTGTACACATTGTCCGTGCCTGTGTCGCGTGAATGGGTGGCGGTCAGCTTGCATGAAAATGCACCCCAAGCGGCAAGGTTGGCGCAAACGTGGCAACAAGCTGTCGCGCCCAGCACCGTGCGCAGTTGGCAGCAATCGCACAATGTGAAAAGCGAGACATTCAGTTTAAGTAATATGCGCGTGTCGCCTTATTATCGCGCCTAAAATCACAAAAGGCTGCCTGAAATGTGTTTTCAGGCAGCTTTTTTCTTTGTAAAATCAAATGCGTTGGCAAGTCCTCATGACTTTCATGTCATCAATTTCTACTTCTACTTGAAATAGCTTATCATTTAAGGCAATGATTTTGCCACGAAATACTTCATCATCAAATTTACTCAAACTGTCTAACAATTCTTTTTTCATTTCAAGCACTTCGGGATTGTTTTTTTCAAACGCTTTTAACAATCTGCGCGTGTTTTTGTTTTCAATCGGCACGAGTTTGACAATCGGTTTGGCGGCTTGTTGTTCAAAGAAATGTGCACCGTCAATGCGCCATTTGCTTTGCGTTTGTGCTTCAAATTGCCATGCCAAATCTTTTTCGCTCAATCGCACGGTTAAAATGCCTTTGTCGCGGCTGGTGCCATCAGCGTGATAATCTATGTCAAAAGCATAATCCATATTTTCTTCAAATTGCGCGTGGCAATGCCATTTTCCCACCAACGCAGCCGCATCGTATTGGGGTGCGGTTGCGGTTTGTGGCGCGGATTGGGTCGCACAAGCTGCCAAACCCAATGATAAAATCATTGAATAAACAATCTTATTTAACATCGTTTTTCCTTATTGAAATCGTTTCAGGTTGCCTTTTACTGCCCTACAAAAAATAAAGGTTATTTCCATTTTATTCAATGGGCTAATCTTTTCAGACTGCCTGAAATATTTGTTTAAAACGAAACCGTTCAGCGTTAATGTATTTGGCTTACTTTTTTAAAAAGTAAGTCGCCGAAGGCAAAAAACCTTTTTGTCGGGTAGTGAAAGGCTGCCTGAAAAAGATTGGGATGTGATTTTCCACCCCAAAATCATCAATCTTTCAAACGCATTTCTGCTGCACGAGCGTGTGCGGTCAGCATTTCGCCATGCGCCAACACGCTGGCGATTTTGCCCAATTTTTGTGCGCCATCTTCTGAAACTTGAATCAGACTGCTGCGTTTTTGGAAATCATATGTTCCCAATGGCGATGAAAAACGCGCGGTGCGGCTGGTGGGCAAAACGTGATTGGGGCCCGCGCAATAATCGCCCAAACTTTCGCTGGTGAATTTGCCCATGAAAATCGCGCCTGCGTGGCGGATTTTTTTCGCCCATTGTTCGGAATTTTCTACTGATAATTCAAGGTGTTCGGGCGCGATGTAGTTAGCGACTTCGCAAGCCTCGTCCAAATTGTCCACCAAAATCATCGCGCCACGATTGTTCAGGCTGGCTGAAATGATGTCGCGGCGTGGCATTTCTTCAATCAATTTGTCCATGCTGTTTTGCACTTCGTCCAGATAATTCTTTGATGTTGAAATGAGAATGGCTTGTGCGATTTCATCGTGTTCGGCTTGGCTAAACAAATCCATAGCCACCCAATCGGCTGGCGTGCTGCCGTCTGCGATGACCAAAATTTCGCTCGGGCCTGCCACCATGTCAATCCCGACCACGCCAAACACGCGGCGTTTGGCGGCTGCAACGTAGGCATTGCCCGGCCCTGTGATTTTGTCCACTTGCGGCACGGTTTCGGTGCCATACGCCAAAGCGGCAATCGCTTGTGCGCCACCAATCGTGTAAACCTGCGTTACGCCTGCGATGTAGGCGGCTGCCAACACAATGTCGTTGCGCTCGCCTTTGGGCGTTGGCACAACCATGATGATTTCGGGTACGCCTGCAACGTGGGCGGGCATGGCGTTCATCATCACGCTGCTGGGATATGCCGCTTTGCCACCGGGGACGTAAATGCCCACGCGGTCTAATGGCGTGATTTGTTGTCCCAAAAGTGTGCCGTCTTCATCGGTGTATGTCCACGATTCTTGTTTTTGTTTTTGATGATAGGATTCAATGCGTTGAGCGGCTGTTTTCAGGGCATTTTGCACGTTTTCAGGCAGCCTGAAAAAGGCTGCACGCAAATCGTCTTGCGATAAAGTCAAATCTGCCATGCTTTGCGCGTTTGTGCCGTCAAATTTGTTGGTGTATGCCACCACCGCCTCATCGCCGCGCTGTTTCACATCGGCACAAATGTCGGCAACAATTTGGTCAATTTTCGGGTCTTGCGCGGTTTCAAAGGCGAGCAGGTTTTGCAATTCACTTTGGAAATTGGGGGATTGTTTATTTAAAAATTTCATGATTTGCTTTCTATTGATTAAAAAATAATGATGAATTTTCAAGTAGCTTTTTCGTACACGACAAAAATCTTTGGGCTGCCTAAAACCTATCCCCTCCCCCGTCTGGCGGGGGAGGGTTAGGGTGGGGGTGGTTCGTGGATTTTTTATCAAAATTCATTTGTTTCTACCGATTTGCCCCCACCCTAGCCCTCCCCCGTTGGAGACGGGGGAGGGGACAGATTTGTGGTCATTACCAAAATTATCGTGTATTTTCAGGCAGCCTGAAATCAATTTACCGTAACATTGCCCACAATGCGGTTGCCATTGCCATGGTCGCGCAACATTTTTTGTGGCGACAATTTGTGGATTTTATTGTTTTCAATCAGATTATTATCGGCAAAATCGCGGTTATCGCTGCTGCTGCCAAAGGCATAGCCCGAATCGGCTTCGCAATAGCTGCGATTGCCATTTCGCGCCCCCAGCCACACGGCTGGCAGTTTGCCATTGTATTTGCGATAGAAAAACACATTGTTGCGCACGGTGTTGCCGCTTGGCGTTTGATGGCGGATTGTGCCACCTTCGCCACAATTACGGTAAAAATAAATGCCGCCGCGATTGAGCGATGAAAAGCGATTGTTTTCAAACACATTGTTGGCTGAACCGTCTATGGCGATGAGTTCGCGGCTGGCGGTTTGGGTGTCTATGGTGTTGTGGGTAAAGTGGTTGTTGCCACTTTCTGCGTCCAAATAAATGGCAACGCTGCTGCTTTTGCCCGTGATTCGGCTGCCTGAAACGCGCACCCCATTCACCCCTGGTGCAAGATAAAGCGGCACACGATTTTGCCCGATTATCGTCATATTATTCAAGTGTATGGCGCGTGGCGCGGCAGCTTGGGCGCGTTCGGTATGCCCTTGTTGTTGCGAAGACAGTTTGACTTTTTCCGCTTCACCATTTGCGCCCATGCCCAAAATCCGCACCGAACCGTGTACGCGACAAGCATTGAGCGCAATGTTTTCGGGGCGCGACCATTGTCCATTGGCGTGTTGCACCGAACGAATCACCACGCTGTCGCCGCCTTGCGTGTGGGTGGGCGCGATGGTGCTGCCGTTGCAATGCAGCGCAACATCGCTGGCTTGGCTGCCTGAAAAATACAGGCGTTTGGAAACGGTGCTGTTGTGGGGCAAGTGGGCGGTGCATTGTACTTCCACGCTGTGATTTTGCGCGGTGGCTGGGGCAATGATTTCATCAATTTGCGCCGAATTGCACACCGCCGACCAAGCAGGCACACACGACATCAACAGCAAAGAAAACAGGATTTTGTTCATGTGGATTTTGTTTCAAGCTAAAATTCAATTATTTTAAACCAAATGGGAAACAACCATGACGATTTATTTTTTAGGCGGTGGCAATATGGCGCGCGCGATTATCGCAGGATTACGCGCCCAATCGCCCGATGACGCGATTTTTGTCGCCAATCGCAGCGCAGAAAAAAATGCGCGTTTGCAACAGGATTTTCATGTCGCCACCGATTTCAGGCTGCCTGAAACCTTGTCGCCCCAAGATGTGCTGATTTTAGCCGTAAAACCGCAAGACATGAAAGCCGCGCTGCAAAATGTGCGACACGGCGGTGCGTTGATTTTATCGCTGGCAGCAGGTTTGGCAGTGGACACGCTGGCAAATTGGCTTGGCACACACCGCATTGTCCGCGTGATGCCCAACACACCCTGTGCGGTGGGATTGGGCGTGTCGGGGCTGTTTGCGGCAGAGGGCATGAGTGCGTCTGATTGCGCGATTGCCGAAAAAATCATGGCAGCCTGTGGCGTAACCATTTGGTTAAACGATGAAAAAATGATGAACGCGATTACGGCAATTTCAGGCAGCGGCTCGGCATATGTGTTTTATTTGATGAATGCATTGCAGAAAGCAGCAGCAGGTTTGGGTTTTGCCGATGAGACGGCACGGACATTGGCGTTGAACACCTTTCGCGGTGCGGTGGCGTTGGCAGAACAGTCGGGCGAAGATTTTTTCATTTTACAGCAACAGGTTACATCAAAAGGCGGCACAACTTTCGCTGCGCTGACGAAATTTGAAGAATGTGGTGTGGCGGACGGTTTGACAGAAGGCGTTCATGCGGCAGCAACGCGGTCGGCTGAATTGGCGCAGATTTTGAAAGATTGATTTTCAGGCTACCTGAAAATGCTGTTTAGGCGCAAATCTTTGGGCATTCATTTTTTAGAAGTTAAGTTACCGAAGGCAGCAAAAGGCTGCCTGAAACTTTACGCTATAATTTCGCTTATTTTTTCACGGAAATCATCATGCAAATTTTAACCATTCTTGGCAGCACAGGCAGCATAGGCGTGTCCACCTTGGACGTGGTGGCACGACACCCCAACCGTTTTCGCATTTTCGCTTTGGCTGGACACACCCAAGTTGCCAAACTCGCCCAACAATGCCAGCAACATCGCCCCCAATTTGCGGTGGTTGCCGATGAACACCACGCGGCACAGTTGCGCGAATTGCTGTTGCAAATCAACAGCCCCACCCAAGTTTTGCACGGCAAACAAGCCCTGATTGATGTCGCCACCGCCACCGAAGTGTCGGGCGTGATGTGCGCGATTGTGGGTGCGGCAGGTTTGCCTTCGGCTTTGGCGGCGGCACAGGCTGGCAAAACCATTTATTTGGCAAATAAAGAAACGCTGGTTGTTTCAGGCAATTTATTCATGAATGCCGCCCAGCAAAACGGTGCAAAAGTCCTGCCCATAGACAGTGAACACAATGCGATTTTTCAGGTTTTGCCGCGCGATTTTTCAGGCAGCCTGAACGTGCATGGCATTGAATCCATTGTTTTAACGGCATCGGGTGGCGCGTTTTTGCACACCGATTTGGCGGATTTGCCCCACATCACACCAGCGCAAGCGGTCAAACACCCCAACTGGTCTATGGGTCAAAAAATCTCGGTGGATTCTGCCACCATGATGAACAAAGGCTTGGAATTGATTGAAGCCCACCATTTGTTCAACTGCCCACCCCAGCAACTGGAAGTGGTTATTCACCCACAATCCATCATACACAGCATGGTGCGCTATGCCGATGGCTCGGTGCTGGCGCAAATGGGCAAGCCCGATATGCGTACGCCCATTGCCTACTGTTTGGGGCTGCCTGAACGGATTGATTCGGGCGTGGGTAAATTGGATTTCAGCCAAATCAAAGCCTTAACTTTTGCCGAACCCGATTTTGTTCGTTTCCCCTGCCTGAAATTGGCGTATGACGCCATGTATGCGGGCGGCAGTGCGCCATGCGTACTCAACGCGGCAAATGAAGTGGCGGTTGCCGCCTTTTTGCGCGAACAAATCGGCTTTACCGACATTGCCAAATTGGTGGAACAAGCCTTGTCGCAGCACGTTTCAGGCAGCCTGAACAGCATAGACGATTTGCTGGATTTGGACGCAGCCGTGCGCCAAAGTACCGAAAACCTGATTGGGAAAATTTAGACAATCCCACCACAGGTTTTCAAACCCACACAAGGGCGGATTTCCTCTCCGCTCTTTTTTCAGGCAGCCTTTCGCGACCCTACAAAAAATGGATTTTGCCTTCGGAGACTTACTTTTTAAAAAAGTACACCTAGCGGTGGGCAACAGTCGCTCGCGCAGCGATACAGCGCAAATCCCAAACACACGCCATTTTATTTTTTTGTAGGGTCGTGAAAGGCAGCCAGCCCCCAATTTTCATGCAAAAAACTCATATAAACCTATGAATATTATCATTTTTAATATATAATCCACATTATTACCCACACGAAAGCACACCAAAATGACCACACTCAATATGCTTTTTTTAGTCATGGCTTTGCTGTTGTTTGTCAGCGTGATTGCCAGCCGATTGTCTGCCCGTTTGGGTATGCCCCTGCTGCTCGCCTTTTTGGGGGTGGGTATGCTCGCAGGCGAAGAAGGCTTTGGCATACAATTTAGCAATTACAACATCGCCAATTTGGTCAGCCAACTGGCTTTGGCAATCATTTTGCTCGACGGCGGCTTGCGTACCCAATTTGAAACCTTCCGCATTGCGCTCAAACCCGCCCTTGTATTGGCAAGTTGGGGGGTGCTTGCCAGCGTGGGCTTATTGGGTTTGTTTGCCACATTTTATTTGGGTGCCGACTGGAAAATGGCATTGCTGATGGCAGCCATTGTGGGTTCAACCGATGCGGCGGCGGTGTTTTCGCTGTTGCGCAACAGTGGCGTGCGGCTCAATGCGCGGATTCAAGCCACATTGGAACTGGAAAGCGGCTTAAACGACCCCATGGCAATTTTGTTGGTGAGCGTGTTAATTGGCATGATTATGCAGCCTGCCGAAACCACACTTGCCAGCACCTTGCTCATGCTGTTGAAACAAATGGGTTTGGGTTTGCTCTTTGGTGTGGCAGCGGGTCATGCTTTGGCGCATTTGTTGGCAAAAATCAAGCTGGCAGAAGGCTTGTATGCCATCATGATTGCCTCGGGCGGTTTATTGGTGTTTGCCGTGAGCAATTTGTTTGAAGGCAGTGGTTTTTTGGCGGTGTATTTGGTGGGCGTGTTTGTGGGCAATTTACGCAATGCCGCCACCCAACACGTTTTGAATGTGATGGACGGCTTGGCATGGCTGGCGCAAGCCGTGATGTTTTTGGTATTGGGTTTGCTGGTTACGCCGTCCAGCTTGTTGGGACAGGGCGCACACGCCTTGGTGATTGCCGCCTTTTTGATTTTTGTGGCGCGACCTTTGGCGGTGTACACCGCCATTAAGTGGTTTCACTATTCGGGTAAAGAATTGGCATACATCAGTTGGGTGGGTTTGCGCGGTGCTGTGCCGATTACTTTGGCGATTATGCCCTTGATGAATGGCATACCGCAGGCGCAATTATTGTTTGATGTGGCATTTGCGGTGGTGATTTTGTCTTTGTTGATACAAGGCACCACCATACCCTTTTTGGCGCGCAAATTGGGCATGGTGCTGCCCCCCAAGCCCGAACCTTTGGACAGCCGCGAAATTTGGTTGGGCAATCATTTGTCGGTGGGTTTGCAATCGTTTCAAGTTGCGCCCAATTCGCAAGCCGAAAACAGCCACCCCTACGCCATGACGCGCCTGAACGATTTTGCCGATGCGCGTTTGTTTGCCCTGATTCGCCACAATGAAACGATTACCGTAAACATGACCACCCAAATGCAGGCAGGCGATGTGGTGTGGTATGTGTTGCCGCAAAGCAAAGCCGATGAATTTGCCACCCAATTTGCCGATGTACGCAAACACCAAGACGAACAACAATTTTATGGCGAATTTGTGGTCAAACCCGATGCGAAAGTGGGCGAACTGGCATTTGCCTATGGTTTGAAACTGGGCGATGATATGGACGCAACGCGCAGTTTGGCATCGGTGTTCCGCGAGCGATTTGGCGATGTGCCTGTGGCTGGCGACCGCATTTTGATTGGCGATTTTCAAATTACGGTTAAAGAATTGGACGAACACAGCTACATCAAATGGCTGGGTTTGAAAATCCCCAATAAAAAGCAAAAATAAGGTTTCAGGCTGCCTGTTTTGCATTGCCACTCATCTGCCCCCTCCCCCTATATAACGTGAGCTCGGGGTAAGTAACTGTAAATTTGCCAACAAGCTGGCTTTCTCTCCCTGTGGGAAAGCGTTGGGCATACCCTCTCCCCCACCCTCTCCCACAGGGAGAGGGAGTAAAGTTACTTAAATTTATCAATTACTTTTATCCCGATTTCGCGTTATATAAGGGGGAGGGAATGGATTTCAGGCAGCTTTTAAAGATTGCTGGCGTGTACCACCACCCTTTTCTCAACCCCAACCTCAAAGGTTAAACAATCATGGAAAATCAAATCATTCAAGAACAAGAACTGATATTGTTGGAATCTGCCAACAAACAGCCGTTTTCAGATGGCATATTTTGGCTCAAACACGCTTGGCATTTAACCAAAGCGCGATTTTGGCGATGGATGTTGATTTCATTCATCATGAATTTGTGTATCACGGTGGTCAGCACCGCGCTTACCTTTTCCAGCGACAGCCTGATTTTGACAAATGTGGCACAAATATTGAGCGGCATGTTAAACGTTTTATTCACAGGCGGTTTGCTGCTGGGCATGGCGGCTTTGGCAGAAGGAGATGAATTGGAAGTCAATCATTTATTTGCCGCATTTCAACATAAATGGCAAGATTTGCTGATTTTAATCTTGTGTTTTATCCCCATTGTCTTGCTGTATATTTTGTTGATGGGGGGTGCATTTTTTGCCTTATTGGGTGGTGGCAACATCATGAGTAACGACATCAATACCAATAGCCTTATCATATTCATCATTTTCTTTGTGTTGTCGTATTTTTTCATGATGATGGTGGGCTTTTTCAGTATCCCCTTGGTGGTGCTGCACGATGTGAAACCGCTTACCGCCATCAAAATGAGCTTTTCAGGCAGCCTGAAAAACATCGCCCCCATGATTGCTTTGAATTTGGGTTTCTTTGTCATTGGTTTTGGCTTGGCTTTTATCTTGGGCATCTTGTTTAGCCTGCTCTCATTTGCATTAAATGATTCACTTGCTGGCATAACGGCTACAATCCTGACTATGGTACCCTTGTTCATCATCATGGCATTGCTTTTGCCGATTTTGAACGCGGGCGTCATATACACCGCCTACCGCAATGTGTGGACAAACTTGCCGATTGAATGACACCCTATCCCCATTTTTGAATGTTGCCACAAACCTGCCCCGCCAGCGTGGGCGGGGACAGATTACAGGCAGCCTGAAAACCCATTTTAAGGAAAAAATCATGACCCAAACCGTCAAATATTTAAAAGACTACACCGCCCCCACCCACCTTGTTCCCAAAACCGATTTGCTCTTTGAAATCAACGATGAACACACAGACGTGTTTGCCACGCTGCACATTGAGCCGCAAAATGGCGCAACCGAACTCATTTTGCAAGGCGATGTGAAACTCATCTCCATCAAAAAAAACGATGAAACGCTGCCTGAAACCGCCTATGCTCGCCAAGACGAAACACTAATTTTGCCGAATATGCCAACCGAGCCATTCACGCTGACCGTCCACACGCGCGTTGAGCCGAGCAAAAACAAATCTTTCAATGGCTTATACGAAAGCGGCGGCAATCTCTACACTCAATGCGAACCCGAAGGCTTCCGCAAAATCACTTTCCACCCCGACCGCCCCGATGTGATGGGCGAATTCACCACCGAAATTCGCGCCAATGCCGACAAATTCCCCGTTTTGCTGTCAAATGGCAACAAAATCCGTTCAGGCAGCCTGAACGATGGGCGACACTTTGCCGTGTGGCATGACCCTTTTGTCAAACCCACTTATTTGTTTGCCTTGGTGGCAGGCGATTTGGCTTTGACATCGGATTTTTTCATCACCCAAAGCGGTCGCCGCGTGGCAATTGAATTTTACACGCGCCAAGCCGATGCCCACCAAGTTGCCTTTGCCATTGAATCCTTAAAAAATTCAATGAAATGGGACGAAACACGCTTCGGTTTAGAATACGATTTGGACATTTACATGGTCGTGGCGGTGGGCGATTTCAATATGGGCGCAATGGAAAACAAAGGCTTAAACATTTTCAACACCAAATATGTGCTTGCCGACAGCCAAACCGCCACAGACGCCGATTTTGAAGGCGTAGAAGCCGTCATCGCCCACGAATATTTCCACAACTGGACAGGCAACCGTGTAACCTGCCGCGATTGGTTTCAACTTTCGCTCAAAGAAGGCTTGACCGTGTTCCGCGACCAAGAATTTTCAGGCGACCGCGCCAGCCGTGCCGTGCGCCGCATTGAAAACGTTAAATTATTGAGAACACACCAATTTGCCGAAGATGCCAGCCCCATGGCACACCCCGTCCGCCCCGCCAGCTATGTGGAAATGAACAATTTTTACACCATGACCGTGTACGAAAAAGGCGCGGAAGTCGTGCGCATGTACCACACTTTTTTGGGCGAAGACGGTTTCCAAAAGGGCATGAAATTGTATTTTGAACGCCATGACGGTCAAGCCGTAACCTGCGATGATTTCCGCGCGGCAATGGCAGACGCAAATGGCTTTGATTTTGAACAATTTGCCTTATGGTATTCGCAAGCGGGTACGCCCACGCTCCAAATTTCAGGGAACTACTCACCCAGCGAACAAAAATACATTTTAAAAATCAAGCAAACTTTGCCCGACACGCCCGATATGCCTGCTGCCGACAAAAAGCCGATGATGATGCCGATTAAAATCGCATTTTTTGATGAAAAAGGCACAAAAATCGCTTTCAGGCAGCCTGAAACCAATATTCCCTCTCCCTCTGGGAGAGGGTTAGGGAGAGGGGAAACCGATGACACGCAAACCCTCTCCCCAGCCCTCTCCCAAAGGGAGAGGGAGCAAACGGAAACCGTTTTAACCCTCAATCAAGCCGAGCAATCATTTGAATTTTTGATTGAAAACGCGCGCCAAGTTACGCCATCATTATTGCGCGGTTTTTCCGCGCCTGTACATTTGCAATTTGATTATACCAATGAACAACTTGCCTTACTTTTGGCGCACGATGACGATGAATTTGCCCGTTGGGAAGCAGGACAAACCCTGTTGCGCCGCGCCATTTTTGCCAACGAAACCGCATTGCAACAAGGCAATGATTTGCCACAAAACCCCTTGTTAATCCAAGCTTTACGCAATATCCTGAACGACAACAATCTGGACGCGGCATTCAAAGCCATGCTGTTGCAAGTGCCAGCCGAAGCCGAACTGTGGGGCGAACGCGACCACATCAACCCCATGCAAACCACCATGGCGCGTGAAGCCTTATTGGACGAAATCGCCCACGCTTTGCATGGCGAATTGTTGGCGACAGCACTGAATGCGCGTGAGCTGGAAAATGCCGACAAGCGCGGCAAAGAAATCGCATTTTATGAATACAATCCGAAAGATGCGGGACTTCGCGCCTTGCAATATGCGTGTTTCCCCTTGATTCATCGTTTTGACGAAGCGGCAACCATTGAGCAAGTATTTGAACATTATGATGAAATGGCACGTAAAAACATGACCCACGAATGGGGCGTGTTGTCGTCCATCAACAGCAATGCGAGCGCGAAACGCGATGAATTGTTGGCGCGATTTGCCGCGAAATTTGACCATCAAGCCCTTGTGATGGACAAATATTTTTCATTGATTGCGTGCAGTCGCAGGGCAGATACTTTGGCGCAGGTTCAGGCAGCCTTAAATCACCCACGTTTTGCTTTGGACAATCCGAATAAAGTCCGCGCCCTGATTGGCACATTTGCGCGAAATGTACCGCATTTTCATGCGCTTGACGGTTCAGGCTACGCTTTTGTGGCGCAACACATCAAAAAAATTGACGCATTCAATCCACAAGTGGCGGCAGGTTTGGCGCGCGCGTTTAATTTGTTGAAACGGATTGAGCCACAACGTCAAGCCTTAATGTGTGCGGAATTGGAGGCGATTGTGGCATTGCCCGCCTTATCCAAAGATGTGCGCGAGATTGTGGAAAAGATTTTGGCTTAATTTGATGTGAAATGGGTTTCAGGTAGCATGAAATTTTTGCAAAACGCAAAATAGTAGTAGGGTGGGTGCTTTCACCCACACAATTTCAATATGTCAAATCATTAAGCCATCATTTTCAGGCTGCCTGAAAGTAAATTTCAATGAAAAACAATAAGCAAGCGTAGGTTGGCTCTGAGAGCCGACCTACGCTTGCTTGTGGGTAAACGCTCATAATAGATTCTTCCAAATAAAAAAATAGTATCAAATTAAACCAATTGACAAGATTTCAGATTCCACTTATCTAACATATTTGCATGGATAAAAGCTTGACGAAGTTTTTCAGAGAAAAAATATGAACCTCTAAAGCTAGGGTCATGCCATATATCCACATCACATTCAAGAGCTGATTTATCAATTTCTAATAAATCGTGGTCTAAACAAAGATTATAGTCAGAATAGGATGGATAAGTTCCACTAGGAGAATAATGCAACTTATCGTGGGATTGTGGAATTTTGACATAATTTCTTATTTCACATAAATGAAAAAAATAAATAGTTCCTGAATATAATATCTCATCACTGAATACATCACGAATTTTTAAAGGAGTTAATGTACTATCGCCTAACTTAAATTGTTTTAAAATATTGGCACAGGCTTCATTGACAATGATAGCTCCACCAAGAGTTTGAAAAACATATTCGTGATAATCAGGAAGTTTCTTTTTATCATCTCCATCAACATATAAGCTATTCGGAAAAACTTTAAATTTTTCAAAGCTCTTTATTTGTAAGTCAAGTTCATAGCTATATTTACCCAATTCTTTTAATTTTTCACTTTTTTCTTTATTGGTTGAATCGGCATAATATTCTAATTGTGCCTTACGATAAGCTGGATAATTATGTAGTTTTGGAATATTCATACCAATAGTATAACTTTTTATATAAGCATAACTTGGGTATGATACCCATACATTTTGTTGATTATACATAAAGTTCTTTCATTATAAAATTTTAAACGGTCTATTGTACAGAACAATAGACCGCTTAACCTAAAAATATTTTATTGAATATCAATCTTTAATGAAAACTCACTTGGTGCGTACACGCTTTTTGAGTGGCTGATTGCCCATTTCTGCTCTGCGCTAAATCCAATGGTTTCCCCATCTTTCAAGACCAAACCTGAACTGATGATGTAACTGCACATACTGCTCAATGAAGCGTGTAATGTACCCATATTGATTTTGCTGTTTAAAATCTCCATTTCATCTTTGCCAAATTTCGCCATGCCCGATGTGTAAAGCTGGTTGCCCTGCTCATTTTGCCCCAAGCCCACATAAACCCAAATCATAATCGGAATTTCATTGTTAGGCAGGTATTCTTTCGCTACTTTCTGATAAAAATCAGCCGTATAAACCGTTCCCGAAGTGTAAACGCTGGTGGCATTTTCTTGTTTCAGGCAGCCTGAAACAATTTTGCTGTATAAGCTCATACCAGCTACTTCGCTGTTTTCGGCTTGGTTCATGACCGTAACCATCAAATGCGCTTTGTGGGCTTCGGCAGCAGCTACCGCATTCGGGCAATAGTAATTGCCTTTGGCGAATTGTATCGCTTCGCCATTGGGAATAGGGGCTGGCATCAGTGCAATCGCACACAAAAAATCGCCAATGTTCAGGATAAATGAATCCTGATGCTGCTCTACTTGGGCTGAAATCCCCCAGTCTGTTTTTAAATCGTTAATCAGTTTATGAATATCAAATTCATGGCTATTGAGCAAAACAAAACCGTTTTCTAACATCATGGTTTCCTTTATCTGTGTTCTTTGTTTCATGTGGAAGATTGGATTTCAGGCTGTCTGAATCCCAATCCCCTTATCCCAACAAAACCAGCACCGCCGCCGCCACGCCAATCAGCGCAATCATGCTGTCCACGCGGTCAAACACACCGCCGTGTCCAGGGAGCAAATTGCTGCTGTCTTTGATGTTTGCCACGCGCTTGAACCAGCTTTCCAGCAAATCGCCACCTATGCTCACAAAGGTCAATACCGTCATGGCAAACAGCGTGGTCAGCCAACCGCTTTCAAACCCAAACCAGCCCATGCCACGCGCCACGCTCGCATAAATCCACACCAAAACCAAGCCGCCCAATGCGCCTTCCCAGCTTTTTTTGGGGCTTAATGTGGGGGCGAGTTTGTGTTTGCCCCATTTGCGTCCCACAAAATACGCGCCCGAATCCGCCAGCCACACCACACACATCAGCGACAACAAAGGCACAGCCGACTCATCATCAGGTCGCAAAATCAGCAAACCATACCAAAATGGCATCATCATCAGCCAGCCCAGCAATAAAGTGCGCGTCCCCGCCCCTTGTAATTGCCATTTGAATGCCAACCATGCTGGCATCAACAACAACCAAAACGCCAACACCACCGCCCAAGCAAAAGGCGGTAACGCCCATTGTTCACAATACGCCATCAGCATAAACGCCGCCGTTGCCCCAATGTAGCCCACCTGCTGCTTGCCCGTAAACAACATCAAACGGCTGTATTCCCACAAAGCCAACAAAGCAATTAGCCCAGCAAACGCCGCCCAAATGCCCCCATTCGCCCAAAACAACATGCCCAACATGATGGGCAACAAAATCAATGCTGTGATAATTCTTTGTTTCATATTTAAAATCCGAAAAAGAACGCAATAATTTACCGCGCCCACAATCAAAAAAAGCAAATTATAGCGTTTCAGGCAGCTTTACGCATTTCAGGCTGCCTGAAAAAGGCGAAACTTGTTATAATTTTCGTCCAAAAACCAAAAAAAGATACAAAAATGCAAAAATTACGACATTTTCTATGCCTGTGCTGTGCGTGTATGGGTGTTCAGGCAGCCCTTGCCGCCGATATTGTGATTGATGCAGGACACGGCGGCAGAGACCCTGGCACAGTACGCACCTACAAAGGCAAATTGCACTTGGAAAAAACCTTTACCTTGGATATGTCCAAGCAATTACAACGCGAATTCAAGCAAAAAGGATACAGCGTAGCCATGACCCGCAGCGTGGACAAAACCGTCAGCTTGCAAGAGCGTTTGAATTATGCGCGCGCCCATTGCAAAAAGCTGTTTGTGTCGGTGCATGTGGACAGCGCACCCACGCCACGCGCTCATGGGGTCAATGCCTTTGCAGCAGGCAAAAACCACGAAATGGGCAAACGCAGTATGCACATTGCGCGTAACGTACAAAGCACCTTCAACCCCATACGCCCCGTGCGTAAAGAAAACTTTTTCGTGTTAAAAAACGCGAATTGCCCCACCTTGCTGGTGGAAATGGGCTACATCACCAACGACCGCGATTTAGAACGCCTGCTTAACCAAAAAGCGCGTGGCAAAATGGTCAGCACCTTGGGTCAAGTTTTGGACAAAAGCATCAAGCAGCAAGAGAAAAAAGCCAAAACCAAGCCCGCCACCCAAACCACCAAAGACAAAAACAGCACCAAAAAAAGCCCCTTGCGTCAAATTTAATTTCATTTAAAAACAACAAAATGAAATTATCGCAACAAAAAAATGCACAACAAGGCTTGCGCGGCAAACAGAATGGTGGTTTAATACGGTCTTTCGCTGCTACGGCAAAAGAAAAAACAGGAATCAGGGTGATTAGCTCAGTTGGTAGAGCGTCTGCCTTACAAGCAGAATGTCGGCGGTTCGACTCCGTCATCACCCACCACTTTTTGAATGCTTGGTTTTGCCGAGTGATTCATGCGCGGTGGTAGCTCAGTTGGTTAGAGTACTGGCCTGTCACGCCAGTGGTCGCGGGTTCGAGCCCCGTCCACCGCGCCATTTTAACGAAATCCCTTGATTGAACATCAAGGGATTTTTTGCGTTTGTTGTTCCAGCCATTTGCGGTTATGATATGGTTTTTGGGAAAGGGTGCTGCCTTGCTTGGCAGCAGTTTGTGTCCATCTCATTGCCCAATTTTTTTAAAATAAAGGAAAATCATGCAATGGCGATTATTGTGCTTGGCGGTGTGTTTATTGACCGCTTGCCAGCCTGAAAGCGTATCCCCACAAAAATCGGCATCGCCTGCGGTGTCGGCGGCTCGGTTGCCCAGCGATGTGGCTGGCAGCGATGTGCGACAAGAAAAAATGGGCGGCGATTTCACTTTGAGCAATGCTTTGGGGCAAGCATTTGCGTTGAGCAGCCTGAAAGGTAAGGTGGTGCTGTTGGCGTTTGGCTTTACGCATTGCCCCGATGTTTGCCCCAGCGAATTGCTGGTGTACAGCGAAGCCTTAAAACAGCTTGGGACGCAAGCCGATGATGTGGCGGTGGTGTTTGTGAGCATAGACCCGCAACGCGATACGCCTGATTTAATTGGGCGTTATGTGCAACAATTTCACCCCAAATTCATCGGCTTAACGGCAACAGGCAGCCAAGACCTTGAAAGTGTGAAAAAACAGTATCGCATTGTGGCGGCAAAAACCGAAGTGAAATCGGCAACGGCTTACAATATGGACCACACTTCGGGGGCGTATATTTTGGATAAACAGGGTAAGGTGGTGTTGTTTGAGCCTTATGGCTTGAACGCGACCCAAATTGCGGGCGATTTGCGCTCGGTATTGAAAGGTTTTGAAAAATGAATCATTTAACCATTGCTTTGTCAAAAGGGCGGATTTTTGATGAAACTTTGCCCTTGTTGGCGGCGGCAGACATTGTGCCTGCGGAAAACCCCGAATCATCGCGCAAATTGATTATTGAAACCAACCACGACAACATTCGTTTGGTGATTGTGCGTGCCAGCGATGTGCCAACTTATGTGCAATATGGTGCGGCGGATTTTGGCATTGCGGGCAAAGATGTGTTGATTGAACATGGTGGCGAAGGTTTGTATCAGCCATTGGATTTGAAAATTGCTGCCTGTAAAATGATGGTGGCGGTGCGTGAAGGCTTTGATTATCAGGCAGCCGCCCAAGCTGGTAGCCGTTTGCGCGTGGCAACGAAATACCCCAACATTGCGGCGGCGCATTTTGCGGCAAAAGGGGTGCATGTGGACATCATCAAATTGTATGGCTCTATGGAGCTTGCGCCTTTGGTGGGTTTGAGCGATGCGATTGTGGATTTGGTTTCCACAGGCAGTACTTTGCGGGCGAATCGTTTGCAAGCGGTTGAACACATTGTGGATATTTCCAGCCGTTTGGTGGTGAACAAGGCGGCGTTGAAAACGAAACACGATTTGATTGAGCCGATTATTCAAACCTTTGCCAAGGCGATTGTGTGAGATTTTCAGGCTGCCTTTCACTGCCCTACAAAAAGTTTTTTGCCTTCGGCGGCTTACTTGTTAAAAAAGTAAGCTGAACGGTTTCGTTTTACACAAACATTTCAGGCAGCCTGAAACGGTTTTTTCACATTTTTATTTTGAAGGAGCAAGAGAAATGACATCTTATTTATTGATTGATTTGGACAAATCCAGCGTAGGTTGTGTTGCGCCCACGGGCGAAACGCGCCAAGTGTTTTTGTTTGCCAAAAAGAAAAACAATCGCCAACTGGCACAGGCATTTGCGGCGGCACACCCACAAGTGGCTTTTGTGAAAGTGGGCAAAGATGAAAAATTGGCAGAAATTTTAAGCAATCAATTAAAAAAATTGCTTAAATCGCAACCCGAAGCGCGATTTTTGATTGATTCGCCACGCAAAAAAGTGGTCAAATTGGTGGACAAATTGCTCAATCGTTTTCCCGAAGCCAATGTGATGCTGCTGGACGTGGTTCAAAATGATGAAGAAAATGAATCAGATGAATCCGAAAATGACAAAAATCCCACCCATTCATCTGAACCCAAAAAAGAAACAAATCCCAGCCAAGGGCAATTCAATCCGCCATTGACCAAGCTGCCTGAAATGCAGCAGCCACAAAAAAATTCAGGCAGCAAAACCAAAAGCAAGCAGCCCAAAATTCCTGTGGCAAAAAAACCTTCGCTGCTGCCCAAAGAAAGCCCAAATTGGAAAAACAGTTTGTCAGAAAGCTCCATGTTGAAACAGCAAATTTTGTTGGATAAAGTGGCGAAAAATCATGATGATAAAGATGGCGATGAAACAGATGAGTCTGCTTTTGCGTATTTGCTTTCGCGTTTGAATGAGGCGATTGAGGTTTTGACCAAGGGCTATCCCAAGAAAAAAGAGCAGGTGTTGGGCGAATTGATGCAAGCCTTGCAAGTGAGCCACAGCGAAGCGGAAATGATGTTCAAAAATCTGGTCAGTAATGGCATGATGAAGCTGGAAAATGGCAATATGGTCAAAATCACCAATTTGATTCATTTGCTGAAATTGAAATAATTGGCTTGAAAAACAGGCAGTCTGAACGCATTTTCAGGCTGCCTGAAAACGCATTTCGCGTTAAAATAACGCTTTTTTTGCTTAATTTTTACCGAAAAACCAACCGTGAACCAACTTTCCCTTGATTTTGACGAACCCGCTTATCCCCGTTTTGATAAATTGCTCGGCACAGCCAATGCCGAGTTAATTTACATTTTGCAACAAGAACATGACCAGTTTTTGTACATTTGGGGCGAGCAGGGTTCTGGCAAAAGCCATATTTTGCAAGCATGGGTGGGACAGGCTTGGCAAAATGGCAGCCGCGCCGTTTACATTGATGCCGCGCAGCACACTTTGGGCGATGAAGTGATGCACGCCGATTATGTTGCCATAGACCAAATTGAAAAACTCAACCGCAAAGAACAAACTGTTTTGTTCAATTTATTCAATCAGTTCCGCAATACGCGCAGGGGGCATTTGCTGTTGAGTGCCGATGTGCCGCCTGTAAAATTGAACAGCAAATTGCGCGATGATTTGCGGACACGTTTGGCATATTGTTTGTCGTATGAAGTTAAATCTTTGAGTAAGCAGGAAAAAATTGACGCACTCAACAATATGGCAAAAACGCGCCAACTGAATATTGACCCCAGCATTTACGAATATTTATTGGAACATTGGCGGCAGGATATGGACAGTTTATTGTGTATGTTCAATGATTTAGCCAATTATTCCATCAATTTGGGCAAGCCGATTACCTTGCCCCTGTTGCGCAAACTGTTGAAAGAACAGGAACAACATTGATTTCAGGCTGCCTTACCGTACACGCCACAATGAAAGGTTTGCCTTCGGCAACTGAAAGTAAAATGCTGAACGGTTTGCGTTTTAAAAAACGTTTCAGGCAGCCTTTCAGTACACGACATTTTTTGATATTGCCACAAACCTACCCCCTCCCCCTATGTAAGGGGGAGGGCTGGGGTGGGGGTTAGAAACGCAACGAGCCACCCCCACCCTAACCCTCCCCCGCCAGCAGGGGAGGGGACAGGTTGCAGGCAGCCTGAAAGATTTTTGTCGTGTACTGAAAGGCAGCCTGAAAAGATTAAGCCATTGAATAAAATAGAAGTTATCTTTGTTTTTTGGTTTATTTGGCTTACTTTTTTAAAAAGTAAGTCGCCGAAGGCAAAAACTTTTTTTGGTGTCGTGAAAGGCTGCCTGAAACATTTTATAGGATAAGAACATGAAAAATTTAGCCATTTTTGATTTGGACCACACGCTCATCAACACCGACAGCGACAACGCTTTCCCCCAATTTTTGATTGAAAAAGGCTTGATGGACGCGGATTATGCGGCTGCCAAAAACGCGCAATTTTATCAAGATTACCAAAATGGCTGCCTGAATGTTGCCGATTTTGTGCGTTTTGCGATTGAGCCGATTAAGTCATTTTCAGCCAGCCAATTATCTGAATTACATCAAGAATTTACCCAAAAATACATCATGCCACACATCACACAAATGGCACAAATGCAGGTGCAAAGCCACCGCGAAGCAGGCGATGAATTGCTGGTGATTTCGTCCACCAACGAATTCATCATCACGCCCATTTGCCATTTGTTTGGCATTGAAAACATCATTGGCACAAAATTGGCGGTGGATTCAAATCATTGTTTTACAGGTGAAATTGTGGGAACGCCCAGTTTGCGCGAAGGCAAAATCACGCGCTTGGACGCATGGTTGGCAGCGCGTGGCGAAACGCGACAAAGCTATGACAAAATTTATTTTTACAGCGATTCCAAAAACGATTTGCCCTTGCTGGAACAGGTTTCCGACCCTGTGGCGGTGAATCCCGATGCGGTTTTGTTGGCTCACGCGCAAGAAAAAGGTTGGGCGATATTGCATTTTGCCTGATTCAAACGCCAAAAGCCGCCTAAAAAATTCATTTCAGGCGGCTTTTTATGCAAATAATTCATTAATTAAGGGCGTTGTTGCTCGGGTGGTAATTGCTCGGAAGTGCGCCCAAAACGGCGTTCGCGTTTGCCAAATGATTGAAATGCTTTGTCAATTTCATCATCTTTAAAATCGGGCCACAGCGTATCGGTAAAATAAAATTCCGCATAAGCCATTTGCCACAGCATAAAATTGCTGATGCGCGTTTCGCCACCTGTGCGTATGAACAAATCGGGTTCGGGCGCATCGGGCAACATCAATTTTGCTGACAAATCGCTTTCGGTGATTTCGGTTTTGCCTTCTTTGAGCAGGGCGTTGGCTGCCTGTAAAATGTCCCAGCGTCCACCATAATCGGCGGCGATGGTCAGGGTTAAGCCCGTGTTGTTTTCGGTTAATTTTTCTGCTGCAACAATGCTTTGCTGAATTTCTGCTGAAAAGCGGCTGCGGTCGCCAATCACTTTTAAGCGCAAACCGTTTTTGTGCATGGTTTGCACTTTTTTCTGCAAAGCCACCAAAAACAAGCCCATTAAAAACGACACTTCATCGGCAGGTCGCCGCCAATTTTCGGTGGAAAAGGCAAACACGGTCAAATATTGCACCCCTTTGGCGGCGCACACGCGGCACATGTTTTCCAACACGTCCAAGCCCTGCTTGTGTCCCATTACACGCGGTAAAAGGCGTTTTTTTGCCCAACGCCCGTTGCCGTCCATAATCACGGCAACGTGGCGTGGCACATCGGTATAATCCAGTATGGTTTGGGTGCTGCTGGGGCGTGTCATAATGCACTTTCTTAAATAAAAAAATCAAATTGATGAATATGGCTCATTCTTTTTCAGGCTGCCTTTCAGTACACGACAATTTTGGACGTTGCTATCCATCTAACCCCCTCCCCCGTCTGGCGGGGGAGGGCTGGGGTGGGGGTTAGAAACGCAACGTGCCACCCCCACCCTAACCCTCCCCCGCCAGACGGGGGAGGGAACAGATTTCAGGCAACCCAAAAGTTTTTGTCGTGTACTGAAAGGCAGCCTGAAATCACAATTTCAAACCTTTGTGCAAAGCCACCACGCCTGCGGTCAAATTGTGGTAATCCACTTGGTCAAAACCCGCGTCCAACATCATTTGTTTGAGTGTTTCTTGGTCGGGGTGCATGCGGATTGATTCGGCAAGATATTGATAACTATCGGCATCTTTGGCAATCAGCTTGCCCATAAGCGGCAGCAATTTAAATGAATAAGCATCATAAATGGGCGCAAGCGGTTCATAAACTTTGGAAAATTCCAACACCAAAAGTGTACCGCCCACTTTCAACACGCGGTGCATTTCGCGCAATGCCACATCTTTGTGGGTCATATTGCGTAAACCAAATGACACAGAAACCAAATCAAAGTAATTGTCTGGAAAGGGCAATTTTTCCGCATCGCACACGGCAACGGGCAAAATCATGCCTTCGTTGAGTAAGCGGTCGCGCCCCACGCTGAGCATGGAGGAATTGATGTCGGTCAGCCACACTTCGCCGTCTTTGCCCACGCGCTTTGCCCAGCCGCGCGACAAATCGCCTGTGCCACCTGCAATGTCCAGCACCTTGCCGCCTTTGGGAACGCGCGCGGTGTTGATGGTGAAGTGTTTCCACACGCGGTGTAAACCACCCGACATCACATCGTTCATGATGTCATAATTTTTGGCAACTGAATGAAAGACTTGGGCGACTTTGTGGGCTTTTTCGCTTTCGTTTACGGTTTGGAAACCAAAATGGGTTTGTTTGTCTTGTTCGGACATGATTTTCTTTCAAAATAAATGGTTTAAATGGTTTTCAGGCTGCCTGAATGCTTTTTAGCCGCATTGGGCTATGGCTTGCTCGGCGATTTTTTTCAATTTTTCATCGCGGATTTCGGTGTCGTTGAATTGCTGTACCACTTTTTGCCATTCTGCTGGGTTGGCATAGGCTTTTTCACTGGTATCGTAAACGCATTCGCAAGCCGATTGAATGTATGCCACTTGGCTATTGCCTGCTGCGGCTTTCAGGCAGCCTGAAACAAAATTGGCGCGTATTGGGTCGTGATTTTGTGCCGATTGTGGCTGTTGTTGGCATGCGGAAATCAACATAATCACCAAAAAATAATGTGCATTTTTCATCAATCAACGCCCACGCTTGTTAATCAAAATTTCATACGCCAAATACAACAAAGGCAGCGACATGATGCCAATAAACAATGCGTTAGCCGCAATCAACATGGGCGTTAAAATCGCCACAAACGCCATGCCGCACACCGCGCCCCCCAAATGGGCGGCATGACCTGTGTTGTCCCATTGGCGTGGTTTGAGCATCATGGTTGCGGAATAGGCAAAATATAAAGTGGCGAAAATCCAAGCGGTTACGGGTATGAAATACAGGTAAATGGTTTGCAAAGGCGCAATGGCAATGGCGGCAAACAACACACCCGATACGCCACCCGATGCGCCAATCGCGGTGTAGCTGGGGCGATTTTTGTAAAGCCACAATGAAAACAGACTGCCTGCCAGCACCGCACCAAAATACAGCAACAAAAACAACCACACACCATAAACATACACAATCACACGCGAGAAAAAATACAGCGTGAACATATTGAAAAACAGGTGCAGCCAATCGGCATGCAAAAAGGCTGATGTGATGAGTCGGCGGTATTGTTTGTTGTAGCGGATTTCGCCAATTTTGAATTGGTAGCGTTGAAAAATCAAGGTGTTGTTCAATCCCCATGCGGTGGTGGCGCAGGTGATGGCGATTAACAAAATGGGGATAAGTTCATTCAAATTATTCATAAATGATTTGAGTTTGGGGTAATAAATTCAAAAATATTTCAGGCTGGCTGAATGTCGCGGCTGGCGTTGGCATGGTGGAGGCGATGTAAATAATCTTGCCAATGGGCGGCGTGGTTTTGCGCCAAATCGCATAAATAATCCCATGAATATAAGCCGCTATCGTGTCCATCGGAAAAGCTGATTTTGAGCGCATAGTTGCCCACCGTGTCTAAATCGGTGATTTTGACGTGGCGTTTGCCTGTTTGCAAAATGGCGTTGCCTGTGCCGTGTCCGCGTACTTGTGCGCTGGGCGAATACACGCGCAAATATTCTGCTGATAATTCAAATGTTTGATTTTCGTAAACCAAAACTAAAATATCGCGTTGGGGTTGTAAGCGGATTTCTTGTGGGGCATTCATGTGGTTTTCTCAAAATAAGAATGGGGATTTTAGCAGAAATGTGTTCAGGCTGCTTTTCGCTGCCCTACAAAAAATAAAAAGGAGGGTGTATTGGGGTTTGCGCTCTGTCGCCGAAGGCAAAAAAACTTTTTTGTAGGGCAGTTTCAGGCTGCCTGAAAGCCCATTTCCAAGGGGCGCAAGCCGACCAAATTGGCGAAACTTTGTTGGCGAACAATTTCACAAAAATCATTGAGATAGATGTGTTTTTCGTCTTCCACGCGCATGGCGGCATACAGTTCGCTGTGCAATTTGTGTTCGGTAATTTGGCGTGCGACAACGTAGTTTTTTTCCAAATAGGGCATGACCGCCCAATAGGGCAATGCCGCCAATCCGCGCCGACTGGCAACCAGTTGCACTATGGCAATGGTGAGTTCGCTGTGGCGGCGTGTGGGGTTGATGCCTTTGGGGAGCAAAATTTTTCTTAATAAATCAAGCATATCATCTGGAACGGGATAGGTTATCAGTGTTTCGTGGGCAAAATCGTTTGCGTCCCAAATGGCTTTGTGGGCAAGGGCGTGGTCGGGGGCGCAAATGCCCACCATTTCATACGAAAAAAGCGGCTGGTAGGCAATGCCTGCTATGGGTTCGGCTTCGGAAACGATTGCCAAATCTGCACGATGCGCCAACAATAAACCCACTGGGTCTGCCTGAAAACCCGATACGATGTCCAATTCCACCTGCTGCCATTTGGGGCGAAACTCGCCCATGGCGGGCATGAGCCATTCAAAACAGGTGTGGCATTCTACTGCCAAGCGCAATTCGCCTGCTTCGCCGCCGATGATTTGCATTAAATCGCGCTCGGCATGGGCAACGCGTGGCAGCAGTTCGTGTGCCAATTTGAGCAGGCGTTCGCCAGCAGGTGTGAATCGCAGGGGCATGGTTTTGCGTTCAAAAAGGGGGGTTTCAAAATGGTTTTCCAATACGCGAATTTGGTGCGATAGGGCGGATTGGGTCAGAAAAACCCGTTGCGCCGCCAGCGACACGCTGCCTGTTTCTGCCAAGGCGACCAAAGTTCGCAAGTGGCGCAATTCAATGATGGATTCCATGGCTTTGTTTCTCAAAATAAAAGTTGGGGTATATTAAAATAATTCATGTTGGCTTTCAATGTTTGTTTCAGGCTGCCTGAAACGGTAAAATGGGCTTTGTGTTGAAAACAAACGAAAAGGAATTGTGATGAACAACATTCTTTTGGCATCAAACAGCCCACGCCGCCGCGAAATTTTGACCCAACTGGGCTACACGGTGTCGGTGCAAGCCGCCGAAATTGACGAAACGCCCTATCCCAACGAAACCGCCCACGATTATGTTTTGCGTATGGCGATAGAAAAAAATCAGGCAGCCCAACAACAATTTCCCCCACAAAATCTGCCCCTAATGAGTGCCGATACCACGGTTGCACTCCACAATCTGATTCTGGGCAAACCCGAATCGCCACAACACGCCCACCAAATGTTGCGCCAACTTTCAGGCAGCACCCATCAAGTTTTGACGGCAGTTTGCGTGTCGTTGGCGGGGCAAATGCGCCATGTGGTGCAAGAAAATCATGTGGTTTTCCGCGATTTGAGCGATGACGAAATCACGCGCTACATCGCCACAGGCGAGCCTTTGGATAAGGCAGGCGCATATGGCATTCAAGGCGTGGGCGGTGTGTTTGTGGCGCACCTTTCAGGCAGCTTTACGGGCGTGATGGGTTTGCCCGTTTGCGAGACCATGGCTTTGTTGCAACAATTAGGCTGGCAAACGCCACCGTTTCAGGCAGCCTGAAAACACGTTTCGCACAACAATTTTTGTCAGCTTGGCGCGAAAATTTGCCGCAATCCGCGTATAATTGCGCTGCATTTTGGCATCAAAAATTGAAAGAGTGAAATCATGAGTGAATTGAAATACAAACGCGTATTATTGAAATTATCGGGCGAATCGCTGATGGGCAGCGACCCATTTGGCATCAACCGCGAAACCATCATGCAAACCGTACGCCAAGTCAAAGAAGTATCCGATTTGGGCGTGGAAGTGGCGATTGTGGTGGGTGGCGGCAACATTTTCCGTGGCGTATCCGCCCAAGCAGGCAGCATGGACAGAGCCACAGCCGACTACATGGGCATGCTCGCCACCGTCATGAACGCCTTGGCATTGAAAGAAGCCTTGGAAAGCATTGGCGCAAAAGCGCGTGTGCAATCGGCATTGAGCATGCAGCAAATTGCCGAAACCTATGCCCGCCCCAAAGCCATTCAATATTTGGAAGAAGGCAAAATCGTGATTTTTGCCGCAGGCACAGGCAATCCCTTTTTCACCACCGACACCGCAGCCGCCTTGCGTGGTGCAGAAATGTGTTGCGATGTGATGCTCAAAGCCACCAATGTGGACGGCATTTACACCGCCGACCCCAAAAAAGACCCATCAGCCACCCGTTATCAAAGCGTAACCTTTGATGAAGCGATTGAAAAAAATCTGAAAGTGATGGACGCAACCGCCTTTACCTTGTGCCGCGAACGCGATATGAACATCGTGGTGTTTGGCATTCAAAAACAAGACGCGCTGAAAAACGTGGTTTTGGGCAAAGACGAAGGCACTTTGGTTCACAATTAAAAAAAGGGGTGGATGCACTCCGCCCCTTTTTCAATTTAGGGTTAATTCATTTAAAAATAGGACAAGTGTAGGGGGCAACAAGTTGCACCACTTTCCTGATAAAACATGGATTTGCCTGCAACAAGTTGCCCCCTACATGGCTGAATACGCAAAAAAAAACCGTTGTTTGATGATTCAACAACGGTTTTTTATTTTGAAACGATTTGAAATTATTTCAATTTGGTTTCTTTGTAAATAACGTGTTTGCGGGCAACGGGGTCAAATTTTTTGATTTCCATTTTGCCAGGCATGGTGCGTTTGTTTTTGGTGGTGGTGTAGAAATGACCTGTACCTGCGGTGGATTCCAATTTGATTTTATCGCGCATGATAACTCCTTAATAAATAAAATGATTAGATTGCTTCGCCATTGGCGCGCAATTCAGCCAAAACCGCGTCAATGCCATTTTTGTCAATGGTACGCAAAGCTGCGTTAGACAGGCGCAAACGCACCCAACGGTTTTCGCTTTCAACCCAAAAACGGCGTGATTGCAAATTTGGCAAAAAACGGCGTTTGGTTTTGTTGTTGGCGTGTGATACATTGTTGCCTGACATCGGGCGTTTACCCGTTACTTTGCAAACTCGTGCCATGATGAATCTCCAAACTTAAATTTAAAAAATTAAAACGTGCTTTATACCACAAAACCCCATATCTGGGCAATTTATTTTGTTTGATTTTGTTGTTTTGTCGCGTATAATCAACGTTGCAGGTAAAACAGACAGTCGCCGCCAATTTTTTTGGGGGAGGAAAGTCCGAGCTACACAGAGCAAAATGCCAGCTAACGGCTGGGCGTGGTAACACGACGGAAAGTGGAACAGAAAGCTAAACCGCCAATGGCTGCCCGAATTTCAGACAGCACAGGTAAGGGTGAAATGGTGCGGTAAGAGCGCACCGCGCAACTGGCAACAGCTTGCGGCAGGCTAAACCCCATTTGTAGCAAGACCAAACAGAACACATTGACGCTGCTCGCCGAGTGTTCGGGTAGGTTGCTGATGAGCGCAGCAGCGATGTTGCGCCTAGATGAATGACTGTCCAACGACAGAACTCGGCTTATCGTTTTGCCTGCATTTTTGTGTTTTTGATGAAATCAGTCGGTTGCCCAAGCCGACTTTTTTCGTTTCAGGCTGCCTGAAATCAGGCAAATCCCAAACAAATCAAGCCCAAAATCGCTGGCACCATTTGCACCAAGGCGGGAACGCGCTTGTCGGCGGCGGTAACGAACAAATACGCGCCTGCCACCGCCATGGTACCCAATGCACACATCATCAAACCCAAGGCAAATCCTTGTCCATAAGGCGAATGTGCGCTCAAACGAAACGCCACACCCAATATGGTAAACACCGCCAATGCCAAATTGTACACGCCCAAATTGTTGAAGGGGGCGCGTAAAAAGGGTTCGTGTTCAGGCTGGGTGTGGAAGGTTTTGCGAAAGGCTTGCGTGCCAAACGCCACCACTTCCAAATAGAAAATGTAGCCATGCACAATCGCCGCCGCCAATGCAAATAAAGTCGCCAACGCCAACAGCATATTCAGTCTTTCAATAAATGGTTGAGTTTATCGGCTTTGGTGTTCAAATAGCCTTCGTTTTCGGGATTTAAGCCGACTTTGAGGGGCATGCGTTCGGCAATATTGATGCCGCAATCGCGCAGGGTTTGGATTTTTTCGGGGTTGTTGGTCAGCAGTTTGATGCTGCTCACGCCCAAATGGTCGTAAATGTGTTTGGCGATGGTGAAATCACGCGCGTCCACAGGCAAACCCAAAGCCAAGTTGGCTTCAACCGTGTCCATGCCTTCGTCTTGCAGGCGATAGGCGCGGATTTTGTTAATCAAACCGATGCCGCGTCCCTCTTGGCGCAAATAAACAATCACGCCGCGTCCTTCGGCTTGTACGGCTTGCATGGCGGCTTGCAGTTGGGGACCGCAATCGCATTTTTGTGAAAACAGGGCATCGCCTGTCAAACATTCGCTGTGTACGCGCGAGAGTACGGGCGCGTTGCCTGAAATGTCGCCCATGACCAAGGCGGTGTGTTCTTGATTGGTGCGCGTGTCCACAAATCCGTGCATTTGGAATACGCCGTATTCGGTGGGCAGGCGGCATGATGTGATGTGTTGAATGGGGTTGTTTGTCATGTTGTTTCTTTCATATTTTGATTTATCATTGTTTTTTAATTCAATCTTGCAAAGCTGCCTGAAAACGCAAACCCGTTTTCTGTTTCAGCTCTTGATAAATGTATTCTTGTAATTGTCGGTCTTGCGCTGTGGCGTGAGTGGGTAAAGGAAAAATACCATACACGGTTATCCCAGAATGAAAACCATAAATCCTATCTTTACGGGATTGGTCGGTGAACTCAATCCGTAAATTTTGCCGCAGTTCATCTAATTTAATTTTAATGGGACTCCACCCCTTTTGACTCAATCGGAGAATAGGCATGATGCGAAAAAACAGAAACAATAAAGTCAAAATCAACGTAAATGTGAGTAAAAATACATACGCATGCCATAAAAATTCACCAATTAAGATAAACAGAACCCCAAGCACAAAATGAACAATCACAATTTCAACAAACAAAACACCAAAGAAAACCCATTTCCAAATGTCATGTTGTAATATGACTGTTTCACATTCAAATGTGCTGTGTTTGCCTTTTAATTGTTGTGCGGCATTTTGTAAACTGACTCGTGTCAATCGGTCAAATTCTTGAATTTCTCGCATGATTGCATTCCTTTTTCAGACAAGCAGTTATGTCAATTTTCATCATCGTTATTGTCTTGATTTTGCGGACACAATTCGCGCACAATCGGCAAAATCGCCAAAATGAAACCCACCCAATCTGCCAACGCATTTTCAGGCAGCATTGCGCTGTGTTCCAAATGCAAAACGCCATAAACGGTGCCATTTTCGCCACAAATGGGCAGGCTGATTTGTGTGTGGGCGCGGCGGTTGTGTTCGCCTTGCAATTCACCCAAATCCAGCCAGTTTACCACATTATCTGCCACGTTTGCCCACCCCGATTGGGCGGTACGACAGGGCAAATGTTGCCACACGGTGTGTGCGTTGAGCGGCAAGGTGTCTTCAATGGGTGCGCCCATTTGCACCAAACGCTGTAATTGCGCTGTTTCAGGCAGCCAACCGTATGCCGCCACCGTTTGCACCGCGTGGCGCGAATACACCGAATCCATTGCCATAAACAATCTTTTCAATAAAATCATTTGTGTGCGCCACGTTTCAGGCAGGGTGGGATACGCAATAATGGCATCGTCAATGTGGGCTTGGGCGTGTTGCAACACGGCTTGCGTGGCGGCAAAGGCGATTGCCACATCATCGGCATTCAGTTTCAGGGCTTGGGTTTGCAAATAATCTTGGATTTGGGATTGTTGGGTCATAGGGATTGTCTTTTTATCATAAAATAAAGTTTTTTTGATGTGCCACCACCTTATCCCCTCTCCCTGTGGGAGAGGGTTAGGGAGAGGGTAAGCCGTTCAGTTTGTGGCACATTTGCCCTCTCCCCAGCCCTCTCCCACAGAGAGAGGGAGCAAAATTGTGGCACGACACCATTTTCAGGCAGTCTGAATGTCATTTTGCACCTGCTGCCACGCTTGCAAAATCAAATCGGCGCGATTGGTTTTGAGCAAATCGGCATCGGAAAGCATTCTGCGCCAGATTTTTGCGCCCTGCAAACCGTGCGTTAAGCCCAAATAATGCCGCGCCATGTGTCGCAAGGTGGTACCTTGATTGAGTTGGATTTGTTGGCTGGCATAGGTGTGAAGTCGCGCAACCAACTCATCAAGGCGGATTTCAGGCAGCGTGTCGCCATAAAACTGCCTGTCCCAATCGCGCATGAGCATGGGGTTGTGATAGGCTTCGCGCCCAACCATTACGCCATCAACGTGTTGTAAATGTTGGGCAATTTCATCGTTGGTTTTGATGCCGCCATTGATGATGATGTTCAAATCGGCAAAATCGCGTTTTAATTGATACACAAAATCGTATTTCAAAGGCGGAATTTCACGGTTTTCCTTGGGCGACAAACCGTCCAGCCACGCATTTCGCGCGTGAACGATAAAGGTGCGACAAGCCGTTTTTTCGCGCAAAGTGCCAACAAAATCGGCAACCACTTGATATTCCGATTGTTTATCAATGCCAATGCGGTGTTTGACCGTGATTTCGCAATCGGGCGCGGCATTTTGCATGGCGTTCAGGCAGCCTGCAACCAAATCCACATCGCCCATCAAACACGCCCCAAACGCCCCCTTTTGCACACGCGGACTGGGACAACCACAATTCAAATTGATTTCATCATAATCAAATTGCGTAGCGATTTTTGCGGCTTTTGCCAAAAGTTCGGGGTCGCTGCCGCCCAGTTGCAAAGCCACAGGGTTTTCACATTCGTGTTTTGCCAAAAAACGTTGCGGGTCGCCATGCACAACTGCGCCCGCGTGTATCATTTCGGTGTAGAGCCAAGTGTGGCGCGTGATTTGTCGTGCCATGTGGCGATAATGTCGGTCTGTCCAATCCAACATCGGTGCGATGGATAAGGTGCGCGGAAAAAGGGTTTTGCTCATTTCATCAATGCCAACAAAAAACGCTTATTATAGGCGGAAAAATGCGTTTGACTATTTTCAAAATACCAATTTTGGGCGAAAATACGCATATTTATTCCCACACACACCCACAAACCAAAATCAACCCTTAATTTGCACCATTACGGTATTTTATTTTAAACCACAGGGCGAGTTGATAACACCATATTGTCCACCATGAAAATAAAAAAACCGTTGCACCGCCAAGCACAGGCGGCGTTTCAACCACAAAGGAATTTTGATGAATTTACAACAACTGGTTGATGGACTACTCACACTAGAAGGCGCAATCGCTGCCGCTATTGTGGATTTTGAAAGCGGTATGCTGCTTGCCTATGGCAACAAACAAAGTCATTTTGATTTAGAAGTGATTGCCGCTCGCGGCAGCGATGTGATTCGTGCCAAAATCAAAACCATCAAAATGTTAAAAATGGACGATGACATTCACGATATGCTCATCACCTTAAATACCCAATATCATTTGATGTGTCCTTGCAAAAGCCGCGAAAACATGTTTTTGTATTTGGCTTTGGACAGAAAACAAGCCAATTTATCACTCAGCCGCCGCGCTGTGTTTAATGCAGAAAAACAAATTGTGTAAACGCTTTTTCAGACAGCCCAAATTGAAAATACTCGGTTTTGAATGCGAAACCGAGTATTTTTTGTTTTCAGGCTGACGACAAATTTTGATGTTGCCGCGTACCTGCTCCCTAACCCTCCCCCGCCAGACGGGGGAGGGGACAGATGACAGGCAGCCAAACCATTTTTGTCGCATATTGTCAGGCTGAAACCTTTGCAAAACTCGGTTCGTAGGGGCAGATTTCATATCTGCCCCGTTTGGGCTTGTAGAAATTTTCATTTTTATCAATAAATTGAAAAAGGGGCGAATATGAAATTCGCCCCTACGTCAGTTTTAAAGTGGATTTTGCAAAGGTTTCAGGCTGCCTGAAACACGAATTTTAATAAGAATAACTTGCAATCGCAATTCAATCCCATTATCATTGACAAATCCATGCAAACCAATAAATGAATTTTATGAAGGAGCCAGTCATGTTTGTGTGCATTTGCAATGCGATTACCGACCATCAAATCAAAGAAACGGTGGCAGCAGGGGCGCATTCTTTAAGCGATTTGAAAAATCAATTAGGGGTCGCCACTTGCTGTGGTTGCTGTGCGGAATTGGCAACTTCGTTTTTGAATGCACATCATATTGGGCAAAGCAATCTGGTTTCGCCCATGCCAACAGAACATTAACAGACCCAAAAAAGGCTGCCTGAATCGTTTTCAGGCAGCCTTTTTGTGATTTTTTGGGGATTAAACGCGATTATCGGCTTCAATTTTGCCCAACAATGCGTCAAATTCGCCAATGTGCGCTTGCAAAAGATAGGGGCGCAACAAACTCAATGTGCGATAAATGCCGCGTGATTTGGAGTTTTCGTCAAACTGCCCTTTGTTCATGGAATTGTCAAAATCAAACCAGTATTTGGTAATCATCCACATATTGATTGCCAAGTCTTGTTTGCCGATTTCGTCAATTTGAATCAGTTGGGATTCTTGCAATTTGGTCAGCAGTTTAACCAACAATGGGGCAATTTGCACATGGGTAAATTCATTGTGTTCGCCCAAAAATGCGGCACTGCGATTGAGCAGCGTGTTCACATCGCTGAACAAAAAGCGATAATCCCACATGATTGCCAACACGCCGTTCATGTAGTCCACGCAACCGACCACGTTTTCAGGCAGGGGGGTGTTGCTCAAATAGTCCAACATCGCGCCACTGTAACGTTTGAACAACTGCATGATGATTTCATCTTTGTTGGCAAAGTGGTAATACAAATTACCTGGGCTAATGCTCAAATGGGCAGCAATGTGATTGGTGCTGGTGGCGCGTTCGCCGTTTTCGTTAAACAATTTTAAACTGGCGTCAATAATGCGCTGGTAGGTGCTGTTTTTACTGGCATTCATGCTTCATTTTCCTAAATATGATGAGATGTGTTAATGTGGCATTTTACTCTAAAAACAACTGAAAAATAAACCCATGCCAACTTGAATTTACATTTTTCAGGCTGCCTGAAAGTGGCGCAACCCCATTTGCCCAACCATGAAATCGCCATGATGGTTTAAGGCGCATGAAAATATTTTTAGATTAAGCTGCCTATTATTTTGTAGAATAGCCAGTATTTTCATTTTTAAATTGAATTGAAATGAATCACGACAAAGCAAGCGCAGGCATTTTCATCATGCTATTTCAGGCAGCCTGAAAATGATGGCTTAATGATTTGGCATATTGAAATTGTGTGGGTGCAAGCACCCACCCTACCTTGCTACATCATCAGTTCAGGTTTGGTCTTGAAAGATGGGGAAACCATTGGATTTAGTGCAGAGCAGAAATGGCAAATTAGCCACTCAAAAAGCGTGTATGCACCAAGTGAGTTTTCATTAAAGATTGATATTCAATAAAATCTTTTTAGGCTAAGCGGTCTATTGTTCTGTACAATAGATCGTTTTAAATTTCTGAAAGGGTTATCATGCCAAATAATGTTTATGTTGGTTCAATGTCTTTTGAGTATGTCAATATTTATTCTATAGGCATTGATTTTGGTAATTTTTTTAACTACCGTGAATATCATAATAATTCTTCTTTACTAGAAAGAAATCCAAACAATCCCGAAATTCTATCAAAAGATAGAAAATTATTGGGAATAATTGTTGATATTCAGAATACATTTAGGAGTTTTAATAAGTTAAGTGTATTGCCAGATAAATTATGGATTGAAAGGGATAATATATCCAATTAAAAACAAAATCACTACAAATATCGGTCAAATAAAATTTCAATATCAGAAATCATGTATTTGCGCCGCGTATTTTTGGCATAAGCCCAGTATTGTTCAATAGGATTCAAATCAGGACTGTATGCAGGTCAATACAGCAGCTTATGCCCACTTTGTGCCACCAATTGACGAATCTCTTCACCGACATGAAAGCGAGCATTATCCATAATCAACACACTCTTTTTATTCAATTTTGGTATTAAATCTTCTTTTAACCATTGAATAAAAACCGCACGATTAATCGTATGATGAAACAAAGCAACTGTAAACAAACGCCCATTTAACAATGCACCTATTGCATTGGTTTGTTTACGTATTTGCCAATCGTAAGTCGCATAACAACGCCGCCCAATCAGGGCATAGCCTTTTGTGTGCAAAACCACTTTCATCAATATAAACCATTTGATAGCCCATTTTTTTGTAAAAACGCAATTTTAAATGGTACTGATTTCGCTGTTCTGGTTCTTGTTTTGGGTGTTGGCACGTCTTTTTTTAACTGAAATTTTGAGCTGTTTGAGTGCGTAACAAATTGCACTTGCGGTAACACCCAAACGCTTGGCACGTTCGTATTGGAAGGCATCAGGGTAGTTTTCAACATCTTTTAATAATGCTTCATGATTAACTTTTAATGGTTTGAATTGACGTTTTTTTCTTTCAATCCCATTTCGTTTCCATTGGTTAATGGTATGTGTACTGATGCCATAAAATGCGGAGGCTTGACGTATCGTCATGCCGCTTGCAACGCTTTTTAGGATTTGTTTACGTAAGTCTTGGGAGTAAGCCATGATAAATTTAATATTGTAGTGATTTTAGTTTTGGTTGGCTATAGAAATGAGTATCTTACCATAAATAGTAATGAGAATTTATTTAAAGTAAAGGGTGGTGGAATAATTTTAAGAAAATCTTGTGCTAACGTTTTACAAAAATTTAATTTAGGTCAGACGACTTTGACACCATTACGAATTTATGAATATGAAACTGGAGAATTGTGGTCTGATGAGGTTTTTTATTTTTTAAATTTATGCGAACATAGGCAATATGTAAAATATCCACAATCTAATGAAGATTTTATTTATATTCAAGGAGCAAAAAGATATTCCACTAATGGTGTTCCTATACAACCAAACACACTTGAAGTAAATCAATCTGTATTGAATTGTGATATTGATTTATGGCATGACCCTATGTTAGGAGGTTCAATTTTTATGTCTGATAAACTATATTATGCTTTAAATGATGGTAATATGATTTATCAATGGAATATGCAGCCTTGCAAAGTTATTTAATCATTATAGCAAGCGTAGGTCGGCTCTCCGAGCCGACCTACTGATAAAACACATACCCTAATTTTGGATGGGTTTAACCACCCAATTTCTCCGCGCCACCCAAATACGGACGCAATGCCACAGGAATGTTGATTGAACCATCGGCATTTTGGTGGTTTTCCAACACCGCCACCAAAGCGCGCCCCACCGCCAAACCTGAACCGTTCAAAGTATGCACCAAACGGTTTTTGCCATTTTCATCTTTAAAACGGGCTTTCATGCGGCGTGCTTGGAAATCTTCGCAATTTGAACAGCTTGAAATTTCACGATAGGTGTTTTGTGCTGGCACCCACACTTCCAAATCGTAGGTTTTGGTTGCGCCAAAGCCCATGTCGCCCGTACACAACACAATCACGCGATAGGGCAATTCCAGTAATTGCAAGATTTTTTCTGCGTGTCCCACCATTTCTTCCAGCGCGTCATACGATTTGTCGGGGTGGACGATTTGTACCATTTCCACTTTGTCAAATTGGTGCTGGCGAATCAAACCGCGTGTGTCTTTGCCATGTGAACCTGCTTCGCTGCGGAAACAGGGCGAATGGGCGGTCAATTTAATCGGCAAATCGCTTTCAGGCAGCACGCGCTCGCGCACGGTGTTGGTGAGTGTAACCTCGGCGGTGGGAATTAAATATTGCGTCAATTTGGATTCATCGCCGCCGCGCGTAACGTGGAACAAATCTTCGCCAAATTTGGGCAACTGACCCGTGCCAATCAGCGTGGAATCGCTCACAATATAGGGGGTGTAGCATTCGGTGTAGCCGTGTTGCGTGGTGTGCGTGTCCAGCATAAACTGCGCCAAAGCGCGATGCAAACGCGCAATTTGCCCTTTCATCAATGAAAAACGTGCGCCCGATAATTGTGCGGCTGTTTCAAAATCCAAACCCAAAGCCGCGCCCAAATCCACATGGTCTTTTACAGCAAAATCAAAGGTTTTGGGTGTACCGATTTTGCGGATTTCCACATTTTCGGTTTCGTCTGCGCCCACAGGCACGCTTTCGTGTGGCAAATTGGGTACGCTCAACAGCAAATCGTCCAAAGCTGCCTGAATGTTGGGCAGGGTTTGGTTGAGTTGTTCTTGTTGCTTTTTGATTTCAGCCACTTGGGTTTTGGCGGTTTCGGCTTCATCGCGTTTGCCTTGTTTCATCAATTCGCCAATTTGTTTTGATAAAACATTAACTTGGGCTTGTAATTCTTCGCTTTGCACTTGCAGTTGTTTGCGTTGTGCCTCCAATTCATTGAATTGATGGGTATCCAACGCAAAACCGCGACCTGCCAAACGTGCCGCCACTGCGTGAACATCATTGCGTAATAATTGAACGTCCAACATTTTGTTTTCCTAAAAATCATCAAAAACGCTTATTTTAAACGAAAAACACGCTTTCAGGCTGCCTTTCATTACCCTATAAAAATAAGGCAGACGTGTATTGGAGATTGCGCTCTGTCGCCGCGCGGGCGACTTACTTTTTGAAAAAGTAAGCCAAACAACTCAAATCCAAATAGAAACTTTACTTTTATTTCAGTCACTTTCTTTTTCAGGCTGCCTGAAATGTTTTTTGAAACACAAACCGTTCAGCTTTCATGTATTTGGCTTACTTTTTTAAAAAGTAAGTCGCCGAAGGCAAAATTCATGTTTTGTAGGGTAGCGAAAGCCTGCCTGAAACGCTTTAACAGGCGTAACGCATCATGTTTAAATCGTCAAATTTCACGTCTGCGCGGTCGTGGTCTATCAAATCGGCAACGATTTTGGCTGAACCCAAACTCATCGTCCAACCCAAAGTGCCATGTCCTGTGTTGGTAAACAGATTGTCCAAGCGCGTGCGCCCCACGATGGGGGTGCTGTCGGGGGTAACGGGACGCAAGCCGCTCCAATATTCGGCTTGGGCAATGTCGCCTGCGTGGGGGAATAATTGTTGGGCAACCATGGATAAGGTTTCACGATGCACAGGTGGGCGTTGCAATTCGTATCCCGACAATTCTGCCATGCCGCCCACGCGAATGCGCTGGTTGAAACGGGTCAATGCCACTTTGTAGCGTTCGTCCAACACGGTGGATTGGGGGGCATTGTCGGCATTGTGAATGGGAATGGTCAGCGAATAGCCTTTAATCGGATAAATGGGCAAATCCAAACCCAATTTTTGCAAGATGGGGCGGCTGAAACTGCCCAATGCACACAAAAACACATCGGCAGTTAAATCGCCTGCGCTGGTGCGTACCGCATTGACGCGGCTGCCTGAAAGCTGAAAATCGTGAATGGCACAATTAAATTGAAATTGTACGCCGCGTTCTTGGCACAATTTCGCCAATTTTTGTGTGAATATGCGACAATCGCCCGTGCGGTCGTTGGGCAATTCAAATCCGCCTGCAATTTCGTGTTTGATGTGCGCCAAAGCAGGTTCAAATTGCAACACGCCATCGGCATCAAGTGTTTGATATGGCACGTTAAATGAATCCAACACGCCCATGCTTTTTTGGTGCAAATCAAACAAATTTTTATCGCGGAACAAATGCAAAGTGCCGCCCGAGCGTTGTTCATAATCCAATTTTTCGGTGGCATCCAATTCGGCAAACAGGGCGCAACTGTATTCTGAAATCCGCATCATGCGCGATTGGTTACGCGCATAGGCTGCGGCGGTGCAGTTGGCGGTCATTTGCGCCAGCCATTTGAGTTGAAACAGGCTGCCATCGGGTTTGATTAACAAAGGTGAATGTGCTTTTCCCAACCATTTCAATGCTTTGAGTGGAATACTGGGTGCTGCCCACGGTGTTGTGTAGCCAAAAGACAGTTGTCCTGCGTTGGCATAGCTGGTTTCATCTGCCACACCTGCTTGGCGGTCTATGACGGTAACATCGTGTCCTGCGCGATTGAGATAATATGCGCTGGCAACGCCCGCAACGCCCGCACCCAAGATGATGATTTTCATGGTATTTTTCCTTGTAATCATTTGTTGCAAAATGAATTGTTGGCAATCATAACCAAATTTGCCCCAAAAACCAAATTTATGCGATAAAAAACCTTTCAGGCTGCCTTAAAATAACGCGAGTTCGGGATAAAAGTGATTGATAAATTTAAGTCACTTTGCTCCCTCTCCCTGTGGGAGAGGGCTGGGGAGAAGGTATGTTGCTCAACAAGCCCTCTCTCCAACGCTTTCCCATAGGGAGAGAGGGCAGGTTTGTTGGCAAATTGGCAGTTACTTATCCCGAGTTCACGTTAAAATAAAGAATCTGTGTTTGTCAGGCATTGAACAGCAGCCTGAACCCCATTTTTGAAAGACCATCATGTATTTACTGACCGAACTGGTGCGACTGCTGGAACAACGCGGACACATCTTCCCCAACGACCCACACGCCGCCACCGAAAGCCTGCGCCATATCCAAGGCGACACGCTGCACAAACTCCACCAACGCGCCCAAATCATCGACCGCGACCACCATTTGCGGCACACGCTCCAAAATCATCAACAGCGTTTGCATTGGCTGTTGCGGATTGCGCTGTTGATTTGGTTTGTGTTTGGTTTTACCAGCACTTACGGTTTGATGAAACACACACAATTGAATTTTTTCCTGATTTTGCTTGGCGTGCTGGGCATGAATAGCGTGATGTTGCTGTTGTGGCTGTTTAGCCTGCTGTGGCGCAAACCGCGTAAACCGCCCTTTTTGCCCATGCTGTTTCCGCGTCAAAACAATGGCGTGGGGCAAGCCTTGGCGCAACTTTATGCCGAACAAGCCACGCAAAAACGCCATTTGTGGCGCAAAAATGCCTATGCTCATCAACTGGCTTTGTCGGCTTTGGGCGGTATGTTTACGGCAGCCCTGTTTTTGCTTACCGTGCGCCAATACAGTTTCAACTGGGAAAGCACCTTGTTGAACAGCCAGCATTTTCTCAACAGCGTCAATGCCTTGTCGTGGCTGCCTGAAAAAATCGGTTTTGCCACCCCCCATGCCGATGCGGTTGCGGCAGGACGCAACAGCCACGACACCACCCATGCCGCCAGTTGGGGCAGTTTGTTGTTGGGCAGCATTGTGTGTTACGGCATATTGCCGCGTTTGTTGGCGTGGGGATTTTGCGCTTGGCAATGCCAACGCCATCGCATTGAATTGAATGTGCAACAACCTTATTATCAAAACATCATACAAAAATGGCAGCGCACCATCACCGACAGCGACCATGATTATCAACCCGACCCAATCGCTGCGCCCATTGTGCTTGCCGCGCCACCCAGCAGCCACAGCGCGTATTGGGCGGTGCTGCTGGACGCGCCACACGACAATCCCGATTGGTACAAACACCTGCTTGGACAAGATTGGCGCGATTGTGGCGTGATTGCCAGCCGCGAAGAAATCGCCAATCTGCTGCAACAACTGCAACAACAACCCACCCAATTACTCATTGGCGTACGCGCCCACCGTGCGCCCGACCGTGGTCAAATCCGCACTTTGGGCAAATTGGCAAGCCACGCGCAACACGGTATTGTGGTCAAACTGTTGCCGCCACACGATGCCGCTTTGTTGGCACAATGGCACGATATTTTGCGCCAAAACGCATGGGCGTGGGTGGCGTGAATGGGGGAAAGGGTTTTCAGGCAGCCTTACAGTACAGAACGAAACTTTTAGGCTGAAACTTTTGCAAAACTCGGTTCGCAAGGGCAGATTTCATATTTGCCCTGTTTAGACTTGCAGAAATTTTTATTTTTGGGACACCATGTAGGGTGCAACTTGTTGCACCAAATCCATGTTTTATCAGGAAAATGGTGCAACAAGTTGCACCCTACACTCGTCCTATTTTTACATAAATTGAAAAGAGGCGGATATGAAATCCGCCTCTACATCAGTTTAAAAGAAGGTTTTGCAAAGGTTTCAGGCTACTTGTAACTTGTCCCATCGCACGCTGGCGGGGCAGCACGTTGGGTTTCTAACCCCCACCCCAGCCCTCCCCCTTACATAGGGGGAGGGGGTAAATTGGGTGGTAACACCACAAATTGTCATGTACGGTAAGGCAGCCTGAAACGCCCAAAACAAAGGGGCGGATATGAAATCCGCCCCCAATATCGCATTAAATTTGCTCTTCCAACCAAACATTGCCGTCTTGCGCCAACAAATCTTGTGCGGCTTTGGGTCCCCAGCTTGACGCGGCATAGGTGTGTGGTGCAATGGGCGAATTTGCCCAATTTTCCAAAATCGGCATCACCCATTCCCATGCTTTTTCCAGCTCATCGCGGCGATTAAACAGGCTCAAACGCCCATCTATCACTTCACGCAACAGCAATTCATAGGCTTCGGCACGGCGTTCGTTGGACGTTTTGCCCATGTCCAACACCATTTCGGCTGCCTGAACGTTTAAGCCATTGCCCACTTGTTTCACAAACATTTTGGCAGAAACCGTCTCATCAGGCTGCAAAGAAATGACCAAACGATTGGCGTGATTGCCAAACAAGCCATTTTCTTGTTCTTTGAAATTCAACACAATTTCTGCCGAACGCGCCGCCAAGCGTTTGCCCGTACGCAAATAAAACGGCACGCCCTGCCAGCGTGGTGTGTCAATTTCGGCGCGAATGGCAACATAGGTTTCGGTGCGGCTGTTGGCAGGCACATTGTTTTCTTGCAAATAGCCTTTTTGCGATTCGTGGGCAACATATTGGGCGCGAACCACATTTTTATCCACATCAGCCGAAGTCATCGGTTTTAAGGCTGCCACGACTTTCAATTTTTCATCGCGCACATCGTCTGCGCTCAAAGATTTGGGCTGCTCCATTGCCACAAAACACAGCATTTGTATGATGTGATTTTGCACCATATCGCGCAATGCGCCTGTGATGTCGTAAAATTCGCCGCGCTCTTCCACGCCCAATTGTTCGGCAATGGTAATTTGCACCGATTTGACAAAATCCTTGTTCCAAATCGGCTCAAAAAACACATTGCCAAAACGCAAAGGCAACACATTTTGCAAACTTTCTTTGCCTAAATAATGGTCTATGCGATAAATTTGTTCTTCTTTAAAATATTGTGCCACATCGGCATTGATTTGCTGGGAAGAAGGCAAATCCGTACCCAAAGGTTTTTCCAGCACAATGCGAACGTTGTCGGCATTCAAGCCCACCTCTGCCAAATTTTTGCAGGCAGGCGCAAAAAACTTGGGCGCGGTGGACAAATAAATGATGACATTATCGGTTTGGCTGCGCGATTGCACCGTTTGGCGCAAGGTTTGAAAATGTTCGGGCGTGTTCACATCAACAGTAAGATATTGAATGCGTTGAATAAAACTTTGCCACAATTCATCGGTAAAATGCTGTTTGATGTGGATTTTGCTGTCTTTTTCCACTTTGGCGAGAAAATCGCTGGTGTTCAGTTGGCTGCGCGATACGCCCAAAATGCGCCCCTGTGGGTGCAACAAACCCGCCGCGTGCGCTTGATACAAACAAGGCAACAATTTGCGCATTGCCAAATCGCCTGTTGCGCCAAAAATAACCATGTCAAAATTGTTGAGCTTTTGAGCCATTTTTTTCCTTTCGGATTGGGAAATTGAAAATTCAGCCACATTGTGATGATTGTGCTTTTCAGGCTGCCTTTCAGTACACGATAATTTTTGATGTTACCACTCATCTACCCCCTCCACCTATGCAAGGGGGAGGGCTGGGGTGGGGGTTAGAACCCAACGAGCCACCCCCACCCTAACCCTCCCCCGCCAGCAGGGGAGGGGACAGATTTCAGGCAGCCCAAAAATTTTGATTTTGGTTGTGTACTGTTCAGGCTGCCTGAAAACGGATTATCCCCATTTTCAGGCAGCCTGAACAGTATTTTGCAGACTTTTTGCGATTACACACACTTTCATGCCCAAATTGTGTGCCATTGTTAGAGTAAGTTGTTTTCAGGCAGCCTGAAACACGCTAAAATTTACATCCTTTTTCACTCTGGGTTAAACTCAAATCATGTCATCTTCCACATCTCAATCTTTTTTGGAACGTTATTTCAAACTTTCCGAACACGGTACCAGCGTGCGTACTGAAATCATAGCGGGTTTTACCACCTTTTTAACCATGTGTTACATCACGATTGTCAATCCAGCCATTTTGTCGCAAACGGGCATGGATTTTGGCGCGGTGTTTGTGGCAACCTGCATATCATCAGCCATAGGTTGTTTTATTATGGGGGCGTTTGCCAATTATCCGATTGCGCTTGCCCCTGGTATGGGTTTAAACGCCTATTTCACATTCAGCGTGGTAAAAGGCATGGGTGTGAATTGGCAAGTGGCACTGGCGGCGGTGTTTGTGTCGGGTGTGATTTTCATTTTATTCAGTTGTTTTAAAATACGCGAAATGTTGGTCAATGCCTTGCCCAAAAGCCTGAAAATGGCGATTGCAGCAGGCATTGGCTTATTTTTGGCATTGATTGCGCTCAAAAGTTCGGGCATCATCATCGCCAGCGATGCCACCTTATTGAAAATGAACGACCTGTATGTGATTCAAGACGGCGTAAAATCCCCCAATTTGCCAGTGATTTTGGCATTATTGGGTTTTATTTTGACCGTTACTTTGGATTATTTTCATGTACGCGGCGCATTGGTCATCAGCATTTTGACGATTACAGGCTTGGCAGCCGCATTTGGGCTAACCGAAATCAAAGGCGTGGTATCGGCAGTGCCATCAATCGCCCCCACATTCGGACAAATGGATTTCAACGGCTTGTTCAACAGCAGCATGATTGCCGTGATTTTCGTGTTTTTCTTGGTGGATTTGTTTGACAGCACAGGTTCACTGGTTGGCGCAGTACACCGCGCAGGTTTGCTGGACAAAGACGGCAAAATCCCCCGACTCAAACGCACCCTGTTTGCCGACAGCACCGCCATCATTGCAGGCGCAACTTTGGGTACATCATCGGTAACGCCCTATGTGGAAAGCGCGTCTGGCGTGGCAGCAGGCGGTCGCACAGGTTTAACCGCCATTACCGTGGGGGTGTTGATGTTGTTGTGTTTGTGGTTTTCGCCTTTGGCGCAAGCCGTGCCAGCGTTTGCCACCGCCCCTGCCCTGCTCTACATTGGCGTGCAAATGATGAAATCCGCTTTGGAAATTGACTGGGAAGACATGACCGAAGCCGCTCCTGCCTTTTTGACCATTGCCTTTATGCCTTTTACCTATTCCATTGCCGATGGCATTGCTTTGGGTTTCATCAGCTATGCTTTGATTAAGCTGTTTACCAAACGCCACAAAGATGTACCCAGCATGGTGTGGCTGGTGGCGGTGTGCTGGTTGGTGAAATTTTGGTTTTTGGGGGTGTGATGCGGTTTCAGGCAGCCTTACAGTACACGACAAAAATCTTTCAGGCTGCCTGCAACCTGTCCCCTCCCCTGCTGGCGGGGGAGGGTTAGGGTGGGGGTGGCTCGTTGCGTTTCTAACCCCCACCCCAGCCCTCCCCCTTACATAGGGGGAGGGGGCAGGTTTTTGGTGTCGTGTACGGAAAGGCAGCCTGAAACCTTGACTCATTTTATTAAGATTGATGTAGGGGCGGATTTCATATCCGCCCTTTTTTCAATTTACTGATAACGCGATTTCGGGATAAAAGTGATTGATAAATTTAAGTCACTTTGCTCCCTCTCCCTGTGGGAGAGGGCTGGGGAGAGGGTATGCTGCTCAACAAGCCCTCTCTCCAACTCTCTCCCATAGGGAGAGAGGGCAGGTTTGTTGGCAAATTGACAGTTACTTATCCCGAGTTCACGTTATTGATAAAAATAAAAATTTCTGCAATTCTAAACAGGACAGATGTGAAATTTGCCCCTATGAACTGAGTTTTGCAAAGGTTTCAGGCTGCCTGAATTTACGACAAATGCGTCTGCAACATCAAACGATGCACCGCAGGCGGCACATAGCGGCTGACCACCTGTTGCCAGCCGTCCACCCCAATCAAACCCTTAACCATGGTAGAAGAAATTTCGGTGATTTCACGCGGCGGCATCAAAAAAACCGTTTGAATATTCGGCTGCAAATCGGCATTGATGTGGCGAATGGCACGTTCATATTCATAATCGGAATTGGAACGAATGCCGCGCACAATAAAACGGGCTTGCACACTGTTGGCATAATTGACCAAAAATTGATTTTCAAAAGAAGCCACGCGCACATTGGGATAAGGCGCAATCATCGCTTGCAACATTTGTTTGCGTTGCGCCACGGTGTAGGTACTCTTCTTTTCAGGATTGATGCCAATGGCAACAATCAATTCATCAAACAGATTTTGCGCCTCGGCAATCATCCACAAATGCCCATTGGTGGGCGGGTCAAAGCTGCCTGCATACACAGCACGGCGCAGGGGAATGGGGGTCATGGGTGTTCCGTTTTGTTTTCAAAGCAAAAGCTGCCTGAAAATGGGCAGCTTTTTCATTTTTTCAATTATTTTTCTGAATTTAATTCAGCAATTTGTTTTTCAAGTTCTTTAATGCGTTTGTGCATTTCGTTCAAATTTTTGATGTGAACCGCGTTTCGCGCCCATTCTTTGTAGGGCAACATGGGGAAAATGCTGGCAATGTGCTGACCGCTTTCATTGACGCTGTGCGTGATGTTGGTGCCGCCACCAATGTGGGTTTTGTCGGCAATTTCAATGTGTCCCACCGTGCCAACGCCACCGCCAATCACGCAATAGCTGCCAATTTTGGTGCTGCCTGAAATGCCCGTCATTGCCGCAATCACGGTGTGTTCGCCCACTTGGCAGTTGTGCGCCAATTGGATTAAATTGTCAATTTTCGTGCCTTTGCCCACCACCGTGTCGGACATTGCGCCACGGTCTATGGTGGTGTTTGCGCCCACTTCCACGTCATCGCCCAAATGCACTGCGCCCGTTTGTGGGATTTTGAACCAATCTTTGCCCGTGAACGCCAAACCAAAACCGTCTGCGCCAATCACGCTGCCTGAATGGATTTCCACACGTTTGCCCAATTTGCAGCCGTGGTAAATGGTTACATTGGGGTGCAACACCGTTTCATCGCCCAAAACACAATCGTGTTCCACCACCGTGTTTGCCAAAATGCGGCAACGCTCGCCCAACACCGCATTGGCACCAATGTAAACGTGTGCGCCAATTTCACAGCTTGCAGGAACGGTTGCACTCGGCTCAATCACGGCGGTGGGGTGTACGCCCGCCTTTGCCGCCACAATCGGATAAAACAGCCGCGCCACTTGCGCAAAATACAAATAAGGGTCAGCCACCACAATCAAATTGCGTTGTGGAAACAAATCGGCATTTTTTTCGGCAACAATGATTGCGCCTGCTGCGCTGTCGTGCACATCTTGCTTGTATTTGGGGTTTGCCAAAAATGTGATTTCATGGCTTTGCGCTTTGGCGGCTGGCGCAACGGCGCGAATGGCAACATCATCGCCACGCCATTGTCCACCCAATTTTTCAACGATTTGCGATAGGGTAAACATATTGATTTTCCAGATGATTTTACATTCAATTCATTCAAAAATAGAACAGGTGTAGGACACAAACTTGTTGCGCCCCACATGGTGTCCCATTTTATTTTTGTCGCATACCGTAGGGGCTAATGACAATTTGGGCGCGAAGTTGGTTTTTCAGGCAAACACCGCTTCGCTGTCAAATTCAAGGAAAAAATGCGAGTCAATGCCACCCATTGGCGAGTATTTTTGACGCAGAAGTTGGCGATTTTGATGAAAAAACAATCGCGAAACGAATTGTCATTAGCCCCTAAGGCAGCCTGAATCTCATTTTTGGCTGTCCAGCAACTGAATCACGCGGTCGGTGATGTCGTATTGCAAATTCACAAACACCGCTTCTTGCACAATCAAATCGTATTTTTCCTGTTGCGCCAAATTTTCAATCACTTCATTGGCGCGGTTTTGCAGCGCGGCAAATTCTTCCGAACGGCGGAAATTGTATTCTTCCAAATAACGATTCAACGCCAAACGGTGTTCATACATCGCCTCTTGAAGTTTACGTTCCGTTTCAATGGCTTGCTGACCTTTCAATTTGCCCGAAGACAAAGTTTGTTGCAACTGCACCACTTTGGCTTGCAAATCAGACAACTGCTTTTGCTGCTTGGCAAATTCTTTTTTTAAAGTCAATTCAATGCCTTGTGCAGTTTTGGATTGGCTGTACAGGCGTTCGGCATGAACATAACCAAATTTCATGTTTTCGGCAAACGCGGTGGCGTTCAGGCTGCCTGAAACGGCAAACACAATCGCCGATTGACGCAATAATTTGTGAAAATTAAACATAAGTCATGTCCCTTTTATCAAAATACCGTACCCAATTGGAATTGGAAACGTTGGATTTGGTCTTTGTCTTTTTTCTTCAATGGGTAAGCATAGCTCAATTTAATCGGACCCATGGGCGAAATCCACGTCAAAGCCGCGCCAGTTGAGTAGCGCAATTCATTTTTGAAGGTAGATTTATGCGTGTTTTCATAAAAACCATTGGTGCCGTTCAAATTGGTGCTGCTGTAATTGCCACTGTTGTAGGTTTTGTTGTCCCACACGCTGCCTGCATCAGCAAACAGGCTCAAACGCACGCTGCGGCTGTCTTTCATGCCAGGGAAGGGGAACAGCAATTCCGCATTGGCATTGGCAGCAAAATTACCGCCATAGCTTTCCACGCTGTTGGCATAACAGTTTTCGGTGCCAGAGCTGTTGGTGTAGCAAGTGGTATCGTAAAATTTCGGGCCCAAAGTGCCGCTTTCAAAACCGCGCACCGAACCCAAACCACCACCCGATTGCGCGTACAAAAACGGCAATTCTTTGGTTTTACCGTATTTGCCACTGTAACCAATTTGACCGTTCAACATCAGCGTCAAGCGCGTGGTAATGGGGAAATACCAAGTGTTTTGATGTCCCAATTGATAATATTGAATGCCGCTACCAGGCAAACCCGCATCGGCAGTCAGGCTGGTTTGGTAGCCACTTGTGGGCCAATAGGCATCGTCTGTGGTGTTGCGATACCAACTTGCCATGCCTTTGTAAATCCAGTTGCGGTCGCCATTTTCTTGCACAAAACGCTGATAGCGCACAGGCGATTGGGGATACAAACCAATTTTCAGATTTTCCGCACCCAAGCCCATGTTGATGCGGTCGTATTCCGTAATGGGAATGCCCATCATCACTTGACCGCCATAACGTGTGATTTTGTAGCTGCGTGGGCTGCTGTTGGATTTGTAGGGATTGTAATTGCTGCCAAACAAGCTGTATGACATGCTCACGCCATCGGGTGTGAAATAAGGGTCGATAAACGACAAGTTGGCATTTTGGTTCACTTTACTGCGCGATACGCTTACCGATGCCGATTTGCCCGTACCAAATACATTGTCCTGCGCCACACCGCCCGATACCACCAAGCCATCGTCTTGCGACCAACCTGCGGAAACGTTGATGCTGCCTGTGGAGCGTTCTGCCACCGCCACGTCCAAATCAACCTGTTGGTCGTTGTTGGCGGTGGGTTTGGCGAGCAATTCCACATTGTCAAAATAACCCAACTGATTCAAACGTTGGCGCGAACGGTTGATTTTTTTCTGGTCGTAAGTGGCACTTTCCATTTGGCGCAATTCGCGGCGTATCACTTCATCGCGGGTTTTGTTGTTGCCTGTGATGTTGATTTCACGCACGGCAATACGCGCCCCTGGTGCAAGCTCAATGTTGATGTCCAGCGTGCCATCGTCTTTGTGAATGGCTTTGGCGTCCACATTGGCATAGGCATAGCCTGCTGCCTGTAAATCCAAACGAATGTTGCCCAAAGCCGTTTGTAGGGCGGCATTGTCGCTCAATTTGCCTTTTTTGAGTTTTTTCAGGTGTTTCAATAATTGTTCTTTTGGCACATCTTTGGTGTCGCCCACCAAGTTGATGTCGCCCCAATGGTATTTTTTGCCTTCGTAAACGGTAATGGTGATTTTTTCGCGTGTTTTTTCTTCGTTGAGCGGTTCGCGGTTTACACCGTCAAAATCCACTTTGGCATCAAAATAGCCTTTGCGATGGTAAAAACCTTCCAAACGGGCTTTGTCTTGCGAAAATTTTTCCCAAGAAAACACGTTGCTCTTGGTCAGCCAAGAAACCATGGTGCCATCGGTTAAACCAATTTGATTTGCCAATTTGCGGTCGGAAAAGACTTCGTTGCCCACAAAGTCAATTTCTTTAACGCGCGTGGTGGTGCCTTCATCAACCGTGATTTTGATGGCAACGCGATTTTGCGCCAAAGGTTGCACTTCGGGCGTGATTTTCACGCCTTGTTTGCCCTGCTCTTGATATGCGCCGTGCAAGGCTTGCAATGCGCGTTGTAAGGCTTCTTGGCTGAAAAAGTCGCCTTTTGCCAAGCCTGTTGATGCCAACGCGGCACTGGTGTTGTAATTGCTGCCTGATTCGTAATCGGCTAATTTTTCATCGTGGCTGTGGTTGTCGCGTCCTTGCACAATCAGTTCGGAATCTTTGGTGGCTGCGCCGCCTTTCATGCTTGCCATTTGTTTTAAAATGGCATCGTTGGGCAAAACTTTTGCACCGTCAATGCTCACGCTGCTAATCACGGGGCGTTCGCTTACGGTGATGATGAGTGTATTGCCGTTTTGTTCCAGCAGCACGTTTTCGTAAAAACCGCTTGCATGAAGGCTGCGAATGATGTCTTCGCCTGTTTGTTCGGTGTAGGTGTCGCCCACTTTAACAGGCAGCAGCGAACGCACGGTGGCTTCTGATGTGTGCTGTTCGCCTTCAATGCGAAAATCACTGATGCGGAAATCTTCGGCAAAAGCAGGGCTGATGATGCCCAATGCAATTAACGATGCGGTAATTTTTTTGAAATCCATAGTTTTATCCAAAAACAGTTTTTGATTTAATTTGAAAACGGTGTCTGCTTTTCAGGCTGCCTGAAAGGTTATCCCAAAAACAATCGCGTAATGTCATTGAAAAACGCCAACAACATCATCATCAACATCAACGTTGCACCCATGCGCAAACCCCATTCTTGGGCGCGTTGGCTCAATGGTTTGCCGCGAATCAGCTCCCAAGTGTAATAAACCAAATGACCACCGTCCAACATGGGTACAGGCAGCAAATTCATCACGCCCAAACTGATGCTCACCAAAGCCAAAAATTCCACATAAGGCTGCCAGCCAATTTGCACCGTTTGCCCTGCCACATCGGCAATGGTAAGCGGCCCTGAAATGTGGCTCAACGAGGCTTGCCCCATAATCAATTTACCAAAAAAGCCCAAGGTTAAGGCTGCATAGTGATGGGTTTTTTCCCAACCCAGTTGCCATGCTTGGCTTAATGTGGGGGTGTAGTGGTGGCGCACTTGGGCTGCCCACGCTTGGTCTGCCTGCGCTGCCAAACCCACGCGCCCCACAATTTGGCTGCGGTCGGGCAATTCAACAGGCTCGGGACGCAAAGTACTGGTGTGGCTGACCCCATTACGCACATAGGTAATGGGCAAATTGCGCCCTGCGTTTTCGCGCACGATTTTTGACCATTCTTGCCATGTAACGTTTTGATGGAGCATCACGGTGATTTGGTCGCCTGCCTGTAAACCTGCTTTTTCGGCAGGGCTGTTTGGTGCAACAAAACCGATGATTTCGCTGTGTTTCATGGGCGATATGCCCAAGCTGGCTTGGCGTTTGGCAACGTTTTCGGCTTCGCTGCTGCCTTTTGCGTCAATGATGCGTTGGGCGGTGCTGCCTGTGGTGGTTTCCACGTCCACCAGCACTTTGCCCGATTCCAAATTCAAGATGATTTCGGTTTGCGCGTCTGCAAAATTATTGACCGACACGCCATTGACGCGCAAGATTTTGTCGCCAGCCTGAAAACCCGCTTTGCTGGCAATAGAGGGCGTTTGCACCGTGCCAACATAAGGGCGGATTTCGGTTACCCCACCCACGCCAAATGCCACAAAATACAAAACAATCGCCAAAACCAAATTGACCAAAGGCCCTGCCACCACCACGGCAATGCGTTTTAAAGGGTGTTGTTTATCAAAGGCATAGGGCAAATCGGCTTCGGCAACTTTGCCTTCGCGCGTGTCCACCATTTTCACATAGCCGCCAAGCGGAATGGGGGCAAGCGACCATTCAATATTGCGCCAAACTTTGGTGTAAAACGGCTTGCCAAATCCCACCGAAAAACGCAACACTTTAATCCCACACCAACGCGCCACCAATAAATGACCCAATTCGTGCAGGCTCACCAACAACAAAATCGCCACCAAAAAGGCGAGTACGGTTTGAATAAACGACAACATAATCAGTCTGTTAAAATAAAACGCCATGCAATCAAATGACAATGGCAAAGAGTAAAAGCGCGATTGTAGCAGATTGATTGCAAACGCGCCTTTACAGAATGAAACCTTTGCGAAACCCCAAAGCAATGCAACTGCTTTGGGGTTTCGCAAAGGTTTCAGGCTTTCTCATAGAGAGAGAGGGCTGGTTTGTTGGCACATTTGCAGTTCCTTATCCCGAGTTTACATCATGTACAACACATTGCACCATGATGGATTTTATTTCAATGGCGAGTTTGTCCAAATATTGCGGTAGGAAAAATAAACCGACATCAATACAAACAACATCATCAATAAAAAGGGAAAATAAAAAATCAAAATCATCAACAATGATGCTGTTGCCGATTGTTCTGTTGCCAATGGGTTTATGCTGTTCATTGTGATTCCGTTTGTGCCAAGCAGCAACATCAATATGAATACCAATCCCAACATGAAACCGCCAAACACAAAAGACATCAAAATCACAAACCCCAATGCTGGCAAAATGTTTTTCAGGCTGCCTGAAATGCTCATTTTTAAAGCCGAAAGCGGTTCAAGCCCATGCAAAGCCACCAATGGCAACATAAACCACATCACATACGACAATAAATGCAACAACCATTTGATAGATAAAGGCAGTTGTTCTATTGCAAACAGGTTTGCCAACAAAATGGGCAGATGCATTATCAACGCCACAACAATCATCTTTTGAACTGGCAACTGAAAGCCTGAAAACATATCGGCAATCTCAAAATCGCCATTTTCAGCGTGTGAGGCAATGGCTAAAATCAAACCTGCAACCATAAATGTGTCAAACACGCTGTCTATCAAATCAAAAATCCATGACACGCCCGATAATTGTGCCAAAAATCCCAAAATCCAACTTACCGCAATATTGAGCAACAAAAAAATTGTGCCAACAAGCAACCATTTGCCAAAACGGGTTTTCAGCAAATGCCATGATTGATTGAGCCAATTTAAGCCATCGCCCAAAGATTGGCGTTGGGATTTGTTGAGTAATTGAATGGTGTTGTCCATTGTTTAACCCATTATTTTTATTGTTGTTTGTCAAGATGTTTGTTTCAGGCAGCTTGGCAAAATGGCGCAAGGCTGCCTGAAACGTGTTTTTCAGCGAATGATGCCGCGTTTGGAATCGGTTAAAAAATCGCGCAAAATTTGCAATTCGCTGTGGTTTTCAGCGTGTTGGTTGATGAGATTTTTGGCTTCGTCCAGCGACAAATCGCGCAAATAAATGTCTTTATAGGCATTTTTGACATTGGCGATTTGTTCGGCGGTAAAGCCGTTGCGTCTCATGCCTTCGCTGTTGAGTCCAGCAGGTTCGGCGCGGTAGCCCGATGCCATGAAATAGGGCGGCACGTCTTTGTGTACGCCAGTCGCAAATGCGGTCATGGCATACGCCCCAATGCGGCAAAATTGAAACACCAAAGTGTAGCCACCCAAAACCACATAATCGCCAATTTCAACGTGTCCTGCCAAGCTGGCGTTGTTGGCAAAAATGGTGTGGTTGCCCACCACGCAATCGTGCGCCAAATGGCAATATGCCATAATCCAGTTGTCATCGCCCAAACGGGTTTGCCCTATGCCCGTTACCGTGCCTGTGTTGAAAGTGGTGAATTCGCGTATGGTGTTGCGGTTGCCGATGATGAGTTGGGTGGGTTCATCGCGGTATTTTTTGTCTTGCGGCTGTGCGCCCAAGCTGGCAAATTGGAAAATGTGGTTGTCTTCGCCAATGGTGGTGTGTCCTTCAATCACAACGTGTGCGCCAATGCGCGTGTTTGCGCCAATTTGCACGTTTGCGCCGATGATGGAATACGCGCCCACTTGCACGCTGCTGTCTAATTGCGCTTTGGGGTCGATGATGGCGGTGGGGTGAATTAAAGTCATGGGAAAGTCCTTTCAGGCTGCCTGAAAACGATGAAAGGGCAATTATGCAATATTTTTGTGCCAAAAAGTGTTTTCAGGCAGCCTGAATGCGAAAAAATCCCATTTTCCACCCATCAGCAACGAATTTATTGCAGCACAAACTTTATCAAAACAAAAAATTAAGATAAAATCGCGCGTTTTGTTTAATCTTGATTTTTGAAAGCGTTTATTTTATGAAAACCGCACAAGAACTCCGCGCAGGCAACGTGTTTATGATTGGCAACGACCCCATGGTTGTGCAAAAAACCGAATACATCAAAGGCGGACGCAGCTCAGCCAAAGTTTCCATGAAACTGAAAAACCTGCTCACAGGCGCAGCGTCTGAAACCATCGTTAAAGCCGATGACAAATTTGACGTGATTGTTTTGGCGCGCAAAAACTGCAAATACAGCTACTTTGCCGACCCCATGTACGTGTTTATGGACGAAGAGTTCAACCAATACGAAATTGAAGCCGAAAACATTGGCGATGCACTCAAATTCATCGTAGATGGCATGGAAGACGATTGCGAAGTAACCTTCTACGAAGGCAACCCCATTTCAGTGGAATTGCCCACCATCATCGTACGCGAAGTGGAATACACCGAGCCAGCCGTAAAAGGCGACACTTCGGGCAAAGTCATGAAAACCGCACGTTTGGTAGGCGGCACCGAAATTCAAGTGATGTCTTACGTTGAAAACGGCGACAAAATTGAAATTGACACGCGCACAGGCGAATTCCGCAAACGCGCTTAATTTGCCTTAAACCAAATATCGGGCGGGTTTCATACCCGCCTTTTTTCATGAGCAAAATTTCAGGCTGAAACCTGTGCAAAACCCACTTTTAAATTGATGTAGGTGCGGATTTTATATCCGCCCCTTTTCAATTTAGGTTTCAAGCATTTCAAAATAGGACAAGTGTAGGGTGCAACTTGTTGCACCATTTTCCTTATAAAACATGGATTTGGTGCAACAAGTTGCACCCTACATGGTGTTTCATTTTATAGTCAATTCAAAATAAAATAGTACAATACCCTAATTTTTAGGATTAAAAAATGGCACATTCAACAGAACTGCGAAATAAAGCATTAAGCTATTATGAACAATGCAAAAATATCAGTAAAGTCGCCCAAGCTTACCAAATATCCAGAAATACGCTTTACCTATGGATACGCTTGAAAGCGCAAACAGGCAGCTTAAATCATCAAGTAAAGGGGCAAAATGCCAATAAATTGAACAGCCAAAAATTGGCTGAACATATACAACAACACCCTGATGCTTATTTGCATGAAATAGCTGAACATTTTAATTGTTCAAAATCAGCCATTTTTTATGCACTCAAAAGAATGGGTATCACGCGTAAAAAAAGACCACCACATACAAAGAACAAGACCCAAATAAAGTAAAAGATTATTTAAATCAACTGGCTGAATTTTTTGACTATCAGCGTGTTTATTTGGATGAAACGGGATTTGATACTTACTTATTTCGTCCTTATGCGCGTAGCCCAAAGGGGCAGGTCATCAAAGCCCAAATCAGTGGTAAAAAGTACCAACGCTTATCGCTTGTTGCCGCACAAGTCGGCAACAAACTGATTGCCCCTATGATTTATCAAAACACAATGACCAGTGCTTTTTTTGAAACATGGTTTGAGCAATGTTTATTGCCTATTTTAAATAAAAAATCTGTCATTATTTTGGATAATGCACGATTTCATCGTATGGGTATTTTGCGTGAAATGGCGCACAAATGGGGGCATAAAATCTTGCCGCTTGCACCTTATTCACCAGAGCTTAATCCCATAGAACGGACATGGGCAAACATCAAGAGATATATGCGAGCCATTTTACCTAGTGGAAGGCATTTTACTGATACGTTAGTGTCCTATTCTTATTTTAACTGACTATATATTGATAAAAATAAAAATTTCTGCAAGTTTAAACAGGGCAGATATGAAATCTGCCCCTACGAATTGAGTTTTGCCAAGGTTTCAGGCAGCCACAAAAAACCACCGACAACACAAAATGCCATCGGTGGTTTTTGATTTAGAACGATTTTTCAACCTGAATAAACGCTTGGTTTTTTCGGTATGAATAAATCGGGATATTGCTCTTGGTTCTGTGCCAGTTCACATTCAGCTTGGGGGTAAAGCCTTTAAAATGCAAAGCCTTATGCCAAACAGTTAAAGAAGTATTGTATTCCTTATTCTCTTGGCGAAGACCCACAAAATGCGTGCCATCATATTGACGTTTTGCCACATTAAACGACAAATTGGTGCTGATACCGCCAACCCACTCCTGACCCCAAAATACACGAGCAGAAGGGCGTTTGTAGCTGTTGCTTTCAGTAACCGCATTGCGTTTACTGATGTCCAAGCCCACACCAAAATATTGTTTTGGATTGCGCAAATACATCATGCTGCCACCCAAAGAATGCGAGCTACTGCGGTTACGCGCATTGAGCGCGTCATCGCTGTAACGGTCTTTACCAAACGAGTAGCTGACCGTGCCGCGCAATTTGGGTGTCATCCAATACATTGACGACAAGCTCACGCCCAAAGTGTCGGTGTAAGAATGCAATTTGGGTTTTTCGCCCTCATTGTTGTTCATACCGCCAGCATACAAGCGTTTGTAGAAATAAGGCGCAATTTGCACGCGCGTACGCGCATCGGCATAGCCATAACCTGCTGAAGCATAAATTCCCAACTCATTGAATTTTTTATTATTCCAATAATATTTATGAGAAATGCTGCTGTCAAATGAAGAGAAACGACCCTTGTCAAACGACCATTGGCGCGAAGCACCCAAATTCCAACCAATACCTGAACCCGATTCTTTGGGCGTGCTTTGTGTGATAACGCCACCGTTGTCCAACACCATTTGTGTACCAGTGTCTGCCAATTCGGTCATGTTTTTATCACGCAAAAAATTGCCGTCCAATGAAAAGTTCCATTGTTCTTTGTTGGCAATGGCTTGCAAATATTGGTCAAAAGTGGCAATTTCTTCCGCACCCATATTATCGGCAGCGCGCAATTTTTCAAATTGCGATTTGGCTGCTTCAAATTCCTGATTTTGGTAAAGCAAAGCAGCAAGCTGAAAACGAATAAACGTGTTATTGGGGAATCTTGCCGATAGGCTGCGATACGCCCGAATCGCTTGTTTCAAATTTTTGTTTACCAGCAAAGCCGCTTGCGCCCAGTCCAGCAATGAAGGGTCGGGATTATTGGTTTTGACATAAAGTTGCGACAAATGTTCCAAATTCCGCACATTTGTACTCAACAGATTGATAACCAACAATTTTTCCAAAATTTGTGGTTGTGCCAACAATTCTTCATCACTCAAATTGGCAGGTGGCTTGGGGCTGCCGTCATCTGCTTGTTTGAGTTGGGTTTGGCGCAACAAATCATCTTGTTTGGGACGCAAACTTTCGGCTTGTTCGCGCTCTTGCTTGCGTTGGGAGATGATGTCGCTATTGAGAACTGGGGCTTCGGGCATTTCAGGCAGTTTGTCGCTGCCATGTGCCAATGCCGCACAAATGCTCAATGTGAACATCAGCCATTTTGCGAGTTTATTCATCAAAATTCCTTTTTGTTTGAAACATAGGCTTTCCTTGTCTAATGGGTTGATGGGCAAGTGTGTTGGAACACACAATAATTTATGGGGAATCCTTGTTTTTGCGTGTGGGCTGCCTGAAATGCAATTTGTATCCATGTAGGGTGCAGCTTGTTGCACCATTTACCCCTAGAAACTCAACGAGCCACCCCCACCCTAACCCTCCCCCGCCAGCAGGGGAGGGGATAAGTTTCAGGCAGCCTGAAATTTGTGGTGTTGCCAGCCATTTACCCCCTCCCCCTATGCAAGGGGAGGGCTGGGGTGGGGGTTAGAAACTCAACGAGCCACCCCCACCCTAACCCTCCCCCACCAGCGTGGGAGGGGATAAGTTTCAGGTAGCCTGAAATTTGTGGTGTTGCCAGCCATTTACCCCCTCCCCCTATGCAAGGGGGAGGGCTGGGGTGGGGGTTAGAAACCCAAGGTGCCACCCCCACCCTAACCCTCCCCCGCCAGCGTGGGAGTGGATAGGTTTCAGGCAGCCTGAAATTGGTGGTGTTGCCAGCCATTTACCCCCTCCCCCTATGCAAGGGGGAGGGTTGGGGTGGGGGTTAGAAATCCAATGAGCCACCCCACATCCGAACCCGAGCAGGCGTAGGTCGGCTGTCGTCATTCCAGCGTTAAAAATGTCCGCAGTTTTACAAAGGTTTCATACTGCATTTTGCCATGGCAAATGGATTTTGGGCAAAAACCATTTACCCTAACAAAACATTTGAACAAAAACTTGGCAAAACACCATGGTGTGTGTTTCGCCAAGTTTCTGTTGAATTAGCTGATTAAGCCAATTGCATGATGGGATTAGTTTTTACCATCGGTACCAACTGACATGCCAGCTTCTTTTGCTGCTTTCACAGGGTCTGCTTGACGGATACCGCCAAATACACCGCCCCATTTACCATCTTTGTGGTTTTCAGATGCGAATGAACCACCCACTTCTTGACCTTTACCGAACAAGGTTGCACCGAATACACCAGTTGATTGGTTATCAACGCGCGTTGCTGTACCAGCAATGTTACCGTTATCAGCAATCACACCTTTAAATTCAACCAATTTAACTGGGAGCAATGCAGTTGGCGAATTTACGCTGTCATACCATTTATTGTGAATGTTGCCTATTACTTCGCCATTAGCCAAGTTTACAGTCAATGCAGCGTGGTTACCACTAACAAAGCCCGCTTTCGCACCAATTGCGGTTGGGATAGCCACATCGCCACGGTAGTTGTTGTTCAAACCATAAGCCACAGCATGACCTGCATAAGTGATGATGCCATTTTGGGTATCTTTTTTCAGGGCTTTCAATTCTTCTGAGCCAACGTTGTTGATACCACGATAGAAGTAATGGTTTTCAGTACCCTTTGTACCATATTCACCAAAGCTGGCTACATAAGTGGGTACATTACCCCCCATATCCACACCTTTTTTAAGGTAGTCTTCGGTTGCAGCATAGCCATTCAATGCAGAGGTAACACGACCATATTGTACATTGTGTAATCTTGCACCATAGTAATCATTTACTAAAGGTAAGTTATTATATGGTAATGGATAGGGGTTACCTGATTTATCCTGTTTAAGAGAATTAGGTGTACTACTATAATCCATAACATCCAATGGACTTTCAAAACCATCTCCATTATTATTACGAGCTTGTGAACGATAGCCATAAACTTCTGCTACTGTTTTATCTAATGTACGACCATTAATTTTTTCTTGCTCTGTAGGAGCTGTTCCTGCAAAAGTAACAGGTTTAACGGAATAACCTTTTACAAGAATATTGCCATTAATGTCTTTACCTTGATAAACATAGCCATTTTTAACGGTATTGGGATTTTGTGCTGCATCTTTACCATATTCAGTAAAGTTTTGATGTTTAATATGAACATCTTCTAAACCGAAAATCCAAACACCACCCGTTTGAGTACCAATGGTGTTAGTTTTTGTTTCAACATATTCTGAACCTAATAGTTTTGTTCTAGTAGTTTGTTGAGCTGTTGGTGTTGTACCGTTTTCATCTTCAAATAAACGTAATGTAGCGGCAGCTTTATCTTTTGCAGATGTAGCGGAATGTAATGTTTGTTTTGCCTCAGCCTCTTTTCCATTTAAAGCTGACTGTTTTGCATATAAAGTATCTAACTGAAGTTTGTATCCAGCTGTTTCAGAAGGTGGTAATTGTGTTGCAGTTGGATTAGTCTTTTTATACTCTGCTAAAGCAGCATCCATTGCCCTATCTACTGCATCAACTTTATCTTTAATGTCTTTCATTTCTTGAACGATAGCATTGTACGCTTGTTGTGCTTGTTCAGCAGCAGTTGTTGCATTTTTAGATGCAGAAATTAACTCTTTGCGTTTTGCTTCTGTCTCTGCATTAAAATCTTTTGGCATGCCATTGGTTAATTCTGTTTTATAGATATTTGCCAATTCACGATTGCCTTGATTAGCAGTAGCTGCAGCGCCATCAATATTTACTCCAGTTGGACGCTTGCTTAAAAAACGAGTATCAAAATCTTCCAAATACACACGCGCGGCTTTGGCATCGTTGCGTGGTTCTGCCACTACAATGGTGTCCAAGCTGGGGTGTGGGTTTTGCACGGTCATGGGTGTTGGCACGTCAGAAGTGCTGTCTTTGGCTTCAGATGTGTTGGTTGCCAAGTTGGAGTTCACTTTTACGGTTTGTTTGATGCCCACAAATGATTCATTGCCAGTTGTGTAAGGTTCAGCAGTCAATTGGTCTTTGTTGCCAAATGGGTTGGGGGTTTTGTCAGCAGCTTTGGCAGCTTGTGCGGCTTCTTCTGCTGCTTTTTTGGCGGCTGCTTCTGCTGCGGCTTTTTCGGCTGCGGCTTTGTCTGCGACTTCTTTGTCTGCCAATGCTTTTTTGGCTGCTTCTTCAGCGGCTTTTTTCACGGCTTCGTCTTGGGCTTTTTGGGCTGCGGCTTTTGCGGCTGCCAAATCATCGGCGGCTTTTTTGGCTGCTGCTGCGGCTGCTGCTTGTGCATCGGCTGCGGCTTTTTGTGCGTCTGCTGCTGCTTTTTGTGCTGCGGCTAAATCTTTGGCGGCTTTATCGGCAGCTGCTTTTGCGGCTGCGTCTTGGGCTGCTTTTTCAGCAGCAGCTTTGGCTTCGGCAGCGGCTTTTTCTGCGGCTGCTTTTTCGGCAGCGGCTTTGGCTGCTGCGTCTTGTGCGGCAGTGCTGCTGGTGGTTGGGGTAGTGGTGATGGTGGGTTTGCCACCGCCACTGCTACCGCAAGCAGACAATACTGCCAAGCATACGGCTGTTAAGCTGAATTTAAACAAGTCTTGTTTTTTCATGGGGTTATTCCTTAATGATAAAAAAATGGAAATAAACATTTGAAATTTGATGTTGGGCAAAATTTTGGGTTTTGCTCAACTTGTTTGCCCCAAAATGGGGCTTGGTTGTTTACTGCTTTATTTTCAATAAGCTGGCAAAGCGTGGGCTTTGCGTGGGGGTGCCTGTTGAAATATGGGTGTTATTGTTAATAATTGTCTTGGTTTTGTCAATCGCTTTTACGCTTAATTGTGGGTGGTGTGGGGTGGGTGTTGCGTTTTGGCACACATTTTTGGGGGATTGGAAACCTAACGAGCCGCACCCACCCTAACCTTCCCCCATCAGAGTGGGAGAGGGGGTGCTGTTCGGTAACCCCTCTCTCCAACGCTTTCCCAAAGGGAGAGAGCTGGTTTGTTGGTGCATTTACAGTTACTTACCCCGAGTTCATGCTATTTTAATGCGAGTTTGAAACCTGTGCAAAACCCATTTTTAAATTGATGTAGGGGCGGATTTTATATCCGCCCCTTTTCAATTTAGGTTTCATGCATTTCAAAATAGGACAAGTGTAGGGTGCAACTTGTTGCACCATTTTCCTGATAAAACATGGATTTGGTGCAACAAGTTGCACCCTACATGGTGTTTCATTTTGTATTGATAAAAATAAAAATTTCTGCAAGTTTAAACAGGGCAGATATGAAATCTGCCCCTACGAATTGAGTTTTGTAAAAGTTTCAGTTTGGGATAAAAGTGATTGATAAATTTAAGTAACTTTGCTCCCTTTCCCTGTGGGAGAGGGCTGGGGAGAGGGTGTGCTGTTCGGTAAACCCTTTATCCAACGCTTTCCCAAAGGGAGAGAGGGCTGGTTTGTTGGTGCATTTACAGTTACTTACCCCGAGTTCACGTTATTTTAATGCGAGTTGGGGATAAAAGAGAGTGTGCTGTTTAATAAACCCTCTCTCCAACTCTCTCCCAAAGGGAGAGAGGGTTGGTTTGTTGGTGGATTTACAGTTACTTACCCCGAGTTCATGTTATTTTAATGCGAGTTTGAAACCTGTGCAAAACCCACTTTTAAATTGATGTAGGGGCGGATTTTATATCCGCCCCTTTTCAATTTAGGTTTCATGCATTTCAAAATAGGACAAGTGTAGGGTGCAACAAGTTGCACCCTACATGGTGTTTCATTTTGTATTGATAAAAATAAAAATTTCTGCAAGTTTAAACAGGGCAGATATGAAATCTGCCCCTACGAATTGAGTTTTGCAAAAGTTTCAGTTTGGGATAAAAGTGATTGATAAATTTAAGTAACTTTGCTCCCTTTCCCTGTGGGAGAGGGCTGGGGAGAGGGTGTGCTGTTCGGTAAACCCTTTATCCAACGCTTTCCTAAAGGGAGAGAGGGCTGGTTTGTTGGTGCATTTACAGTTACTTACCCCGAGTTCATGCTATTTTAATGCGAGTTTGGGATAACAAGCGGATTAACCTTTTATTTTCGTGGGGTTTGAATGTGCATTAACTTAATTGGCGAATCAAATCCAGCACTTCGCGCATTTGTTGGTCGTTTAAATGGGTGTCGGCAAGCATTTGGTGCAGCAGTTTGCTGACCGTGAGTTCGGCTTTGCTGCTTTGTTTGTGTGATAGGTGTCGCGCGTAGTTGAGCAGGGCGGTTTTGTCGCCCAAGTTGATGGCTTTTTGCCACCAATAAATGGCTTGCTTGCTGTTGCGCCAGCGCAAATAGAGTTCGGCGATGTGGTTGCAAATTTCGCTTTGTGGGTTGTGTTTGAAGGCTTTTTTGTACCAATGCAGGGCGTTTGCCACGTCTTCTTCGGTGCCTGTGGCTTGGGCGTAGCAATGTGCCAAGGGCGCGAAACAGTCGGCTTTGCCTTGTTGTGCGCCTTGGTGGTAGTGCGTGAATGCTTCGGCGGTTTTGCCCAGTGCGTGAGCGTGTCGCGCGGCGATAAATTCTGAACTTAATGGCATGATGGATTCCGTTGCCCAAGGGGTTCAGGCTGCCTTGGTTTGCCCTGCGTCATTTTGAACGCTGCCTGAAACGGCAAAGACAATGTATTGGGCGGTGCAAGGCAGCCTGAAAGCGGCTTTAACCCGTTAATTGCTTGCTAATCAATTTTTTGAGTGGCGGTAAATTGTTGCTCACGCGCAAAACGGCATCGCGCAACAATTTGGTTGGGGCGTTTTCGGTGGTGAAAAACGTTACCATCGCATTGGTGCCGTGATACAAAGGGCGCGTGTGCAGTTGGTGTTTGATATTGTACATTTCCAGCACATCGCTGCTGCCGATGTCTTTACCGCGCGAATCGGCTTGCAAGATTTGTTGAGACAAAATATCGGTGCTTTCCAAGCCTAAATTGTAGCCATGAGCGGTAACGGGGTGCATGCCCACCGCCGCGTCGCCAATCAAAGCGCAGCGCGTGCCACAAAAACGCTTGGCGTGAACGCCCATAAGCGGATAGCTGTGTACGCTGCCTGCCATTTCCATTTCGCCCAATTTGCCGCCCAGCATTTTTTCGGCTTCTTTGGCGAGCTGTTCGTGGGGCAAATCCAGCAATTCGTGGGCTTTGGTGTTGCTGATGGTAATCACGCAGTTGGTCAAATGTTCTTCCAAAGGCAAAAGCGCGAGTGTGCGACCGTAGAAAAAGCATTCGCTGGCGGTGTGTTGATTGGAGATTGTGTGTTTGGTGCGAAACACAATCACGGTGCGACCAAAATCGTGCATATCAGCCGCAATGCCCAGTTGTCGGCGTGTTTGCGACATTCGGCTGTCGGCAGCAATCAGCAATTTGGCGGTGAGCGTTTCGCCATTGTCCAGTTGCACCAAAGCGCGTTGGGCGTTGGTTTCAACGTGTTTCACGCCCACGCCACAGCGCAGGGTAACATTGTGCATTTGCGCCACTTCTTCGTAAGCGGCACGGCGAATATGATGATTGGCAATCAAATTGCCCAAGCGGTCGGTTTTGCCGCCACGCGCTTGGCTGGGTTGGGGAAAATGCAGCGTGTAATCGGAAGTACCGTTGTACACTTTGGCATCGCGCAGGCGGTAAATTTCATTTTCAGGAATGCGTTGCCACATACCCAAATTTTGCATGATTTCACGCGAACGGTGGGTAAGGGCAATTTCACGACCATCGTAGGCGGGGTTTTGTATGCTTTCCAATGGTGCTTTTTCAATCATCGTAATGCGTAAGCGACTGTTTTTAAACTGACGCGCAAATGCCAAGCCAGCAGGACCTGCGCCCACAATCAAAATATCCGTATCCATGTTGCCACAGCCTTTTGTTCAATGAAAAATAAGCGACATTATATTTCAGGCAGCCTGAAAAAGCGAAATTTCAGCACAGAATTGCGGTTTTTTTGCCATCGCAAACGTGGCGTTGCGCCGCCACACCCACGCTTTTGGGGTGGTGGTGTATTGTGTGGCGCGGGTTGAAATGCAAAAAACCGCATTGCGTAAAACAATGCGGTTTTTTCTATTGGGGTGGCAGATGGGACTCGAACCCACGACCCTCGGAATCACAATCCGATGCTCTAACCAACTGAGCTACAACCACCATAAAACTTGGCACGCCCGACAGGAATCGAACCCGTAACCCCCGACTTAGAAGGTCGGTGCTCTATCCAGTTGAGCTACGGGCGCATACTAATCTGGACGTGATGAATTTGTGTGTTTTCAAGTGTGGTCGGGGCGGTGGGATTCGAACTCACGACCCCCTGCTCCCAAAGCAGGTGCGCTAACCGGACTGCGCTACGCCCCGACTGGCTTGAAAGATTTGCATTATATGGAAACTTGAAAATTGGGTCAAGGGTTTTGTGTGGGTATTTTTGAATGTGTTTGTTTTTATTTTGATTTATTTTTTGAAATGGGGCTGCTGCGGTCATTGAACGCTCCCCAACAACCCCATTTCAATCTTACGAACACAAGTTTTTACAAAACCGCCAAAGCCGCTTCATAATTCGGCTCTTGTTTGATTTCGGGAACCAGCTCGCTGTGCAAAACGCGGTTGTTTTCGTCCAACACAATCACAGAGCGTGCGGTTAAGCCTGCCAATGCGCCTGAAACCATTGCCACGCCAATTTGTTGGGCAAAATCGCGGTTGCGGAATGCGGAGGCGGTTTTCACATTGTTCAAGCCTTCTGCGCCGCAAAAGCGTGCTTGGGCAAAGGGCAAATCGCCTGAAATGCACAATACCACGGTGTTGTTTAATTGGCTGGCTTTTTCGTTGAACACGCGCACGGAAGTGGCGCAAATGCCTGTGTCCACGCTGGGAAAAATGTTCAAAATTTTGCGTTTGCCTGCAAAATCGCTTAATTTGACGTCTGCCAAATCGTTGCCCACCAATACGAAATCGGCAATGGTGTCGCCTTTTTGTGGAAATTGTCCTGCCAATTCAACGGCATTGCCTGCCAGTGTGATTTGAGCCATGTTTGGTTCTCCCAATTCGGTTACAAAAAAATTTTGATAAATATAACGATATTCTTGGTTTTTGAAAAGAGATGATGTTCAGGCTGCCTGAAAAGGCAAATTTGGCTTAAAATGGGCGTTTTACCCAATGGAAGGACTGAAATCATGGACGAAAACGATTTGGATTTGGACAATTTGGACAATCTGTTTCAACAATTTGACGGTGTGGTGGTGGAAAATGGCGTGGACGCTGCTGCCGAAGACGATAATTGCGTGGGCGGTGCGTGTAAAATTTGAGGTTTCAGGCTGCCTGAAAATATTTTCAACGTAATGGCGTGTAATTTGTTAAAATCGCGGCATATTTTTGTTTAAGGAAACATCATGGCAAATCAACACCGAAAAATCCGCAAAGCCGTTTTTCCTGTGGCGGGCATGGGAACGCGCTTTTTGCCTGCAACCAAATCCACACCGAAAGAAATGCTGCCGATTGTGGATAAACCTTTGATTCAATATGCAGTTGAAGAGGCGATTGACGCGGGCTGTACCGAAATCATTTTTGTAACAGGGCGCAGCAAACGCAGCATTGAAGACCATTTTGATAAAGCCTATGAGCTGGAAACCGAATTGGCTTTGCGTCAAAAAGACAAATTGTTGGCGCACGTCCAAAACATTTTGCCCCACCACGTTACCTGCCTGTACATTCGCCAAGCGGAGGCTTTGGGCTTGGGACACGCGGTGTTGTGCGCCCAAGCGGCGATTGGCGATGAGCCATTTGCGGTGTTGCTTGCCGATGATTTGATTGATGCGCCCAAAGGTGCATTAAAACAAATGATTGAAAATTATGAAAAAACAGGCAGCAGCGTGTTGGGTGTGGAAACCGTTTTGCCCGAAGAAACTGGCTCTTATGGTATTGTGGAGGTGTCGCCATGGCAACAATTTCAACGCATTCAAAGCATTGTGGAAAAGCCGAAACCCGAAAATGCGCCTTCTAATTTGGCGGTGGTGGGGCGTTATATTCTCACGCCGCGCATTTTTGAATTGCTGGAAACGGTTGGGCGCGGCGCAGGCAACGAAATCCAACTGACTGACGGCATTGCCAAATTGTTGGAGTATGAGCCTGTTTTGGCACACGCTTTTGATGGGATACGCTACGATTGTGGCAGCAAAATCGGCTATTTGGAAGCCACGCTCGCCTTTGGTTTGAAACACCCTGAAACCGCCGCGCAATTTGCCCAGTTGGTGCAAAAATACGCGCAATCGGCTGAACCCAAATCCGCCAAATCCAAAAAATAAATCACAAAAAAAGCTGCCTGAAAAACATTTTGGCGTTTTTCAGGCAGCTTTTTTGTGTCAAAATAGGGCTGTTATTCATTTCAGGCTAAAACTTTTGCAAAACTCGGTTCGTAGGGGCAGATTTCATATCTGCCCCGTTGGGGATTTCAGAAATTTTCATTTTATCAATAAATTGAAAAAAGGGCGGATATGAAATCCGCCCCTACGTCAGTTTAATAGTGGGTTTTGCAAAAATTTCAGGCTGCCTGAAAATCAAATATCTTAACAAACAGAGAGTTATTTTTATGCCAACATTCATTCAAACGGAAAATGCCGCCCAATCTGCCGAAAAATTGGCATTGGCGGTTGCCCAAAATTTGCGCGATACGCTGGAAAAACAAGCCCATGCCACGCTTGCCGTGTCGGGGGGCAAATCGCCGATTGCGTTTTTTCAGGCACTCAATCAACAGGATTTGGATTGGGCGCGGGTTCAGATTGCTTTGGTTGATGAGCGCGTTGTCCCCACCAGCCATGCCGACAGCAACACGGGTTTGGTGCGACAACATTTGTTGCAAAATCAAGCATCTGCCGCAAAATATTTGCCCATGATTGCCGACCATGCCGATGAAGGCAGCCTGAAAAACATCAATCAAGCCATTGAATTTGCATTGCAAAATTATGTTCAGCCCGATGTGCTGGTTTTGGGCATGGGCGCAGACGGACACACCGCCAGCATTTTCCCACAAGCACCGCAATTTGATGATGCGATTCGTGCCGATTATCCCCAAACGCTCATTCACACCACGCCCGTTACCGCGCCACACGAGCGCATTTCCATGACTTTGGCGGCGATTGAAGCCACGCCTTTTGTGTATTTGGCGATTGCAGGGGCGGAGAAAAAGGCGGTTTACGAACAGGCACTGCTCAAAAAATCACAAGAATATCCAATCAGTTATGTGTTAAATTCAGAAAAGGTCAATGCAAATGTCTTCTATAACAACTAAACCGATTTCAGGCAGCTACCCCCGTTTGGTGGCGGATATTGGCGGCACCAATGCCCGTTTTGCTTTGGAAACTTCACATCAGGTTATTGAAAATATTGAAGTTTTGCCTTGCAACGATTATGACACGATTGTGGACGCGGCAAAAGAATTTTTAAAACGCGCAGGCAATCCCGAAATCAAACACGCTGCCGTGGCGATTGCCAACCCTGTGATTGGCGATTGGTTGCAAATGACCAACCACCATTGGGCGTTTTCCATTGAAACCACGCGCCAAGCCTTGAAATTGGAAACTTTGTTGTTCATCAATGATTTTACCGCGCAAGCATTGGCAATCACCCAAGCGAAAAGCGATGAGTTGATTCAAATTGGCGGTTCACAAGCGATTGAAAATGCGCCAAAAGCCGTCATTGGTCCGGGAACGGGCTTGGGCGTAAGCGGTTTGGTTTCATCGCCATCGGGCTGGGTGGCGTTGGCAGGCGAGGGTGGACACGTCAGCTTTCCGCCATTTGACGACACGGAAGTGATGATTTGGCAATATGCGAAAAAGAAATTTGGGCACGTTTCCGCCGAACGCTTTTTGAGCGGCGCAGGCTTGGTGCTGATTTATGACGCGCTGGCAGAACGCGAGGGCGTGAAACGCCAAAAATTGACCCCAGCCGAAATCAGCGACCGCGCTTTGAGCGGCACATCGCCCCTTTGCCGTTTGACTTTGGACATTTTCAGCGCGATGTTGGGTACGGTTGCATCCAATTTGGCTTTGACTTTGGGCGCGCGCGGTGGGGTGTATTTGTGTGGTGGCATTATTCCGCGTTTCATTGATTATTTTAAAGAATCGCCATTCCGCAGCCGTTTTGAAAACAAGGGGCGTTTTGATGCGTATTTGGCAGCGATTCCTGTGTATGTGGTGTTGAGCAAATACCCTGGTTTGACGGGCGCGGCGGTGGCTTTGGACAATCATTTGCCACGTTAATCGTTGCGATATTCAGGCTGCCTGAAAAGGAAAAAAACCGTTTTCAGGCAGCTTTTTTTCGTTAAAATGCGTCATCTTTTCTGTTTTTGAAAAATCATCATGCAAAACAAAATCAAGCAATTAACCGAGCAACTCAACCGCTACGCCCACGAATATTACACTTTGGACGCGCCCACCGTCCCCGACAGCGAATACGACCAACTTTACCGCGAATTGGAACGCCTAGAAGCCGAGTTTCCGCAATTCAGGCTGCCTGAAAGCCCCACTCAGCGCGTGGGCGGCGCGATTTTGAGCGAATTTGCCAGCGTAGCCCATGCCGTGCCGATGTTGTCGCTGAACAATGCTTTTTCGCCGCAAAATGCAAATGGTGTGTTTGACCATGCGGAAACTTTGGCGTTCAACGAGCGCGTTTGCAAAGATTTGGGCGTATCATCAACAGCTTACACCATTGAGCCGAAATTTGACGGTTTGGCGATTAGCTTACTTTACCAAAATGGCGTATTGGTTCAGGCAGCCACGCGCGGAGACGGTGCGGTGGGCGAAGATGTTACCGAAAATGTGAAAACCATACGCAATATCCCATTGAAATTACACGGTAATCGCATTCCAACCATGATTGAAGTGCGTGGCGAAGTGTTGATGTTGAAAGCCGATTTCATCGCCCTAAACGAACGCCAAATCGCGCAACAGCAAAAGCCTTTTGCCAATCCGCGCAATGCGGCAGCAGGCAGCCTGCGCCAGCTCAATTCCAAAATTGCGGCAGAACGAAAATTGCATTTTTTCGGCTACGGTATTGCGCGATTTGACGGTATCGTGGCAGAAAATCGCCCCAAAACCCATGCGGAAGAATTGTTGTGGTTGGCGGAACTGGGTTTCAGTTTGCCACAATCTCAATCGTGCCACGAACTTGTCCCCTCTCACTCTGGGAGAGGGTTAGGGAGAGGGCAAAACAGCGAAATCCCTCTCCCCAGCCCTCTCCCAAAGGGAGAGGGAGCAGATTGCAGGCAGCCTGAAAATGTTTGCAGTACCAAAAAACCAATCCCCTCCCCTGCTTGCGGGGGAGGGCTAGGGTGGGGGCAATACGACTGGAAAGTCTGTGCCAATATCGCCGAAGTTTTGCAATTTTACGAGCAAATGTCCACCAAACGCCCCCATTTGCCCTACGAAATTGATGGCATGGTCATCAAAGTGAACGATTTGGCGCAACAAGAAAAGTTGGGCTTTGTTTCACGCGCCCCACGCTGGGCAATCGCGCACAAATTCCCAGCAGAAGAAGCACTTACGGTGGTGGAGGGCATAGATGTGCAAGTGGGGCGCACGGGCGCAATCACGCCTGTGGCGCGGCTCAAACCCGTGTCGGTGGGCGGTGTGGTCGTAACCAACGCCACTTTGCACAATCAGGACGAAGTGGCGCGTAAAGACGTGCGCGTGGGCGACACGGTGGTGGTGCGCCGCGCTGGGGACGTGATTCCCGAAGTTTTGCGCGTTGTGCTGGAACATCGCCCCATGCAAACCATTGAAATTTCAGGACAAGGCGATTTGTTCAGCCAGTCTGAAACGCGCACCGAGCCACAATTTCCCGCATTCAGGCTGCCTGAAAACTGCCCCGTTTGCGCCAGCCCCATTGTGCGCGAAGAAAACGAAGCGGTGGCGCGTTGCACAGGCGGCATGGTCTGCCAAGCGCAGCGCAGCCAAGGGCTGATTCACTTCGCCAGCCGCAAAGCGATGGACATCGTTGGCTTGGGCGACAAGCAAATTGAGGCTTTGGTGGAACAAAATATTTTGCAAACATTTGCCGATATTTATCAACTGGATATCCCAAAATTGCAAAAAATCAAAGACCCCAAATCCAGCGCAAGCAAATGGGCAGAAAACATTTTGCAAGGCGTGGAAAACAGCCGTAAACCCTTGTTATCCCGATTTTTATTCGCCTTGGGGATACGGCACGTTGGCGAAAGCACCGCCAAACAGCTTGCCGCTGCCTTTGGCGATGTGGCGACCGTTTGCCGTGCGCCCCAGCCCGTGTTGGCGTGTTTGTCCGATATTGGGGGCGTGGTGGCGCAGTCCATTGCCGCCTATTTCAGGCAGCCTGAAAACATGAAAAACCTGCATGCATTATTGCAATTTGTTGAACCCCAATCGCAAAATATCAGCGTGGACGTGCGCGAATTGGCAAGTCCAGCGCGGTGGATTGCGCGACTGCCTGAAATCAAAATCAGCGAAAAACGCGCCCAAGAATTGTGGGATTTGGCAGGCGGTATGGTGGACGGTTTGCTCAACGACAAAGTGTTGCCAGCCGAATGGCAAACTTGGCGACAAATCCCGAAAAATCATGCCCTATTGCGCGAAGTTGCCGACTTTTTGGCGAATTTACCCGAATGGCATTCGCCCCATACTGAAAATGCGGTTTCAGGCAGCCTGAACACGCAAATTTCAGGCAAAACCTTTGTTTTAACAGGCACTTTGCCCACGTTGAAACGCGATGCAGCCGCCGCAATGATTGAAGCGGCTGGCGGCAAAGTGTCAGGCAGCGTGTCCAAGAAAACCGATTTTGTGGTGGCAGGTGCAGAAGCAGGCAGCAAATTGGAAAAAGCACAGAGCTTGGGCGTGGCGATTTTGTCGGAAGAAGATTTGTTGAATTTATTGGGAAGTTGAGTTTTCAGGCAGCCTGAAAGGAAAAAATCATGGACAAGCCAATCTTAACCGCGCCCTTTTTTGTATTTGAAGGCAATTCATTGGATATTTTTCAAACCATTGATGAAATTGAACAAAAAATAGAACCGATTGATGTATTGAACCATGAATACGCCATTTATGATGTGTCGGGCAATATATTGAAATTTCATGTTGTTAAAACTGAAACACGCTTTTTGGGCGTGTTGAATATCATGGTTAATACAGTTCGGTTTTCGCATATTTTGGCGACTTCACAACAGGCATTATTTCAGCGTATGCAGCAAACATATTTGGCATGGGGTGGAAGTGAAACCGATGAATTGTCTTTTGATGAACTTAAAAATCAATTATTTGATTTACTTCAATATATAGTCAATTCAAAATAAAATAGTACAATACCCTAATTTTTAGGATTAAAAAATGGCACATTCAACAGAACTGCGAAATAAAGCATTAAGCTATTATGAACAATGCAAAAATATCAGTAAAGTCGCCCAAGCTTACCAAATATCCAGAAATACGCTTTACCTATGGATACGCTTGAAAGCGCAAACAGGCAGCTTAAATCATCAAGTAAAGGGGCAAAATGCCAATAAATTGAACAGCCAAAAATTGGCTGAACATATACAACAACACCCTGATGCTTATTTGCATGAAATAGCTGAACATTTTAATTGTTCAAAATCAGCCATTTTTTATGCACTCAAAAGAATGGGTATCACGCGTAAAAAAAGACCACCACATACAAAGAACAAGACCCAAATAAAGTAAAAGATTATTTAAATCAACTGGCTGAATTTTTTGACTATCAGCGTGTTTATTTGGATGAAACGGGATTTGATACTTACTTATTTCGTCCTTATGCGCGTAGCCCAAAGGGGCAGGTCATCAAAGCCCAAATCAGTGGTAAAAAGTACCAACGCTTATCGCTTGTTGCCGCACAAGTCGGCAACAAACTGATTGCCCCTATGATTTATCAAAACACAATGACCAGTGCTTTTTTTGAAACATGGTTTGAGCAATGTTTATTGCCTATTTTAAATAAAAAATCTGTCATTATTTTGGATAATGCACGATTTCATCGTATGGGTATTTTGCGTGAAATGGCGCACAAATGGGGGCATAAAATCTTGCCGCTTGCACCTTATTCACCAGAGCTTAATCCCATAGAACGGACATGGGCAAACATCAAGAGATATATGCGAGCCATTTTACCTAGTGGAAGGCATTTTACTGATACGTTAGTGTCCTATTCTTATTTTAACTGACTATAATAAATTTAATCATTAAGGTGTTCAGGCAGCCTGAAAACAAAAATGGGTAAAAGCCATCGCCTTTACCCATTTTCTTTTTGTTAAAGTGTTACTTGCTCACGTCCACAATGCTGCGTGCAGCGCGGCGAGCGTCCAGCAAAATCAAGCCCAATTTCGCGCTTTCTTTGGCGGTCAAGCACAACACATTGGTGCCGCCTGCCTGAATCAACAGGGTGTAGCCCAATTTGCCTTTTACAATCACCTGTTCCAATTCGCCACAAGCCAATTCTTGCGCGGTGCGGTTGCCCAATGCCAGCAAAGCCGCCGACATCGCACCAATGCGGTCAGCGTCCACATTGGCAGGCAACAAATGCGCCACAGGCAAACCGTCAGTAGAAATCACCGCAGATGCAACAATATCGGCAGAAGAGCTGTTCAAATCACTTAAAATAGAAGTCAAAAGTTGTGCATGCATTTTTAATTCCAATCAATCATTTACATAAGGCTGCCATTACATGCCAGCAACCGAATCAATCGTGTGATACAAAGTGCGAACCAAAGCAACAAAAGCCTCTTTGTGCAGTTGTGGCGCACCGCCTGTTACCAAAATGTATTTGGCATCATTGATGTAAATTGGGAAGAAGGTCAATTCACTTTGCCCAGTAGGGTCGCACAGACCCCACGCATTTTGGTAGATGTTCAAATTGTTTTTAATCAACAAAGCGTGGCGTTCAGACAGGCGAATTGCCTCACTTGCCAAAATGGCAACTTCTTCTGCCGCCTCGTGGTTAAAGCCCGCATTGGCAAAATAGAAACCATCTTGGTCAATCAACAAGGCTTTTTGGTTGTCCGACAAATGTGGCAACAAATCCTTCAAATCGCCTTCGGTAAAGGTGGTTTCGTTTGCTTTTTCTTCGCCATACAAAAATTCCAAGCGTTGCATGCGATAAAGCAAGTTCAATGCCGCGCTCACATCGTTGGTTTCAGCCCATTGCAACAATTTTTCTTGCGTCAGCATTTCATTGCTGTCGGCTTTCAAAATGTTGGACAATAAAGTGCGGCTGGCACTTTCGCTTTTGTTGGCAATCGCATAAAACGCGCCAGCAGGGGTAATGCGCGGATACAAATTGGTTTGTAATGACAGTGTTGAATCCATATTTACACCTCTAAACCTGGGTCAATTTGAAACAACATGGCAGTAACCAGTTGTTTAACATCGTCTTCATTACGCGCATCAACTTCAAAAACGGGTGCATTCAAACCATGTTGCAACAGGTATTTTTGGTACACATCAATACCTGGCACGGCGCGAATGTCCATTTTGGTAACACCAATCACAACAGGCGCGGTTTCCAATAAATCAGAGAATGAATCCAAAAAGAATTTCAAATCTTTCAAAGGATTGGCACGGGTGTTATCCAAAAGCAGAATCAAACCCATACTGCCTTGACTCAAAATGTCCCACATGAAATCAAAGCGTTCCTGACCAGGGGTACCATACAAATGCACTTTGGTGTTTTCATCTAATTGAATCAAACCATAGTCCATTGCCACGGTTGTGTAGCCTTTGCGTACCGCCGTCATGTCCGATGCGCTGGCATCGGTTTGAATAGGGGGTTCGTCAGACAAGGCGGCAATTGCCGTGGTTTTACCCACACCCACAGGTCCTGTAAAGATAATCTTATTTTCTACTAACATGATTCAGTACCTTTTTATTTGTTATTTATTCAAAAGTTTTTTCATCAAACGACTGAGCAGACCGCTTTTCTTCGGTTTTTCTTCCTCTTCATCGTCATCATCGTCGTCATCATCATACTGATTGACGTTGTTGGGGCGTGTTGCCGATGCAGGACGCGCGGTTGGTTGCGGACGTTCAACTTGTACTTTGGCTTGTGTGGCTGTGGCAGAAGTGCTTTCGGCTGCCTGTTGCGTAATCACCAAATAATCCGTTAAATAAGTTGCCGCAATGTAGTTCAAAATGTCGCTCATTTCCAAAGGCATCATTTTGTACAACATGTTTAAGCTTACCGTGGTTTTGGTCAAAAATGCCGACAAACGCATGGATTCAGGCAGCGGTGCCAAACGGGTTAAGTTGGGCCAGCCGCGCAAATGGAATAAAGTATTCGGATTTAAAGGGTGTGCCAAACGACCATTTGCCGTCCAAACTGCCACTTGCCACATGCACGATGTGATGGTGGCATTGGCGCGTTCCACAATGGGGCTGTCTTCGGCGATGGCTTTAACCGTTAAGGCAGGGTTTTCTTGGCGACACAATTGTTGCAGCGTATTGGAATCGGGCACCCAAACACGTTGAGCATTGGGGAAAATTGCCAATACAGGTTTGTTTTCAAACAAAATAACCGTATCTTTGGGTTGAGCCAGCAATTCGCGGAATTTGCCCAATACGCCCAAACGTGGGTCAAAACGCGGAATGGTTACTTCCACCGCACGTTGAGGTTGTGCGGCAGGCTGCTGTTGGGCTGCCTGAACCATTTGTTGAACGGGCGTTTGTTGATTGGGTGCAGCGCTGCGCATTTGTTGGCTTGCGCCACTGTGTACCGCATTGTTGGCACCAGGGTGTGCCACCCAAACGCCATTGCCTTGCATCAAGTTGCGCAAACTCAAAAACAAAGTGTCAAATTTAATCGGTTTAGACAAATAAGGCGCAGTAATGTTGGGTGGATTTTTAGAAAAGAAAACCACCACACTTTTGGGATAATCGGTTTTGGCTTTGTGCCATGCCGATACACCCATGGGGCTGTCTGCGTCCACAATGACCAATTCGGGTTTATCAACTGCGGAATCCGCACCAATCACTTGATAATTGGTGGTGCTGTGCATTTTGAATGCCATTTTAAACATGGCTTGTTGCTGTTCGTCCATTGCAACAAACATCAGCTTTACCGTTTTTACTTGTGGGATACTATTGTTCATATTTTAATGTCCAAATGAGCCATTATTAAAACGTTGCAGTAATTGGCTCATTGCCAACACCACTTCTTCGGGTAAGGATTGAATTTGCAAGCGAAGTTCTTGCAACAATTTTTCCAAACGCTCCCACTCTTCCGCACGTTCATACAAATCAAACAAGGCAACATACAATTGAGATTCTTGTGGGTAATCGCGAATGGCTTGTTCCAAAATCTCCATAGATTGGTCTAATTGACCATACATCAACAAAGATTCGGATTCTTTCAAAGCGCGTTCGGCAGGGGTGCGTGGTTCCGCGTCCACATCGGCATTTTCAATGACCAGTGATTTGTGGCGGGCTTTTTTCACGCTCGCGCCCGCATCCAAAAAGCCTTGTTGAATGCCAATTTCACGCAAAACGGCGGTGTCGGCAGGGTTGGCTTCCAAGCTGTCAAACACGGGGTGGTTGCCCAAATTGTAGCCCCAGCCCAACATGCGTTCTTTGACTTGGCGACCATATTGTCCCAAGCTGAAATACAAATTCCACAAATGGCTGGCAAAGCCGTTTAAATTGTTGGCGCGATAATCAAAAGTCAGCGCGTCAATCAACAAGGCAGCAGGGCGACCCGATGCGCGAATGGCTTTGTTCAAATATTTGTTGGCGGCTTCGTAAGACAAAGAACCGCGCAACAAGCGCACACTTTGTTCGGGATTCATGAATGCCAGCACCGCGCCTTTTTCTTCGTTGCTGACTTGACCCAAGCCAGCCGAGCCTGTAACCAGCAATTTGCGCGACAACAAGCGGGCTGATTCTTCTTCCTCTTGCAATTTTTTCTTGTTGCGCATGGCTTTGCTGTTTTGTTCTTGTACAGGTGGCATACCTGTTTGTTCGCCAATTTCTTGGGCGGTTTGTGTTACCGTCCAGCCCAAGCGCGATTCAGCCAGCACGCGCAAGCCCAAGTGGTTTTCGTCCAATGCCAAACCGCGTTTCACATAATCGGTTACGGCTTCGGTAGAAAGCAGGGCTTGGTAAGAAAGCAGGGCGTTGGAAACATCATCAACGCGTTTGGCTTCCATCCACAAATCAATCAGTTCGCTGACCAAGGCGGTGTCGGCTTTGTCTGGATTGTTTTGCAAATACAGACTCAATGATTCGGCAGCCTGTTCAAAATAGCCAAATTGTTTGTAAACATTAAATTCGGTTAAGGCATCAACGTCTTGCACCGAAACTTTGGTATCATCAACAAATTGGGCAGAGGCTTCGTTTGTCCAGCCCCATTCGCCGTCTTCTTCTGCTGTTTCGCCTTCGGTTTCGGCTTGGTTTTCCATGGCAACAGATTCAGCTTGTTTGGCTTTGTTTTTCTTGCCTTTGCTGGTTTTTTTGCTGCTTTGGGCTGCTGCTTTTTGTTGCTTTTGTTTCATCATCAACAAAATGGCAATCAGAATAATGCCTCCACCACCTGCGGCAAGCATCATCGGATTTAAATCGTCCATAATCCCTCCCTAAAAAAAACTGAACTGGGCAGCTTGATGTGTTTCATTATTAAGCCTATTCCTATTAAAAGTGTGTGTTGGTATGTTGAAATAAATTCGGATATTTTCCTATTTTATCATCATTTTTACATTGTGATAAAACCTTTTGTTGTTGCCGATGGCGACTTTTTGGAAAAAAGGGCGATTCGGTGTGCAAATAAAGTGGCATTTGGGGCTTGCCAAAGGGCGCGTTTTCTGTTTTAATACGTTTTTTACAGCGATTGGTTAGATAGCTCAGTCGGTAGAGCAACGGATTGAAAATCCGTGTGTCGGCGGTTCGATCCCGCCTCTGACCACCAAATTTTTATCCCTGAAACTTTTTCGGTTTCAGGGATTTTTGCATTTCAGGCTGAAACCTTTGCAAAACTCGGTTCGTAGGGGCAGATTTCATATCTGCCCCGTTTGGGTTTGCAGAAATTTTCATTTTTATCAATAAATTGAAAAAAGGGCGGATATGAAATCCGCCCCTACGTTAGTTTAAAAGTGGGTTTTGCAAAGGTTTCAGGCTGCCTGAAAAAGGTTTTCCCCCTTTCAGGCAGCCTGTTTTTCACTTCACATCAATTATTTTGATGTGTTCAATTCTGTGCGCAATTTTTGGGTTACGCTCATCATTTTTTCGAGTTGCTCAATGGTTTCCGTCCAACCGCGTGTTTTCAAACCGCAGTCGGGGTTTACCCACAAACGCTCAACGGGCACCACATTCATTGCTTTACGCAACAGGTGTTCAATTTCACTTTCTGCTGGCACGCGTGGGCTGTGAATGTCGTACACGCCTGGACCGATGTCGTTGGGGTATTTGAATTCGCCAAATGCGGTAAGCAAATCCATGTCGGAACGTGAAGTTTCAATGGTAATCACGTCCGCGTCCATGCTGGCAATGGCGGGCAAAATGTCGTTGAACTCGGAATAGCACATGTGGGTGTGGATTTGCGTGCTGTCTTCTGCGCCTGTTGATGACAAGCGGAAGGCTTCGCAAGCCCAATCCAAGTATTCATTCCATTGTGATTTTTTCAATGGCATGGCTTCGCGGATTGCGGGTTCGTCAATTTGAATGACTTTAATGCCTGCTTTTTCCAAATCCAACACTTCATCGTTCAGAGCCAAAGCGATTTGTTTTGCCACCACGCTCAAAGGCACATCATCGCGCACAAACGACCATTTGAACATGGTAACAGGACCTGTCAGCATGCCTTTCATGGGGCGTTTGGTCAAAGATTGGGCGTAGGAAGACCAGTAAACCGTCATTGGGTTGGGGCGAGACACATCACCGAAAATGATGGGCGGTTTCACGCAGCGTGAGCCGTAAGATTGTACCCAACCAAATTGCGTAAAGCAGTAGCCTGCCAACTGTTCGCCAAAGTATTCCACCATGTCGTTGCGTTCGGCTTCGCCGTGTACGGGTACGTCTAATTGCAATTTTTCTTGAATTTCAACGCAGTAGGCAATTTCTTTTTTCATTGCCGCATCATAATCAGCCGCAGACAATTCGCCTTTTTTGAATGCGGCACGCGCAGCGCGGATTTCAGCCGTTTGTGGGAATGAGCCGATGGTGGTGGTGGGCAAAATGGGCAATTTCATCCATTCTTGTTGCGCTTTGATGCGCGTTGCGAATGGCGATTTGCGTTGGTCTGCACCAGCAGGCAGGCTTTCCAAACGTGCTTGTACGGCAGCGTTGTGGATTTTTTTGTTGGTGGCGCGGTCGGCGGCGGCTTCGTCAGAGACTTTTAAGGCAGCCTGAACGCTGTCTTTGCCGTGTTCCAGAGCTTGTTTGATGATGCCCAATTCCACCAATTTTTGGGCGGCAAATGCCATCCAGTTTTTGATTTCGGGGTCAAGTTTTTCTTCCACCGCCAAATCTTGTGGGCTGTGCAACAATGAGCAGCTTGGCGCAATCCACAAATTGTTGCCAAAAATTTCTTTTACAGGCTGCAAAGTGTCGATGATTTTGGTCAAATTCGCTTTCCACACATTGCGACCGTCCACCAAGCCGATGGACAATACTTTGCTGCTGGGGTAGTGGTCGGCAAAGGTTTCCAGTTGTGGGTAATCGCGCACGCAGTCAATGTGTACACCGTGTACAGGCAGGCTGCTCAACAATTTAACGTGTTCGCCCACGCCAGCGAAGTAAGTGCCGATGATGATGCGAACGCCTGTGTTGGTCAATTCTTGGTACACTTCGGGGAAGGCGTTTGTCCAAGCCTCGCCAGCGTCCACCGCCAAAATGGGTTCGTCAATTTGAATCCAATCCACGCCTTCGGCAGCCAATTCGCGCAATAATTGTGCATAAACAGGCAGCAATTTGGGCAACAAGGTTTTGATGGTGCAACCAAATTCTTCTTTTTTCTTACCCAACCACAACAAAGTCAAAGGACCAACCAAAGTGGGTTTGATGTCATAACCCTGTGCTTTGGCTTCTTTGATTTGTGCGATTAAACGCGCAGAATGTGCCGAAAATTCGGTGTTGGCATACCATTCGGGTACGATGTAGTGGTAGTTGGTGTCAAACCATTTGGTCATTTCCATGGCAAATTGGGTGGCGTTGCCGCGACCGAGTTGGAAATACTGTTCCAAAGTCAAATTGGCAGGGTCAAAGCCGAAACGTTTGGGGATTGCGCCAACCGCACACAACAAATCCAACACATGGTCATAGAAAGAAAAATCGCCCACAGGCAGCAAATCGGCACCTGCGGCTTTTTGGGTTGCCCAGTTCAAACGGCGGATTTCAGCCGCCACTTCTTGCAATTCGGCTTCGCTTTTTGCGCCTTTCCAAAAGGCTTCTACGGCAAATTTCAATTCGCGTTTTGCGCCCACGCGAGGGTAACCAGATAAGTGAAATGTGTTCATAGCAAATGCTCCATCATCATTTAGATTAACCAAAAACGTGATAATCGCTGTTTTTTTACATGAATGCAACTGCTAATTTTGTGTTTTGTGAATGAAATTGATTCATGTGGTGGGGTTTTTCAGGCAGCCTGAAAGCCCAGTTTTTTGCGAATGGGAATTTTTATCATTTAAAAAATTGATATGCTTAAATATTTTTAAATCGGCAACTTTTAAACTCGCCCAAAAGGGTTTAAAATGGCGCGTTACAAAAATTTACTTTTGAAATGCGGTCAATCATGTTGGCAAACTATTTTCCCGTTTTGATTTTTCTCATCATTGGTTTGGTGGCAGGCATAGCGTTTATTGTGTTGGGCAATTTGCTCGGGCCCAAACGTCACTACCACGAAAAAGACACACCCTTTGAATGCGGCTTTGAAGCCTTTGAAAACGCGCGCATGAAATTTGATGTGCGCTATTATTTGGTGGCGATTTTGTTCATTTTGTTTGATTTGGAAGTCGCTTTTATGATTCCGTGGGCGGTGGTATTTAAAGATTTGATGGCGGAAACGGGCGCGTATGCGTTTTGGTCTATGTTGGTGTTCATTGTCGTTTTGACGGTGGGCTTTGTTTATGAATGGAAAAAAGGTGCGCTGGAATGGGAATAGAAGGCGTTTTAAATAAAGGTTTCGTTACCGCCAGCGCGGACACCGTTTTGAATTATGTGCGTACAGGCTCTTTGTGGCCTGTTACCTTTGGTTTGGCGTGCTGCGCGGTGGAGATGATGCACGCGGGCATGGCACGTTATGACCTTGACCGCTTTGGGATTATTTTCCGCCCATCGCCACGCCAGTCGGATTTGATGATTGTGGCTGGCACTTTGTGCAACAAAATGGCACCCGCCTTGCGCCGCGTTTACGACCAAATGGCAGAACCGCGTTGGGTGTTGTCTATGGGTTCGTGCGCCAATGGGGGTGGCTATTATCACTATTCCTATTCGGTGGTGCGTGGCTGCGACCGCATTGTGCCTGTTGATGTGTATGTACCAGGTTGTCCGCCCACTGCGGAGGCTTTGTTGTATGGCTTGATTCAGTTGCAGGGCAAAATTAAGCGGACTTATACGATTGCGCGACATTAAGATTTTTTTCAGGCTGCCTGAAAGCATAAAGGTGTATTAAATGAACGAATTGCAACAATTATTAGACCGCCAAGCCCTACGCGATGTGGTGGATACCTTTTCCAATTTGGCGGACGAATGGCGCATTCACGACCAAGTTGTGCAACTGTTTACCTCCGATGCGGTTGTGAACACGCATATTGGCGGTCAACTGGTTTATGAAATGCAAGGTCATGAGCAAATTGAGCAGGTATTTACCGATTTTACCAAGCAATTCAAAACGATGTATCACGCCAATGGTCAGCATACGGTTACGTTTCACAGCGAAACGACTGCCAGCGCGGTGCTGTATTGCATGGTGAAATTGGCAAATGAAACCGAAATTCAAACGCATTCCGTTCGCTATCTTGATGATTTTGTTAAACAAGACGGTAAGTGGCTGATTGCCAAGCGCGTTGCCCATTTTATGATTAGCGAAAGCCATTCGCTTTAATTGTGCGGCGAGCATTTCAGGCAGCCTGAAAAGATTTTTCAGATAATGAAAGCCATGATGATGACGGAACAGGCGATTATTGAAAAAATTTTTGACGATTACATGAATGCGGTCATTCAAGCCGATTTTGAGACCATTCGCCAACTGTGCGATAAAAATTTGACGCTTACCCATGTAACGGGTTATGTGCAGCCATTAGAAGATTTTTTGGCATACATTCATCATGGCACATTCCATTATTTTTCTTATGAAAAACAGATTTGCCGCATTACCATCAACGGCAATCAAGCCGAAATGTATGTAAAAGGGCAAACCGATGCAGAAATTTATGGTACACGCAAAATTTGGCAAATCGGTCAAACCCTGTCATTTGCCAAACAGAAACAAACATGGCAAATCATGAAAATTGTGGTGTAGCCGTTTTTCAGGCAGCCTGAAAAAGTAGGGTGCATCTTGATGCACCATATTAACACATTGATTTAATTGATTTGGTGCAACAACTTGCACCCTACGAAAAAGATAAACTGGGAACGAAAAATGCACGTTATTGATTTACAGGCAGCCTGCACCGAAATTTTGGGCGAAAAAGCCAGCAAAATCAGCTTGGCATTTGACGAAATCACCGTTGAATGCCAGCCTGAACACTATTTGGACATCATGACCACCTTGCGCGACCACCCCGAATTGCATTTTGAAAGTTTGGTGGATTTGTGCGGTGTGGATTACAGCACCTACAAAAACCAAGTGTGGCACGGCAAACGCTTTGCGGTGGTCAGCAACTTGGTTTCCGTGAAAAACAATCAGCGCATTCGCGTGCGCGTGTGGGCGCAAGACGACCATCTGCCCATGGTGGAAACCGTTACCCCCATTTACAACAGCGCAGATTGGTATGAGCGTGAAGCCTTTGATATGTATGGCATTATTTTCAATCATCACCCCGATTTGCGCCGCATTTTGACCGACTACGGTTTTGTCGGACACCCATTCCGCAAAGATTTCCCCATTTCAGGTCATGTGGAAATGCGTTACGATGAAAATGAAAAATGCGTGGTTTATCAACCTGTTACCATTGAGCCGCGTGAAATCACACCGCGCATAGTACGCGAGGAGAACTACGGTGGCTAAATTACGCAATTACACAATCAACTTCGGTCCTCAACACCCAGCCGCGCATGGCGTATTGCGCCTGATTTTGGAATTGGAGGGCGAAACCATCGTCCGTGCCGACCCACACATCGGTTTATTGCATCGCGGCACGGAAAAGCTGGCTGAAACAAAAACTTATCTGCAAGCCCTGCCGTATATGGACAGGCTGGACTACGTTTCCATGATGGTAAACGAGCAAGCCTATTGCATGGCGATTGAAAAATTGATGGGCATTGAAGTCCCCATTCGCGCCAAATACATACGCACCATGTTTGCCGAAGTAACGCGCATTTTGAATCACTTAATGGGCGTGGGTTCGCACGCGCTGGACATTGGCGCAATGACCGCGATTTTGTACGCTTTCCGCGACCGTGAAGAGTTGATGGATTTGTACGAAGCCGTATCGGGGGCGCGTATGCATGCGGCTTATTTCCGTCCAGGGGGCGTGTACCGCGATTTGCCCGATTTTATGCCCAAATACGAATCCAGCAAATACCGCAACGCCAAAGTATTGAAAGAATTGAATAAATCGCGCGAAGGCACGATGTTGGACTTCATTGACGCATTTTGCGAACGTTTCCCCAAAAACATCGACACGCTGGAAACCCTGCTGACCGACAACCGCATTTGGAAACAACGCACGGTGGGCATAGGCGTGGTGTCGCCTGAACGTGCCTTGCAAAAAGGTTTTACAGGCGTGATGTTGCGCGGTTCGGGCGTGGAGTGGGACATTCGCAAGAAAACCCCTTACGAAGTGTACGACCAAGTGGATTTTGACATTCCTGTGGGCGTGAATGGCGATTGCTACGACCGTTATTTGTGTCGTGTCAATGAGATGCGTCAATCGGTACGGATTATCAAACAATGTGCCGACTGGTTACGCGCCAATCCGAATTTGCCCGTGATTGTGGAAGACCAAAAAGTCGCGCCACCCAAACGCACCGACATGAAAACAGGTATGGAAGATTTGATTCACCATTTCAAATTGTTCACCGAAGGCATGCACGTTCCCGAAGGCGAAACCTACACGGCGGTGGAACACCCCAAAGGCGAGTTTGGCATTTACATGATTTCCGATGGTGCAAATAAGCCGTATCGCCTGAAAATCCGCGCCCCAGGTTTTGCCCATTTGCAAGGCATGGACGAAATGGCGCGTGGGCATATGCTGGCAGACGTGGTGGCGATTATCGGTACGCAAGATATTGTATTTGGCGAAGTGGACAGATAGCTTTCAGGCAGGCTGAAAACGAGAATATATAAACTGAAAACGAGAATATATAAAAATGAGTACATTTAATGGCATTGGAACGCAATTTGTTGGCGAATGCTGTCAAGAAGAAGATGGTTCGTATATTGCAACTTATTGGTTTACGATTTTACACATTCCCATTATTCCCTTTTATAGCGCACGAATTCATGGGCAATATTCAGAAGAAGTGGCAATGGGACATTCAACTTTGACGGAGTACGAAGAATTACCGTTGTATTTTCCGCAAGTGATAAGAACGTATGCTTATTTAGCCATGATTGTCGGTTTGTATCATTTTATTCAAACTAAATTCAAAGCTGGCGATAGTAACCCACTGATTTGGATAGGTTTAGCATTACCGCTTTTAGCTTTGCCTTGGATTATGCGTTATTTTGCACGGAAAAAAGCAGGTTGGCGTTAAAAATAGGCAAAACGATTTTTCAGGCAGCCTGAAAATCAAATTATTATTTTATTTTAGGATGATAAAATGTTATCCGCACAATCATTAAAAGAAATTGACATTGAATTAGCCAAATACCCCGCCGACCAACGCCGCAGTGCGGTGATGGGCGCGTTGCGGATTGCCCAAGTGGAATTGGGCTGGCTGAAACCCGAAACCATTGAATTTGTGGCAAATTACATTGGCATACCTGCCATTGCCGCTTATGAAGTGGCAACGTTCTACAATATGTACGATTTGCAACCTGTGGGCAAATACAAGCTCACGGTTTGCACCAACCTGCCGTGCGCCTTGCGCGGTGGCGTGGACGCAGGCGAATACCTGAAACAAAAACTGGGCATAGGCTATGGCGAAACCACCGCAGACGGCAAATTCACGCTGGTAGAAGGCGAGTGCATGGGCGCGTGTGGCGATGCCCCCGTTATGCTGTTGAATAATCACAAAATGTGCAGCTTTATGGACGCGGCAGCGATTGACGCGAAATTGGCGGAATTGCAGTAAAGGTTTTTCAGGCTGCTTTTGGGATATGGGAAATGGTAGGGTGGACACTGTCCACCAAAACATTCAAATCATTCAATGAAATGGTGGACGATGTCCACCCTACATGGGTAGTGTGGCATTTTCAGGCTGCCTGAAAATATATTTAAGGATAAAACATGAAAAAACTAATTACATTATTTATGTTATTTGTTCCAGTAATTTCAACAGCTCAAAATATTAATAGTGATGGTGAGCTTGAAAAATATTTATCTGATTATGCAAAAGAGAGTGCTAAATATCAAATTTGTGGTGAATATGATAGAGCAGATATTGCAAATATAGGTATTTATTTTGATGAAATTTTGTCTGCAAATTATTTGAAAAAACAAATTAAAAAGCATGGTTCGCAAGAAAAAGCAGCAGATGCAGCAGTTAATAAAGCTCAATCTATGGCGGTAGAATATCAGCATAAATTGGTTGAAAAAGGTATTCCAAATGGAATGTGTGATAAATTGTTGAGTGGAGAAAGTAGTGAAGCCACTGATGATATAGATAATGAGGTTGTAGATACAACTTCTTTGGAAAAAAGCAGTTCTAAAAAAAGTAATACTGTAACGACATCAAAGCAGAATACTGTTGTAAATCACAAAAAAGAACAAAGCAATAATAAGAAGAAAGAACAAAGTAATAATAAAAAGGTTATGAAATCAAATCAAAATCCTACGCTAGATGGTAAAGTAAGTCGTAAAAAACAATATCATAGTAGTGGTAATGATTGTGCTTGTGTAGATTATAAAGTGTGTTATGGACCTCGTGGTGGACGATATTGTATTACTTCGGGTGGAAATAAAAGGTATAACCCTTAAAGAATTGATATTAAAATCAAAGTTTAGGGTACATACCACGCACCAAAAAATTGACAAATTCACAAATAAAACGGTGCGTAATACGTACCCTGCATTAAAGCGAGGCATTTTCAGGCTGCTTTGCTTGCCCCCACCCTAACCCTCCCCCGTTTGGGACGGGGGAGGGGACAGATTGCAGTAGCGACAAAATAATGTTGGTATAAATTGAAAATGGCAGAAAAAAGTCTTTCAGGCAGCCTGAAACAGCAGAATAAGCAGTAACCTGTTCCCTCCCCCGTCCCAAACGGGGGAGGGCTAGGGTGGGGGCAAAACAGTATGCCAGAAACAACCCGTAACCGAGTTTTAAAACCTTATGCACAAAATTTACGCAAAAATATGACGTTGGCAGAACAACATTTATGGTATTTTTTGCGAAAGAAACAATTAAACGGCATCAAATTCCGCCGACAACAGACAATAGGCAGTTACATCGCTGATTTTGTCAGCATGGAACACAAATTAATTATTGAATTAGATGGTGGACAACACGCCGAACAAATCGTTTACGATAATGCGCGAACCGAATTTTTAAACAGTCAGGGTTATCGTGTTGTGCGATTTTGGAATAATGAAGTTTTACAGAATACTGAAGCAGTTTTAGAACAGATTTTGAAATATTGTGGCAGCGATTGCCCCCACCCTAACCCTCCCCCGTTGGAGACGGGGGAGGGGACAAATGAGTGGAAGATTGACTATTTCAGGCTGCCTGAAAATAAAATAAATAGGTAGAAAACATGGCAATTTATCAATCAGGCGTGATTTTTGAAAACGTCCCCACACAAGACCCCAACTGCTGGACACTCGCCGCTTACCAAGCGCGTGGCGGTTACAGCGCGTTACGCAAAATTTTGAGCGAAAAAATCCCCCAAAACGACATCATTGACGAAGTGAAAACTTCGGCTTTGCGCGGTCGCGGTGGCGCAGGTTTCCCAACGGGCTTGAAATGGAGCTTTATGCCGCGCTCTTTTCCAGGTGCAAAATATGTGGTCTGCAACACAGACGAGGGCGAACCAGGCACATTCAAAGACCGCGACATCATCATGTTCAACCCCCACGCGCTGATTGAAGGCATGATTATCGCGGGCTACGCCATGGGCGCGGCATCGGGTTACAACTACATTCACGGCGAAATTTTTGAAGGTTATCAACGCTTTGAAGCCGCATTAGTCGAAGCCCGTCAAGCAGGCTTTTTGGGCAAAAACATCATGGGCTTGGGCTTTGATTTTGAGCTGTTCGCCCACCATGGCTATGGCGCGTACATTTGTGGCGAAGAAACCGCCTTGTTGGAAAGTTTGGAAGGCAAAAAAGGTCAGCCACGCTTTAAACCGCCATTCCCAGCCAGCTATGGTTTGTATGGCAAACCCACCACCATCAATAACACGGAAACGTTTGCCTCCGTGCCGTTCATCATCAAAGATGGCGGACAAAAATTCTTGGCGCAGGGCGTGGAAGGTGCAGGCGGCACGAAACTGTTTTCCATTTCAGGACACGTTGAACGCCCTGGCAATTACGAAGTGCCGCTCGGTACGCCATTTGCCGAATTGTTGGCGATGGCGGGCGGTATGCGTGGCGGCAAGAAATTGAAAGCCGTGATTCCAGGTGGCTCGTCTGCGCCTGTGTTGCCTGCCGACATCATGATGGCGTGCAATATGGACTACGATTCCATTGCCAAAGCTGGCTCAATGCTTGGTTCGGGCGCGGTGATTGTGATGGACGAAGATGTTTGCATGGTCAAGGCTTTGGAGCGTTTGGCGTATTTCTACCACGAAGAATCGTGCGGTCAATGTACACCTTGCCGTGAGGGAACAGGCTGGCTGTATCGCGTGGTACACCGCATTGCGACTGGCAAAGGTCGCCCCGATGATTTGGATTTGCTGGACAGCGTGGGCAACAATATGGCTGGACGCACCATTTGCGCGTTGGCGGACGCGGCGGTGTTCCCCGTTCGCAGTTTTACCAAGCATTTCCGCGCTGAATTTGAGCATTATATTGAGCATGGCAAGCCGATGAAAGAACATAAGTGGGGTGGGTGGTAAAGCTTTTTCAGGCTGCCTGAAATTTGTGGTATTTGAATATTTTTTATACTCAATTTAGGTATTTATAATTATGTTGATTGTTGAAAATAAAGAAGAGCTTGAAACTGCAATAAATAATAAAGTTGATGAATTTATTATTGTTGGTGAGCTTTTTGATTTAATGAAGCAAGCAGAAACTGTTAAACAAACTAGTAAATGGATATTAGGTTTATTAGCTTTATCATTGGTTGTAGGTGCTGTTACGAATAGTAATGCTGCTAAAAATGTTATGGGTAGCTCCATAACTGATGAAGTTTTTAAAGATAGTGTTTATCAAGCAAATTTTTTTAATTTTGCTGAGAGTGTTGGCGTTGAAAACCCTACGACTGCTACCACGATAGCAGGTATTTCTATGCTCATTTATAGTGCTATTGCTGTAATTGGTATTAGTGTTTTAATTGCATTTTATTATAATTATAATACTGTTGAAGTGAATGTAGATATTGGGGGAGTTATTAAGACGGGCATGAAATGCAGTAAAAAATAGGACGGTAGAGTAGGGTGCGCCCTGCACACCAAACACATTGAAATATTAAATAATTGCTGTAAAAAATGATGCGCATGGCGCACTCTACAAATGGGATAGATTATGGGAAGATTGATTTCAGGCTGCCTGAAAACTCTGTTCCCAAAAAATAATGAAACGCTGCCCCTTTTTCAGGCAGCCTGAAACACATTCCTTTTAAATATAAAAACGTAACTAGGAACGAACCATGTTACAAATCCAAATAGACGGCAAAAAAGTGGAAGTCAAACAAGGTGCAACCGTGATTGAGGCGGCACACCAACTTGGCACTTACATTCCCCATTTTTGCTACCACAAAAAATTGTCCATTGCCGCCAACTGCCGCATGTGCTTGGTGGACGTGGAAAAAGCCCCCAAACCCCTGCCTGCCTGTGCCACACCTGTTACAGACGGCATGGTGGTGCATACCCATTCCGCCAAAGCCAAACAGGCGCAACAGGGCGTAATGGAATTTTTGCTCATCAACCACCCACTTGATTGCCCCATTTGCGACCAAGGTGGCGAATGCCAGTTGCAAGATTTGGCGGTGGGCTATGGCAAATCAGGTAGCCGCTATCAAGAAGAAAAACGCGCCGTAGTCGGCAAAGACATGGGACCTTTGGTTTCGGCTGCCGAAATGAGCCGTTGTATTCATTGCACGCGCTGTGTGCGTTTCACGGAAGAAATCGCGGGCATGCAAGAAATCGGCATGGCACACCGCAGCGAGTTTTCCGAAATCATGCCCTTTATCGGCAAGGCGGTGGAAACCGAATTGTCGGGCAATGTGATTGATTTGTGTCCTGTGGGTGCTTTGACCAGCAAGCCGTATCGTTACGATTCGCGCTCGTGGGAATTGTCGCGCCGCAAATCCATTTCCGCGCATGACGCTTTGGGCAGCAATCTCATTGTTCAAACGAAAGACCACACCGTGCGCCGCGTGTTGCCGCTTGAAAATGAAGCGATTAACGAATGTTGGATTGCCGACCGCGACCGTTTCGCCTATGAAGGTTTGTACCACGAAAGCCGTTTGACCACGCCCAAAATCAAACACGGCGGCGAATGGCGCGATGTGGACTGGACAACCGCTTTGGAATACGTTCGCCACACCCTTGATTGCATTGCCAAAGAAGATGGCAAAGAGCAAATTGCGGTGTTTGCCAACCCCATGAATACTTTGGAAGAATTGCATTTGGCAAAAAAATGGGCAGACGGCTTGGGCATACGCAACACCACCGCCCGTCTGCGCGAAAACGACAGCCGACTTTCAGGCAGCCTGAACGGGGCGCAATGGTTGGGACAAAGCATTGAACAATTACTCGCTTGCGATGCGGTGCTGGTGTTGGGCGCGAATTTGCGTAGCGAACAGCCACTTTTAACCGCCCGTTTGCGCCGCGCCGCCAAAGAAGGCATGGCGTTGAGCGTGGTTGCCGCCAACCGCGAAGAATTGCACATGCCCCTGTTGGCGCAAGACGTGGTTCATCCCCATCAATGGGCGGATTATTTGCAACGTTTGCCTGAACACGTTGCAGGCAGCCTGAAAAATGCCGAACGTGCCGCCATCATTTTGGGTGCAGATGTGCAATATCATCATGATTATGCAGGCATTTACGCAGCAGCACAAAATCTGGCAGCGCAAACAGGCGCGATTTTGGGCGTGTTGCCCACCGCCGCCAACAGCGTGGGCGCAGACGTGGTCGGTTTCAACCAAGCGAACGTTGCCGATTTGGTCGCGCAGCCGAAAAAAGCCGTTGTGCTGCTGAATGTGGAACCCGATGTGGACATTTTGGGTGGCAGCCAAGCCGTTGCCGCTTTGCAACAAGCCGCCAGCGTGATGGCGTTTACCGCTTACGAAAGCGAAACCTTGCGCGAAGTGTGCGACATTTTGCTGCCGATTGTGCCATTTACCGAAACTTCGGGCAGTTTCATCAATATGGAAGGGCGTGTGCAATCGTTTCATGGCGTGGTCAAAACTTTGGGCGAGGCGCGTCCCTTGTGGAAAATTTTGCGCGTGTTGGGCAATGTGTTTGAATTGCAAGGCTTTGATTTCAATAGCAGCGAAGAAGTGCTTGCCGAAGCCATCTCCACCCAAACCCTGCCTGAAAAATTGAACAACCACAGCACTTGGCGTGGCAGCAGCGTTTCAGGCAGCTTGCACAAAATGGTGCGCGTGGGTGGCGTGGGCATTTATCATGGCGACCCGATTGTGCGCCGAGCCACGTCTTTGCAACAAACCAGCCATGCCGCGCAACCTGTGGCAAGGGTCAATCCCATTACATTGGCAAGTTTTGGTTTGCTTGATGGCGATGCCGCGCAAGCCGTGCAAAACGGTGCGCGTGTTGCCGTATCGGTGCGTGCCGACAACAGCCTGCCTGAAAATGTGGTTCATCTGCCACACCACAGCGACAATGCCGTTTTGGGCGGTTTGATGAACGTGATTGAATTGACGAGGGCATAATCATGCAAGAATGGTTTCAAAATTTATTGGGACAAGACATCGGTTTGATTGTGTCCATTTTGGTTAAAATTGTGCTGATTTTAGCCCCCTTGATTTTGAGCGTGGCGTATCTCACTTATTTTGAACGAAAAGTGATTGGTTTCATGCAGTTGCGTACGGGCCCGAATGTGGTTGGGCCTTGGGGTTTGATTCAGCCCTTTGCAGACGTGTTGAAACTGCTGTTTAAAGAAGTAACGCGCCCCACTTTGTCCAATAAAGCCTTGTTTTACATTGGCCCCATGTTGTCGCTTGCGCCCGCGTTTGCGGCTTGGGCGGTGATTCCCTTTTCCGAAGAATGGGTTTTGACCAATGTGGACGCAGGTTTGCTGTATATTTTGATGATTACATCGCTGTCGGTGTATGGCGTGATTATTGCAGGCTGGGCGAGTAATTCCAAATACGCCTTTTTGGGCGCGATGCGTTCATCGGCACAAACCATTTCTTATGAAATTGCAATGGGTGCGGCTTTGGTGTGCGTGATTATGGTTTCAGGCAGCCTGAATTTCAAAGACATTGTCGCCAGCCAAGCACAAGGCATAGCAGGCGGTTCCATCTTTTCGTGGAACTGGTTGCCGCTTTTCCCCGCATTCATTGTGTACCTGATTTCAGCCGTAGCCGAAACCAACCGCGCCCCATTTGACGTGGCAGAGGGCGAGTCCGAAATTGTGGCAGGTTTCCATGTGGAATATTCGGGTTTTGCCTTTGCCTTGTTTTTCTTGGCGGAATACATTTTCATGATTTTGATTGGCGCACTCACGGCAATCATGTTTTTGGGTGGTTGGCTGTCGCCCTTCCCACAAAGTTGGGGCGTGATTGGTGCACCCAGCGCGTTTTGGATGTTTGCGAAAATGGCGTTTGTGCTGTATGGCTATTTGTGGATACGCGCCACATTCCCACGCTACCGCTACGACCAAATCATGCGTTTGGGCTGGAAGGTGCTGATTCCGATTACCTTTGTGTGCATTGTGCTGCTGGGTTTGTGGATGGTGTCACCTTTGAGCTTGTGGAAATGAGGACTGCGCGTCCAGCGAAATCCCTAGGGTGGGGCTTGCCCCACCGTTTCAGGCAGCCTGAAAAATGAACAAGTCAAAGCGCAAGCAAATTAAAAAGCAAATTAACCAAGACATTTCATTGATTACCCAAAATGTGATTTATTTTGCCAATTTTGTTGCCCATTCCGATAAATGGCTAAACCAATATCCTGATTTGTATGACATTTGGTCGGAAATGGAAATTTGCAACGCCATGCTGTTGGATGAATGGGAACAGGCAGGGCGACCACAAATTTGGCATGAATGGGCAAAATATCAAGATGAAGTGATTGAATTGGTTGAGCAATTTTTCATTCAATTACGAATATTGCAGGCAGCCTGAAACCGTTAATTGACCAGCAATCTGTTCCCTCCCCTGCTTGCGGGGGAGGGTTAGGGTGGGGGAAAATGCCAGCAACAAGCCGAAACCGAATTTTAAAACCCCATGCCCAAAATCTCCGCAAAAACATGACATTGGCGGAACAGCATTTGTGGTATTTTTGTGGCGTAATACGGAAGGCGTGTTAAACGAAATACTGAAAGCGTGTGGCGGTTTGCCCCCACCCTAGCCCTCCCCCGCAAGCAGGGGAGGGGACAGGTTGTCGTAGTGCAAATATTGTTGGCATATCTGCCAAAAGATTTTTCAGGCAACCTGAAAACCATTTACCAATTGATTTTTAAATAAAAAAACCACTACCAAAAGGGTAGGAACAACATTATGGCAAATTTAGTCAAAACCTTTTTACTGGGCGAGTTGGTTAAAGGCATGGGCGTAACGCTCAAAAACTTTTTCGCTCGCAAAGACACGATTTACTTCCCCGAAGAAAAAACCCCGCAATCGGTGCGTTTTCGCGGCTTGCACGCGCAAAGACGCTATCCGAATGGCGAAGAGCGTTGCATTGCCTGCAAATTGTGCGAGGCGGTTTGCCCTGCCATGGCAATCAACATTGAATCCGAACAGCGCGAAGACGGCACACGCCGCACCACGCGCTACGACATTGATTTAACCAAGTGTATTTTCTGCGGATTTTGCGAAGAAGCCTGCCCTGTGGACGCGATTGTGGAAACCCACATCTTTGAATACCATGGCGAAAAACGTGGCGATTTGCACATGACCAAACCCATTTTGCTGGCAATCGGCGACAAATACGAAGCCGAAATCGCCAAACGCAAAGCGGCTGACGCGCCATATCGTTAATGTATTTTCAGGCTGCCTGAAAAGTAGGGTGCAACTTGTTGCACCATGCAAAAACATTGTTTAGTGCAATAAATTGCACCCTACGCCCCATTTTGATTAAAAAGAAAGCATCAACATGACTTTCCAACTTGCTTTATTTTACTTTATTGCTGCCGTGATTTTATTTGGCGCACTCAAAACCGTTACCGCAAAAAACCCCGTTCATGCGTCCCTGTATTTGGTGCTGACGTTTTGTATGTCGGCAATGATGTGGCTGCTTATGCAAGCGGAATTTTTGGGCATCACGCTGGTGGTGGTGTATGTGGGGGCGGTGATGGTGCTGTTCCTGTTTGTGGTCATGATGTTGAACATAGACGTGGAAGAAATGCGTAAAGGTTTTTGGCGCAACGCCCCTGCCGCGTTTACCGTAGGCGTGTTGATGGCTTTGGTGCTGATTGCCGTGTTGCTTGCGCCCGACACCAATTTGTCGGTGTATGGCGACATGAAAACCATTCCTGCCGATTACAGCAATGTGCGCGATTTGGGTAAACAGCTCTATACCACCTATTTGTTGCAATTTGAATTGGCGGCGGTGCTGCTGGTGTTGGGCATGGTGGCAGCCATTGCTTTGGTACACCGCAAATCCACCAACGAAAAATACATCAACCCTGCCGACCAAGTGAAAGTAAACGCAGCAGAAGGGCGTTTACGCATGGTCAAAATGGCTGCCGAAGTGCAAATCCCCAAAAACACGCAGCCTGAAAACACGGAGAACCAAGCATGATTACCTTGACCCATTATCTTGTTTTAGCAGCACTTTTGTTTGGGATTAGCGCAATGGGCATTTACATGAACCGCAAAAACGTGTTGGTGTTGCTGATGTCTATTGAATTGATGTTGCTGGCGGTGAATTTCAATTTTATTGCCTTTTCGCAATATTTGGGCGACACGGCTGGGCAGATTTTCGTGTTTTTCGTGCTGACGGTGGCGGCAGCAGAAAGCGCGATTGGTTTGGCGATTATGGTGCTGGTGTTCCGCAACCGACAAACGATTAACGTTACCGAATTGAATACGCTGAAAGGCTAATTGGGTAGGGTGCAACTTGTTGCACCGCTCAAAAGTGGGTTCTAGTGCAACAAGTTGCACCCTACGCATCAAGCCTAACTTTTTCAGGCAGCCTGAAAGGTCAAAATCATGTTCAGCGAAACCGATATTTTAACCGCCACCAATGGCGCACGATTGCTGTATTTATTGGCGACTTGTGGTAGCGCGGCAATCGGTTCGTGGCTGTATCAAAGCCTGTTTTCGCTGACGGTTACGCGCAATGAAATCATCATGAGTGCATTGGCTGGCGTGGTGTTTTTCCTGTTTCCAGTGGGTATGTTTTTTTGGAATATTTATTTTGCGCTGATTGGCGGCTTGATTTTTGGATTTGCCGTAACCAGAAGATTGGAAATTGCCAATGAAAAACGCGATAATTTTTGAATTTTCAGGCAGCCTGAAAAGAATTTTGAATATTTAGGAATGATTAATATGAAAAAAACATTACTTATTTTGGCTTTGATGTTGAATGGATTGGCTTATGCAAATACCAATGAGGTAACAACATCTAAAAATACATCAATTACTGTTCAACAAAAAAACATCTCTGCAGTTTTTCAAGATATTGAGATTATAAAATTATTTGCAATTCTTGGACAAGAAACAGGTAAAAAATTTTATGTTGATGCCAGCATTTCTGGGAAAGTTTCTTTAAGAGTAAAAGATACCAGTATTGAAAATGTATTAAAAATGATTGAGCAATCAGAGAATTTAAAAATTGAAGTGTACGGAAATGACTTTATCGTAAAAAAACGATAGCCAGCTTTCGTGTTTTTCAGGCAGCCTGAAAATACGCCGCAAAACAAAAAATTTAGCTGAAAAAGTTTTTAAAAATCAAAAAAGGTTCAATCAAATGAACGACATGACTTTATATTTAATCATCGCGCTCACGCCATTGGTGGGCTGTTTGCTGGCAGGCTTGTTTGGCAATCAAATCGGACGCAAAGGCGCGCACACCGCCACCATTTCAGGTGTGGCGATTTCCGCGCTGTTGTCCGCCTATGTGTTGTACGGTTTTGCGACTGGCACACGCGCCAAGTTTGACGAAAACGTGTACACATGGCTCAGCATGGGCGGTGTGGATTTTTCGGTCGGCTTTTTGGTGGACAGTCTCACCGCCATGATGATGGTGGTGGTAACGTCCGTGTCGCTGATGGTGCATATTTACACCATCGGCTACATGCACGATGAAAAAACAGGTTATCAACGCTTTTTCAGCTACATTTCTTTGTTTACATTCAGCATGTTGATGTTGATTATGTCCAACAACTTCATTCAACTGTTTTTCGGTTGGGAAGCGGTGGGCTTGGTGTCGTATTTGTTGATTGGCTTTTATTTCAAACGCGACAGCGCGATTTTCGCCAACTTAAAAGCGTTTCTCGTGAACCGCGTGGGCGATTTTGGCTTTTTGCTGGGCATTGGTTTGGTGCTGGGCTATTTCGGTGGCAGCCTGCGTTATGCGGACGTGTTCGCCTATTTGCCCAATGTGGTCGGCATGCAATTTTTGGGTACGGACTTGATTACCGTAACTTGTCTGTTGCTGTTTGTGGGCGCGATGGGTAAATCCGCGCAATTTCCTTTGCACGTTTGGCTGCCTGATTCCATGGAAGGTCCTACGCCCATTTCCGCGCTGATTCACGCGGCAACGATGGTTACGGCAGGTTTGTTTATGGTATCGCGCATGTCGCCCATGTACGAATTAAGCACCACCGCGTTGAGCGTGATTATGGTGATTGGTGCGATTACCGCCTTGTTTATGGGCTTTCTTGGCACAATCCAAAACGATATCAAGCGCGTGATTGCCTATTCCACCTTGTCGCAACTGGGATACATGACGGTGGCGTTGGGCGTGTCGGCTTATTCCATTGCCATGTTTCATGTGATGACGCACGCGTTTTTCAAAGCCTTGCTGTTTTTGGCGGCAGGCAGCGTGATTATCGGCATGCACCACGACCAAGACATGCGCCACATGGGTAATTTGCGTAAATACATGCCGATTACTTGGATTACCATGTTGCTGGGCAATTTGTCGCTGATTGGTACGCCTTTGTTTTCAGGCTTTTATTCCAAAGATTCCATTATTGAAGCCGTGAAATTCAGTCATCTTACAGGTAGCGGTTTTGCCTATTTTGCGGTGTTGGCGAGCGTGTTTGTAACCGCATTTTATGCGTTCCGTCAATACTTTATCGTGTTTCACGGCAAAGAGCGTTGGCGCGAAACCGACCACAGCGCACACCATCATGCCGATGAACACGCCCATCACGAACACGATGCGGACGACAACCACGACCATCATCACGGCTTGTCGCCCAACGACAATCCGCACGAAAGCCCTTGGGTGGTAACTTTCCCCTTGATTTTCTTGGCGATTCCGTCTGTGTTGGTGGGTGCATTGACGATTGAGCCTTTGTTGTATGGCGATTTCTTTAAAGATGTGATTTATGTGAATCACGAAGCGCACCCTGTGATGAGCCACATGGCGGAACATTATCACGGCATTTTCGGCATGGTAACGCATAGCTTGGTTAGCCCTGTGTTGTACTTGGCGATTGCAGGCGTGGTGGCAGCGTGGTTCTTGTATGTGAAAGCCCCACATTTACCCGCGAAAATTCAGGTAGCCTGCAAACCAATTTACAACTTATTGGACAATAAATATTATTTGGACACCTTGTATTTCAACGTGTTTGCCAAAGGCAGCCGCAAATTGGGCAATTTCTTCTGGAAAGTGGGCGACACGATGATTATTGACAACGGCATTGTGAACAATTCCGCCAAACTGGTGGGTAACATCGCCGCACAAGTCCGCAAAGCGCAAACGGGTTTCATCTACACTTATGCGGCGGTGATGGTGGCTGGCGTGCTGGTGTTGATTGTGGCGTTTTTCTGGAATTTGTGGTTTAAGTGATGTTTCAGGCTGCCTGAAAATAAAAAGAGTGTACTTGAAGTGGGTATTTTCATTTATTTATTGATTGCAAAATTACAAGATGCTTATGCTGACCGTTCTTCTGCTTGGCAATGGGCGGTGGCTTATGCCTTATTGAGTTCATTATTAAGCTGGCAAGGCATATTGCCTTTTGTGATGAATTTTGTGATTTTGGCGTTGTACTCTTGGGGCTATTTCAATTTACTTCGTAAATTTACGGATAATTTATTGTTGTGGATTTTGATATATGTGGGCGGTGTGGTTTTTCCCATAACACTTTCTTTATTATTGATTAAATGATTTTCAGGCAGCCTGAAAAACAAAATAGGTTGATTGGCTATGAACGATTTATTAAATGGCGTGGTTCGCTTTGAAGGTGTAAAAGGCGTAGGCACAATAGAAGTGGATTTTGCGCCCAATCAACGTGTTTACACATTTATCGGCGCAAATGGTGTGGGCAAAACAAAATTGTTGGAATGTTTGTTTGCGGTTTTGTTTTTAACAAATTCATCTGTACTGGTGAAAGGTAACTGGATTAAAACAAAATATTTACCTTTTAAACAGGTAAGAAATTCTATTTTCATTCAATATGTTGATGAAAGTGAATTTTTATTAAATAAACAAACAAATTATTTTTCAAGTTATGTTCATGATTGTCCGATTGTTTATTTGGCGGCACAAGGTCGTGGTGGTATTCAAAATACAAACTCTGCCATTCCTGAATTAGAAAGCCATGAAAAAAGAAGGGAAAAATATTTAAACGATTTATTTGGGATTTTTAATAATGACTACACAGCAGAAAAAATCAAAAATCTCAATATGGATACCAATGTTAAAGAATGGATTATTCAACGCGCCAATTCTGCTAATGAGTTTCAAGCACAAGAAAATAATCGCAAAGTGGAATTGGAAATTTTGATTTCATTACTGAATAAAATTGACAATCGGATTGATGAAAAGTTTTTAGAAAAATCTGGTTACAAAGTTTTTATTAAAGTAGAAAATGAAAAGCGTGAACTTTCGGATTTATCAAGCGGTTTCACGTCCATTTTGAAAATGGTGCAATCCATTATCGCGGGTTACAGCTATTTTACCAATGAACAGCAAATCGCCCGCGTGCGTGGCGTGGTGCTGATTGACGAAATAGAAAGCCATTTACACAATGAATGGCAGGTTAAAATCATACCCTTACTGAAAAAATTGTTTCCGAATACCACGTTTTTGATTAGCACGCATTCGTCTTTGGTCATCAGTCAGTTGGCGCAGGGCGAAGCGTATCGCTTGAAACGCAATTTAGATGACGGTGTGGTTTATGGCGAATTGATTGAATATCCCAATAATATGGCTTTTGTGGATTTGCTCAATGAAGCTTTTGATGTCAATTTAAATCAACTCAAAATTGAGCGTTTGGAAGAAAGCGAGCAAACCGAAGTCAAGCAAGCCTTGCTTTCATTGGTACAAAAAAAATTGGCAAAATTGGAGACCAAATAAATGATTTATTTATTGGATACCAATTTCTTGATTTATTTGTATGACGACAATGCCGATGACACACAATATGCCGAAGTTTTAACCAAATTTGTTGAATTGTCGCAGCAAGATGATGTGAAATTTGCCATTAGTTCATTGATTTATTATGAAGTTTTGCGTGGTGTAAATTGGCAAGATAATGAAAAATTGGCAATGCTGAAACAAGAATTGGCAAAATTTCAACCCTTTTTAATCACACAAGAAATTGCGGATTTGGCGCGAGATTTGTATCGTTTTGATAAATTTGACGCGGAACGCAATGGCGTTGAGAAAAATTTAGACAAACGCAAATTTGATGTTTTTCATTATGCAACGGCTTATGTGAATGGTCTGGAAATGTTGTCGCACGATACGGATATAAATGGCATTGCCAAATTACATGAAAAAATGTTGGCAGAAACGCAAAAATGATTTTCAGGCTGCCTGAAACCGCAGCCACCACAAACAGTTTCAATTTAAATAAAAGAGAAAACAGGCTACTACTATGTTTTTCAACAACTTACTCAGCTTGGCAATCTGGGTGCCGATTGTGGCAGGCGTGCTGGTCTTGGCAACAGGGTCAGACAGCCGTGCACCGTTGGCACGCATATTGGCGTTTTTGGGCGCGGCGGCGGGCTTTTTGGTTACGTTGCCCCTGTTCACGCAATTTGACCGTGCCAATGGCGGCTACCAGTTTACCGAATTGCACGCTTGGATACCCGCGCTTAATCTCAACTACGCGCTGGGCGTGGACGGCATTTCTGTGCTGTTTGTGATTTTGAACGCCTTCATCACGCTGATGGTGGTGCTGGCTGGCTGGGAAGTCATTCAGCACAAAACCGCGCAATACATGGCGGCATTTCTGATGATGTCGGGCTTGATTAACGGCGCATTTGCCGCGCAAGACGCGATTTTGTTCTATGTGTTTTTTGAAGCCATGCTCATTCCGCTTTACCTGATTGTCGGTATGTGGGGCGGCCCAAGACGCGTTTATGCGGCAATGAAGTTGTTTTTGTACACATTGCTCGGCTCGCTGTTGATGTTGGTGGCGTTGATTTATTTGGGTTATCAAGCCAAAAGTTTTGCCATTACCGATTTGCAAGCGATTAAGCAGATTCCTTTGGGCGTGCAACAGGTGTTGTTTGTCGCGTTTTTCCTGTCGTTTGCGGTGAAAGTGCCGATGTTCCCTGTGCACACTTGGCTGCCTGATGCCCACGTTGAAGCCCCAACGGGCGGCTCTATGGTGTTGGCGGCGATTACGCTGAAAATCGGTGCATACGGTTTCTTGCGTTTTATTTTGCCGATTTTGCCCGATGCGTCTCGCTATTTTGCGCCTGCGGTGGTGGTGTTGAGCCTGATTGCCGTGATTTACATCGGCATGGTCGCGCTGGTGCAAACCGATATGAAAAAGCTGGTGGCGTATTCATCAATCAGCCACATGGGTTTTGTAACGCTGGGCATTTTCCTGTTTGCAGGACTGTTTTCAGGCAGCCCTTTGGGCGAATTGAACACTTGGGGCTTGCACGGTGCGATTGTGCAAATGATTTCACACGGTTTCGTGTCTGCCGCCATGTTTATGTGCATAGGCGTGATGTATGACCGCTTGCACACACGCAATATTGCCGATTACGGTGGCGTGGTAAACGTGATGCCCAAATTTGCCGCATTCATGATGTTGTTTGGCATGGCGAATGCAGGTTTGCCTGCGACTTCGGGTTTTGTTGGCGAATTTATGGTGATTATGGGCGCGGTAAAAGTCAATTTATGGATAGGTTTATTGGCGGCATTCACGCTGATTTATGGCGCGGCATACACCTTGTGGATGTACAAACGCACCATTTTTGGCGAAATCACCAACCCAGAAGTGGCAGAAATGAAAGACATCAACTGCCGTGAATTTGCCATTTTGGCGATTTTGGCGGTGGCGGTGCTGGGCATGGGCGTGTATCCCGAGCCATTTGTGGCGGTGGTGCAGCAAGCCGCACAAGATTTGATTGCCCAAGTGGCACAAAGCAAGATTTGAGGTGATGTATGAATTGGAATTGGACAGATTTGAATATTGCCGCCGCCACGCCTGAAATCGTGCTGTTGTGCGCCTTGTTTGCCGTGTTGCTGGCAGATTTGTGGACGAGCGATGAAAACCGCTACATCACCCATTATTTGAGCATAGGCGCAATGTTGGCGGCAGCCTTTGGGCAAATTGCCGTGTGGTCTGCCGAGCCGATGGTGGCATTCAATGGCATGTATGTGGCAGATGGTGTGGCGCAATTGAGCAAATTGGCGGTGTATTTGGGCACGGCGGTGCTGTTTGTGTATGCCAAACCTTACAATCAATCGCGTGGCATTTTCAAAGGCGAATTTTACACATTGGCGATGTTTGCCGCCGTGGGCATGAGCGTGATGATAAGCGCGAGCCATTTCCTTACCGCCTATGTGGGTTTGGAATTGCTGTCGTTGGCACTTTACGCGATGATTGCTTTGCGCCGTGATTCTGCCCAAGCATCGGAAGCGGCATTGAAATATTTTGTGTTGGGTGCATTGGCATCGGGCATTTTATTGTATGGTATTTCAATGGTTTATGGCGCAACAGGCAGCCTGCAATTCCAAGAAATCTTCTTGGCGGCACACGCGGGCAAAGTGAATGCGTGGCTGTTGAAATTGGGCGTGTTGTTTATTGTGGCGGCGGTGGCGTTTAAATTTGGTGCTGCGCCTTTCCACATGTGGGTGGCAGATGTGTATCAAGGTGCGCCCACTTCGGTTACGGCTTTTGTGGGTTCGGTGCCGAAAATTGCGGCAACGGTGTTTGCATTCCGCATTTTGGTAAGCGGTTTGGCATTGCAAATGGGTGATTGGTTGTTGATGTTTGCGGGCTTGGCGGTGTTGTCGCTGATTGTTGGCAATTTGGCAGCGATTATGCAGACCAACATTAAACGCATGTTTGCGTTTTCAACTGTGTCGCACATGGGCTTTATTTTGCTGGCATTTTTGGGCAGCGTGGTGGGCATTCAGGCAGCCATTTACTATGCGGTGGCATATGTTTTGATGAGTTTGGCAGGCTTTGGTGTGTTGATGCTCATCAGTCGCGCAGGGCATGAATGCGACAACATCAGCGACTTGGCTGGCTTAAACCAACGCAATGCGTGGTACGCTTTTGTGATGTTGTTGGTGCTGTTTAGCATGGCAGGCATTCCGCCTTTGGTGGGTTTTTATGCCAAATTTGCGGTGTTGCAAGCCTTGTTGGGTTCAAACTATGCGTGGGCTACGGCTTTGGCGGTGTTTGCGGTGGTGATGAGTTTGATTGGCGCGTTTTACTATTTGCGCGTGGTTAAAGTGATGTATTTTGACCCTGCACAAGACCAAAGAGAATTGGGCGGCGATTTGGAAAGCAAGTGGATTTTGTCGCTGAACGCGCTGTTGTTGCTGGTGTGGGGTGTGTTGCCCAGCACGCTAACCGATTGGATTGCCACCGCAATCAAACAAACATTTTAAAAAGCGGTGTTCATCATTTTTGTGGCTGCCTGAAACCATTTCAGGCAGCCATTTTCACATTGGGTAGGTGTTCAGGCAGCCTGAAAATGCTAAAATGGTTGTTCGGTACACAAGCCCAAAATGGTGTTGTGAATTGAGAACCTTATTCAAGAAAGCATCAAGATGAATTTTCCCCCACGCCACGCGCCCACCACGCGCATGCGCCGTATGCGCCGCGATGATTTTTCACGCCGACTCATGCGCGAAACCGTTTTAACGCCCAACGATTTGATTTACCCCGTGTTTGTGTTGGAAGGCAAAAATCAGGAGCAAGAAATCGCGTCCATGCCCAAAATCAAACGCCAAAGCATTGATTTGTTGCTGAAAACGGCAGAGCACGCTTGCAAATTGGGCATACCCATGTTGGCATTGTTTCCCGTTGTTACCCAAAACAAAACCGCCGATGCGCGTGAAGCCTACAATCCAGAAGGTTTGGTTCAGACAGCCGTCCGCGCCTTGCGTGCCGAATTTCCCGAATTGGGCGTGATGACCGATGTTGCGCTGGACCCCTACACATTGAGCGGACAAGACGGCTTAACCGATGAAACAGGCTATGTGTTGAACGATGAAACGATAGAAGTGTTGGTCAAACAGGCATTGAGCCACGCGGAAGCAGGCGCACAAGTGGTCGCGCCATCGGATATGATGGACGGACGCATAGGCGCAATCCGCCAAGCCCTTGAAACAAATGGGCATATTCACACGCGCATTATGGCGTATTCGGCAAAATACGCATCCGCATTTTATGGACCTTTCCGCGATGCGGTGGGCAGCGCAGGGAATTTGGGCAAATCCACCAAAGACCAATACCAGCAAGACCCCGCCAACAGCAACGAAGCCCTGCACGAAGTCGCGCTGGACATTGCCGAAGGCGCAGACATGGTGATGGTCAAACCTGGTATGCCCTATTTGGACGTGGTGCGCCGCGTGAAAGATGAATTTGGCGTTCCCACTTTTGCCTATCAGGTGTCGGGCGAATACGCGATGTTGATGGCGGCAATCCAAAATGGCTGGCTGGACGAAAATAAGGTGATTTTGGAAAGTCTGTTGGCATTCAAACGCGCTGGCGCAGACGGCATTTTGACGTATTTTGCGATTCAGGCAGCCGAGCAGTTGCGTACTTGATTTTGTTGAATCAATTTTCAGGCAGCTTTTCAGTACGCAACAACAAACGGTTTTGACTTCGGCGACATGCCCCCCATTGTATTTTTGTCGTGTATCGTAGGGGCTGATGACAATTTGGGCGCGAAGTTGGTTTTTCAGGCAAAATTGTCAAATTCAAGGAAAAAATGCGAGTCAATGCCACCCATTGGCGAGTATTTTTGACGCAGAAGTTGGCGATTTTGATGAAAAAACAATCGCGAAACGAATTGTCATTAGCCCCTAAGGCTGCCTGAAAAAGGAATCCCCATGAAACCGCTTAAACGCCACCCCGATTTAATCCATTTGTCGCAAGAACATCATCACACTTTGGCATTGTGTGCGCGGATTTTGCGCGAGCCACACGCCAATCATCAGGCGGAAATTGAGGCACATTATCTTGATTTGGAACAGCATTTTCAAGATGAAGAACGCCAATTTGCCCCTTTGTGGCAGGCTTTGCCCGACCCCAGTTTGCGCCAACGTTTTGAAGCGGAACACGCTCAATTACGCCATTTGTATCGCCACGCCGAATTTGACAATCCCGAATGGAACAAAACATTCGCCACTTTGTTGCGCGACCATGCCCGTTTTGAAGAGCGTGAATTGTTTGAAAAATTGGCGGAATTTGCTTTGCCCAAAGTGGCGTTTGACCGTTAGGTTGAAATTTTGCCAAACCGATTCAGGCTGCCTGAAAAACCCATTTCCATCATCAAGGAACAGCAAAAATGTTACAAAAATGCGTTTCTCACCCCATTTGGGCGATGGCATTTCGCCCTTTTTATTTGTTGGCGGCGATTTATGGTGCGCTTGCCATTTTGTTGTGGGGATTTGGCTATGCAGGCACGGCAAGTTTGCCCGTGCAATATTGGCACGCCCACGAGATGATTTGGGGCTACACGGGCGCGATTGTGGTGGCATTTTTGCTTACGGCGGTGGCGACTTGGACGGGGCAGCCGCCTGTGCGCGGTGCGTTTTTGATGACATTGGTGGCGTTGTGGCTGCTGGCGCGGATTGCGGTGTATTTTGATGGCGGTGTGGGCGTCAGCGCGGTGGTGGGGACGGCATTTTATGCGTTGTCGGCGGTTGGCATGGGCATTTCAGTGTGGAAAAGCCGCAATTCGCGCAATTATGTTGCCGTGTTTGCCTTGCTGCTGTTTGGGGCGAGCCATGCGGTGTTTCATGCGTATTTGCAGCCGTTTAATCCGATGGCTTTGCATCATGGTTTGGTGGCGGGTTTGGTGCTGGTGTCGGGGTTCATTGGTTTGATTGGCAATCGCATTATTCCGTTTTTTACTGCCAAACGTTTGAATATTCAGCAAGTTCAATCGCCCATGTGGGCAATGTTGGCGGCTTTGATTTTGCCTATGGGCATGGCAATGTTGTTGCTGTTTCAGGCAGCTTTGCCTTTGGCTGGCGTGTTGGGCGTGGCGGCTGGATTATTGGGTTTGGTGCAAACATACCGTTGGTTTCATCGCGGTGTGCTGCCTGAAAGCATGTTGTGGATTTTGCATTTGGGTTATGCGTTTGCCAGTTTGGGTTTGGCGATTTTGGGGGCGGCACAATTTGCAGGCGGCTACGGCAAAATGGCGAGTTTGGGCATACACCTGATTGGCGTGGGCGGCATTGGTTTGCTGACCATAGGCATGATGACGCGCACCGCATTGGGGCATACCGCGCGTCCACTTTATCCTGCGCCCAAGGGTTTGAATGTGGCGTTTTATTGCATGGCGGTGGCGGCGGTGTTGCGTGGTGTGGCGGCTTTGTTGATGAATGTGAGTGCGGTGGGCTATGTTCATGCTTATCGCACATCGGCGGTGCTGTTTGCGGTGGCGTTGTTGATTTATTTTTGGCGATACGCACCGTGGCTCACCCAAGCGCGTTTGGACGGCAAACAGGGGTAAAGCCGCTTTTCAGGCAGCCTTTCAATGTACTAAAAAAATGGATTTTGCCTTCGGCGACTGACTTTTTAAAAAAGTAAGCCAAATACATTAAAGCTGAACGGTTTCTTTTCAAAAAATATTTCAGGCAGCCTGAAACCTTTGCAAAACCTACTTTTAAACTGACGTAGGGGCGGATTTCATATCCGCCCTTTTTTCAATTTATTGATAAGAATGAAAATTTCTGCGAACCTAAACGGGGCAGATATGAAATCTGCCCCTACAAACCGAGTTTTGCAAAGGTTTCAGCCTGAAAATTGAAGTTGCTGAAATACAATCAAAATGGCTGTTGTATTTCAAGTTGTTTGGCTGACTTTTTCAAAAAGTCAGTCGCCCGCGCGGCGACAGAGCGCAAATCCCAAATATCCCCTTATTTCATTTTTGTTGTCTACTGTAAGGCAGCCTGAAAAAAGTTCGCACATCATTTGTTTTATCTCATAAAAAGCATGACACACCATCGCAAAATCGCGTTAAAATAAGCAAAATTTCCCACCAATGAAAGGCATACCATGAGCGAATTCACGCATCAACCCGACCCATTTGAAGAAATTGAACTCACACCCGAAACGCGCGTTATCGTGGACAAATGGCGCGATGTTGTTTTGGGTAAAGACCCCGATTTTGCCCCCTTGCCCGAAGGCTACCCCTATGCCCAACGCATGAGCCGCAAAGAATACGAAGCAGAAAAGAAAAAACTGCAAATTGAATTGCTCAAAGTGCAAACTTGGGCAAAAGAAACCGACCAAAAAATCGTCATTTTGTTTGAAGGACGCGATGCCGCAGGCAAAGGCGGCACCATCAAACGCTATATGGAACACCTCAATCCACGCGGTGCGCGTGTGGTTGCCTTGGAAAAACCCACCGCCAAAGAACGCGGACAATGGTTTTTCCAACGCTATATTGAAAACCTGCCCACCGCAGGCGAAATTACCCTGTTTGACCGCTCATGGTACAACCGCGCAGGCGTAGAGCGCGTCATGGGCTTTTGCACCGAGGGCGAATACGCCCTGTTTATGCGCCAAGCACCTGATTTTGAAAGAATGTTGGTGGACAGCGGCATTCATCTGTTTAAATTTTGGTTTTCCGTATCGCGCGATGAGCAAGCCCGCCGCTTTGTCAGCCGTTGCTACGACCCATTGAAACATTGGAAATTGTCGCCGATTGACATTCAATCGCTTGACCGTTGGCACGACTACACCGCCGCCAAAGACCACATGTTTCTCAACACCCACACGCGCTACGCCCCTTGGACGATTATCAAATCGGACGACAAAAAACGCGCTCGTTTGAATTGCATTCGCCACTTCCTGCTGAATTTGGACTACCCCAACAAAGACTTGGCAGCCATTGGCGAGTTGGACAAACACTTGGTGCTGTTCCCCAAATTGAATGAAACCAAGCACGAACACGGCTGATTTGCGCCAAAACAACAATTCAGGCTGCCTGAATGCCATTTTCAGGCAGCCTGAATTTGACCTCACGCACAAAAAATGCGATAATCCACCCCAATTTAAGCATACAAACAGCCGTGTTCAACGCGGCTGAAATTATTTTACAGCGCGACAAAATCAACGCGCTGGGTGGTTAGGAGGTGATGTTTTTCATCATTGGGCGATGTGGTTTCCGCCTTTTGGCAGCTTTTGCCAATGAAAAAACCGCGTTTCAGGCAGCCTGAATGCTGCCGCACTTTAATTTTTAACTGATTATTTGATAAGGATTTTAAACATGCCTTCTGTTCGTGTAAAAGAAAATGAACCCTTTGAAGTGGCAATGCGCCGTTTTAAACGTGCAATTGAAAAAACAGGTTTGCTGACCGAATTGCGCGCCCGCGAAGCCTACGAAAAACCCACCACCGAACGCAAACGCAAAAAAGCGGCTGCCGTAAAACGCTTGCAAAAACGCTTGCGCAGCCAAACTTTGCCACCCAAAATGTATTGATTGTTAAACCCCATTCGGTTTAATTCAAGCTCAAATCGCCCAATTTCGCATTGTGAATTGGGCGATTTTGTTTTCAGGCAGCACATACACGATGGCAGCATATCAGTATAAAATACGGCATACTTGTATTCATCACAAAAATAAAAATGAAACCCAATTTCTATCCCATTCTCATTTTGGGGGCAACTGTGCCGCTTGCATGGGCAGACACGCTTGCCCCTGTGTCGCGCGAACCCATCGCCGACCCGTTCAGCCAGCCTGAAACGCCATTTGACGCTTTGCCACAATCGCCCACCGCCACGCCCAATGACAACGCCCCCAATTTCAGCGAACAAGATTTGTTGCAGCAGCCACGTTTGCTGTATCAGGCTTTGGAATCGTCCGTGCTGTTGAACAATGTGGCGGCTTTGCGCGAAATCATACCGATTTACCAAAAGCTGCCTGAAAATTCAAAGCATTATGATGCCGAATTGCTGGCACTCGCCCAAGCCAAAGTGAACGCAGCAGATGGCAACAACGCCCAAGCCGCAGACGCCTACGAAAAAGTGTTGGCACGTTATCCCAATTTGCCCACGGTGCGTTTGGATTTGGCGTTGAACCAATTTTATGCGCGACACGACCGCGCAGCTCAAAAACAATTACTTGCATTACAAAAAGATAACGCGCTGCCTGAACACATACGCCAAGGCATTGCACCTTATTTGGACGAACTCAAATCGCGCCAAAAATGGCATTTTTATGGCAGTGCCAATTTCATTCGCGACAGCAACATCAACAATTCCCCCAAAGTGGAACGGGTAGAAATTGGCGGATTATTTTGGCAGCCGCCCAAAGCCAAACGCGCACAAGGCATAGGCTACCGTGCAGGCGCGTCCAAAGATTTGAATTTGCACAAAAATATGTTTTGGCGCAATGAGTTAGATGTGAATGGACGCGTGTATTGGAACGCCCACGATTACGATGAAATCACCGCACGCGCCAGCACAGGTTTGGCAAAAATCGGCAAAAAACATCAACTTGCCTTTATGCCCTATTATGAGAAAGTGTGGTATGGTGGGCAGCCCTATTCGCAAGAATGGGGGGCACATTGGGAACAGCAAAGCTGGCTTAATCCACAACATCGCCTTTCCGCCGAGCTGGAAGTGGGCAAGGAGCGTTTTCGCCGCCGCCAATTGTTGCGCGATGGGGTGCGTGGCAATGCGTCATTGAACTGGCAGTTTTTTGCCAAACGCAATCAGGTTGTGTCGTTGGGATACGATTTTTCGCTCAAACAGGCGCAAGACAAAAGCGATGCCTATCGCCGACACGGTGTGCGCATGGCATGGTCGGCGCGTTGGCACAATGGTTTGGAACACAGCGTGCATGTGGGTGTGGCAAAACGCCGCTATCAAGCACCCGATTTTTTCAATATTCGCCGCAAAGACAGGGAAATCAACGCGCAAATGACTTTGGCACACCGCAAAGTGCAATGGAAAGGCTTTCAGCCCAAATTGGTGGTGCAATGGAACAAACGCGATGGCAATAATGCTTTGTTTCATTTTAAAAAATCCAATGCGTTTTTGCAGATTCAAAAGTCGTTTTAAAAATCTGAAACCTTTGTACAACTTGGTTTGTCGGGTGTAAGTTGTACCATACATGGTGTCCCATTTTGTGTTTGATTGAGCATATCAATCATTTGCAAAAGGGGCGGATATGAAATCCGCCCCTTTGTCAGTTGATAAATGGGTTGTGCAAAGGTTTCAGCCTGTTATTGCCTTACCAAATATCGGTTTTGATTTTGCGTTTTAAAACGGGGTGTTCGCTCAATTTGAACTCGGGTTCGGTTTTGCCCATTTTCACTTTGCTGGTGTAATCTTTCAGCAACAGCAGCACCAGTTTATACAGCAATGCAATCGCAATCAAATTGATGAGTGCCATAATGCCCATGCTCAAATCGCCCATATCCCACACAATGGCGGCTTCTTTTGCCACCGCGCCAAAATACACAAATGCCAACACAATCATGCGAAACACCGTCATCAATGCCGCATTGCCGTGCAAATAGCGCACGTTGGTTTCTGCATAAGCATAGTTGCCAATGATGGTGGAAAACGCAAACATAAATAAAATGACCGCCAAAAATTGTTGCGCCCAAGCACCAATTTGGCTGGATAAGGCTGCCTGCGTTAATTGAATGCCGCTCAATTCGGGCGTGGCTTGAAAATCCGACAACAAAATGATGAATGCGGTTGCCGAACACACCAACATCGTGTCCACAAACACGCCCAGCATTTGAATTAAACCTTGCGATGCGGGGTGTTTCACATCAGCCGCCGCCGCCGCATTGGGCGCAGAACCTTGACCTGCTTCGTTGGAATACAAACCGCGTTTGATGCCCATCATCATCGCTTGTGAAATCAAGCCACCCAACAAGCCGCCACCTGCCGCTTTGACGGTAAACGCATCTTCAAAAATCAACGCAAACATTTTGGGAATGCCACCCAAATTGGTCAAAATCACAAACAATGCCACGCCCAAATACAGCAAAGCCATCAATGGCACGATTGCTTCGGCAACACGCGCCACCCGTTTTACGCCACCAAAAATAATTGGGGCGGTCATGATAACCAATACGGCGGCAATGCCGTGTTTGTAGTTGTCCCATGTTTCTTCGCTCACGCCGTGCGATGGGGTCATGCTGGCGGCAGATTGTACGGCTTGTACAATGGTGTTGGCTTGAATGGCATTGTAAACAAAGCCAAAACACAAAATCAGGCTGACTGAAAACAACACCGACAACCAACGTTGTCCCAAACCGTGTGCGATATAATAAGCGGGCCCGCCACGGAATAAGCCTGTTTCTTTGTCGCGCACTTTAAATAATTGCGCCAAGCTTGATTCTGCAAATGCCGATGCCATGCCGATTAAAGCCGTTACCCACATCCAAAACACGGCACCTGCGCCACCTGCGGTAATGGCAATGGCAACCCCTGCAATATTGCCCGTACCCACGCGGCTTGCCAAACCTGTTACAAAGGCTTGAAAGGCGGTGATGCCGTGTGGGTCGTTGGCGTTTTGTCGGCTGCCTTTGATTTCTTTGATGCTGCGTAAAAACAAGCGCAACTGCACCAAACCTGTGCTGATGCTGAAAAACAAACCCACACCCAACAAAATCCAAATCAGCCAATCCCACAAGGGCGAACTGATGGCATTGACCGAACAATGCACGCTTTCAAAAAAGCCTTCTTGCGCAAAGCAAGAAACGTCTTTGTTGTACATAAAATCATCTCTCCAAAAAAGGCTTTCAGGCTGCCTGAAAGCAATTTAATTGCAAAAACGTGCAATTTTAATACAATATTTACATCATTTAAATCATATTTACAAAAACAGCGTGCCATGTCTGCCCCAAAACACTCGCCCACAAGCGCACTGCTTATGGTAGTATCGCAAATGGCTTTCAGGCTGCCTGAAAACGCATTCCCCCATCATCAAAAGGAAAATTCCCATGAAAATCGTTTTTTTAGACCGCGACACCCTGCCCACACGCCCATTTCACTTTGATTTTGAACACGAATATGTGGAATACGCCCTGACTTCGCCCGAAGAAACCCACGAGCGCGTGAAAGATGCCGACATCGTATTAACCAATAAAGTGGTTTTCAATCAAGAACTTTTGGCAAAATTGCCCAATCTGAAATTGATTTGCCTTGCCGCCACAGGCTACAACAACATTGATTTACCTGCCGCCAAAAACGCAGGCGTAACCGTGTGCAACGTCCGCGCCTATGGCAACGACAGCGTGGCGCAACACGCTTTCATGATGATGTTGGCATTGAGCCGCAATTTGCCTGCCTATATGCGCGATGTGGCGGCTGGTGTGTGGCAAAACGCGCCCTTTTTCTGCCATTATGGTGCGCCCATTCACGATTTGAACGGCAAAACTTTGGCGATTTTTGGTCGCGGCAACATTGGCAAAACTTTGGCAGGCTATGCACAAGCCTTTGGCATGAACGTGATTTTTGGCGAACACAAAAATGCCACCACCGTGCGCGAGGGCTATGTGCCATTTCAGGCAGCCATTGAACAAGCCGATTTCATTTCGCTGCATTGTCCGCTCAATGCCGACACGCAAAACATGATAGGCGAAGCCGAATTGCAAGCGATGAAACCCCACACCATTTTAATCAATGTGGGACGCGGCGGATTGGCAGACGAGCAAGCCGTGTTGGCAGCCTTAAAATACGGCAAACTGGGTGGCGCAGGCTTTGACGTGCTGACCACCGAACCGCCACGCGAAGGCAATCCCCTGTTGGCGCATTTGCCCAATTTGATTGTTACCCCACACATGGCATGGGCAAGCAGCGAAGCCCTTGAAAACATGACCAACATTATGGAAAAAAACGTGAATTTGTTTGTGGCAGGCACACCGCAAAACGTGCTGTAACAACATAAACCAAGCAGCCTGAAAACCGCAATGTGTTTTCAGGCTGCTTTTGCGATGCGCCAACGGTTCATTCGCGATTGCGACCGTGCCAAAAATACCGCCACACAAAGGCAGGAAATGCCGCCACCAAATACAGGCAAATCGCCACAACATAAAATTCCCAGCCTTGACGGTGAACCATACCCGAACGGCTTTCCAGCACATAGCCCAATGCGCCAATCAACACAAAACCCAATGCCAATTCGCCCAAATGGTGCAAAATGGTTTTGTTTTTCAATGCAATAAAACCCAATCCGCGCTGCGTGATAAAAGGCAAATTGGCAAAAATCAAGGTCAAAATCAAGAGGGTGTACATGGGGGCAGTCATGATGTGCTTTCCTGTTCTTGCGCCAAAGCCGCCGTCAATTCGTCAAAGCCACACACGGCTGTGCCGAGTTTTGCCACCACCACGCCAGCCGCCGCATTGGCAATGTGCATAGATTCAGGCAGGCTGAAACCTGCCGCCAAACACAAACCCATCGCCCCAATCACGGTGTCGCCCGCCCCTGAAACATCGTACACTTCTTGGGCGCGGGTGGCTTGGTGGTCAATTTGGTTTTCGCGATACAAACTCATGCCCTCTTCGCTGCGTGTGAGCAACAAGGCTTCCAAGCCCAAATTTTCGCGTAATTGTTGGGCTTTGCGCGTGAGGCTGTTTTCGCTGTACCAACTGCCCACGGCTTCGCGCAATTCGGCACGGTTGGGCGTGAGCAAGGTGGCGTTGGCGTATTTGTCGTAATCGCTGCCTTTGGGGTCAATCAACACGGGTTTGCCGATGGCGCGCGCGGTGGCAATCATCACCGCCACATGGTTCAACACGCCTTTGCCATAATCGGACAAAATCACCACATCATATTGCCCCACCAATTTGCCAAATTGCTGCAACACATCGTTCAGGCTGCCTGAATCGGGATTTTCTTCAAAATCCAAACGAATAAGCTGTTGATTTCTGGACAAAACGCGCAATTTTACCGTGGTGGGCGCGTGTTGGCTGCGTAAAATGTGGTTGGCAATGCCATCTTGCGCCAGCAAATCGGCAAGCGTATCCGCCGCCTCATCATCGCCCGACACCGACAACAACGCCACTTGCCCACCCAAAGCGGCAATGTTACGCGCCACATTGGCTGCACCGCCTGCGCGGTGTTCGGTTTTGCCAATTTTGGCAATGGGAACAGGGGCTTCTGGCGAAATGCGGCTCACATCGCCAAACCAATAGCGGTCGAGCATCACATCGCCCACCACCAAAACTTTGGCATTTTGAAATTGAGAGATTTGGGGTAAATTTTTCATTTTATTTCATTATTTCGTTAAATGGGTTTTCAGGCAGCCTGAACAAGACTCGCCGCCTGCTGATTGATTTCACGCAACAACGCCACAGGATTATCGGCTTGGGTAATCGGTCGCCCCATGACCAAATAGCTAGAACCTGCTGCAAGTGCTTGTTTGGGTGTCATGATTCGGCGTTGGTCGTCTGCATTGTGGGCGGTGTCCAAGCGGATACCAGGGGTAACCAACCAAAAATCATCGCCCAAATTTTGGCGCAACAAAGCCGATTCTTGCGCGGAACACACCACACCGTCCAAGCCCGAATTTTGCGCCAATTTTGCCCATTTCAACACCAAATCTTGCGGATTTTCAGGCAGCCCAATTTCCGCCAAATCGCTTTCGCTCATGCTGGTCAGCACGGTTACGCCAATCAATTTGGGGCGATGTGTGTGCTGGGCAAGGGCTTCGGCAGCCGCTTCCATCATGCGTCTGCCGCCCGAAACGTGCATGTCCACCAACCACACGCCCATGTCTGCCGCGACCTTGCAGGCTTGCGCGACCGTGTTGGGAATGTCGTGGTATTTCAAATCCAAAAACACCTTAAAACCTTGATGTATCAGCTTTTCCACCAAATGCCGACCTGTGGCGGTAAACAATTCCTTGCCAATTTTCAACTGGCACAAGCTGGGGTCTAGCTGACGAACAAAATGCAAAGTCTCATTTTCATTGGCAAAATCCAACGCCACAATCACGGGCGTGGGGGTGTTTTCAGATGGGGCATCTAAAATTAAAGGGTTCATTTTATTGTCCTTTTTTCAATAATCAATAAGCTTTTTTCTGTTTCCATTTCAATCTGAACCATTGCACCAGTGTAATCAAAACGGCGGCAACAATCGTATGAATCAGCGCATCCAACCACATAAACCAACCCGTTAATTGATGTGATAAAGGTATGATTTTTTGATTTTTTGCATCAAATCGGTAACGATAAACGGCTTGATACAACTTGGTTTTGAATTTCAATTCATAAACGTGATTGTGTGCAACATTCAATTCTGCATCAAAATGTTGATGTGGAAATTGTGCATTCTGCTCCCATGGTCGGGTAATATCGCCTTTCAAATCAAAATCATCGTACAAGATAATATGGGGGACAGTTTGGTCGTCAAACAATCGGGTTGCGATTGGAAAAGGCTTGGGCGCAGGATTTTTATCATTAAAAACATGGGTGTGCCAACGCGGTAACACCATGCCCCCCATCAGCAAAAAGAAAAACAATAAGCCAATTAACGTCATGATTTGAAATGATTTATTGTTTTTCTTGTGTTTGTGTTTTCGGTTCATGGTATCAGTCTTTTGCAAATGAAGTTTTCCACCAAAAACGCAACCATTGCCCAATCGCAATCAACACGGTCGCCACAATCAAATAAAACAGCGCGTACATCCAAATAATCCAACCCGTTGTTCTGAAAGAAATGGGTACGACTTTTTGATTGGCTTCGTCCACTTTGTACTGAAAAATTTGGGTGAAAATTTCGCTTTTCAGTTTCAATTCGTATGTGTTTTTACCGCGTTTTCTGAATTCTGCGTCCAAATTTTGATAGGGAAATTGCGCGTCTTCCGTCAAAAGCCCTGAAATATTGGACTTATTTTGCAAATCTGCATAGGTGATAAAGTGTGGCGTAACGCGATTGACTTCCCCCAAAACAATCAGAAAAGTGTGTGGTGGCGGATTGTTTTCATCGTAACGGTGCGTATTCAAATAGGGCAATCCCACCAATCCCATAAACAAAAAGAAAAACGTTAGCCAAATTAAGGTGCTTAATTTCAAAGATTTTTTGGGTTTTCTGAAAGGTTTTTTTCTGCTCATGATGCTTGCTCCGTCAAAGTTGCACGCAAATCCGCCAAACCCGCACCGCTTACAGCAGACACGCGCACGGCAATCGTTTCGCCCAAATGATTTTTCAGGTAGCCTGAATTTTGCTCGTTTTCAGGCAGCAAATCAATTTTATTGTAAACAACAATTTGCGGAATTTTGTCCGCCTTAATTTCCGCCAAAACCGCGTTCACGTCTTGAATTTTGCGTTCCAACTCGGGGTCAGCCGCGTCCACAAGGTGCAACAGCACGTCTGCCAAAGCCGTTTCCTCCAAAGTGGCGGAAAATGCCGACACCAATTTGTGCGGCAAATCCTGAACAAAACCAACGGTATCGGTCAAAATCACGCTGGCGTTTTCGTTGAGGTAAACGCGCCTTGCGGTGGTGTCCAAAGTGGCGAAAAGTTGGTCTTTTGCCAACACATCGGCTTTGGTTAAGCGATTGAATAAGGTGGATTTTCCTGCATTGGTGTAGCCCACAATCGCAAACGTTTTTAGGCTGCCTGAAAGTCGCGCTTTTCGGCGTGTTTCGCGTTGTTTTTTGACTTGGTCTAGCTGTTTGCGTAATTGTGTGATTTTGGTTTGGATTAAACGGCGGTCGGTTTCCAGTTGCGTTTCGCCCGGCCCTTTCAAGCCAATGCCGCCTTTTTGACTTTGTAAGTGCTTGTATCCACGCACCAATCGGCTGGACAAATGTTGTAATTGTGCCAATTCCACTTGCAATTTGCCTTCTTGCGATTGGGCGCGTTGGGCGAAAATCGCCAAAATCAAGCCCACGCGGTCGAGCACGCGGCATTGTAGGATTTTTTCCAAATTGCGCTCTTGGGTTGGCGACAATTCATGATTGAAAACCACCAATTCAATTTGATTTTCTTGAACTTTTTGTGCCAACTCTTCGGCTTTGCCCGTGCCGACAAACAGGGCGGTGTGGGCTTTGTCGCGTTTGGCGGTTTCGGTGCAAACCAAATCGCCACCTGTGGCTTTGACCAATTCGGCTGCTTCGGCGCAGGCTGCCTGAAATTGACGTTCACGGCTTTCATTGCTGCCTGAATAAGTGTCTGATAATAAAACCGAAACCAACATAATGCGTTCGGCGTGTTCTAGGGATTTGTCGGTGCGAAATCGGGTCATTTTTCAGGCTGCCTGAAACAAAAATGCGCTTATTATAACGCGGATACCGCCACATCACGATGAACTTGCACGATAAAAATCGCCATCAATTTGACACAAAAATGGGGCAGATATGCAATCTGCCCCGACACAATGCGGTGTAACAAAGGTTTCAGGCTGCCTGAAAAGCAGCAATCAATGATGACCGCAACCGCTTTCTTTCAAAGCCTCTTCCGCTTGCACATCGGCATGGTATGAACTCCGAACCATCGCGCCAATCGCCGCATTGGTAAAACCCATTTCATAGGCTTCTTTTTCAAATTGCTTGAACATATCGGGCGTAACATAGCGCAACACAGGCAAATGTCCGTCAGACGGCTGCAAATATTGCCCAACGGTAATCATTTCAATATTGTGTTCACGCATATCGCGCATGATTTCGCGCACCTCATCGTCCGTTTCGCCCAAGCCGACCATAATGCCCGATTTGGTGGGAATATGTGGCTGCATTTCCTTGAATCTTCTCAACAATTCCAAAGAATGCTTGTAATCCGAACCGGGACGCGCTTGTTTGTACAAACGCGGGTGGGTTTCCAAATTGTGGTTCATCACATCGGGCGGATTTTTGGACAAAATGTCCAAGGCAATGTCCAAACGCCCACGGAAATCTGGCACGAGAATTTCAATTTTCGTATTCGGGCTGCGTTCACGAATGGCGTTGATGCAATCGGCAAAATGCTGTGCGCCACCATCGCGCAAATCGTCCCTGTCCACTGAAGTGATGACAACGTAGCGCAAACCCATTGCCGCCACGCTTTCTGCCAAATTTTTTGGCTCATCGGGGTCAAGCGGATTGGGGCGACCGTGTCCCACATCGCAAAACGGGCAACGGCGTGTGCAAATGTCGCCCATAATCATGAATGTGGCTGTGCCTTTGCTGAAACATTCGCCAATATTGGGGCAAGACGCTTCTTCACAAACGGTGTGCATTTTTTGGTCGCGCAAAATATTCTTGATTTCAAAGAATTTTTTACCTGTTGGAATTTTGGCGCGTATCCATTCGGGTTTTTTCAGTTTTTGTTCCAAAGGCACGATTTTAATCGGAATGCGCGCGGTTTTGCTTGCGCCTTTGTGTTTTACGCCTTGGGCATTGTCTAGGGGGTTGGTGGTTTCGGTGGTCATAATTTTAACTCTTTGTCTTTTAAATTAAAAAATATTTTCAGGCTACCTGAAAAGATGACATTTCTGTTTCGGATTTTATCCAATGGCTGACAACAATCAACACGGCTGCTGCCATAACCAAATACGCGCCAAATAAAAATGAATAAGCCTGCTCTGGATGAAATTTGCTTTTAAATAAAAACACGCAGGAAATCATGGAAACAGATAAACACAGTTTTTTAACTAGGCTGGGGGCAGGTTGTTCGTCCCAATCCGAACGCAATATCTGATACAAATTAATGCCCAAAACAATCGCTACCACCCACATCACAGGATAATTCCAAGCCAAATAACCCGTCATAAAATTCCCAAAAAAAGAATTTTTAACCAGTATGCTCATCAAATTTGTATTTACCCATGGCAATAAACAACCCACCAAACCCATAATGTATGCCGCCATCAAAAATTTTCGGCTTAATAAATTGAGTGATTCCCCACCTATTTGCCCGCGTTTTTTGCTTTTACGGTGTGGAGCAGGGGCAACTTCGGGTTCGTTATCCACATTCAGCACTTCTGCTTTGAAAAAATCAGGTTGGGTGCGGCGCAATTCTTGTGTGTATTGGCGGCGTTGTTCGGGATTTCGCAGAGTGTTGGCAATTTGGCGCAAGGTATTGATGTCTATTTTTTGGGTTTGTGCTGCTGATTTAATGGCGCGTTCAATTTCATTTAAAGACGCATCATGATGTACGCCCAACTGTTCATAATAATTCATGGATCATCCCCTTAAATGGATTGTGGTTTATGACACATTCATTTGTTGTTTTTATCAATACACAAAGGGTTTTCAGGCTGCCTGAAAATCATGATGTTTGCTTGTTTTGAATCATGTTTTTTAACCAGTTATCCCAGTCTGGACGGATTTGGCGCAGTGTTTTATGCCAATACAGGCAACCCCATATGACATCGTGCGCGGCTGGTGTATTGTACGCAAACATTTGGGTAATAAAGGGTTCTAAAATTTCCGTGCTTTGGGTCATACCGCCGTGGTCGCCATAGACAGAGCGGGTTTCGGTGTGGAGTACGTCCAACAGAGGTATGATTTCAGGCTGCAAGATAAGCCATGCTTGCGGATTGCCATTGAGCACTTCCTCCAACCAATATTTGATGTTTTCCAAGCTTTGAAAACGCGGGTCGTGCCAAAGCAGACGCAGTGTGGCGAGTTGATTTTCGTATTCTCTTGCATCTTGTGGATAATCAAAGTCAAACAGCCAAATCAGTTCATATAAAGCGCGGTTGCGTTTTTTATCGGGTAAATTCAGCAAAATATCGCGCACTTGTTCGGGTGCGTGCCAATGGGGTAATTGGAGGTGGTTCATGTTTCAGGCTGCCTGAAAAACTACGCCAATTCGCGCACCAAATGTGCCGTCAATTTATCCGCCACTTCGTCAAAAGTGGGCATTTGATTTTGCGGCAACAAATCCGCCATTTGCACCATTTCCATGCCCGCATAGCCGCAAGGATTAATCTGCTGAAACGGCGACAAATCCATGTTCACATTCAGCGCAAGCCCATGATAAACCGAGCCATTTTTAATCCGCAATCCCAAAGACGCGATTTTCCGCGCCCCAACGTAAACCCCTGGTTTTTGTGGGTCGGCGGCGGCGGTAATGCCATAATCGGCAAGTGTGGCAATAATCGCATTTTCCAAAGCGGAAACAATGTGGCGCACACCCTGTTTTCTGCGCTTAAAGTTTATCATTGTGTAAACAACCACTTGTCCCAAACCGTGATAGGTAATTTGTCCGCCACGGTCAATTTGCACCACGGGAATGTGGCTTTGGCGCAACAAATGTTCCGCTTTGCCAGCAAGCCCTTGTGTGAAAACAGGAAAATGTTCCACCACCCACAATTCGTCTTCGGTGGATTCGGTGCGCGTGTCGTTGAAGTGTTTCATGGCTTCAAACACGGGCGCGTATTCTTGTCTGCCCAATTTTTTGATTTTCATGATTTTATTTTCAGAAAAATGTTTCAGGCTGCCTGAAAATCAAAACACCACTTTAACCATAGGGTGTGATGTTACGGCACGATAAATGTTGTCCAAATGTTCTTGATTTTCGGCATGAACCGTTACCGTTGCCCCCACAAATTTGCCGCCCGAGCTGGGGCGCAATTTCACATGACTTTCGTTGGTATTGGGCGCATGTTGTTGAATGGCTTTTAAAATTTCGGATACAAAATCGGGGTGTTCCGCGCCCATGATTTTCAAATTAAAATCGGTGGGAAATTCGATGAGCGATTGTTTTTCTTGATGGTTTTCTTGGTTCATGGTGTGGCTCTTGCGATTTAAGATAAAAGCTGCCTGAAACGATTTCAGGCAGCTTGTGTGGTTCAAATTAGGCTTTTAAACAAGCATTTTTCACGCCTTGAATGGATTTTTCCAATCGTTCAATGGACAATTCGCCCACGGTTGTCCAAGTGGTTGAGCAGTTGGGCATGCGCACCACGGTAAAGGGGTATGCGCCCAATTTGTTGCCGTGTGATTGCATGAGTTGGCGACTGTCGTTGCCTGTGTAACGCCAAATGGGGTAGCTCACGGGCGTGGTTTTCAAAAATTGGGTGATGTTTTGTGGTTGGTCAATGGCAATGCCTATCATGGCGATTTTTTCTTTTTTGCCTTTTTGTTTGTACCATTCGCTCATGGCGGGCATTTCTTTGCGGCAGGGACCGCACCACGATGCCCAAAAATTCAACACTTGAATTTGTTTGCCTTTGGTGGGAATGTCAATGGGTTTGTTGTTGGCGTGATTGACAAAATCGCCTGCGTTTGCCAACGACATCATGCCCAATAAAAGGCTGCTTAATAATAATTTTTTCATATTGTTTTGATTTCCTTGATGATTGAAGGTGTGTGTGTTGTTTAAAATGTTTATGATAATGCCCAGCCGCTAATGACCATGATTTTTTTGTCTTCGTCCAAATGGCAGGCAAAGCCTTTTAATTGGTAATAGGCTTGTACGTCTTTCATGGAAGTGGCATCGCCAATATAAACGGTGCATTCGCGCTTGCCATAGGTGAGGGCGGTACGCAATTCCACATCAATATCGTTGAGCAACAATTGGTTCTGAATTTCCCATAAGCGCACAAATTGTGTCTTGGCAATTTCAATGTCCATAATCCTAGTTCCTGTTTTAATTGTTAAAATGGTTTAAACTGCAAAATAGTCCTTTTGGAATTATAGCAATTTTTTGGCTTTGTGGTTGTCTTTTGATATGGGCTTGTTTGTTTTTTTCAAGGGCAAGGGGCTTTCAGGCTGCCTGAAAGGGGTTAAAATAACGCTTTTTTTATCGCCACATTTTATGAATCACACTGCGCCCAAAAATTCCCTTCCTTTGATTCGCCGTCCATGGTTTGCTTTTTTGAGTTCCATGCGTTTTGCGGTGGCTTTGTTGTCCATTTTGGCGATTGCGTCCATTATTGGCACGGTGGTGCAACAAAATCAGCCGCCACAAAATTATGTGGTGCAATTTGGCGCATTTTGGGCGGAAATATTTGGTTTTTTGGGGCTTTTTGATGTTTATGCTTCATCGTGGTTTGTGGTGATTATGTTGTTTTTGGTCATTTCCACGGGGCTGTGTGTGTGGCGCAACACGCCCACTTATTTGCGTGAAATGAAATCGTTTCGCCTGAACGCCACCGCCAAATCATTGGCACACATGAAACACACCGCCACGCTTTCAGGCAGCCTGAACGCGGAAATTGTGCAACAATATTTGAAAATTCAAGGTTTTCAAACCAAAACCGAACAGCGCGAAGATGGCAGCGTCATCGTGGCTGCCAAAAAGGGGGCAATGAACAAATGGGGCTACATTTTTGCCCATCTTGCGCTGATTGTGATTTGCGTGGGCGGCTTGATTGACAGCAATTTGCTGCTCAAAGTGGGCATGATGACAGGGCAGATTAAAGCCGATACCACCAGCCTGTTTGCGCGCGATTTCAAGCCCGAAAGCACATTGAGCGAAAACAACATTTCCTTTCGCGGCAACACCGAAGTGGTGGAAGGTCAAACCATAGACCAAACTTTTTTAAATGCCGACAAAGGCTTACTCTTACAAAAACTGCCATTCACATTGGAATTGAAAAAGTTTTTTGTGGAATTTTACGACACAGGCATGCCCAAAGATTTTGCCAGCGACATCATCGTTACCGACAAAAAAACAGGCGCAAAAATTGAAAAAACCATACGCGTCAATCACCCACTCACGGTAAACGGCATCACCATTTACCAATCCAGCTATGGCGATGGCGGTTCGGACATCACGCTCAAAAGCTGGCATTTGGGCGGTTTCAGCCAGCCTGCTGAATTGAAGGCGGTGTCGCAACGCCAATTCCCTTTGGATTTGGGCAGCGCGGGACAATACAAATTGGAATTTGGCGAATTGCGCGTGTTTAACGTGGAAAATTTGCGCGACAACGACAGCCTGCCTGAAAACAAAATGCACGAAGTACGCAGCGTCAATCAAGACAAAAAATTCCAAAATGTGGGACCAACCATCACCTACAAAATCCGCGACAATGCAGGTCAAGCACACGAATATGTGAATTACATGCTGCCCTTGCAACGCGAAGGCGCACTGTTTTACGCCACAGGCGAGCGCAGCAATGTGAACGACCCCTATCGCTGGCTGATGATTCCAGCCGACCACAACCGCAAATTGGACAGTTTCATGGCATTTCGCCACACCCTGTTGCAGCCTGCTGAACGCGATAAAATTGTGGCGATGTCGGTGCTGAATGTGAACGAAGCCACGCGTCCCCAATTCAAAATGGCGGTGGAAAACCTGTTGCGCCAATTTGCCGAAGGCGGCTACCTTGCGATTAACGAACACATCAAAAATACCGTGCCAGCCGCCGACCAGCAAAAAACGGGCGAGTTCATGTACCAAATTTTGTATGGCACAATGAATGTGGCACTCGACCACGCCTTGCGCCAAGCAGGGCTGCCTGAAATGCCTGCTGGCGAAGAGCGCAATCGCTTTATTTTAAACAGCTTGGACGGCTACACCGCCATGACCCGCTTTACCGCACCCGTGTTGTTGCAACTGGACGGTTTCAAACAAGTGAACATGTCGGGTTTGCAAATGACCAAATCCCCAGGGGCGAGCTTGGTGTACATCGGTTCACTGTTTTTGACTTTGGGCGTGATTTTCATGTTTTACATACGCGAAAAACGGGCATGGTTTTTGTGGGATAAAAATGGTGCGCGATTTGCCATGTCGTCCAGCCGCAACGAGCGTGATTTGAACCGCGAATTTCCCGAACATTTGGCAAAATTGGAAACGCTGGCGCGGGATTTGGGGGAAAACAGGGAAAAATGAGTTTTTCAGGCAGCCTTTGATTGACCTATCAAAAGTGGGTTTTGCCTTCGGCGACTTACTTTTTAAAAAAGTAAGCCAAATACCTTGATGCTCAACGCTTGCATTTCAAAATCAAGATTTCAGGCTGCCTGAAAATCAATTTCCCCAATAAATTTAATCTTAAACACATCAATTTTCAGGCAACCAATAGGGTTTTTCAGGTAAACTCTCGGACTGCCTGAAAATCACCATTTCTTTTATAAATTTTTATTACACATTTTGGAGTGTTAATCATGTCTTATTCTATTTTTGATGTTGCAAATTGGTTTTTAAGTCAAGCTACTATGTCTCCTAAAAAACTACAAAAACTGTGCTATTACGCAGAAGCGTGGACGCAAACTTTGTTAAAAAAAGGCTTAGTAAATGACACGCAATTTCAAGCATGGCGACATGGTCCTGTTTCAAAAGAATTGTATCAAAAATACAAAGAATATGGTTGGAATAATATTCCAATGCTAACTGGATGTGAAAATATATTCGCTGATAATGAGCCTGTATTAAATGTACTTTATTCAGTTTGGCAAACTTATGGGGATAAATCTGCCAATGAATTGGAAGCCTTGACTCATCAAGATGCCCCTTGGATTTTAGCTCGTGATAGAGCAGCTGCTAACCATGGTGATGCATCACAAGAAATCATTTTGCCTGATGATATGAGGGCATTTTATGGCAAATTATATCAGGGAGATTAATTTCAATGGGACAACTGGACTCCAGAACAGCACCACAAAAGGGCGTTTGTTTGGATAGACGTGAAATTAAATTCAAAATTCGTTTGGCAGATAAAATGCAAAATGGTTTTGATTTTAAAAAATTAAGTAATTCAAAAGCAGCCAAAGATTTTCAAAATTTTTTAGATGAAACCATTGGTAAAGATTTAAGTATTACAGAAGTAGATAAACTGTTTTTACGCAAACAAGGTGGTGTTTCTGAAACTGTCAGTATCCCTATTTCTAAATGGGATAAATGCGGAGTGCGCGACCACAATCAACCATTTGATGAACATACTGAACGTGAAATTTATCACTATGGCAAAGATAGGAAGCCTTTTAGGTTGTTCGGTTTTTACGAAGATGGCTATTTTGTTATTTTTATGATAGACCCCACACATGAAAAACATTCCAAATAAATTTTAAATAATGAGCAATAAATTATGAATGAACACACCCCTACACTCAACGAAAGGCTGCCTGAACACGGCACAGCCGAAACGCCCCCCACCACGCGCTTGCCGCAACACGAATTGTTGCGCGAAAAAGCGTGGTGGAAAAATCTGTCCATAACCGACTGGCTGTTTGCCATTGCCATACTCACGATTGCCGTGCTGGTGCAAATCAAAATGCCGCACCACATGGACGTGTATGAAGTCGCCATTTTGTGGACAAGTGCCGCCATTGCCACCGCTTTGGGTTGGTTTTTCAAGCCCATGCGTTGGTTTATTTTGGGCAGCGTGGCTTTGGCATACATGGCGGTGGGTTTGTACAACGGCAACATCGCCCACGCTGGTGAACCGCCACAAGGCAAATTTTTGTTGCGCTATTTGTTGAGCAGCCAATCGGCGATTATGTGGCAATCGGCTTTAACGATTTTTGCTTTTGTTTTGTACGCTTTGGGTGCAATCGTGGCGTGGAAACAAGAACGCAGGCTGCCTGAAAATGGCGTTTCGCCCCAACCGAATTTGTTGCTGGGCATGGCTTCGGGTTTGGCGTGGTCGGCGGCGTTTGCGGGCTTTGTGGGTTTGCTGGTGCGCTGGCACGAAAGCTATTTGTTGCGCCCAGACGCGGGGCATATCCCTGTATCCAATTTGTATGAAGTGTTTATTTTGTTTATGGTGATTACGGGTTTGATGTATTTGTATTATGAGCGCAAATTCACCATGCACAAATTGGGCGTGTTTGTGTACACCATTATGGTGGCTTTGGTGGCATTCACGCTGTGGTACAGTTGGGAACGTGGGGCGCATGAAATTCAACCACTTATCCCTGCTTTGCAATCGTGGTGGATGAAAATTCATGTGCCAGCCAATTTTATTGGCTATGGTGCGTTTTGCATGGCGGCGGCGTTTGGTGTGGCGGAACTGTTGGCATTGCGCGGCATAAAATGGCTGCCCGATGCCGCCCAAATTGAAGAAGCAATGTACAAAGCCATTGCGGTGGGATTTTTGTTTTTTACCATTGCCACCGTGTTGGGCGCATTGTGGGCGGCAGACGCTTGGGGACGCTATTGGAGCTGGGACCCGAAAGAAACTTGGGCATTTATCGTGTGGTTGAATTATGCGATTTGGCTGCATTTGCGCTTGGTGGCTGGCTGGCGCGGTAAGGTGCTGGCGTGGTGGGCGATTATTGGCTTGTTCATTACGGCATTTGCGTTTGTGGGCGTGAACATGTTTTTAACGGGTTTGCATTCATACGGCAGTTTGTAATAATTTTCAGGCAGCCTGAAACCTGTGCAAAACCTGCTTTTAAACTGATGTAGGGGTGGATTTCATATCCGCCCCTTTTCAATTTAGGGTTCATTCACTTAAAAAATGGATTTGGTGCAACAAGTTGCACACCACATGGCTTTATCAATCAATAAAAAAGGGCAGATATGAAATCTGCCCCCTGTATGTGTTTTGAAATGGGTTGGTTGAGGTTTCAGGCTGCCTGAATGGTTGTGGCAAATTCAATCATTTACCGATTTGGCTGCCAATCACACCGCCCAAAGCTGCGCCACCCAAAGTTGCGCCTGTGTCGCCACCAATCAGGTTGCCCACCACGCCACCTGCCACCGCGCCCAAAGCCGCATTGGTTTGCTGACTGCTCAAACCTGTGCCGTAAGATGAACACGCGCCCAAAGAAATGGCTACGCTGGCAACTGCCAAAGTTTTCAAAATAGTGTGTTTCATGATGTTGCTCCAAAAATGGGTTGTGAAATAAATGCTGTTGCTGCAAAAAGTATCGCACAATATCGCGCGAAAATGTGCAAAGGCGCGTAAATTTTTTGCATTAGGACGCGCTTTTTTCAGCTTGTAAGCGTTCTTGTTCGGCTTTGTATTGGCGCAACCATTGTAGGGCTTCGGCTTTTTCGCTGTCGCTGCCGTATTGCATTTTGTGCATGGCGCGGCTGTATGTGGCTTTTTCTTGGGCTTTGCGGATTTGTGTTTCGCGGAAATGGTCTCGGTTGTTGGTTTCTACCCTTTGTGTTTGTTGTGCTTGGGCTTTTTTCATGGCTTGGGCAATCAAATCGGCTGGGCTGAATGTGCTTTGTGGTGCGGGTTTTTGTTGTTGTAGGGATTGGGTGGCGGCTTCGCGTTGGGCGATTTTGGCGCGGCGTTCTGCGTCATCGCGGGCTTTGCGTTGGGTGTGCCATTGGTAACGCGCTTGGGCGTGGCTGGCTGCCTGAAAGCGCGTTTCGTGGGCATTTTCGTCTGCCAAATGGCGATTGCGCGGTAAAAATGCGTCTGCCACGGGCTGCAAGTGTATGCAATCCACGGGACAGGGTGCCACGCACAAACCGCAACCTGTGCATTCATCTGCCAACACGGTGTGCATGTATTTGGACGCGCCCATAATCGCATCAACAGGACATGCGCGTATGCACGCGGTACAGCCTATGCACACGGTTTCGTCTATCCACGCCAACACTTTGGCTTGGATTTTGACGGGACTTTGGTATGCCACGCCCAATAAATCTGCCAAATCTTGTGCTACGGTTTCGCCGCCTGCGCTGCATAAATTGGTGGTGGTTTCGCCTTGGGCAAGGGCTTGGGCATAGGGCAGGCAGCCTGAAAAGCCACATTCGCGGCATTGTGTTTGGGGCAAAAGTTGGTTGATTTGTTCGGCGTGAATGGGAATCATGATTCAAAAAACATTTGAAATTCAAAGGGGCGCAATCATACCAAAAAATGCGGTTTCAGGCAGCCTTTTGCGGTAAATGGCTGCCTGAAACCGTTTTACGCTATAATTACGAAAATTAACACACAGAAAGCCCATCATGACCATTTATGAAATTTTGCGCCCGCTCATTTTCAAAATGGACGCGGAACAAGCACACCATTTGGCACTGGGTGCCTTAAATCGGGCGCACGCATTGGGTATGCTGCCCATTGTGCCAAACCACACGCGCCCCACCAAACTGATGGGCTTGGATTTGCCCAACCCGATTGGCTTGGCGGCAGGTTTGGACAAAAACGGGGCATACATCAATGCTTTGGCTGATTTGGGATTTGGCTTTATTGAAATCGGTACGGTAACGCCACGTCCGCAAGAAGGCAACCCCAAACCGCGTCTGTTTCGCCTTGCCGAGCATGAAGCCATCATCAACCGCATGGGGTTCAACAATTTGGGCATAGACCACTTGATACACAATGTGCAACAAGCCCAATTCAATGGCATTTTGGGCATCAACATCGGCAAAAATGCCACCACCCCCATTGAAAACGCCACCGATGACTATTTGATTTGCTTGGAAAAAGCCTATGCCCACGCATCGTATATCACGGTAAACATTTCATCGCCCAACACCAAAAATCTGCGCGATTTGCAAGGCGGCAATGAATTGAACAAATTGTTGGGCAGCCTGAAAAACCGTCAAGCCCAATTACACACATCGCATGGCAAATATGTGCCGCTTGCCGTGAAAATCGCCCCCGATTTGGACGCAAACCAAATCGCCGAAATCGCCCAAATCGTCTTGCAAAACGAAATGGACGGTGTGATTGCCACCAACACCACCACCGACAAAACCGTGTTGGGCAACCACCCACTCGCCCAAGAACAGGGCGGTTTGAGCGGTGCGCCTGTGCGCGAAAAAGCCAATGCGGTGTTGCACAATTTGGTGCAACATTTGGGCGGTAAAGTGCCTGTGATTGGGGCAGGCGGCGTGCTTTCAGGCAGCGATGCCAAGGAAAAACTGGCTTTGGGCGCAACGGCGGTGCAGGTGTACAGTGGCATGGTTTATCGTGGCACGGATTTGGTGCGCGAATGTGTGAATGCGGTGCGCGTGTGAACATTCAGGCTGCCTGAAACAACATCATCAATCAAACAAGGAATACAAAATGTTCAACAAACCAGAAGAATTGATTATGGCAATTTTGTTTGCCATTTGGGTGGGGCTGACTTATGTGTTGGCGGCATACACAGGCGTGGGCATCAGCACGATATTGTGGGTTACAGGCAGCACGGCGGTGTGGGCGGTGGCGGTATTTTGGCTGTGGCGCGTGGGCAAACTCAATGCGATGACTTATCCACTGGCATTGGGTGCATGGGTGGCGTGCTGGTGGTGCTGGTTCAACGGCTGGGCAATGCGTGGCGGTGCCGACCCTGCCGCTTTACCGTGGTACACCGCTTGGTGGTTTAAATTGCTGTTGAGTGCCGTGCCAACTGTATTGGGCTATTTTTACGAATGGCGTAAAGCGCAAAAACCGACTTTCCGATAAAAATCAGCCAAAAACGCTGCCTGAAACTGGGATTCAGGCAGCGTTTTTTTAGGGTCTGAAACCTTTGCCAAGGTTTCGGGCTATGCAGAAAAATCAGTGTTGTTGCACTTCACTTGCGGCAGCAGGTGCAGCAGGTTTGGCTGCTTTGGCGGCTGCCAACAATTTTTCAGGCATCAGCGATGAATGGTGGCTGGTAATCAACCATTGGTTGCCGTCCCATTTATAGGTGTAGCTGTAACGACCTGTGGCTTTTTCGCCTGTTTTCAAATAGGTAAAGGTGTAAACACCCGCGTCCAAAGCGGTGTTACAACCGATTTGAATGTAACGCTCGTTGATTTCACCCACGGGCGATTTTTCCAAGAAATGCACAAAATAATCTTCTTTTTCGGCAGGGCTGTAACGCACTTTGTCGGACACGGTGGGCAACAAAATGGAATCGTTGGCGTAGTTGGCGACCACATTGGCGGGTTTGCCTGTTTTCAGGGCATTGTTCCAACGGTCAAACAGGCTGGCGATTTCATCATCGGTGGTGGCACGGCACACGGCGTTTTGTTGCGCGGTGGCAACAGGTGCGGCTGCCTGAACCGCAGGTTTTTCATCGTGAGCGGGTTTTTTGGGTGCTTTGGCTTCTTTGTTGCCGCCACCGCAGGCTGCCAGCAGGGTTGCCAAGGTCAATACAGCGCAGGTTTTTGCGTATTTCATGTTTTTTCCTTTGTATTGTGGTTGAGAATAGAGTAGCTATATTAGGGCATTTTACAAAATTTAGCAAATTTATGTAAAATGCCCGTTCTGCAATTTTTTGAGACAAATATGAAAGCCACAAATCACATCGCGCCACACGAACAAAATCATGAAATCATTGATTTACAACCCATCAATTTGTCGCCCGAAGAACAAGAAAAACGCCGCCGCCAACGCCAATTATGGGGCGAGCTGGAACAGGAAGCGACATTTGCCCCTGCATTGCCTGAAACACCGATTGTGGCACCGTCTGCTGCTCCTGCTGCTCCTGCTGCTGTGGTTGATGTGCCACATGAAGTGGCGACTCATGCGGCGGTGCAAGCGTCCACCGTGTCATCGGCTGGCGATGGGGCTGGCTGGAAAATTTTGGGTGGCGCGTTGCTGCTGGGTGGTGTGGGCGCGGCGGTAGCTGGCGGTGGCGGTGGGCGCAAATCCCCATCTCCCCAAAATCAGCACGCTGCCAATCAAAACAATGATGTGGCAAACAACGCCCCCAAGCAGCCTGAAACACCATCGCCAACAAAAACCAATGTGCCATCTGTGTCGCCCACAAATGGTTCGGCAACTTCATTGGCAAACAAACCAACTGAATCAGCCACACCCACACAAAACGCGGAACCCACTCTTACTGCCCCAATTGTGGGTTGGGACGGTTTACCCAATATCAGCCAAAGCAATCAAAATCAATCTTTTGTGCTTTCAGGCAGCCTGAAAGCCGACCCCAATGCCACGCAAACCACGGTGTCGCTCAACATAGGCGGCAAAAACCACAAGGCGCAAACGGTGGGCGAAAAGTGGACTTTAACGCTTTCAGGCAGCGAGCTGGTGCAAAAACAAGGCGAAAATGCAGTTGAAATCGGTGCCATATCACAAGCGAATGGCAAAACGGTGCAAGGTCAATTGCTGGCGGCGGCATATTTTGTGGACACGCACATTGCCACGCCCCAAGTGACGCTCAACAAAATGGCGGACAAATTGACCACCGATACGCAAACCGTAACCCTTTCAGGCAGCCTGAACGGTGTGGACGCGGACGCGAGTGCCGTTGTGCGCGTACAAATCAACGGTGGCGAAATGAAAACGGCAAAAGTGTCGGGCAACTCTTGGACTTTAACCGTGCCAGCCAGCGAAATGGTGGCTAAATTGGGCGAAAACCGCGTGGACGTGAGCGCGATGGCGACCGATAAATTCGGCAATACAGCACAACACGCCATTGGTGATGTATATCAAGTTGGCAGACCTACAGAAACACAGATTATTTATGCATCTGGCAAAATGGACAGCGTTTCAGGCAGCACCGCCCACACATTTGACGGCAAAAATCTGTTGGATACCGCCAAAATACTCAAAAATGAAAACGAAATATTGCAACGCTACATTTCTGCCAAAGGCGAAACCGCGATTGAAAACAACATTGTGGCAGCTTACGCACCCGACAGCGACCACGATGGCGTGATTGACGCATTTGACCGCAATCCGAACACTTGGGACGTATCGGAGCGTGATTTGCGTATGTTTGCGAGTTTGGCATATACAGACGGCGATATTTTAAAACAAGCATTCAATGATAAAAATCAGGCAGCCATAGAACAAGCATCTTTGAAAAAGGGTTTTTGGTCAGATAAAAATTATTTTTTGAACCAATTGACACTCAATGATGAAGCCATTGGCAAATGGGAAGTTTTAGAAGCCGAAAGCCAAAGTAATGGTTTGGACTATGCCATTTTTGGTAATGGTAAAAAAGCCAATGGCAGCTATGAAAATGTGGTGGTGGCATTTCGTGGTACGGAACCCACCCGATTGGCTGATGTATGGAGCGACCTACAACTGACATTTAAGGGAAAACCCGACCAAGTTTCAGGTTTTGAAGAAATTGCTGCGAATTTAATGCAAAAATACCAACCCAAAAATGTTTATTCCACAGGGCAATCTTTGGGTGGTTATTTGTCGCAGTATTTTTCAGCATACACCATGCAACAAACCGCAGACCGCCGTACTGCATTTAAACACAATGCCATTTTCAATCCTGCCAAAATCACGGCAAGTGAAAATTCAAGCCTCAGTGTACAAGAAGCATTGGAAACCAGTGAGCAGTTTTATCAAACAGACTGGATAGACAACAGCGATAAAACCGAAACCGTAAACAAGCTGAAAAGCAATTCGTATGTGATTGATAAAGAATGGGTAAGCGCAGGTATTCCATGGCACGCAGTCATTGGCACAGCATTGGTTAGCCCGACCATTGCATTTGCTATGGCTGGTTTTCGCGGATTAGGCAAATACCCCAATACCACAAATTTCACATTCAAAAGTGGCGATTTATGGGGGAAACATTATATGAATAGCTTTTACGAAAAAGATGAAAGCATTAAGCAGCATTTCAGTAAAGGTTATCGCATTGACAAAAACTATCTTGAAGACGACACCGATAAAGACGGCTTAACCGATTACCAAGAAAAACGCATCGGCACAGATTTCCGCACAGCCACCGCGCTCAACGGCAAAGACACAGACAGAGACGGCTTTTCCGACCATTTGGAAATCAAGCTCGGCAGCAACTGGCAAAATGCCGATGACATGGTGGAAGTCAGCAGCTTTGTGGCACGCAGCGAATGGGACAGCCCCATTTTGGCGGTTGCCGCCACCCACACCACCGATGACAACCACGCCTTTTTGGGTGCAACAGGCTACCTTTTGTCGCCCACCGCCAAAGGCAATGATTTAACCTATGCCCCCACAGGCACAAACATCAATTTGGGCATTGCCAACCACACTGAATGGCAAACTTGGTTGGATTCAGGCAGCAAAATCATCAACGGCACACATGGTAACGACACACTTTCAGGCAGCGATACCGCCCAAATTTTATTTGGTGGCGCAGGCAATGATGTTTTGCAAACAGGCAATGCCCAAACCGTGTTGGTGGGTGGCGATGGCACAGATACCTTCCAATTTACCGCGTCCAGCTTGCTTTCAGGCAGCCTGAATATTGTCAGCGATTTAAATGCCAACGATAAACTGGATTTTTCCGCCAGCCGCGAATTGTTCAGCGACCGCAATGGCAATTTCAAATGGTCAGATGTTTTGGGCGAAAACGCAGCAGCATTCCAAAACCAATCCGCCCTGATTTGGCAAGACGACAGCAAAACATTGGCATACAAATCCAGCCAATCCAATGATTTACACGTTTTTGCCCGCTTTGACGACAGCCAAACGCTGGCGAGCATTCAGGCAGCCATCGTTGCCTGAATCCAGATAAAAGTCATTGATAAATTTAAGTAACTTTACCCCCTCTCCCCATGGGAGGGGGCTGGGGGGAGGGTATGCTGCTCAACCAACCCTCTCTACAACGCTTTCCAGCAGGGAGAGAGAGCTGAATCAAAATTTCGCTTGCAAACTTAATGCAAAATGACGAGCAGGTGCAGTAAAACGCTGAATGCCATTGTGGGCGCAAGTGGCGTGTTGTGGTGCGCCATTGCTGTTATTGCAATTATCCACACGATTGACCGTGCCAAATTCACGAATGCTGCGCAAGCTATCCCAAGTAAAATGGCGTTTGTTCAACACATTAAACACCCCAGCGCGTACCGTCAGGTGTTTGCCCACATTGTAATGCCCCAACACATCAACCAAAGTGTAATTTTTGCCATGCCGCGCATAAGGCCACGGATTGCGTACATCCTCATTGCTGTGTATGGTATCAGACGGTTTTTTTGCCTTGGTGTAGCTGATGTTGGTTGTCAAACCCCATTTTTGTTCAGGGTGTTCATAGCCCAAACCCAGCACCGCACCAAAAGGTTGCAAGGCATTCATGGCGGCTTTTTCGCCATTGCCTTTGGTCATGTTGCCTTTTTGGTAGCTGGCGGTGAGCGTGCCAAACGTGCCTTGTGGTAAACCAAAATGCCCCAAATTCAGCCTGCCATTCAATTCCACGCCTTTGATGGTGGCTTTATCCTGATTCACATTTTGATAAGTGGGGGCTTTTTGTCCCGACACTTCGGGCTGGAACGTGCCTGTTTTGCCGTCAAAATATTCCAAAGTTTCATTGCCCAAATACGCCAAATCAATGAAATCTTTATAGCGTGTTTGGAAACCCGACACCTGTACATTGCCCCATTTACCGCCACCAGCCCAACCCAATTCAAAATTACGTGCCTGTTCTGCTTTTAAGGCAGGGTTGGCTTTCAGATTGAATTCGGGGTGGGGAAATGCCAACCACATTTCATCGGTGGTGGGCGCACGAAACGCGGTGGAAACCTTGCTTTGCACCGCCCAATTTGGCGCAAATTGCCAATCCAAGCTCAAAGCCGTGTTGCCCGATTTGAATTTGGCGGTGGCATCGTTCAAACCCTTTTGCGTCATGGCTTTGATGAATTTATCATTGGGCAGTGTGGACATTTTAATCCAATCATAACGCCCCCCCACGCCAATGCGAAAATCGCCCACGCGAAACACATTGTTGATGAATGCGTGGTGTTTTTTGCTTTGGGCTTCTATCAAAAATTCGCTGTCGCCGCGATTGCTGGTGAGCATGGTGGGCGCAAAGGCTTTCACGCTGACTGAAAAATTGTCGTTTTGATTGGTGGCTTTGCTGCCGCCTATGCCATAGCTCATATTCCATTGGATTTTATTGAAATTCAAATCCTTATCGGCTTTGGCATACCATTGTGCGGTGTCTTGTGTGATGCGGCGAAACATGTACAACACTTCCGAATTGACCCCTGTTTGGGCAATATTGACGGGAATGTCCCATGTCATGGTACTCATCTGAATGTTTTGTTTGTCGTAGCCCACGTTCAGCTTGTCCCACAAGCCTGTTTCGGCGCGATTTTCATAGGCTATGCCGCGCCGTTTGGTGTAGGTCACATCTTGGCGGCGGCGTTGCTCATTGGAAGGCTCGGTACCTGAATAGCTGCGCGAACCCCATAAATTGGACAATTCGTGGGTGGTGCGGTCTTGGCGATATTCGTCAAATGTGCCAAGCAGGTAATTGTTTTCATTGAGATGATAGCCCAATTTAAACAAGGTGGATTTGGAACGATAATGTTGTGGGTCGGGCGAACTGCGTAATTTGCCATAAGCCCCTAAATTGTAAACACTTTCGCCACGTTTGCGGTCGCCGATTTGTTCGCCTTGGGCGATGACGTTGTGGGTGTCTTGGCTGACGGGGTGGTTTTTGGTTTCGTGTCCGTGGCGGTGGGTATAGACCAAACGTGCGTCCAGATTTTTGATGCGTCCTGCCACGTCCATTGAGGTCATGGTTTCGCGGTTTTTGCTGGTGTAGCCTGTTTTGGCGGAGGCGGCAAAGGGTTGGTCTTCGCTGACCACATCGGTGGGCGATTTGGTTTTGAATTCAACTGCGCCACCCAATGCACCACTGCCTGAACCGATGGAATCTGCGCCTTTTTTCACTGCTACTTCGGCGATGTTTTCCAATTCGTTGGCGTTGCGGTTGGCGTTGAAATTGCCATAGCCGCCAAACAATTCTTGAAAGGCTTCTGATGAGCGGCTTTCGGCTTGTGCCAATCCATCTATATTGATTGCCACGCGGTCTTTGTCCACGCCGCGAATGGCAAAGCCGTTGGATGCGCCACGTCCGCCTTCTACCACGCTGACCGATGGGTCGTAGCGCACCATGTCGCGTATGTCTTGTACCAAATTTTGGTCTAATTTTTCGCGTTTGGTTTTGTTTTCGCCCAAACGTGCGGGTGTGCGTTTGCCGCGTACTTTGACGGTTTCCAATTCTTGATTGTTGTTGGGGGGACTGTCGTCTGCATAAACGGGAAAGGCGTGCAACACCAGCAGGGATATTGCACCCAATTTAAAGGGGGTTTTCATCATCTAATCCTAAAAATTGATTTGGGGATTTTCAGGCTGAAACCTTTGCAAAACCTACTTTTAAACTGACGTAGGGGCGGATTTCATATCCGCCCTTTTTTCAATTTATTGATAAGAATGAAAATTTCTGCGAACCTAAACGGGGCAGATATGAAATCTGCCCCTACAAACCGAGTTTTGCAAAGGTTTCAGGCTGCCTGAAATGCGATTATCGGTTTTCGCCATTGCTCAATGGGTTCAAATCGGTGGACGTGGTGGTGGTGTCCAATGCGGTGCGTGAGCCGCCAAATGCCGCGTCCAAATTGGCATTGCCAAATTTCACAATGCCGCCTATTTCGTTACCCGAATGGCGGTCTTGGGCGGTGTATTGGCTCCAAGTGCTTTGTGCGCCATAAAATGCGCCTTCTACCGCGCCCGTTGCGCTGCCTGAAACGGCTGAACCTTGAAAGGTGTTGCCGTTTACCGATACGTCTTTCATCACAATGTCATTGCCAAAATCGCGGTTGCCCAAAATTGTGCCGCCCAGTTTGCCCGTATTAAAATTGACGGTTAGGCGTGAAATGACGGTGGGCGCATCGGCATGGTTGGCGTTTTTGGGTGTGTAGGATGAATTGACCAATTCGCCATTTTTCACGCGCACCGCCAACACATCGTAGCTGGCTTTGCCTTTGTTGGGATTGTTGGCACCGCCTTGCATATGGGCAGGGTCTGCCAACACGCCACCGCTAAACAGGCTGCTTGTGCCGTCTTTTGCCAACCATGCGCCGTAGTAGCTGCTTTTGACGTGGGCGGCTGGCACATCTACCCCTGCGCCTGTGCAACAGGCAAACAGTTTGCCGCCGTTGTCGGTGTTTTGCATGTATTGTTTGGTGCCAAAGGTTTTGTCGGGCGATGAATACACGGGACGTATGAGGGTATTGGATTCGCCCAAGGGGTAATATTTGCCATCGGGGGTTTTGTACACCATCAGGCTGCCTGCCGATAGCACTTCGCCACCATGGGTGGATACGGTTGCGCGGCTGCTGTCTTGGGTTTGAACTTGGCTTTCGCTCACGGCTTGGGCGGTGTTGAGGCTGACAAACACTTTGGGTTCTTCAATGCTGCTGCCCGAGCAGGCACTCAATAACCACGACAGGCAAATGCCTGCACCCAATTTGGTTTGAAATTTCATAAGATTTCACATTCCTAAAATCAACAATCTGAATTAAAATTATTCCTATTTACAAGCCGCGTAAATATACCTAAAATTAAATACGATTACAAATTATTTCACAAACACACAAAATATGTTGCAACACACAGGGTACACATGGTGTGCAATACCGCCTTTATTGCTTTTGTCGGCAACGGCAAATGCCATTGATGTTGATGTGCCAAATGCCGATTTAACGCGCGATAATCCTGCCATCAACACCCACATTCAGACAGGCTTTGAATCATTGCGCCCACACCCTTTGCCCCACACACAATCCAGCACACCCACATACGAAATTGACAACCATTATTTGCACACGCACCCACAACTGTTTCATCAGGTGATGCAACACGCGCTCAATAGCCACGACCCGAATTTATTGCAAGCCCTCAATCGCGCCTACCAAATCCTGCCGCAAGCCGATGAGCAAATCGCACGCCGTGCCAATGGCACTTTGGCGCGTTGGCAAGGCAATTATCGTCAAGCCGTACCGATTCATCTGGCTTTGCAACGCGATTTTCCGCACGACAGCCGCATTGCGCTGGACACCGCCGCCACGTTAATGGAAGACAAACAATGGCGCGAAGCACAAAATGCGTTTGAACACACCCAAAATGCGTTCAGGCTGCCTGAAACGGTGCAGGAGAATGTGCAAGCGCATTTGCAACGCATTGTGCAACACAATCAATGGCAAACATCAGGCAGCGTCAGTGTATCGCGTCAAGCCAATGTGAACCGTTCGCCCCCCAGCTACTGTACGCCCATGGCTTGTCATGCGCACGCGCCCGTTAAAGCATGGGGCGTGCATTATCGCGTGAACATCAGCAAAAATACCCCTGTATGGCGACACCATAATATCTTGTTTCAAAGCCATTTTTCTGGCACAACGCATTTTTTTGACGGCAAATCACAATACGACCATGCCTTTGGACGCGCCCATTTGGGCTGGCAATACCAAAACGCCAAGCAAACGTGGCGCGTGTTGCCGTTTTACCAATGGCAGTTGGCGGGTTCTGATGAATTTGAACACCGCCCTGTGAAAAATAAAACCTTGAAGATGAATGCCTTGGCACACGCCACAGGCATACAGCTCATGACCACGCGACAACATTCGCCACGTTGGGCAAGCTCGGTTTCGGCGGAATATTATCGCCAACATCATCGCGATAAAAATCAGGCGGCATACCACAATGGGCGATATGGACAATGGGCTTTAACAGGCAGCTTTCGCCTTACGCCACAGCAAACGATTTTGGCACATGGGGGCTGGCAAACTTTTGTGCCACAACATCGCCAGTGGGCAGGGCGCGACAATCAGGCAGCCTACACGCGACAAAGTGTGGGCGTGGCGTGGTGGGCGCATTGGCGTGGATTGGGTGGTTTGCACACGCAGGTTCAGGCAACTTGGGCGCAGCGCAAACACAAAGGCGTGTCGCTAAACGAACATTTTGTGTGGCAAAAGCAGCGCAATCGTGAGCGTGTGTGGCAGGTGTCGTTGGCGCACGATAAATGGCAATATGGTGGATTGATGCCACAGTTGGTGTGGTCATACAGCCGCACCAACAGCAGCCACGCTTGGGCAAGGCGCAAACAAAAACAGCTTGTGATGGAAGTTGTGAAAACTTTTTGACGATATTGGATTTTGACTTAATTGAAAGGATACAAAAAATGAAGGCATTTCGTTTCAACACATTGGTTTTGGCGGTGGCAGCCACTTTCACTTTGGCGGCGTGCAGCAGCAACAGCAGTTCGGTAAGCGGCGGCGTGAAAACCAGCTCGGTGCAAAACAATTTGACCAGCAACGCCAATTCAGGCAGCACCGCAGCTAAACCCGTTGCCAGCAACAATAATTCAAGCAGCAGCACAGAAAAACCGACTGCCAGCAACAACAATTCAGGCAGCGCCACAGAAAAACCGACTGCCAGCAACAATAATTCAAGAAATACCATGGAAAAACCCGTTGCCAGCAACACCAATCCAAGCAGCAGCACGGAAAAACCGACTGCCAGCAACACCAATTCAGGCAGCACCACGGAAAAACCTGTTGCCAGCAATTCCAATCCAAGCAAACCTGTTGCCAGCAACCCCAATCCAAGCAACACCACAGAAAAACCAGTTGCCAGCAACCCCAATCCAAGCAACACCACAGAAAAACCTGTTGCCAGCAACCCCAATCCAAGCAACACCACGGAAAAACCGATTGCCAGCAACAACAATCCAAGCAGCACCACAGAAAAACCCACTGCCAGCAAAGATGACAAACCCACTGCTGATTTGCGTCCTGAAATCGCCAAAGGCTTTGGTGGCGAAAGCGGTGTGATGAGTGTCCCCAGCAGTTTTTTCAATGAAAATTATGAGATGGTGTCGCGTTTTGCTGCCGATGTGGTCAGCATTAAGCAAGATGGTTCGCTGCAATACCAAAAAATTGATGATGACAAACGCGGTGTGAGCAGCAAAAGTTTCACTTTAAACAACACGCGCATTAATTTGTTGAACAATTCGTATGAAAATCAATTTACTGAAAATGGCATTGCTTTGAGCCAAATGAAAGCCAGCGATTTTGACGCGGTTGATGACAATGGCAAGGTAACAGGTGATGCGACCAATCCGCTTCATGCCAGCAAACCCAGTTGGGTGGGCAGCGTGGCAAAAGGCACCATCAACCATTGGGGCGAAGAAAGCAACGACACGGGCAGTTTCCGCAATTTGCGCTATGGCGTTTACAATGACGCGGAAGGCAACAGCCATTTGTTTGTGTTTGGTTTGCCAGCCACGCTCAACCGCAGTTCTGGCACGATTGAATACGCAGGCAGCGCGATTGTGGGCAAAGACGGTCAATATGAAGGTTTGGGCAATGCCATGTCTGCCACCGCCAATTTTGATACGAAAAAAGTGGACGTGTCCATCAAACGCAGCGCGGGCGATTTGCGTTTTGGTGGCGACATCAAAGGCAACAGCTTTGAAGGTACGCAAAACAATGTTTACACCAAAGGCGGATTTTATGGCGGCAACATCAATGCCACATCGCTCAACAGCAATTTGGGCGGCATGTTTACCGTGATTGATGGCGCGGAAAAGGGCGTAAATGGCGTGTATGGTGGCGCACAGGTCAAATAATTTGATGGGATAAATGAAAGGGCGGATTGGATTATCCGCCCTGTTTTTGTGTGGGTTTTCAGGCTGCCTTTCAGTACACGACATTTTTTGATATTGCCACAAACCTACCCCCTCCCCCGCCAGCAGGGGAGGGGACAGGTTGCAGGCAGCCTGAAAGATTTTTGTCGTGTACTGAAAGGCTGCCTGAAATGTTTTTTTATTTGAATAATGACGCGATTTTGCCCAACAATCCCGTTTCAGGTTCAGGCGATGGGTTGGGGGTATCGTTCAGGCTGCCTGAAACGCTGGCAGGTGGCGTTTTATGTACATTGAGCGCGGCAAAACTTTGCGTGGTGGGCATGATTTCAATGCTGTTCACATTCATGTGGGCAGGGCGTTGATAGAGCCACAAAGCGGTGTCGGCAATGTCTTGCGGCGTGAGCGCGTTGGCGTGTTCATACAACTGGGCGGCGCGTTCATCATCGCCTTTAAAACGCACATTGGAAAATTCCGAACCGCCCACCAAGCCTGGTTCAATATTGCTGACACGCACACCTGTGCCGTGCAAATCGGCGCGTAAATTCAAGCTGAATTGGCGCACATAAGCCTTGGTTGCCCCATACACATTGCCCCCAGGGTAGGGATAATTGCCCGCAATAGAACCCATATTGATGACCAAACCGCGACCACGTTGCACCATTTGCGGCAAAATTTGGCGCGTTAAATAGGTTAAACCGATGATGTTGGTGTGTATCATGGTTTCCCAGTCGTCAAACTCGGCTTGGTGGGCTTTGTCCAAACCCAAAGCCAAGCCCGCGTTGTTAATCAAACAATCAATTTCATGAAAATGTTCAGGCAGCATGTTGATGTGGTTTAAGGCTGCCTGAATGCTGTTTTTATCACACACGTCCATGGCAATGGGTTGGAATAATTCGCCCAATTCTTGTTGCAAATCAAGCAGTTTATCTTCACGCCGTGCCGTGCCAATCACCGCGTAGCCTGCCTGAACAAACGTTTTTGCCATTGCCGCGCCAAATCCTGCCGATGCGCCCGTAATCAAAATTGCCATAATGTTTCCTTTGTTTTTTAATGAAATTTCAAGTATGATTGCGCGTTTTTCGCGTTGTAAGCGCAACAATCATAACACCACATTGATAAGGAAACCATACCATGAAACAATCCCTGTTGATTTTCGCTTGTGCCAGCGTGTTGTTGGCAGCCTGTGGCGGACAAGAAAGCACCCCAGCCGCCAACGGTTCAGCCCCAGCCGTGGCAGGCGGCAAAGGCAGCATTTCCGAAGACCGTTCAGCCGCTTTCAAATCGTTTATGCCCACCATGTCCAAAATGGGCAAAATGGCAAAAGGCGATGAAGCGTTCAGCCCCGAAGCCTTTCAGGCAGCCGCCGAGCAATTCAGCAAAGAAGCGCGTGTGCCATTTGAACATTTCCAAAACGACCCCAATGGCAATGGCGATGCCCTGCCCAATATTTGGGCAAATCCCGAAGCCTTTAAAGCCGAACAAGACAAATTCCTAACCGCCGTAGACAAATTAAACGAAGTGGCAAAAACAGGCAAATTGGAAGACATCAAAACCGCATTTGGCAATGTGGGCGCAAGCTGCCAATCTTGCCACGATACTTATCGCCGTCCCAAATGATTTTCAGGCAGCCTGAAATCAAAAAAACGTGTCAAATTCAACAATTTGGCACGTTTTTTGTTGCGAGCGTGGCGTTGCGCCGCCACACCCACGCTTTGGGGAGCGGCACCGCACCCATTTCAGGCAGTTAGCCATCAAATCGTTTGAAAATCAAAGTGCCATTGGTGCCACCAAAACCAAACGAATTGGACGCAACCGCATTGATGTTTGCCTTACGCGCTTGATTGGCGCAATAATCCAAATCACAACCCGCATCAAAATCCTGATTAAACAAATTGATGGTGGGTGGCGCAATTTGGTCGCGGATTGCCAACACACTGTACACCGCTTCCACACCACCTGCTGCGCCCAACAAATGCCCCGTCATGGATTTGGTGGAGCTGACCAACAATTTTTTCGCGTGGTCGCCAAACACCGCTTTCATCGCATTGGTTTCATTCGCATCGCCCAATGGCGTAGAAGTGCCATGTGCGTTCACATAATCAATCGCCTCAACAGGCAAACCACTGTTTTGAATGGCGCGTGATAATGCCAAAGCAGGACCCTCGGCATTGGGCGCAGTAATGTGATACGCATCGGAGCTTGCGCCAAATCCCACCAATTCCGCATAAATTTTTGCGCCGCGTTTTTTGGCGTGTTCCAATTCTTCCAACACCAACACACCAGCACCTTCGCCCATCACAAAGCCATCGCGGTCTTTGTCCCAAGGGCGCGATGCGGTGGTGGGGTCATCGTTGCGCGTGGACAGGGCTTTCATTGCCGCAAAACCGCCCACACCCAAAGTGCAAACCGCACTTTCAGCACCGCCAGCAATCATCACGTCCACATCGCCATATTGAATCAGGCGAGCCGACTCGCCAATCGCGTGTGTGCCAGAGGCACATGCCGATACGATGCCATAATTGTGTCCGCGATAGCCCTTTAAAATGGTAACGTGTCCTGAAATCAAGTTAATCAGGCTGCCAGGTATGAAAAATGGGTTGATTTTGCGACCGCCATTTGCCACCACATGACGCGCCGTTTCCTCAATTAAAGGCAAACCGCCAATGCCCGAGCCAATGTTCACGCCCACACGGTCTTTGTCCAATTCGGTGAATGCGTCTAATTGGGCATCGTTAATGGCTTGCAATGCGCCAGCTATGCCATAATGAATGAATGCGTCCATGCGGCGCGCTTCTTTGGCGGGCAGATATTGTGTAATATCAAAGTCTTTCACTTCGCCAGCAATGTGGCAGGGCAAATCCGATGCGTCAAATTTGGTGATGGTGCCAATGCCGCTTTTGCCCGCCAACAGGTTTTGCCACGCACTTTCTACATCGTTGCCAACGGGGGAAATTTGCCCCAATCCTGTGATGACCACTCTTCTTTGATTCATGATATTCTCTTGATGTTTCAAACGAAAAAGCATTGTGATGAAAAAGCCCCCAATTGACAGCATGAGCTGTTAATCAGAGGCTGTTTTGCATCTTTTAATGTGGCTTCGCCTTACGCTTGTTTGGCGTTGACATAATCAATGGCGGCTTGTACGGTGGTGATTTTTTCCGCGTCTTCATCGGGGATTTCGCAACCGAAGGCTTCTTCCAAAGCCATAACCAATTCAACCGTGTCCAAAGAATCTGCGCCCAAATCATCTTGGAAAGATGATTCGTTTTTCACTTCTTCAATGGCAACGCCCAACTGTTCGGCAACGATGCTTTTCACTTGTTGTTCAATAGACATGATGTATCCTTAAAAAAATTTGGTGGGAAAATACAAAAATGGGCAAACCCCAATTTAGAGCTTGCATTCGCAAAATACAATACAGCGATTTTATCTGTTTTTTCGCCAATTTGGTAGCGATTGACGAAAAATATTGTTAAGAAACCGTTTTCAGGCTGCCTGAAAATGCTTTTTATGCTTGTGGCACATAGCCTTGCACTTGGTCTGCGCCTTCGCCAAAAAAGTAATTTTCCATTTGCTGTGCCAAATATTCGCGCGCGCGTGGGTCGGCAAGCGACAGGCGGTTTTCGTTAATCAACATGGTTTGGTGGCGCGTCCACGCTTCCCATGCTTCTTGTGAAACGTTGTCAAAAATGCGTTTGCCCAATTCGTTGGGCAGGGGTTGAAATTTCATTGCGGGGGCTTCTTTGCCCAGCTTGATGCAGTGAACCATGCGCGTCATGGCATATTCCTTTTAAAATGAAATTGAAAATGCAATGGTAACAGTTTTTCAGGCTGCCTGAAAATCCTTTATTTGACCAAAAAGCGGATAATCAACAGGGTAATCATGGCACCGCTCAACAGAAAACCGCCCACAATGGCAGCTTTGTGCCACACGGGAACGTCATCGTCTTCTTGCACCATCAATGGCATGTGTTCGGGCAAAATCATCATGTCGTCATCGCTTTCTATGGGCATGTGGGCGGCGGCGAGTTGGTTTTCCAGCCAATTTTCAATGCTCTGATACTGCCGCGCAGGTTGGCTGGACGACAACACGCCTATCATGCTCAATCCGCGAATGCGCTGGTCGGCAATGGGGCTGCCCATGGTTTTGGCTTGTTGCAATTTTTGTTTGGCGACAAATTTTGCCACAATCGGGTTGTGCAAATATTGCGTGATGAGTTGGGGGATTTGCTCGGCGTTTTGAGCGAGCTTGGGGTGGGTTTTAACCCAATTTTGGGCGGCAATTTGCACATCGTTTTGCAACACATCGCTTGCCAGAGCAGGGGCAAACGCCAACATTTCGCCCAACAATCGCGCAGCGCGATAATCTTGGTGTTTCAAGGCAATGCGGGCGCATTCTACGGCTTTGGTGGGGTTTTGCGCGATGAATTTGCCCACCGCATAGGCGTATGCCAAATACAACATGGCGGTGGTGCTGCCTTGTTTGGCGGCTTGTTGCAAATAATTCAACAGCTTGCTTTTTTGTTCAGCCGAAAGTTCGGCTGCCTGAAACGCTTGGGCAACATTGGGTAAGGGTTTGGCTTTGGGGGTGTTTTTGGGGTCGTCAATGCCCCATTCGCCCAGCAGGGGGGCAAAATCCATCAAGCGTAATTGGGCGTATTTTTGGATTTCAAGTGAATGATGGGGTTCTTGTTTTTGGCGGATTTGCGTCATGCAATCCTGAATGGCTTGTTCGGTAATGGCGGTCATAATCAAAATGGGAAGTCGGTGTTCTAAACCGCATTTTATACAAAAAAGGGGTGGGATAATACCCATTTGTGTTTCAGAACCTGTGTTCATCATCTTAATGGCTTGTTTTTATCGCCACTTCATGTGCCTTGGCAGGTTGAAAAATGCGTTTTCCCCCTTGAAAAATGCGTTTCAGGCAGCATTTTACAAGGCAAAATGCACGATTTTTGTAAGGAATACAATGAACAAATTTGCCCAAACCAGTTTGCTTATCGCCCTGTCTGCCGCTTTTGCGTTGAGTGCTTGCGATAAAAACGAAAAAAATCCCCCCAAAACCGACCACAAAACCCCCACCCAAATCGCCAGCCAACCCGAAGGCGAGTTTGTGAAAAAAGTTGCGCCATCGCAAGCGGGCAATGTGGGCATGCTGCTGCCCGATTTTGCCCAGTTGGTGTCGCAAGAAGGCAGCACCGTGGTCAATATTCAAGCCGTGAACGAGAAAAATCCACGCAGCAATGCCGACAACGATTTGCCCAACGATGACCCATTCTTTGAATTTTTCAAACGCATCGTGCCAAACGCCCCCGATGTACCCGAATACGGCGAAGACAATGGCGACAATTTCGGTTCAGGCGTGATTATCAGCGCCGATGGCTACATTTTAACCAATGCCCATGTGATTAAAGGCTTCAACAAAACCAAAGTTACCCTCAACGACAAACGCGAATACGCCGCCAAAATCATCGGCACAGACGACAAAACCGACATCGCCTTGCTGAAAATTGATGCCAGCGATTTGCAATTTGCCAAAATCGGCAATCCCAGCGAATTGAAATCGGGCGAATGGGTGGCGGCAATTGGCGCACCATTTGGTTTTGACAACAGCGTAACCGCAGGCATCGTGTCCGCCAAAAACCGCAGCCTGCCCAATGAAAGCTACACACCATTCATTCAAACCGATGTGGCAATTAACCCTGGTAATTCAGGCGGACCCTTGTTCAATTTGGCAGGACAAGTGGTGGGCATCAACTCACAAATTTACAGCCGCAGTGGTGGATTTATGGGCATTTCATTTGCCATTCCCATTGATGTGGCAATGAATGTTGCCGACCAACTGAAAAGCACAGGCAAAGTACAGCGTGGTCAATTGGGCGTGATTATTCAAGAAGTGAGCTTTGATTTGGCAAAATCATTTGGTTTGGATAAACCAACAGGGGCTTTGATTTCCAAAGTCAATTCAGGCAGCCCTGCCGAAAAATCGGGTTTGCAAGTGGGCGACATCATTCGCGGCGTGAATGGCGAAGAAGTGCGTTCGTCCAACGATTTGCCCTTAAAAATTGGTTCAAGCGCACCAGGTAAAACCATTACCCTAAACATTTGGCGCAAAGGACAAAAAATGGACGTGGAAGTGACCCTAGGCGCACAATCCGATGGCAGCAATATTGTGAAAGACGAGCAAAACACCCAAACCATCACAGGAGAAGGGGTGTTTGAATCGCCCAATACAGGTTTGGTGTTGGCATCGGGCGGCGATTATTTGGTGGTGCAAAACGCCACAGGCATTGCCGCCAGCGCAGGTTTGCGCCGTGGCGACATCATTCGAGAAGTGGCAGGCATGCCCGTGCGCGACCAAACCAGCTTTACCGAAGCCTTGGGCAAAGGTGGCAAGCACATTCCCATTTTGGTGCAACGCGGCAGCAATACGATTTTTATGGCTTTGGTTTTGCCTTAAACATGCGAATGTGTCATTTTTATAAAACTTGATTTGTGGGGCGGATTTCATATCCGCCTTTTTTGCGGAAAATCAATCAAAAATGGGATTTGACGAGTGCGATAAGTGGCACCAAAAATGGCTGAATGGCATGACTACCCAGTCGCCAAGTTCAGGGTGTTGGGTGGACGGTCTTAAAATTATCCAGTAAAATCATAGTCAAATTGCTCACAAAAAGGACATGAAAATGAGTGCAACTTTAAATTTGGTTTTACCCGACAATATCAACCAAAAACTTGAACATATTGTTGCAAAACACGGTACAAACAAAGCCGATTTCATTATTGAATTGCTCACTCATCAATTTTTTGACACAGAAGAAGCAGATTATGATGCTTGGTTTCGGGAAAAAGTAGAGGCTGCTTTACACAGTACCAAACCTGCTATCCCACATGATGAAGTGGTGGCGCGTGTGCGTCATAAATTGGCTGCAAGAGTGCAAAATGCTGGTTAATTGGTCTGATGAAGCCAATGCCGATTTAAACGAAATTGTGGATTTTATTTGTTTGGATAATCCATTGGCAGCCATTGATTTATCTGAACTTTTATTTGAGACGGCTGAAAAAATCGGTAATATGCCCTACATGGGTAAAAATGGCAGAGTAAGTGGTACACGCGAATTTGTCGCCCACCCAAAATACGTCTTGGTTTATCAAGTGCAATTGAACGAAATCTTGATTTTGCGTGTTTTGCATACCAGCAGAAAATACCCCTAAATTTCATTTTACACAAAGCCCAAAATCCCAACGATTTAGGGCTTTTTTGTTTATCAAAAGGGATACAAATTTGGTACAGTTTCCAATTCCCAAAAAGCCGAAAACCACCTAAACGATTGTTTAGGTGGCTTAAATCTGGCTCCCCGAGCTGGGCTCGAACCAGCGACCTGCGGATTAACAGTCCGTCGCTCTACCGACTGAGCTATCAGGGAATTGAAGATTCGTATTATACGGATTTTTGAAAATCTGTCAAACGCGATGTGCGTTTCATTTTTCAGTGTATTGTTTTTTAAAAGAATATTTATCCGCGAACATAGGGGTTGTGCTGTTTTTCATGCCCAATGGTGGTGGGGTCGCGGTGTCCTGCGATGACCAGCACGTCATCGGGTAGGGTGTAGAGCTTGGTTTTGATGCCGTGCAACAAATCTTCGGTGCTGCTGCGTGGAAAATCGGTGCGTCCTACGCTTTCTTTAAACAGCACATCGCCGCCTATCAGCAATTTTTCGCTGGCACAATAAAATACGATGTGTCCAGGGGTGTGTCCTGGTATGTGCATGATGTCAAAAACGTATTTGCCCAAATGCACTTGTTCGCCTTCGTTCAGCCAGCGTGTGGGCAGAAAACTGGGCGAAAATTCAAAGCCTTGTGGTGCGTATTCGCGTGTTTTGTTGGGCAAATCTTCCAATAAAAACAGGTCTTCTTCGTGTGGTCCGATAACGGGGACGTTGTTGCTCAATTCGCGCATTTTGACCACGCCACCAACGTGGTCTAGGTGTCCGTGCGTGAGCCAAATTTCTTTTAATTTTAAGCCTTTGTCTTGCACCAGTTGCCACAGGTATTCGGCTTCGCCGCCTGTGTCGGTAAGCACGGCTTCGTGGGTTTCATCGTCCCACAGTAGGGTGCAGTTTTGGGCGTAGGGGGTAACGGGAATGATTTGGATATTCAATGCCATGGTTTTGCTTTCTTGGTTGTTTGGCGCGTGAATATAGCCGATTGTGGGGGCGAAAACAAGTTTTCAGTATTTCATTTGGTGCAAGGTTGGGCTGAATGCTCACGACACAAAATGGGTTTTGCTTTCGGCGACTTACTTTATTTTAAAAAGTAAGCGAAATCAACCAAAAAATAAGGGTTATTTTCATTTTATTCAATGGTTTAATCTTTTCAGGCTGCCTGAAATGTTTTTTGGAAAATAAACCGTTCAGCTTGAATGTATTTGGTTTACTTTTTTTTAAAAGTAAGTCGCCGAAGGCAAAAAACCTTTTTGTGGGGTAGTGAGAGGCTGCCTGAAACTTTAAAACAACCCTGAAATCACGCCATTTTCGTCCACATCAATTTTTTCGGCGGCGGGTACTTTGGGTAAACCTGGCATTTTCATCATGTTGCCACACAATGCCACGATGAAACCTGCGCCTGCCGATACGGTCATGCCGCGAACGTGTAGGGTGAAATCGCTGGGGCAGCCCAATAAATTGGCGTCATCGCTCAATGAATATTGTGTTTTTGCCATGCAAATGGGCAGTTTGTCCAAGCCCAAACGCGCCAAATTTGCCATTTCTGCTTGGGCTTCGGCGGCAAATTCCACTTTGGCTGCGCCGTAAATTTGGGTGGCGATGGCGGTGATTTTGTCGGCAATGGGCAAATTCACATCGTAGGCGAATTTGAATTTTGGGGTATGGGTTTCAATGGCTTGTACGACTTTTTCGGCTAAATCCACGCCGCCTGTGCCGCCTTTTTCCCATACTTGGGTTAAGGCGCATTGTGCGCCAATTTGTGTGCAGGCTGCCTGAATTGCTGCCAATTCGTTTTCGCTGTCGGACACAAATTGGTTCAACGCCACCACCACGGGCAAACCAAACACGTTTTGCAAATTATTGATGTGTTTCAATAAATTGGGTAAACCGCGTTGCACCGCGTCCACGTTTTCCGCATTCAAATCGGCTTTTGCCACGCCACCGTTGTATTTGAGGGCGCGGACGGTCGCCACCACCACCGCGCAATCGGGCTGAATGTCTGCCAATCGGCATTTGATGTCGCAAAATTTTTCTGCGCCCAAGTCTGCGCCAAATCCTGCTTCGGTTACGGTGTAGTCGCTCAAATGCCGCGCCACTTGGGTTGCCAGCACCGAGTTGCAACCGTGCGCAATGTTGGCGAAAGGTCCACCGTGAACCAGCGCGGGGCTGCCTGCCAAGGTTTGCACCAAATTGGGTTTGAGCGCGTCTTTTAAAAGGGCGGTCATTGCGCCGTGGGCGTTCAAATCTCGGGCGTAAATCGGGCTGCCTGAAACGCTGTATGCCACCAAAATGTTGCCCAAACGCTGTTTCAAATCCACCAAATCTTTTGCCAAACAGAAAATTGCCATCACTTCGCTGGCAACGGTGATGTCAAAACCATCTGGGCGCATCACGCCATCGGTGGGTTTGCCCAAGCCATTGATGATGTTGCGTAATTGTCGGTCGTTCATGTCCACCACGCGCCGCCACAACACGCGTTTGGGGTCAATTTGCAGCGCGTTGCCTTGGTAGATGTGGTTGTCCAACATGGCAGCGAGCAAATTGTTTGCCGCGCTGATGGCGTGAAAATCGCCTGTAAAATGCAAATTGATGTCTTCCATTGGCACGACTTGCGCGTAGCCGCCACCTGCCGCGCCGCCTTTTACGCCAAACACGGGCCCGAGCGAAGGCTCACGCATGGCAACCATCGCGTTTTTGCCGATGTGGTTGAGCGCGTCTGTTAAGCCGATGGTAACGGTGGTTTTGCCTTCGCCTGCGGGGGTGGGGTTGATGGCGGTAACCAAAATGAGTTTGCCGCGTTTTGCAGGCAGCCTGAATGCGTCTTGCGGATTGATTTTGGCTTTGTATTTGCCATAATGTTCCAACTGTTCGGCTTGCAAACCGATTTGGGCGGCAATGTGATTGATGTGTTGCAGTTTGGCTGCTTGGGCGATTTGAACGTCTGTTTGCATGATATTTCCTTTATATTATCAAATAGATGGTCGTATTTGTTGGATTGAAAAACGCAATTTTGCTGCCTGAAACGTTTTGAAAGCAGAAACCGCAAAAAGTCAGTTCAACTTTCATTTTGTCGTGTAGCAAAAAGGCAGCCTGAAAACATTCAAGCTGCCTGAAAAAACTTATCCGCGCGTCCAAGTTGTGCCATCGGCACCATCGCGCACCGTGATTTTGTGTTCTGCCAAAATATCGCGGATTCGGTCGGATTCTGCCCAGTTTTTCGTTTCGCGGGCAATTTTGCGCTGTGCAATCAAATCGTTGATTTCATCGGCAGACAAACCCGCCTCGCTGCCACCGCTTTGCAAAAACGCCTGCGGATTGTCTTGCAACAAACCCAACACACCGCCCAAGGCTTTCAGGCAGCCTGAAAGTTCAGCCGATTGATTTTTATTGATTTCATTTGCCAATTCAAACAAAACCGCCATGGCTTCTGCCGTGCCGAAATCATCGTCCATTGCCGCAAAAAATTTGCGCGTGTAATCATTGGCATTTTCCGACAAATCAAAAGCAGCAGGCGCAACCAAATTCAAAGTGTTGTACAAACGCGAGAGCGAATTTTTCGCATCGTCCAAATGCGCGTCTGAATAATTCAAAGGGCTGCGATAGTGGGCGCGGAGTATGAAAAAGCGCACCACTTCGGGGGCGTATTTTTTCAACACATCGCGGATTGTGAAAAAATTGCCCAGCGATTTGGACATTTTTTCATTGTCCACGCGAATAAAACCGTTGTGCAACCAATACTTAACGTGGCTTTCAATTTCCTTTTGGTCGTGCTGGTGTCCGCAAGATGTGCCGTGTGCGCCACAGCTTTGCGCGATTTCATTTTCGTGATGTGGAAATTGCAAATCCGCGCCACCACCGTGAATGTCAAAGGTTTTGCCAAAAATATTGTCGCCCATCGCAGAACATTCAATGTGCCAACCGGGTCTGCCAGCACCCCAAGGGCTGTCCCAATGCGGTTCTTCGGGTTTGGCGGCTTTCCACAATACGAAATCCAAAGGGTCGCGTTTGAAGCCGTCCACTTCCACCCGTTCGCCCGCGCGCAAATCGTCCAAACTTTTGCCCGATAATTGCCCATAAGCCGCGAATTCGCGCACCGCATAATACACATCGCCATTGGCGGCAGGGTAGGCTTTGCCATTGGCAATGAGTTGTTCAATCATTTCAATCATTTGGGCGATGTGTTCGGTGGCTTTGGGTTCCACATCGGGGCGTTGCACACCCAGCGCGTCCGAGTCTTCGTTCATCGCTTGAATGAATTGGGCGGTCAATTCTTGAATGGAAATGCCGCGTTCATTGGCGCGCGCGATGATTTTATCGTCAATATCGGTAATATTGCGCACATAAGTGAGCGGATAACCGCGCTGGCGCAACCAACGCGCAATCATGTCAAACACCACCAGCACACGCGCGTGTCCCAAATGGCAATAATCGTAAACCGTCATGCCGCAAACGTACATGCGGACGTTTTTGGGGTTCAGTGGTTCAAATTTTTCTTTTTGGCGCGTTAAAGTATTGTATAAATGGAGCATAATTCAATCTCAAGATAATAAATTGGTTAAATATAGGCAACTTGCCACACAATTTTGGAGTGGGGCATATCTTTATTCAGTACCAAGACATGAGGGTCTATGGCTTTGAGTAATTTTCTGAGTTTGTCTTGTAAATCGGGTAGATGATACTGTTGTTTTTGCCCCGTTGATTGCTCAATGTGCAAAACCACACAAATGGATTGGCAATGAAGCACATCTTTTGCAAATTGTTGTTCTGTTTGCTCATTCGCGTGAAATTGAGCAGACACCAAACCAGCCAATGAATCACGCACTTTTTGGGCAATTTCCATTTCTAACGGTGGTTTATTTGGATCACGTCTACCCTGCCGAAAATCCTTAACTTCACATAACCAAGTGATTTGACCGTTGTGAGCGATGATATCTACTGCTTTATTGTCGGTACAGCATTTATTTTGAAATTGATTTCTGTAGTGTACCCAATCATCGTATTTAACTGCCTGAATACCTGAATGAAAGGTAAATCTCAAAGCATCCTCATCAATGCTTATTTGTTGTGTCATGGATGAAATACCTTTGTTAAATTTGTGAATAACGGTCAGATTGAGCCAAACTTTCATCTAATGCAACAATACTTTCTACATCATCATAATTATCAGTTTGCTGCAATCGAATTATGTCTTTATCTTTTGTCAAAGAAAAATATCTCATTTTAATGTGTTCATCATTTTCTTTTTTATGCTTGTCCTGCAAAATTTCCAATTCACGCAATAAAAATAAAGAATGAGTAGCAATGAAAACCTGAATATTTTGTTGCGATAATTGAAAAATCATTTCAGCCGCTACCCTGATGAATCTGGGATTTAAATTGGCTTCGGGTTCGTCCCAAAATAAATAACCTTTATCCAATAATGCACCATTAGCAATCAAACGTGCAATCATCATCAGTTTACGCACACCTTCGGCAACCAAAGGTGCTTCCACTTTACCCAAATAAAATCGCCCACTGCTATCCACCACCACCCTATCACCCATGGCATCTTCTAGTGGTTGAAGCTGTAGTTGTGCTCTTTGTGCGCTCACACCTTTTAGTGTTGGTACATTCAGAAGTTGGCAGGTATCCACCCATGTCTCGTCAAACGGAATATTTTGCGTTTGATACAAAGAAATAAACCAAGGACAAAGTGTCAGTAATTCACGTGTAGGTAAAAATGCAGGCGTGGCATTGTATTCGTTAGGGAAATTTTTGATATTGACTTGGCTGCTGGCATGATTGGAAAAAGTTAAGCTGGTTTTACTGCCTGAATTCATTCTCAACTCAACTTCACAACGGCTGCTACCTTGCTGTCGTTTTACCAAACGCCCCAATGAATCTGGACGAAATACATTCAATAATTTGTCAGCAAAGATTTTTTGCAAATTGGTTTTGTGTAAAGCATTTTTTTCATTACCCGTAACAGCCAACAATGTGTACAAAAGCTTCAATAAATGACTTTTACCACAAGCATTTTCAGCAATAATGATGTTTAAATGTGGAGAAAATTGAAATGTTTCATTGGGTAGTAATGAAAAATTTTCCAGCTTGAGAGATTGAACATATTCAGGCGTATTCATGATTTGTTTTAACTTTTAAATGAGTTTAAATTTTTAGATTTTATGGTATTGTTTCTTAAAAATCCATTATTTTTTGTTTTTCAAGCTGCCTGAAAAACAAAAAAACACCGTTCACAATCATGAACGATGTTTTTGAATGGGGAACCCCGCAAATGGCGTTCGGGCTGAGTCCGCTTGAACCTTGGAAACAAGGTGGTCATCTCGGGTAGCTTCGGGTGCATTCCGACAAAGGGAACGCTCGCACCTGCTACTGCTCCCGACAACCGAAGCAAACTTATTGGTTCAAGGAAATGTATGCCTTCGCGCTCATCGCAGGGTAAAACTGAAATTCAATCCAATTCGGTGATTGCACTGTCGCACAGTTCAATCAAAGACGCAATTTTACCTTCAAATTCGGTTTCTGCCAATGCTTTATTTTGATTATCCAGTTTAAGCAAATCGTGGGTCAAGTTTAAGGCAGCCATAATGGCGACTTTATCCGTTTCCATATTGCGCCCAGCACTTTGAATCGCATTGATTTTTTGGTTGAGCAAATCCACCGCACGAAGCAAAGTTTCACGTTCGCTATTGGGCGTGCCAATGGTAAATTGGCGATTTAAAATGGCAACATTAATTTGTTCAATATTCATGCGTTATTCCTCAACAAAAAGGCGTTCATCACGCTCAACCACAGGCAGGCGCGACAGCAAATGACGGATTTTGCTGGCATTTTGCAACAGCATACTGCGGTATTCCTGATTTTGACTGTTTAATTTGAGCATTTGCGTTTGCAAGGCGGCTTTTTCGTTTTTCAGTTGCTCGGTTAAGCTGCTGATTTTTTCGCCCAAAGTGTGTCCCAATTCTGCCAATTCGGTTTCATGTTTTTGTTTTAATTCATCAATTTGAGATTGGGTACGTTCCATTTCATCGTGTGCAGCCTGAATTTGGTTTTGCAAAGTTTGTGCCACTTCAATGGCGGCGGCTTCGCTGTCCAGCAGCTTGGTTTGCATGTTGTTCAGTTGCGTGTCTTTTTCAGCCAATGCGTTTTCTGCGGCGCGTAATTTTTCTTGCAATTCAGCCAGTTGCTGTTCGGAAAACGATTTGCTGTCGTTCAATTCATTGATTTGGCGTTCAGCCGCTTTTTCTGCCACATACAGTTTGGATTCAAAGGCTTGCACCTGTTTTTCGGCAGCGTTTAATTTTTCTTGCCATTTTTGATTTTGTTGGGTGGCTTCGTCTTGGGCGTTTTGCAGTTGGGTGTTTAAGGTGGCATTTTCGCTTTCGGCTTCTGCCAGTTGCGTTTCCAAGGCTTTAATTTGTTTGTCAAAATTGTCTTCCGACAAATTCATTTTGACTTGCCATTCTTGTAATTGCTGTTCGGCAAATTGTTCGGTGGTATAGAGTTTGCGTTCCAATTCGCGGCGTTGTTGGTCGGCGATTTGGGCGGCTTCGCTGAATTTGTCTTGCCATTCTTGTTCGTTGGCGTTGAGTGCGATTTCGCTTTCTTGCAAGCGCGTTTCCCAATCTTGCTCTTTTTGGGTGGTGAGTGCCACAAGTTGTTGATATTTTTCTTTTAATTCATCGCGTTTGTTGTGCCAAATGGTTTGGGCGGTGTCAAATTTTTCTTGCCATTCACGCTCGCGCGTTTGCATGCTGCTTTGCAAAAAGGTGATTTGGTCGCGCAAATTTTGGCGTTCTTTTTCCAGCAAATTGATTTGGTGGGCGTGATTGGCAATTTTGTTTTCCAATTCGCTCATGAATTTTTGGCTGGCTGCATCGTTGATTTGTTTGCTTTTTTCTAATTCAAACAGTTGGGCTTGCTCTTCCAATTCGCTGCGAAATCGCGCCGCTTGATGGTTTAATTCATCACGCGCTGCTTGAAGTTTTTGTTGTAATTTGATTTGTTCAATTTTGTTTTGGTTAATTTTATCAAGCAGTTGATGTAATTTGCTTTCCAGTTGCGCTAGTGTGCTCATAAATGTCTCGGCAAGGGTAAAATGGGTTGAGGTCTGTTTGCAAATGTTCAGGCTGCCTTTTGCTGTGAAAAGGCTGCCTGAAAGGGTTTTTTATTCGCTTTTGGGTTCGCGCTGCATCAGGCGTTCCATGACATCGGAAGCCGCCAGTTCGTTGCGAACCAGTTGATAAAGCATATCGGTAATGGGCATGTCAATTTGGTGTTTGGCGGCGGCGTTGTGGACTTCTTCTATGGTGGGCACGCCTTCGGCAACGTGTCCGATTTCGCGTAAAACTTGGTGCAGGGTTTTGCCTTCTGCCAAACCCAAGCCCACTTTGCGGTTGCGCGAAAGTGCGCCTGTGCAAGTTAAAATCAAATCGCCCATGCCTGCCAAGCCCATCATGGTTTTGGGCTGTGCGCCCATGGCAACTGCCAAGCGTGTGATTTCTGCCAAACCGCGTGTTACCAAAGCGGCGCGTGCGTTTAAGCCGTAGCCCAAACCATCGGATAAGCCTGTGGCGATTGCCATGACGTTTTTGACCGCTCCGCCTACTGCCACGCCTATCATGTCGTGGTTGGCATACAGACGCATGACGCTGGTATTGAGTTGTTGGGTCAATTCGTCTATCCACGCGGTGTTGTTGGATGCCAAGCACACGGCACAGGGCAGTTGTTTGGCGAGTTCTTGGGCGAAACTGGGTCCTGATAATACGCCAATTTTGTTGTTTTCAGGCAGCACTTGTTGTACCACTTCAAATGTGAGCAAGCCGCTATCCAGTTCAAAGCCTTTGCAGGCGGTTAAAATGGGCAGGTGTCCTGCGCCATGTTCTTTAATCAAATTGACGCTGTCGCGCAAACCAACAACGGGGGTAACAATCAAAATCAGTTCGCTGCCTTGCAAAGCGGCACCCAAATCGCTGTGTACGGTTAAATTGTCGGGCAGTTGAAATCCTGCCAAATAGCGTTCGTTTTGGCGTGTGGCTTGCATGGTTTGGGCGTGTTCGGCGTTGTGCGTCCACATGTTCACTTGGTGTTGGTGCAGGGCGAAGTGCATGCCCAAGGCGGTTCCCCATGCGCCTGTGCCTAATACGGTAATGTTCATTGTTATGCTCCCTTGTGCAAGAAATTTTTGTCTTGATTTGTCGTTGGGTTTTGGGCGACAAAATTTGGGGCGGATTTTAGCATTATTTGCATGGGCGTAAAAGCGCAATGCCTGATTTTTCAGGCTGGCTTTCGGTGTGCGGTGTGGATTGGGTGGGGCAACAAAAAGCCGCCTGAAAAAGGTTTTTTCCTTTTCAGGCAGCCTGAAACTTGGCAAAACGCGGCTCACACATTTGGGCTTGCTGATAGGGGCTAATGACAATTCGTTTCGCGATTGTTTTTTCATCAAAATCGCCAACTTCTGCGTCAAAAATACGCGCCAATGGGTGGCATTGACGCGCATTTTTTCCTTGAATTTGACGATTTTGCCTGAAAAACCAACTTCGCGCCCAAATTGTCATTAGCCCCTAGGGTCAATCCAATACAAAATGGGACACGATGTGTTGCACCAAATCCATGTTTTATCAGAAAAATGGCGCAACGAATTGCGCCCCACACTTGGCTTATTTTTAAACGAATTAACGATATTTTTATTTTTATCAATCAATTCAAAAAGGGCGGAGATGAAATCCGCCCTTGCGTCAGTTTGGGTTTCAAACGCCAATCAGCCGTAGCGTTTTTGAAATTCCTTCATGAAATCAATCAATGCTTCTACGCCTTGTAAAGGCATGGCGTTGTAAATGCTGGCGCGCATACCGCCCAACGATTTGTAGCCGCGCAACAGTTGCAAACCGCGCGTGGTGGATTCTTGCGCGAACAGTTCGTCCAATTCCGCGTTGCCTGTGCTGAAAATCACGTTCATTTTGGAACGCGCCCCTGGGTGAACGTGGTTTTTGTAAAAACCGCCACTGCCGTCAATGGCGGCATACAGGGTTTTGGCTTTTAAGGTGTTGATGGTTTCCATTTGCGCCACGCCGCCTTGCGATTGCAACCAACGGAACACCAAGCCTGAAATGTAAATGGGGTAGGTGGCGGGGGTGTTGTACATGCCTTGACGTTGAATGTGCGATTTGTAATTCCACACATCGGGAATGCGGTCGGAGCAACGGTCAAGCAAATCTTCGCGGATAATCACGATGGTTGCGCCACTGGGCCCGATGTTTTTTTGTGCGCCTGCGTAAATCACGCCAAAGTCGGACACATTGATTTTGCGCGATAAAATTTCTGATGACATGTCGCAAATCAAAGGGGGCATACCGTCTTCCAATTTCGGCACTTCGCGGTATTGCAAGCCGTGTACGGTTTCGTTGATGATGAAATGCACAAAGGCGGAATCTTTGCTGATGTCCCAATTTTGCACGGGGGGCAAGTTGGTGTAGTTGTAATCGCGTTTGCCGTCTGCGGCAAGGTGGATTTGCGCGTCTGTGAGTTTGCCCATTTGCGAGTGGGCGATTTCTGACCAGTTGCCTGTTACCACGCTGTCCACGCGCTTGAAACCGTCTGCGAAGTTCATCACGACTTGGTTGAATTGGGCTGATGCGCCGCCTTGTAAAAACAAGACTTTGTAATTGCTGGGAATGTCCATAAGCTGACGGAGGTCTTGTTCGGCATGATACAAAATGCTGGCGAACACGTCTGAACGGTGCGACATGGTCATCACGGAAAAGCCTGTGCCGTTGTAGTCAAACATTTCGCTTTGGGCGGTACGCAATACGCTTTCAGGCAGCACGGCAGGTCCTGCGGAGAAGTTGTAGATGGGAAATTCGCGCATGATTTGAAGTTCCTGTGTTTTCAATCAAAAAAAGTAAAAATTTTTCAGGCAGCGTGGTTTTCAGGCTGCCTGAAAGGGGAAAAATGCCTTGTCATTCTATGCTGCTTGACGATAAAAATCCACCATTTTGTTTACATAATTTTGCAATGCAATGCGTGATGTGCCAAGCCCCTAAAAGCGTGGGTGTGGCGGCGCAACGCCACGTTCACACCAAAATGCCACACAACCATTTTCAGGCAGCCAAAACGCAAAAAACCGTACCAAAACATCTTTTTTGACACGGTTTTTTGCTTTTCAGACACACATTTATTCCACGACCAAACCCAATTCATCTGCAAGTGTGAATAGTCTGGGCTTATTTGCTTTATCAATCACAAAATAATTCACATCATCGTTACCGCTCAATACATGCAACAGTGTAAACTCACTTTGGTTTTCTAATTGCTGGCAAACATACCTAAAACTGGTAATAAAATCATCGCTAAATACATTAAACTGATTGTTTTGGCGATGAATTTTGTTATACTCTTCATAAGATACTTGAAACGTTTGCCCAATCTGCTCGCTGATGTATTCGCTTAAATTGTCATAGTCAATTTTATAATCATCACGATAATACTCGATAAGATTGTCAAACAAATAAGAAACCACCCAATAATTTAATGCCAACTCATCATCTTCAAAATCCGCATGAAACAAAGACGCCAAACTTTCTTCATCACCATCACACTCTTTGAGCAAAAACTCGCCAAACAGCTTTCTGTCGCCTGTTAAACTGTCAAACAATGCTGCCATTTTGTGTGCAATATCATCATCATAGCCCAACAATCCAATAAATTCAAAAAACGCATTTTTCATCATACAAAACCTTAATTATTCATACAAACCATAAAAACAAGCGTAGCGCATTCCACGCACAGCTTGCTACAAATTTGATTTTACAGCACAAACTGTTTCGCACCAACAACCCAAGAGTGGGTGTGGCGGCGATACGCCACGCTCACGCCCCAAAATGCCAAAAACCGCGCCAAAACATCATTTTTGACACGGTTTTTTTGTTTTCAGGCTGCCTGAAAATCACAATCTGCCGCCACCCACGCCATTGGCAATGTCGCGCACGGCTGTTACATACATGCGGCTGTTGTTGTATTTCCAAATGGCGTAGAAATTGGTTAAGCCGATGAAGTAGCTGTATTGATTGGGTGCGGTTTCCAAGCGATACAGTATGGCTTTTTCGTGGTCGGCTACGCTTTCCAATGGGGTTACGCCCATTTGGCGCAGTTGCCCTACGGTGTAGTTGAGCGCGGTTTTTTCGTCCATAATGGCTTGTAATTGCGGTGTGATTTGCAAGGATACGGGCACGACCACTTTGCCGCCTGTTTGCCAACCGTGCACTTTCATGTAGTTGGCAACCGATGCGGCAACATCGGGGGTGCTGCTCCAAATGTTGCGGCTGCCGTTGCGGTCATAATCCACCGCCCATTTGCGAAAGCTGGACGGCATGAATTGGGGCATACCCATTGCGCCTGCAAAGCTGCCTGTAAAACTGAATGGGTCGCGGCGTTCTTCTTGTGCCAATTTCAGAAATTCGCCCAATTCTTGTTGGAAATAGGCACCACGTCTGGGGTATTCAAATGCTAAGGTTGCCAATGAGTCTGCCACGCGAATGTTGCCCATGTTGGCACCGTAGTTGGTTTCTATGCCAATAATCGCCACGATGATTTCGGCTGGTACGCCATATTCGCGTGCCACTTGGTCGATGATGTGGCGGTTGGCAGCATAAAAGCGTTTGCCACCGTTGATTTTGGCTGCGCCTGTGTTGCCTTTGGCAAATTCATACCATGGGCGTGAGGTGGACGGTCTGTCCATGATGCCGATGATGTTGGATTTGAATTGGGCGCGATTGAAAAAATCGTTTAACACGGCTGGGTTGATGCCTTTGTGCTGTTGCTGGTAGGCGACAAATTGTTGCACATTGGGATTGGCTAAATAGCCTGTGGTTGCCAAGCTGTTGGCTGGCTGGTTGAAAAAGGGTTGTTCGTTGCTTGGGGGGATTTGTGGCGCGTTGGTTTGGGGTTTGACCAAATCCATGAGTGGGTCTTGTTTTTGCACGGTGGGGGCGTTGGTGGATTTGGGGCTGATGCCACAGGCAGCCAGCAGGGCGGTTGCCAAATACAGGGCGAGTTTGTTCATGGTGTTTTTTCCTTATTTTGAAAATGGGTTGGGCGGCTGAATTTTGTTTTCAGGCTGCCTGAAAATGGTGCGAAACGGCATTCGTAGGGGCGAATTTCATATTCGCCCCATTTTGACGTGCCAATGTTTTCAATTCTATCAAATATTTGTGAAAGGGCGGATATGAAATCCGCCCCTACGTCAGTTTCAAGTTTCAGGCTGCCTTTCATTACCCTACAATTTTTTGTTTGCCACTCACCTGTTCCCTCTCCTTTGGGAGAGGGTTAGGGAGAGGGGAAAACTGGCGATGCTCAACGATTTTTCCCTCTCCCTAGCAGGAGAGGGGGCAGATGGCGGCATCTCAACGATTGTGGGCAATATTTTATTTTTGTAGGGTAATAAAAGGCTGCCTGAAAGCCCATTCAATAATGCGGTGGCATTTCTTCTGCCAAAGTGTAGGGTTTATCGTTGCCATTTTCTTGCATATTTTGGATTTTTTGATACAGCAAACGCATTTGTTCTTGCTGCAAATCCAAAGTTTGGCGCATTTGGACGATGGTGTCGTTTAAATCGGCAAGCAAATCGTCTTGAAAGGCAAGGCGAATTTCCAATTCGGTTAATCTTTCTTCGGATTCAGTCATTTACAACACCATTGCCGCTATCCAGCCTGCCACAAACAGGGGAATGTTGTAGTGGATAAAAGTGGGAATCACGCTGTCCTTCATGTGGTCGTGCTGACCGTCCACGTTCAAACCCGAAGTGGGGCCCAAGGTGGAGTCGGACGCGGGCGAACCTGCATCGCCCAATGCCCCTGCCGTGCCGATAATCGCCACCGTTGCCAAAGGCGAAAAGCCCAAACTCATGCACAATGGCACATAAATCGCCGTGATAATCGGCAAGGTGGAAAAGGAACTGCCTATCCCCATCGTTACCAGCAAGCCCACCGCCAACATGGCAAACGCCGCCGCCGCTTTGCTGCCTGAAAACAGGGCGGCACTGGCATCAACCAAAGGTTTGATTTCGCCTGTGGCTTTCATCACTTCGGCAAAGCCTTGCGCGGCAATCATGATGAAACCAATCATCGCCATCATGCGTATGCCTTGATTGACCACATCGTCCACTTCATTGCGGCGCACCACGCCCAACATCATGAACACGGCAAACCCCACCAAAGCCCCCAACAACAAAGCGTCATCGTAAAGCAACTGAATGGCAAAACACACCGCAATCGCCGCCGCCGCCACCCAACTGCGATAGGTGGAAACGGCTGGCTGAACAATGGCTTGGTCGTGGGCTTGGGCATCGCTGTGTTTGTCTTGATAAACGCGCGGTTTGCGATAATGCACAAACGCCAAAATCAAACCCACCACCATGCCCAAAGCAGGAATCGCCATTGCCGACATCACGTTGATGCCTTGTACCGCCATGCCTGCGCTTTGAATGTTGGCGAGCAAAATTTTATTCAAGAAAATCGCGCCAAAACCATAGGGCAAAAACATATAAGTGGTTACCAAACCAAAAGTCATCACACAGGCGAGCAAACGGCGGTCAATTTGCAATTTGTTGAACACCAACAACAAAGGTGGCACAATCATCGGAATAAACGCAATGTGAATCGGCACCACGTTTTGACTCATCACGCCCATTGCCAGCAAGCCCATGAGCAAAATCCATTTCAGGCTGCCACCCGAGTGGTTTTGCGCGTCAATTTTGCGTATTGCCATGCCTGCCACTTGTTTGGGCAAACCCGAATGCGTAATCGCCATGGCAAACGCGCCCAACATGGCATAGGATAAAGCAATTTTTGCACCACCTGCCAAACCGTCTTGAAAATGGGTCATCACGCCTTTTTGCGACACTTTGCCAGCCGCGTCCAGCACGTCTGCCAATGGCAAGCCTGCCCACAGTCCGCCCACAAATGCACCAATGACCAAACTCAACACAACGTGTACCCGCGCCACCGATAAAATCAGCATCACCAACACGCCCATCATTACAGCGTTCATCACAAAATTCCTTTGAACAAAATATGTTAAAATTTAGGGTTTTTTGTGTGGACATAGTCAAACTGGCAATGTGCCACAAACTTTATCCCCTCTCCCTGTGGGAGAGGGTTAGGGAGAGGGCAAAACCGTTCAAATTTAGTGCGTATCCCCTCTCCCCAGCCCTCTCCCACGGGGAGAGGGAGCGAAATCGTGGCACGACCCAATTTTTCAGGCAGCCTGAAAACCCATTCCCAACACAAAAACCCATAATCATACTTAACAATCTTTAACATGACAAATCATGGATACTCTGGAACAAAATCGCCAACACGTTTTGCAACAAATTCGGCTGGCTGAAACCGCCGCCCAGCGCATTGCAGGCAGCGTGCAACTGATTGCCGTGAGCAAAACCTTTCCCGCCAGCGACATTCGCCTGTTGTATCAACACGGACAACGCGCATTTGGCGAAAATTACATTCAAGAATTTCAACAAAAACAATACGATTTAGCCGATTGCCCACACATTGAATGGCACATTATCGGACACGTTCAATCCAACAAAACGCGCCCCGTTGCCGAACACGCCCATTGGTTGCACACCGTAAGCAGCCTGAAAACCGCGCAACGTTTAAGCCAACAACGCCCCAAACATTTGCCGCCTTTACAAATTTGCATGGAAATCAACATTTCAGGCGAAACGGCAAAACACGGCATCGCGCCCGATGAAATGTTGCCTTTGGCGCAAGCGATTGTGGCATTGCCGCATTTGAATTTACGCGGATTGATGTGTGTGGCAAGTGCCAATGCCAGCGATGAAATATTGCGCCAACAGTTTGAAAAAATGGCAGATTTATTGCGCGATTTGCAAAACATTGCACCGCAAGCCGACACACTGTCTATGGGCATGAGCGGCGACATGGCTGTGGCGATTGAATGCGGCGCAAACATGGTGCGCGTGGGCAGCGCCATTTTTGGGCGGCGAGCGGTATAATGGGCTTTTTTATTGGGGGAATCCAAATCATGTTTGGCAGAAAAACACTTTTTACCGCGCTGTTGCTGGCGTGGGTCATGCCCGCGTGGGCGCAAACGCTCAAAGCCACCTTGCCCAACGGTTTGCAGGTCATTGTGCGCGAAGACCACCGTGCGCCAGTGGTCATGTCGCAAATTTGGTATCGCGTGGGTTCGGTGGACGAAAAAGTGGGCAAAAGCGGTTTGAGCCACGCTTTGGAACACATGATGTTTAAAGGCACACCCAATGTGCCATCGGGCGAATTTTCGCGGCGCGTGTCGGCAATGGGTGGGGTGTTGAACGCCTATACCAGCCCCACCGAAACGGTGTTTCACGAAAATGCGGCAAAAGAACATTTGCCCAAACTGCTGGAAATGGAAGCCGACCGCATGGTCAATCTGAATTTCAGCAACCGCGATTTTAACAATGAAATGAAAGTGATACGCGAAGAACGCCGTCAAACCGTGGACGATAATCCCATCAACAATATGTATGAACAAATGCTGTTTCGCGCCTACGATAAGCCGTCCAACCGCACGGCGGTGATTGGGCATATGCGCGATTTGCATGGTTTGAAAGCGGCAGATTTGCGCGATTGGTACAAAAAATGGTATGCGCCCAACAATGCCACCATGGTGATTGTGGGCGATGTGAATGCCCAAGAAACCCTTGATTTGGTCAAACAAAAATTCGCCCACATTCCCGCCAAAAAGCTGCCTGAACGCCAAAATTTGCAAGAAAAAGAAGTGAAAAAGGCGGTGTCGGCACACGCCTATGGCAACACGCAACAACCCATTATGCTGTTGGGCTACCGCGTGCCACACCTGCGTACCATCAACGACACCACGCCTTATGCTTTGGATATGTTGGCAACGATTTTGGGCAGCCATTCGGCATCGCGTTTTGAAACGAATTTGGTGCGCGGCAAGCAACTGGCTTTGGAAATGGACAGCAGCTACACCATCATCAGCCGTCAGCCGCAAATGTTTCACATTTCAGCCATGCCGCGCGAGGGGGTGAGTACGGCGCAGTTGAAGGCGGAAATTGAAGCGCAAATTGCGGATATTGCCCAAAATGGCGTGTCGGAAGCGGAATTGCAGCAAGCGCGTGTGATTCAGGAAAGCAGCCTGATTTTCAGCCGCGACAGCATGGCAAATCAGGCTGCTTGGTTGGGTACTTTGGAAAGCAATGGTTTTGATTTTTCACAAGAAGATGAGTTGTATCAGCGCGTGTTGAAGGTGTCGGCAGCAGAAATTCAGGCGGCGGCAAAATTGCTCACGCCACAACGTGAAGTGTACATTGTGATGTATCCACACGCGATGAAACAGAAACGTGTTGCGGTTCGCCAAAAATGATTTTTCAGGCAGCCTGAAACCCCAAATCCCTTTATTTTGAATAGGAATAATATGTTACGTCCTACCTTTTTGTCTGCATTATTGATGTTGGCACTTGCGCCCATGGCACACGCGCTGGATATTCAACGCTGGCACACGCCACAAGGCACCGAAGTGCTGTTGCTGGAACGCCACCAATTACCGATTGTGGATTATGTGGTGCTGTTTAAAGGCGCAGGCTCGGCTGCCGAACCCGAAGGCAAAAGCAATATTGCCGCCGCCACATCGGAATTATTGACCAGTGGCACACGCTTGCTTGATGAAGATGAATTTAACCAAAAAATCAGCAGCTTGGGTGCAAACATATCGGGCAACAGCTCGGTGGATTTCAGCAGCATGGCGTTTCGCACGCTCAGCCGTGCCGACACTTTGCACGCCACCGCCGATTTGCTCAACCAAGCCTTAACCCAGCCGCGTTTTGATGAAAATGCGCTGCAACGCATTAAAAATCAAGCCAGTTTGTCGCTCCAACAAAGTGAAAGTTATCCCAGTTTCATCGCGCAACGTGAAATTTCGCGTTTGAACTACCCCCACCACCCCTATGGCAAAGGCGCGTTTCAAACGGTAGAAAAAATCCAATCGGTACAACGTGATGATATTGTGGATTTTCATCGCCAATATTACGCGCAAAACAAGGCGATTGTGGCGATAGTGGGCGACATCAACCGCGAACAAGCCAATGAATTGGTGGCGCAAACTTTAAAAGGGCTGCCTGAAAAAGCCGCGTCCAGCCAAAGTGTGCCGCCTGTTGATGTGCATGATTCGCAAAGAAAACTCGTGCCATTTCCCCACAGCTCGCAAAGCACGGTTGTGTTGAGTTTGCCCGTTTTAACCGCCAACAGCCCCGATTATTTTGCGCTGATTTTGGGCAATTATGTGCTGGGCGGCGGTGGATTTGACAGCCGTTTGATGAAAGTGTTGCGCGACCAATATGGCTACACCTATGGCGCAAGCAGCGACATGGACGCGTACACCCAAGCCGCGCCCTTTACCATTGAATTTACCACCGCCCACAAAAATCGCGATGCTGCCTTAAAAGCCACCCAACAGGTGTTGCGCGATTTCATCACAAACGGTGCCAGCGAAAGTGAATTGCAACAAGCCAAAGCCAATATCACAGGCAGCTTTCCTTTGCGTTTGGACAGCAATCAGAAATTGTTGAACAATTTGATTCATTTGGCTTACCACAATTATCCGAATGATTGGCTGGATACTTACAACGATAAAATCAACGCGCTCACCGCCGAAGACGTGAAACGCGCTTGGCAGCGTCATATTCAGCCTGAAAAATTGAACATTGTGATTGTGGGCGCGGAAAAATAATCGCGTTTTAGGGGCTAATGACAATTTGGGCGCGAAGTTGGTTTTTCAGGCAAGATTGTCAAATTCAAGGAAAAAATGCGCGTCAATGCCACCCATTGGCGCGTATTTTTGACGCAGAAGTTGGCGATTTTGATGAAAAAACAATCGCGAAACGAATTGTCATTAGCCCCTAGGCTGCTGATGAAACAAAAAAATCCAACACCGTTTCAGGCAGCCAACGCAAATGACCGCGTCCTGTACCGCTCACAAATCCAACATGACCGCCCTGTTCAGGCTGCAACAAATGCACGCTGCCTGAAACCTCATCTTGCGTGGGCAAATGCGCGGCAGGCAAAAACGGGTCGTTTTTCGCATTGAGCAACAAAGTGGGGCGCACAATATCGCGCAAAAACGGCTTGCATTGGCATTGCGTGTAATAATCCACCGCATCACGAAAACCGTGCATGGGTGCGGTGTAGGCATCATCAAAATCATGCAAGCTGCGGCATTGCCAGTTGGCTTTGGGCGGCACTTTGGTCAGCAAAGTGCGCAAAAAATAGGGGGTGTACAAGCGTTTGGCAATGCCTTGACCCAAAGCCGCACCAGCCGCATTCAAATCAATGGGGGCAGACACCACCGCCGCCGCGTGGGGTATGGCGTGTTCGCGCTGTTCGCCCAAATATTTTGCCAAAGCATTGCCGCCCAACGACACGCCCACCGCATAAATCCGCTCATAACGCTGGCGCAACAGCGACAACATATGCCCCATTTCGCGCGTATCGCCACTGTGATACAAACGCCCAGATGGCACACCGCCACAACTGCGAAAATGCGCCACCACCCCATGCCAACCACGCGCTTGCACGGCTTTCATCAGTTCAATGGCATAATGGCTGTGGCTGCTGCCTTCCAAACCGTGAAACAGCACCACCAAAGGCGCATTGGGGTTGGGCGCATCCACAAAATCGTAAGCCACTTGGTCTTCGCCATGGCTGTCGGCGAGCAATTCGCGGCGATAATGGGGGGCGGGCGATGTCAAAAATTTGGCATACACCGTTTGCGCGTGTCCACCACGCAGCCAAAAGGGGGGAATGTAAGACTGTGGGTAAAAAGCGAGATTCATTTTGGCTTAATTGATTTTCATTAAAAATTTCACTGCCCTACAAAATTACACCATCGCCACGCTTTACAGCGGTAGAAATGATGGTACATTTACTTAGTGTTTTAGGTAGCGAAAAAGCCAATGACAATATTACTGAACGGGTTTTAAGCCACCTAACCATTTGTTTTCCAAATTTTTAATGGTGCCATTGGCTTTTGCCGTATCAATGCCCTTGTTCAGTTTTTCCAGCAATGCCGTATTGTTTTTATTAACCAAAAACACCAATTGGCGTGGCTCTTCACTTTCTACACGGAGGAAACGGGTTGTGTCTTCTTTTTTCATTTCTTTGGCAAAATGTGCCAATACATAGTTTGCGCCTAAAACGCCATCTACCTGTTGATTATACAGTTCTCGCGCGGACAAATAGAACGTATCAACCACCATCACATTATTGGGTGAACCTGTTAATTTGGCAGCCAAATCAATCATGGATTGACCGTAATATTTACTCACGGCAATTTTTTTACCCTGTAATTGGGCAATGTTTTGAATATTGGCATTGCCTGCTTTATCATCACATAAACCCACAACAATGTAGGCTTCCATAAAAGGTTTACTCATAACCACATCATCAGGGTATTTGGCATTGCCATAAAATGCCGATGCAAACAGGTCAAAGTGATTATTTGTCAAAACATGTTGATAATCATTGCGAATATAGTGATTGAAATCCATTTTCAATCCCTCGCTTTGACCAATGGCATTGAGTACGTCCATTTCAATACCCAAAATGTTGTTTTTTTCATCACGATATTGAAATGGTGGATAGGTGGCATCTGTTGCCACTTTGATGGTGGTTGTGGCACTGCTGCTGTGTTGTTGGGCTGATGTTGCTTTGGTGGTATTGGTCGCATTGCTGCCTGAATCATCGCCACAAGCTGCCAATAACATTGCTGCACATAAGTGTAAAAGATACCATTTTTGCTTCATTTGAACTGCTCTCCTGTGCCATTATTATCAATAAAATCAAACCATGCTGATATTCTAACTCATTTTTTGCGTTTTTTTAACCCTATTTTGCGCATTTTGAGCGAGTTTTTTTGGTAATTTTATTTCAAAAAAAAGCTGCCTGAAAAATCATTCAGGCAGCTTGTTATGTCAAGATACTGAGAACTAAAAATAACGCTGGTAATAGGCAATACTCGCCGCCAACATTGCTACCAACAAGATGATTTCAGCAAGCCATACAAATACTTGATGTATTGCACGGCGGTGTTGGGGCAAACGCAGTACCAGCCATGCCATGATGACCAAAATCAAACACAGCAAAACAAGTAACCATTTAAACCACATACTTATTTTATGGATTAAGTTGGTTTCAGGCAGCCTGAATACACCCTATCAATTCCATTTTTTGATAATTGCGTCCAACTCGCCACTTTGTTTAATGTTTTGCAAACCAGTATTGATTTTGTTGAGCAATTCTGTATCACTTTTCAAAACGCCAAAGCCCAAATCGGCAGTTTCAGGCAATTCAGAGTTGGGCAATTTGCTTTCATAAAAAGTGTAATCTTTAAATAAGGGATTTTTCGCCACATGGCGTAATGCCCCACAATCGCTTACCACCGCTTGCACCTTATCCGCTGCCAAATATTGAAAGCCTTGCAACAAAGTGCGAATGTGTTCAATTTTACTTTTACCCACGCCATGTACTTTAATCAATTCCTCATCAAGAAAATCGTCTAAATGTGTCGCAACCGTTTGTTTGTGCCAATTGCTGCTGTTTTCGGGTTTGGCAACATAAATGCAATCGCCCGAACGCATATAAGATTGCGACAGCACATAATCGGGATAATCCGTTAAATCATCTGCTGCAATGCCGTCCATAACCACACTCAAATTTTGTGTTTTGGCACTTTTCATCAAACTGTCCCATTCTAATGCCACATATTCCACTTGAAAATTTTGATTTTTGGCAATGGCATTCATGATGTCAATGTCCAAACCTGTTATGCCACCATTTTGTGTGCGTTGATTGTAGGGGGCGTAAGTGAAATCAGTACCAACACGATAGGTCATAGATGGGGTTGTTGCAGCAGTATTGGGAACAGGTGTTGTATTTTGGGTTTCTTCCTGTTTAGAACACGCGCCTATAGCCAATAATACAGATGAAATCAATAAATATTTTTTTAAAAACATGGTATTTTCCAAGAAAAAGTTTAAAAATAAACCGTTCAGACAGCCTGAAAGCACGAAAAGCAGAATTATGGCATAATTCAACATCATTCAAACCAACGTAAATCAAAAAATCATGAAAAATCAACGCAAAATTTTGGTAACCTCCGCTCTGCCCTACGCCAACGGCGCAATCCACTTGGGACACATGGTGGAACACATTCAAACCGACATTTGGGTACGTTTCCAAAAATCACGCGGACACGAATGTTACTACTGCTGCGCGGACGACACACACGGCACGCCCATCATGCTTGCCGCGCAAAAACAAGGCATCACGCCCGAACAACTCATTGAAAAAACACATGGCGAACATTTGTCCGATTTCACAGGTTTTGGCATTGGCTACGACAATTATTATTCCACCCATTCCCCTGAAAACAAACAGTATTCCGAACAAATCTACTTGGCATTGAAAGCCAACGACAAAATCATCAGTAAAAACATCAATCAACTGTTTGACCCCGAAAAACAAATGTTCTTGCCCGACCGTTTTGTCAAAGGCGAATGCCCCAAATGCCACGCCAAAGACCAATACGGCGACAACTGCGAAGTGTGCGGCACCACCTACGCCCCCACCGATTTAATCCAACCCTATTCGGTGGTATCGGGCGCAACCCCCGTGATGAAAGAAACCGAACATTTCTTTTTTAAATTAAGCGATTGTGCCGACTTTTTACGCACATGGACTTCGGGCAACAACGCGCAAGGCAAACCCCATTTGCAAGACGAAGCCCGCAACAAAATGAACGAATGGCTCAAAGATGGCGAACTTGCCGACTGGGACATCACGCGAGACGCACCTTATTTCGGCTTTGAAATCCCCAATCAGCCCAACAAATATTTCTACGTTTGGCTGGACGCGCCTGTGGGCTACATGGCAAGTTTCCAAAATTTGTGCGACCGCATTGGTTTGAATTTCAACGACTATTTTGGCAAAGACAGCCAAGCCGAACTCTACCATTTCATCGGCAAAGACATTTTGTATTTCCACGCCCTGTTTTGGACGGCAATGTTGGCATATTCGGGCTACCGCACCCCAAGCGGTATTTTTGCACACGGATTTTTGACGGTGGACGGGCAAAAAATGTCCAAATCACGCGGCACATTCATCACAGCCAAATCGTATTTGGAACAAGGGCTTAACCCTGAATGGATGCGCTACTACATCGCCGCCAAATTAAACAGCAAAATTGAAGACATTGACTTGAATTTAAACGACTTTATCGCGCGTGTGAACAGCGATTTGGTTGGCAAATTCGTCAATATTGCGGCACGGGCAAGCGGCTTTATCCAAAAACGCTTTTCAGGCAGCCTGAAAGATGTTTCCCAAAGCGATTTGATTAAGCAATTAACTGAAAAATCAGAACAAATCGCCCAAGATTACGAAGACCGCGAATACAACAAAGCCATTCGTGAAATCATGGCTTTGGCGGATTTGGTGAACGAATATGTGGACGAGAACAAGCCTTGGGAATTGGCAAAACAAGAAGGTGCAGACAATCAATTACACCAAGTGTGCAGCGAATTGATTAACGCATTCAAGATTTTGGCGGCGTATTTGTCGCCCGTGTTGCCCAAATTGGCGGTTCAGGCAGCCGAATTTTTGAATATTGAAAAACTGGATTGGGCGCAAACCGTCTCCACGCTGCCTGAAAACCACAAAATCAATGAATACAAACATTTAATGCAACGTATTGAGGAAAAACAAGTGAACGCTTTGATTGAAGCCAACAAACAAAACATTGAAGCCCAGCCCCAAACCCAAGTGGAAGAGAAAAAGGCTGATTTCCCAGAAGGTTACACGCCCGTATCGGCACAATGCAGCTTTGATGATTTTGTGAAAGTGGACATGCGCGTGGCAAAAGTGCTGAATTGCGAAGCGGTGGAAGGCAGCACCAAGTTGTTGAAATTTAATTTGGATTTGGGTTTTGAGCAACGCACGATTTTTTCGGGCATTGCGGCAAGCTACCCCAATCCTGCTGAATTGAACGGCACGATGGTGATTGCGGTGGTGAATTTCGCGCCACGCAAAATGGCAAAATTTGGCGTATCCGAAGGCATGATTTTGTCGGCGGCAGACGGCAACGGTCAGTTGAAATTATTGACCGTGCATGAAGGCGCAAAAGCGGGCGATAAAGTCGGTTAATTGATTGCAATAAAACAGTTCAGGCAGCCTGAAACTTAAGCTGCTTTTAAACTGACGTAGGGGCGGATTTCATATCCGCCCCTTTTTTCAATCTATTGATGAAAATAAAAATTTTCGCAGTTTTGCAAAGGTTTCAGCCTGTTGTTACGGCAACAATGCCACTTGGCTTAAACCTGCTGTTTCAGGCAGCCCACACATCAGGTTCATGTTTTGCACCGCTTGCCCTGCCGCGCCTTTGACCAGATTGTCTTGCACGCTCATCAAAATCCACACATTGTCGGTGTATTCGGGGGCGCGTTGCGCGGCAATGCGGCAAATGTTTGCGCCACGCACGCTGCGCGTTTCGGGGGTACTGCCTATGGGCATCACGTCCACAAACGGGCTGCCTGAATAAAAATCCGCAATCAAATCATGGGGATTGATGTTGTCTTGCACATGAACATAAGTGGTGGCGTGCATGCCGCGTATCATCGGTGTGAGATGTGGCACAAAAATGAATTTCTCTGCCAATTTTTCATCAAACAAAGCAATGGTTTGGCGAATTTCAGGCAGGTGGCGATGTCCTGCCACACCGTATGCTTTGAAATTGTCGCCCGCCTCGCACAACAAAGTGCCAACGGCAGCTTTGCGCCCCGCCCCCGACACGCCCGATTTGCAATCTGAAATAATCGGCATACCATCTTGTAAAACCTTGTTTTTCAACAAAGGGATAAGCGGCAGCGACACGCAAGTGGGGTAGCAGCCTGCGTTTGCCACCAACTGCGCTTGTTGGATTTGGGCGCGATTCAATTCGCTGATGCCATACACCGCCTGTTTTAAGGCAGCCTGCGCGGTAAAAGGCATACCGTACCATTTTTCCCAAGTTGGCACATCTTGCAAACGAAAATCGGCAGACAAATCCACCACTTTCACGCCCTTTTCCAGCAAAGCAGGCGCATCGCGCATGGCAACACCGTGTGGCGTGGCAAAAAACACCACATCACATTGCGACAAATCAGCATGTTCAGGGTCTTGAAAACGCAAATCGTACACACCGCGCAAGCTGGGAAAATAATCCGCAATGTGCACGCCAGCCTCGCCACGACTGGTGATGATTTGCACTTGCGCGTGGGGGTGTTGTGCCAACAATCGCAACAACTCCACGCCTGTGTAGCCCGTTGCGCCCACAATACCAATATTCAACTTGGACATGATTTTCCTTTCACAAACAATCTGATGATGAATTGAACATGATAAAGCTGCCTGAAAACACCCTCCCCATTCTGTTTTCAGGCAGCCTGCACATCAATTATTTATTGCCTTTTTGACGCAAAGTGCGAATTTCCGCCAAGCCTTGTTTGGCGTGTTCATCGCCTTGGTCGGCGGCGGCTTGCCACCAATGTTCGGCTAAATCCAAGCGTTTGGGTTCGGCATTGAAATACAGCCAGCCCAAACCATATTGCGCGGCAACCACATTTTGCCCTGCGGCAGCGCGATACCATTTAATTGCCTCATCATCGCTTTGCTCCACGCCCCAGCCGTTGAAATAGGAAATGGCAAGATTGGTTTGCGCTTCGGCATGACCTTGCTCTGCCGCTTTCAAATACCACGCGGCGGCTTGACGCAAACCTTCTTGCGTGTTCAAAGCCTGATAGAGCAAACCCAAATTGAATTGCGCGTCCACATGACCTTGGTCGGCGGCTTGTTCGCACCAATCGGCGGCTTTGTCAAAATCCTGTTTCACGCCCTTGCCATCGGCATAGAGCAAACCCAAATTGTTTTGCGCGTTGGGGAAACCCTGTTCGGCAGATTGTTGATAATATTCTGCCGCTTTGGTGTAGCTTTGTTTCACGCCTTCGCCATTTTCATAGCGTATGCCCAAATTGTATTGGGCGGCAGGGTCGCCATTTTCGGCGGCTTTGGTAAACCATTCTACGGCTTTGGCATCGTCTTTTTCCACGCCTTGACCGTTGGCATAGGCAACCGCCAAATTGTATTGGGCGATGGGGTCGTTGGTTTGCGCGGCGCGTTCAAACCAGTGGGCGGATTTGGCAAAATCTTGCTCCACGCCCAAGCCGTGTGCATACAATTCGCCCAAATTCACTTGTGCCGAGGCATAGTCTTGTTCGGCAGCGCGTTCGTACCAATGGTGTGCTTGGCGGTAATTTTGCAAAATGCCCGAACCTGTGGCATACGATACGCCAATATTGTATTGGGCTGGCGCATAGCCTTGTTCTGCCGCGCGCAAATACCACACGGCTGCCTGACGTTCATCTTGTTCCACGCCCAAGCCTTTGTCGTACATCAAGCCAAAATAGTGTTGCGCCTGTGCGTTGCCCTGTTCTGCCAAATAGCTGAAAATGGAATAGGTGGTGGCGTATTCGCCACGGTCGTAGGCGGCAATGCCATTGACCAACATGGCGTCAATGTCTTCTGGGCTCAGTTTGTCGTGTTGGATTTCGGATTGGCTGGCGGCATTTTCCGCATTTTCTGCATTTTCCGCATTTTCTGCATTTTCTGCATTTTCTGCATTTGCCTTGTTTTCGCCATCATTTTGGCTGGGGGTTTCAGGCTGCGTTTCGCTGGCTTTTTCGTTGTCCAAATCTTGGGTTAGGGCTTCGCCAATGGCGTTGCCTGCGGCGATTTCGTCTGGGTCGTTTTCAAGTGGTTCGGTTTTTTTGACCAGTTCTTTTTTTTCGCTTGCGCTGGCGGCTGCGCTGGCTGCCAAGGCGGCGGCTTTCAAGTCGTTGCCTTGAATGGCTTGTTGGATTTTGGCAACTTGCGCTTCGGTGCTGGTGTCGCTTTCAGGCTGCTTTTCGGTGTGGGCAGATTGCAAGTCGGTTTTGGCGGTGTCGGCAACTTCGGTTTCGGCAATTTCGCCTGCGCTGATGGCGGCTTGGCGATACCAATCGGCAGCTTGTGCGTAGCTTTGTTTCACGCCTTTGCCCAAGGCATACAATTCGCCCAATTTGGCTTGGGCTGGGGTGTGTTTTTGTTCGGCAGATTGGGTAAACCATTCGGCTGCGGCAGCGTCATCGCGCGATACGCCCAAGCCCAAGGCGTACAGTCGCGCCAAATCGTATTGAATGCTGGCATCGCCTTGTTCTGCCAAATCTTTTAAATGGTGCAATGCGTCCAAATGCCCTTGCGTGGCTGCCTGAAAATACCAATCGGCGGCACGGCGCGTGTTCAAATCCACCCCCAAGCCTTTGTGATACAGCTCGCCCAGTTGAAATTGGGCTTCGGCATGGGTTTGTTGTGCCAATTCGCGGTAAATGGCAAGTGCGTCTGCATAATCGCCTGTTTGGGTGTGGGTTTGGGCTTTTTCCAACAGGTTTTCGGGTTGGTTTTCTTGTTGTTCGGCGGCTTTGCCCAGCCATTCGGCAGCGGCGCGGAAATCTTGTGCCACGCCATTGCCCACCGCGTATAATTGACCCAATTTGGCTTGTGCGGCGGCGTAGCCTTGTTCGGCAGATTGGGTGTAGTGCTGCACGGCGCGGTTTAAGTCGGCTGCTACGCCTTTGCCTTCGGCGTAAATTTCGCCCAAGTAAAATTGGGCTGTGGCTTTGTGTTGGTCTTGCTCGCTCAATTCGGTGAACACGCGCACGGCAGATTCGTAATCGCCTTGTTCAAAAAAGGCTTTTGCGCTGTCCAATTTTTGGTTGGGGCGATGTTCTTCGCTTTCGGCTGCCTGAATGAACCATTTGGCTGCCAAGCGGAAATTGCGTTCCACACCAATGCCTTTGGCGTAGCATTCGCCCAATTTGGCTTGGGCTGCCAAATAGCCTTGTTCGGCGGCTTGTTGGTAATGTTTGGCTGCCTGAACGCTGTCTTGGGCAACGCCATAGCCGTGGGTGCTGGCTTCGCCCAAGTAAAAACGGGCAATGGGCGATTGTTCTGCCAAAGGCAACAGGGCGGCAATGGCACGTTCATAATCGGCTTGATTGTAGGCTGCCAAGGCTTGTGGCAGCGTGAGTGCTGAATCAGGTTTGTGGGGCATCATGGTTGCTATCCGTTGAAAATCGGGGTGTGAATGGGTTGCAAAAATAGCCATAATGTTAGCATTGATTGCCCCATTTTGCTGAAAAAAGTGCAATGTTTCAGGCAGCCTTTTGCCAATTTGTATTTGGGTAAGGTGGGGCAACTTGTCTGCATTTCAGGCTGCCTGAAAACACCAATTTGTGTTTATAATGCCACCGTTCAATCAACAAGGATAAACATCATGCAATTACCCCAAATTCACCCCAACTATGCCGCCTATTTAAAAGACTTTGAAACCAAAATCTTGCAAAACCACAGCAAAATTGAAGCATGGTTTCGCGCCCAATGGCAGCAACACCAACCCCCATTTTACGGCTCGGTGGACATTCGCAACGCAGGCTACAAAATGGCAAGCATAGACATGAACCTGTTTCCAGGTGGGTTCAACAATCTCAATCCCCATTTCATTCCACTTGCCACGATTGCCGCCCAAGACGCGGTAGAACGCGCTTGCGAAACCGCCAAATCCGTGCTGCTCATTCCCGAAAACCACACGCGCAACACCTTCTATTTACAGAATGTTTTTGCCTTGTCCAACATTTTGCGCGATGCGGGATTTGAAGTGCGCGTGGGCAGTTTCAACCCCGAGCTGACCCAAGCCACCGAATTTGAAACCGCCTTGGGCAACACATTATTGATTGAGCCACTTTTGCGTACCGACAACCGTGTGCATTTGGCAGATGGCTTTTCTCCCTGTTTCATTTTGTTAAACAATGATTTATCAGGTGGCGTACCCGATATTTTGCAAGGTTTGGCACAAAACGTGCTGCCGCCCCTGCACGGTGGCTGGACAACACGCCGCAAAACCCAACATTTTGCCGCCTACAATCAAGTAGCCCAACAATTTGCCGATTTAATTCAAATAGATGAATGGCACATCAACCCCTATTTTGAATACGTGGGCGGCTTGGATTTTCAAGAACGCGAAGGCGAAGACGCTTTGGCAGCAGCCGTTGAGCGCGTCTTGGCAAAAATCCAAGCCAAATACGATGAAAAAGGCATTACCGACCAACCCTTTGTGATTGTCAAAGCAGACGCAGGCACTTACGGCATGGGCGTGATGAGCGTGAAATCTGCCGATGAAGTCCGCAGCCTGAATCGCAAAAACCGCAACAAAATGGCAAAAATCAAAGAAGGCTTGGAAGTGTCGGAAGTGATTGTTCAAGAAGGCATTTACACCTACGAAACCATGGACAATGCCGTTTGCGAACCCGTTGTGTACATGATGGACAGATTTGTGATTGGCGGTTTTTTCCGCGTGCATGAAGGTCGCCGCAACGATGAGAATTTGAACGCAGGCGGCATGGTGTTTGTGCCTTTGGAACACAGCATTCCCAGCGCAGGCAGCGCCAACGATGCCGAAACCGAAGCACATTGCAAACGCGTTTTTGAACAATGGGACGAATTGGGCATGGCGCGTCCCAATGCCGACCAGTTGGATTGCACTTGCAACCGCTTGTATGTGTATGGCGTGATGGCGCGATTGTCGCTGTTGGCGGCTGCCATTGAATTGGCGGGATAAGGTTTTAGGCAGCCTGAAAAGATGGGCAGCCTTTGCAAAACCTGCTTTTAAATTGACGTAGGGGCGGATTGCATATCCGCTCCTTTTTCAATTTATTGATAAAAATCACAATTTTTGCAAACATAAACAACGCGAGTTTGGGATAAAAGTGATTGATAAATTTAAGTTACTTTGCGCCCTCTCCCCGTGGGAGAGGGCTGGGGAGAGGGTGTGCTGCTCAACCAACCCTCTCTCCAACGCTTTCCCATAGGGAGAGAGGGCGGGTTTAAGTTACTTATCCCAAGTTCATGTTAAACAGGGCAAATATGAAATCCGCCCCTGCAAACCGAGTTTGGCAAAGGTTTCAGGCTGCCTGAAAATGGTATTGTGTGGCGCATAAAATGTAAAAAAATGCAAATAAAATCCCCCCATTTCAGCCACACACAAACAAACAGCAATCAGTCGCAATACAGACATTTGATTCTGTACAAAAAAATCAAAATCAATCGCCATGTTTGATTTGATTTATTGATGATAATTATTTGTATTTTAAAATGAAATTTGCATTTTGGTGGCAATGTGTTTATCATGCGCCCCAGTTTCAATTTTGATTGTATAAAGGATAAAACATCATGCAAGGCGATAAAGAAGTCATTGATTACATGAATTTTTTGCTGGAAAACGAATTGGCAGCACGCGACCAATATTTCATTCACTCACGCATGTATGCCGAATGGGGCTTGACCAAATTGTTTGAACGCATTGGTCATGAAATGGAAGATGAAACCCTGCACGCCGAAGGTTTCATTCGCCGCATCATCATGCTGGGCGGCACGCCCAAAATGGTTTCTGCACCCGTTAAAGTGGGCAAAAACGTAACCGAAATGCTCCAATTTGACTTGGACACCGAAATTGAAGTGCGCGACAATTTGAAAAAAGGCATCAAATTGTGCGAAGAAAAACAAGACTATGTGAGCCGCCAACTGTTGGTTGAACAACTCAAAGACACCGAAGAAGACCACGCACATTGGTTGGAACAACAACTGCGTTTAATTCAAATGATGGGCGAACAAAATTACCTGCAAACCCAAATCTTGGCAGCAGGCAGCGACCCCACTCACGGTCATTGATGGGGGCAACATTATGAAAGGCGACCGCATTGCCATTCAGCAACTCAATAAAAACTTGGGTTTGCTGCTGGTAACGATTAACCAATATTTTTTACACGCCCGCATTTTGAAAAACTGGGGTTTAGAAGAATTGGGCGAACATTTCTACAAAAGCTCCATCGTGGAAATGAAACAGGCTGATGCCATTATTGAGCGTGTGTTGTTTTTGGAAGGCTTGCCGAATTTGCAAGAATTGGGCAAATTGCTGATTGGCGAAACGCCCGAAGAAATCATCAAATGCGATTTGGCAAAAGAAGAAGAAAAACACCAAGCCCTGATTCACGCCATTGCCATTTGCGAACAGCAGGAAGATTATGTTTCACGCCAATTACTTGAACAGCAAAAAGATGTGAATGAAGAACGCATGGATTGGCTGCAAAATCAATTGGATTTGATTGCCAGCATGGGCTTGCCCAATTATTTGCAAATGGGCGTGTTGGAAACCGAATAACATCATAAAAGTCGCACAAACCACGACACCAAAACGAAAGCTGCCTGAAAAGTGTGTTTTTTCAGGCAGCTTTTTTTGCGTGCAATTATTTGACCAACTGGGAAATGGTTTTAAAAGCAGGGTGTTGCGCGTCTTTCATCAAATGAAACAGCAGGCTTTCAATGTTGCTGACCACCGCGCCTGCTGCCTGAATTTGCATCAAGGCATTGTTTTTGTTGTCCAAAGTGCGTGATGTAACGCATTCGTGTGGCACATACACATTCAGGTTTTTGTCGCGCAAATCCAGCACCGTTTGTAAGACACAAACGTGGGTTTCGCAGCCAATCACAATCACATTTTCAATGTTTTGCGTGATGATGTATTGCGCCACATCGTCAATCATCGCGGAAAAGCGCGTTTTTTCAAACACGGGCGTTTCAGGCAGCAGGGCGCGAATGCTGTCCAGCGTGCTGCCCAAGCCTTTGGGGTACTGTTCGGTCATCACGGCTTTTACGCCCAAGGCGTTTAAGCCTGTGATGATTTTTTTGTTGTTGCTCAACCAGTTGTCTTTGTCGTGCAAAACGGGCAACAGGCGTTGTTGAATGTCCACAACCAACAGCAGGGTATTTTGTGTATTGAACATATTGATTTTCCTTTTGTTTTTTGGTTTCAGGCTGCCTGAAACGCATTTGACGATTGATGGCGAATTTCCCAACATTGATGAATTTTTTTATTGCGAAAATCATCGGGAACCGATTGTTTGGAAACATCTTTTACCGCATAACGCTGGGCAATTTCATCGTTTAGGGTAAATGTACGCAAATTATTGGAAAAATGCAACACGCCTTGTGGTGCAAGCAATTTCATCGCGCCATCAATCAGGGTGTTTTGGTCGCGTTGAATGTCCAAAATATCGCGCATTTTTTTGCTGTTGGAAAAACTGGGTGGGTCTAACACAATGATGTCAAACTGTTTTTTCTGTTCGGCTGCCTGAATCAAATATTGAAACACATCGGCGCGTACAATTTGGTGCTGGTTCAAATCCACGCCATTGAGCTGAAAATTGCGTTTCGCCCAATCCAGATAAGTATTGGATAAATCTACGGTTTCGCTGTACACCGCGCCACCTGTTGCCGCGTAAACGGTAAAGCTGCCTGTGTAGGAAAACAAGTTCAAAAAGCGTTTGCCTGCCGCGCTGTTGCCCACTTTGTGGCGCGTGTTGCGGTGGTCTAAAAACAGCCCTGTATCCAAATACTTATCCAAATTGACCCAAAATTGGCGACCGTGTTCGCGCACAATGAAATCTTCGCCTGCTGCGCCTGTTTTTTCGTATTGGGCTGTGCCTTTTTGTCGGGCGCGTTGTTTTAAGTGTATGTTTTGTTTGGGTAAGCCAGTTACAAATTGCACGGCATCGCACACATCGTCCAACCATTTTTGGTAATCATCGGGGTGCATCAACCAGCCTGTGTCGTATTCTTGCAAATGAATGTGTTCGCCATAAACGTCTATGGCAAAAGGAAATTGGGGTATGTCCTTGTCGTAAATGCGCCATGCTTCAAGGTTTTGGCGTTTTGCCCATTTGAGTTGGTGTTTGAGATTTTTGCCCAAGCGGTTGATAAAGTCGTTGATTAAATTCATTTTGTTCTTTCAAATAGGCGGAAAATGTTTTCAGGCTGCCTTTCAGTACACGACATTTTTTGATATTGCCACAAACCTGCCCCCTCCCCCTATGTAAGGGGGAGGGCTGGGGTGGGGGTTAGAAACGCAAAGAGCCACCCCCACCCTAACCCTCCCCCGCCAGCAGGGGAGGGGACAGGTTGCAGACAGCCTGAAAGATTTTTGTCGTGTACTGAAAGGCTGCCTAAAAATTCGCCAACAATTTGGCGCGTTGTTCGGGTGTGGCGGTGTGGATTTGGGGCAGCCAAGTTTGGAATTTTGCCCAATCGGTTTGCAATAAAGCAAAATTGGCTTGCAGCAACTTGGGGGCGGTTTCATCGTGCAGCGTCAGCAACAGCAGGCTGCCTGAAAAGCGGATTGCCGCAATATCGTGCCATGCCACCGCATATTCTTGCACCACTTTGCGATTCACATGCACCTTCATGTGAAACACGATTTGTTCTGGCGAAACAGTAACCTGTGTTTTCCTGTTGCCCGCCAGCCACAACAAAGCAGGCAGCGAAAACACCCCAAATAAAATTACCCCCAACCACGACACCGTGGCAAGATACAAACCCGTGCTGCCATATAAGCCGCCCACGCTGCCCAAAGCTGCCGCCGCACAAATCAAAGCAAAACGGAAAATTTTGCCACGATTGTATTTCAAAGATACCATATTCATTTTTATGCCAAATTGTTCAACATCCACGCCACATAGCGTTCAACGCCTTGTTCTACCGTCAAAAATTCATCGGCATAGCCTGCCTCGCGCAAACGGCTGATGTCGGCTTGCGTGAAACTTTGGTATTTGCCTTTCAAGCTGTCGGGGAAGGGAATGTAGCGAATCAGCTCCTCATTGACCATTTGCGCCAAAGTGAGGGGCGATTTGCCTTCGGCAGCGCGGCAGGCATTGACGGTGGCGGCTGCCAAATCGTTGAATGGCTGGCTGCGCCCTGTGCCCAAATTGAAAATGCCTGATTTTTCAGGGTTATCCAAAAAATACAAATTCACTTTTACCACATCTTCCACGCTCACAAAATCGCGGCTGTGTTCGCCTGCGCCATAGCCGCCATATTCGCCAAACAAATTCACAAAACCTTGCGTACGATATTGATTAAAATGATGAAATGCCACCGAAGCCATGCGCCCTTTGTGCTGTTCGCGCATACCGTAAACGTTGAAATAGCGGAAACCCACCACCTGTGCCGTTAAACGCGATTTCATGCGCTCGCGCACCACTTGGTCAAGCAGAAATTTGGAATAGCCATACACATTAAGGGGTTGTTCCAATTCACGTTCTTCGCGGAACACTTCGCCTTTGCCATACACCGCCGCACTGGACGCATACAAAAATGGAATGCGCTCATCTTGACACCAATCCAGCAAATCCAAAGTGTATTGATAATTGTTTTGCATCATGTACTTACCGTCATGATTCATGGTGTCGGAACACGCGCCTTGATGAAACACCGCCTGAATGTTGTCAAACGGAAATTGATGGTCGCAAATTTGGCGTAAAAATTCGTGTTTGTCCAAATAATGTGCGATGTCGCAATCGGCAAGGTTGCGGAATTTGTCGCCGTGCGTCAGGTTGTCCACCGCGATGATGTCGCGTATGCCGCGCGCGTTTAAGCCTTTGACGATGTTGCTGCCGATTAAGCCTGCTGCGCCTGTTACGATGATGGTCATTTTTTTTCCTTCTTTATGATAAATTTGCTATTTTTCTGATGCCGCTTAACAATTGATTAAAACTGGTAGAACGGTTATTTTCAATATCCATGAATGGGGCAATTTTTCTTGAACCTGATATTTTTTGATATCCACCATCTACCAATCTGTCCAGCTCTTGTACAGGATTGCTTAATTCATCAGGGTTTTTGAATTTGCGAGTTTGTTGTAATTTTCTGAGCGTTTCTTTACCAAAAGCACGAGCAACTGCTTGCAAATCCCCCAAATAAAAACTCTCTAATTCATGGCAAGCAATGCGAATTAGTGTATTGGGCTTTCCTGCATCAATACAAATTTTTTTCAAATTTTCTTTAATTTCTAAACAATTACCTGAATCTTTATCGCGCAATACCACAAATTGTATTTGTTCAGCATTCAGCCAGCCTTTTAAACGTTTAGGCAAACGTTTTTCCAAATCTTGCTTGCCCTCAAAAATAATGAATTGATACTGAATATGCTCGGGTAATATTTTAGGCAAAATTTCATTGAGCATGATTTCTGCTGATTTTTCTTCAAGAAAAAATACAAATTGGTTAATCATTTGGGATTTGCTCCTTTAAAAAAGCCTTCTTTCCACAAATATCCCATTTGGTCTCCCTCAGCCATAAAAGCAGCTAATTGTTCATCATCTTGTGCACGTTTAATTTGAGTGTAGCCATTTTCTTTTACCAGCCAAAATACTTCATCCAAATTGACCGCATTCAAAAAATCAGGCGAATGGCTGGAAACAAAAACTTGACCGCCTTTTTTAGAATAAGCACGAAATTCTTCCGCTAATTCAAACAGTAGACTTGGGTAGAGTTGGTTCTCGGGTTCTTCTACGCATAATAATGGGTGCGGATTTGGGTCGTAAAGTAAAACTAAGTAAGCAAACATTTTGATTGTGCCATCTGACACATAACGGTCAATAAATGGGTCTTTGAATGTTCCATCTTTGAAACCCAAAATCAGTCGTCCATCTGCTGTCTGAATGGGTTCAACATCATCAATGCCTGGTACGCGATGTTTCATCGCTTCCACAATTTCTTGAAAAATATCTGGCTTATTTTCAAAAAGATGACGTGCAACAACCTGTAAATTTTCCCCTGTTACCGATAAATGCTCGTATTCGCCCAGCATGTCTTTACTGCCGCGTGCAAGGTTAATGTGGAAATCTGAAACATGCCAATTTTCAATTAATTGGCGAAACTCTTTTGCTGCTTTGAAACGTTCAAATTGCCCAAGTCCCTTAATCGCCAATACATCTGGGGAAATGGTTTGTGTTTCACGGTCAAGGTCTTCATCTTCTTTACCAAAATCTTCTTCATTTGTAATGGCATAACCTTCTCCATTGCTGAACTTCAAAAAATGGTAAGGGGAACCATAACGACCACGTTTGTATTTTAAAATTTCATTACGAATAATCGGTTTATTTTTTTCCAAACCAATTTGGATACCATAGGTTACCAGTCGTTCGGTATTAACAATTTTAGTGCGAAATTTAATTTCAAATTCAATACATTCCGTTTTCTTTGCTCCGCGACTTAATACTTGTTCAAATCCACCACGCACTTGTAAAGCATGACTGACATTATATGTTAAACAATGTTTTAAGAAGCCGAATACATCAAATAAAGTGGATTTGCCAGAACCGTTTGCCCCTACAATTACGGCAAATGTAGGAATATCTACCATTTCAGCATTTTTAAAACCTTTGAAATTTTTAATTTTCAGTGATTCAATTTGCATGTTAATTATCCTTAATTTTTAATACAGACTTAAATCATAATTCCAATTTCAGGCAGCTTTTATACCACAAAAGCTGCCTGAAATTCATTTTTTTATCGGTTTGTGCGATTGACTTTGCACTTGATGAATCGTGTGATTTGCCAAATTCACAGCCGTTAATTGTCCGCCCCACAATGCGCCTGTGTCCAAGCCAATCACGCCATTTTTTTGCACCAAACCCAATGCCGACCAATGCCCAAACACCACCGTGTGGCTGGTGTTTTGGCGATGTGGCGCGTCAAACCACGCATAATTGGGCGGCACAATATCGGCATAAACCGATTTAAAATCAAAGTCCAACACATTTTCAGGCAGCAAAACGCGCATACGCGTAAAGGCATTGGCGATAAAGCGCAGCCTGTCCCAATCTTTTAATTGTGGCGACCATTTTGCCGTGTTGCCATACATGTTTTCAAAAAAATGTTTGGCGTGTTTGCCGCGCAAAACCTGTTCCAATTCGTGCGAATATTCGGCAGCTTCTGCCACCGACCATTCGGGAAACAAACCTGCGTGTACCAGCACACATTCATCGTTTTGACGCAAAAGTGCTTGATTTTGTAGCCAATTAAGCATTTTTTTGGCATCGGTGTGGTTCAAAATGTCTTGCACGGTATCGCCTTTTTTCAGTTTGCCAAAGCCGTGCCAAATGGCAAGCAAATGCAAATCGTGGTTGCCCAACACGATTTGTACGCTGCTTTCATGCTGCCTGCAAAATTGCAAACACGCCAGCGATTGCGTGCCACGATTGACAATGTCGCCCACCAACCAAAGCGTGTCGGTGCCGTGATTAAATTCAATTTTTTCAAGTAATTGTGTTAATTCGGTGTAGCAGCCTTGCAAATCGCCAATTGCATAATGTGCCATGGGTGTTCCTTTTATCTGACCAATACAGGTTCTTGAAATGCGAAACAGGCGGTAGATACGCGCTGTTATCTATCGCCTGTTTGGGTAAAACGCTTTATGCTGCCTGAATGTTGGAAGCCTGTTTGCCTTTGGGTCCTGTGGTTACTTCAAAAGAAACTTTTTGACCTTCTTTCAAAGTTTTGAAACCTTCCATATTGATGGCAGAGAAGTGTGCGAACAAATCTTCGCCGCCTTCATCAGGGGTGATGAAACCAAAACCTTTTGCGTCATTGAACCATTTTACGATACCAGTTGCCATAGTTGTGCTACTTTCATACAAAAAAAATTAAAAAAACAGCGCAGCAACCCTGAAAAATCGGTTTACATGGTTTTAAAAATCTCTGAATCAAAGTGTTTTTTTAACAATGCAATAAAACAACTTTTTCTTGTGTTACTCGCTGTTGTGCTTTTTACCGATATTTGTGCATGGGGTCAAGTTTTATTTGGGTAATTTCTCAAATTTTATTAAAATAATCATTTATGCAACAAAAATGGCACAAATCAAATGAGTTTAACCGATTTTTCTTTACAGGGGCAACGCCACAAAATCGCCCCACCCAAACGCTATGGTGTGTTTTTGCTCAATGATGATTACACCACCATGGATTTTGTGGTTGAAGTGCTGATGGACATTTTTAACCTGCCTGAAAGCCGTGCTGTGGCGGTGATGTTGCAGGTGCATCATGAGGGTAAGGGTTTGTGTGGCATTTACACGCGCGACATTGCCGAAAGCAAACAGCAGCAAGTCTTGAATCACGCGGCACAAGCCCAATTTCCCCTGATGTGCATTGTTGAGGAAACAGAATGATTAGCGAACAATTAGAATACATTTTGCAACAAATTCATGAAGATGCCGAGTCTTCTCATCACGACATCATCGGTTTGGAGCATTTGCTTTTGGGCTTGATTGAACACAGCAACGATGTGCGCGATACACTGGTGGCGTGTGGTGCCAATGTGGAGAAACTGACCATACAGTTGCTTGATTGCATTGATGAAAGTACGCCCAAACGTTTGAATCGCCATGAGCGTGATAAGGCTGTGCCAATGAGTTTGGGGCTTGGGCGTGTGATTCAGCGTGCCGTGCTTCAAGCAAAATTGGCAAAAAAAAGGGACGCGCTTCCCATAGACGCGCTTGTTGCGCTGATGCATGAAGATGACAGCCATGCGGTGTATTTTTTGGCAAAACATGGTGTGTCGCGCGTGGTGTTGTTGCGCTACATTTCGCATGGGGTAGGTGCTGGTGATGATGTGCCGCGTTCAGGCAGCCTGAAAGCCGAGGACGATGACGAAAACCAATCTGCCGACAATCCTTTGGAAACCTACGCCATCAATTTGAACGCCGAAGTTCAAGCTGGGCGCATTGACCCACTGATTGGGCGCAAAATGGAAATGGAACGCCTGTTGCAGGTTTTGTGTCGCCGCCGCAAAAACAATCCGCTTTTGGTGGGCGAGGCGGGCGTGGGCAAAACCGCATTGGCAGAAGGTTTGGCGTATTTAATTGAACAGCAACAAGTGCCAGAAATTTTGTCCAACGCCACCGTTTTTGCGCTGGACATGGGCGCATTGCTGGCTGGCGCAAAATACCGTGGCGATTTTGAGGCGCGTTTGAAAGCGGTGTTGAAAGAATTGGCGCAAGTGGAAAACGCCATTTTGTTTATTGATGAAATTCATACGGTTATCGGTGCAGGCAGCACGCAAGGCAGCAATATGGACGCGAGCAATTTGCTCAAACCCGCCCTTGCCAAAGGCAGCTTGCGTTGCATAGGTGCAACCACTTATGAAGAATTTCGCACCATTTTCAACAAAGACCACGCTTTGAATCGCCGATTCCAAAAAATTGATGTGCTTGAACCGAGCATTGGCGAAACCGTGCAAATTTTGCAAGGCTTAAAACCGATGTTTGAGGCACACCACGAAGTTGCCTACACCGATGAGGCGTTTCAGGCAGCCGCCGAATTGTCGGCAAAATACATCAACGAGCGTTTTTTGCCCGATAAAGCCATTGATATTATTGACGAAGCAGGAGCAGCACAACGCATCAAACAGCCTGAAAACCGCATTCACACCATCGGCAAAACGCAAATTGAAGAAATGGTTGCCAAAATCGCCCGCATACCCGAAACCACCGTGTCGCACGATGACAAACAGGTGCTGAAAACCTTGGCAAGCGATTTGAAAACCAAAGTGTTTGGGCAAGATAAAGCGATTGATGTGCTGGTATCTGCCGTGAAAATGGCGCGTTCGGGTTTGGGGCTGCCTGAAAAGCCGATTGGCTGTTTTCTGTTTTCAGGACCCACGGGCGTGGGCAAAACCGAAGTGGCGAAACAGTTGGCACAATCGCTGGGCGTGTCGTTGCAACGCTTTGATATGTCTGAATATATGGAAGCCCATGCCGTGTCGCGTTTGATTGGTGCGCCCCCCGGTTATGTGGGTTATGAACAAGGCGGTTTGCTCACCGAAGCCATCAACAAACACCCCCATTGCGTGTTGTTGCTGGACGAAATTGAAAAAGCCCACCGCGACATCTACAACGTATTGTTGCAAGTGATGGACGCAGGCAGGCTGACCGACAACACAGGGCGCAGTGCCGATTTTCGCAATGTGATTTTGATTATGACCACCAACGCAGGCGCAGAAGCATTGAGCAAGCCCACATTTGGTTTTGTCAGTAAACGTGAGCGCGGCGATGAAATGGTGGACATCAAAAAACAATTCACGCCCGAGTTTCGCAACCGTTTGGACGCGATTGTGCCATTTGCGCCCTTGTCATTGGCGATGATTGAGCAAGTGGTGGACAAATTTTTGGCAAATTTGGCAACACAGTTGGCAGAGAAAAACGTGCGTGCCGAATTTGGCAATGATTTACGCAAGTATTTGGCAGACAAGGGCTTTGACCCACAAATGGGCGCGCGCCCAATGAATCGCCTGATTCAAGAAACCGTGCGCAAGGCTTTGGCAGACGAATTGCTGTTTGGCAAGCTGGTAAACGGTGGCTATGTGTTTGTGGATTGGGACGAGAAAACCGCGCAAACCAAATTGTCGTTTCGCAAACCGCGTGTGAAAAAAACGGAAACGGTGTGATTTCAGGCAGCGTTGCACTACACGACAATTTTTGATGTTGCCACGAACCGACCCCCTCCCCCTGTGAAAGGGGGAGGGCTGGGGTGGGGGTGAGAACGCCAATGAGCCACCCCCACCCTAACCCTCCCCCGCAGGCAGGGGAGGGAACCGATTTCAGGCAAGCAAAGATTTTTGTTGTGTGCGTTCAGGTAGCCTGAAACCGCATTCTACCACCCAAAATATTGAAAAAATCATTTTTATGTCCAAAATTCATCTTCTTCCCGACCATTTAATCAACCAAATCGCGGCTGGCGAAGTGGTAGAACGCCCCGCCAATGCCCTAAAAGAAATCGTTGAAAACAGCATAGACGCTGGCGCAACACGCATTGCCATTGAATTGGCAGGCGGCGGCATTAAGCTGATTCAGGTACACGACAACGGCATGGGCATGGTTGCCGATGATTTGCCCTTGGCATTGTCGCGCCACGCCACCAGCAAAATCAAAAACTTATCCGATTTGGAACACGTTGCCAGCATGGGTTTTCGTGGCGAAGGCTTGGCGAGCATTGCCTCGGTGTCGCGTTTGCGCTTAACCAGCCGCACGGCACAATGTGCCCACGCCAGCGAAATCCGCGCCGAAGACGGTAAATTGTCGCCCATCGCTGCCGCCGCCCACCCCATCGGCACCACGGTGGAGGTGCGCGAATTGTTTTTCAATACCCCTGCGCGGCGCAAGTTTTTGAAATCGGAAAACACGGAATACGCGCATTGTGTGGTCATGTTGCAGCGTTTGGCTCTGTCGCACCCACAAATTGCTTTTTCTTTAAAAAACAATGGCAAAGATGTATTTGATTATCCCGCACAATCGCCTTTGCAGCGTGTGGCGATGATTTTGGGCGATGAATTTCAGGCAGCCTGTTTGCCGATTGACAGTGGCGAAAACCCCTTGCGCGTTCACGGTTTCATTTCCAAACCGACCTTTGCCAAGGGCAAAACCGATATGCAATTTTGCTTTGTAAACAATCGGTTTGTGCGCGATAAGGTCATGCTCCACGCGGTGAAACAGGCATACCGTGATGTGTTGCACAATCAAACCACGCCTGCTTTTGTGCTGTTTTTGGACGTGCCGTCCGACATGGTTGATGTGAACGTGCATCCCACCAAAACCGAAATCCGTTTCCGCGACAGCCAAGCGGTGCATCAGTTGATTTTTCACAGCTTGAACAAGGTGTTGGCGCAAACCCGTGCCGATGAAACCGAAAGTGTGGGCAATGTGAGCGCGATTTTGGCACAACGCCTACCCACGCCCAGCGATGACGCCCCGATTTTTTCAGGCAGCCTGAAAAGTGTTGCCGATGAAAAAACGAAAGTCGCGCCCGTGCAGTATTCGGCGTTTCGTGCGCCACAACAGGGGCGATTGTCGCTGCGCGAGCGGCAGGCGGCAATGAACACTTATGCCGAATTGTATCGCGATGACGATGTGGTTTCCGCCCCAGCCGCGCGGCAGCCTGAATCAATATCGCCACAAAATAATCAATCAAATCAAGAGTATCCTTTGGGATTTGCCTTGGCACAATTATTGGGGATTTACATTTTGGCGCAAACGGCAGACAGCCTGATTTTGGTGGACATGCACGCCGCCGCCGAGCGTGTGAATTACGAAAAATTGAAAGCGCAACGCGATTTGGGCAGCCTGAAAACGCAGTTGTTGCTGATACCCGTTACCTTTACCGCCACGCCTGAACAGTTGGCGACTTTGGCGGATTTTGGCGACTCAATCCGCGAATATGGCTTGCATTTGGCGCAAATTGACGACAAAACCATAGCCGTTAAAGCCGTTCCAAATATGTTGAGCAAGGCAGATGTGGCAAGTTTGGCGCAAGATGTGTTGCGTGAAATGGCGCAGGTGGGCAGTAGCCAAATTGTTGAAAAATATGAAAATCAACTGCTTTCCACCATGGCGTGTCATGGTTCGGTGCGGGCAGGGCGGCAATTAACGCTGCCTGAAATGAACGCCCTGTTGCGCGACATGGAAAACACGCCGCGCAGCAATCAGTGCAATCACGGTCGCCCCACTTGGGTCAAGATTGGTTTGCAGGATTTGGACGCGCTGTTTTTGCGTGGGCAGTAGTTTCAGGCAGCCTGAAACCTTTGCAAAACTCAAGTCGTAGGGGCAGATTTCATATCTGCCCTGTTTAAACTTGCAGAAATTTTTATTTTTATCAATACAAAATGAAACACCATGTAGGGTGCAACTTGTTGCACCAAATCCATGTTTTATCAGGAAAATGGTGCAACAAGTTGCACCCTACACTTGTCCTATTTTGAAATGCATGAAACCTAAATTGAAAAGGGGCGGATATAAAATCCGCCCCTACATCAATTTAAAAGTGGGTTTGCACAGGTTTCAGCCTGAAAGATTTTTGTCGTGTACTGAAAGGCTGCCTGAAAACCCATTTTTAGAACTTGTAGCTCACAGACGCATTCACATTGCGACCTTGCCCATAATAGCAATAATAATCACAGCCGCTCACATGGCGTTTGTTGGCAACATTGTCCACATTGATTTGGGCTTGCCAATTTTTCGCAAAATCGTAACGCGCCATCAAATCAAACATCGTGCTGGACGGCACTTTGGCTGCCGAATACAAAGAACCCTGGCTGCTCACGCTGCTGCCCACATGACGCATACCCGCACCCAAAGTCAGCCCATTGAGTTTGCCTTCGTTGAATTGATAGGCGGTTTTCAAAGCCAAAGTGTGTTTGGGCAACAAGGGATTGCGCGTGTTGCCTGTGCTGTCTTGGCTGGTGGATTTCAAATAAGTGTATGCCAAGCCCACATTCAAATTGTCCAACACATTCACATCGGCTTGAATTTCTGCGCCTTTGCGTTCCACCATGCTGGGGTTGGACACCGTTGCCCCCAAATCTTTGGACAACAATGCGCCCTTGTCTTTGGCACGGAATGCGGCTACGGAAAGGCTGCCGTCCACCGCTTTGGGCAGGTATTTCACGCCAATTTCGGTTTGTTTGGTGATGGCAGGGTCGTACAGCACATCGTTGCCGCCCAAGCCCACAGGCAGCCTGAACGATTCATTGTAGCTGATATAAGGATTGAATCCTGCTGGCGCATGATACATCAACGAACCTGAATAAGATGTATGATTTTCTTTGACTTTTTGGGTGCGCGTGTGTTCGGTTTGTTCGGCGCGGTCGTGGCGTATGCCCAATCCCAAGGTGATGAGTTTGTTGATTCGCGCTTGATTTTGCAAATAAAAGCCCAACTGCTCTGCCTGAATGTGGGTACGCGGTGCGCTGCTCACGTCTTGGTTTTGACCGTATCCTACGCTGGGGTTACGCAAATCGGTGGAGGCGGTTGTGCCAAATAGGGTGTAAAGCGCGTCCACTTTTTGACGGCGATAATCCACACCTGCGCTTAATGTGTTGTTGAGCCAAGCATTTTTGAATTGCCAATTCAGGCGATTGTCGGCGCTGTGCGATTGCATTTTGCCATCGTTAAACACCACGCCGCGTGATAGGGTGTAGCCTGCCGCGCTGGGTTCAAGTGGCGACCAATCGGCGGCATAGGCTGATGGATACAAATATGCGCCGCGATGGAAGTTTTGTGTGTTGCTGTAACGGTAGCTGCTGTTGAACGACACGCCTTTGCCAAATTGGTGTTTCAATTCATAGCCCAAGCTGAATTGTTTGTTGCTTTCGGTGTCGTTTTTGGGGTCGCCATAATTGTGGCGTGGGTTGATGTGGCTGCCATCGGGAAAGGCTTTGAGTGTGCCTTCTTGTGGCAGGAAATTGCTGCTGGGCGTGCCTTTGTCGCGTTGATACGATGACAAAATGTCCAACTGCGTTTGGGGGGCAATGTCCCATTGCAAGGTGGGGGCGATGTATAGGGTGCGGTTGTCGCTGTCTTGCCATTCGCCTTCGGCATGACGCGCCGATGCCACCACGCGATAACGCAGGCTTTTATCGGCATTCAGGCTGCCTGAATAATCGGCGGCTAAACCGTATTGTTGGCGATTGCCCACATTGGCGCGGATTTCGCCTTTGCCCACCTGTTCGCGGTTGGCGCGTTTGCTGATGTAGTTGATTAAGCCGCCTGCGTTGGCTGCACCAAAGGTCATCGCGTCTGCCCCTTTGGTCATTTCAACGGCTTCTACGCCAAAGGTTTCGGTGTAGGGCGTGAAAAAGCCATATTGAAAAGCGGGCAAACCGTTTACCGCTTGGGTGGCTTCTGCGCCGCGAATGCGAAACCAGTTGGTGTTGGTGTCGCTGCCAAAAGGTTGATTGGTAAAGCCAGCCTGATAGCGACCCAATTCATCGGCTTTTTGCACGCCTTCTTGTTGCAACTGTTGAGCGGTCAGGGCAACTGCCGATTTGGCTTGACGAAATGGCACTTCGCCCAATTTGAACATGGTGCCGCTTGATTTGACCACCACCGTATCCAATTCTTGTTGTTGGACATCGTTCTGTTGGACATCGTTTGCCCAAGCCGTGCTGTTGAGCGCAAGCCATACTGCCAGCGAAAGGGTGCTTAAAGTTTTTTGTTTCATAATTGAAAATCTCTTGATGTTGAGGGTAAAAAAATCAGGCATTATAGATGAAATGGCGTGGGCATTTGGGCGAATTTCAGGCTGCCTGAATGCGTGTGGTGGTTTTATCCACAGCCTGTGTAAAAGTAAGTGAATGATGGGCATTTGATATTGAGAGATAAAATCAAAATCAATATAATCCGAGCCATTTTATTTTAATTTTCAAGAAAATCATTACGGTGTTTCAACTTCAACAAATTTCTTTTGCCGTGCCAGAGCGCGTGCTGCTGGACGACATCTCGCTGACATTTCAAACCAATCGCGTTTACGGTTTAATTGGACACAATGGTTCGGGCAAATCCACTTTGCTCAAATTGCTCACGCGGCAAAACGTGCCACGTTCAGGCAGCCTGCAACTGAATGAACGCCCATTGCAACACTACACAGCGCGTGAATATGCCCAACAGGTTGCCTATTTGCCGCAACATTTGCCCTCTGCCACCGCACTCACGGCGCGTGAACTCATCGCCATGGGGCGTTATGCGTGGCGCAGTTGGCTCGCACGCGAAAGCGATGCCGACCGCCAAGCCATCGCACAAGCCATGAAATTGACCGACACCACCGCATTTGCCCATCAAATGGTGGACACGCTTTCGGGTGGCGAACGTTCGCGCATTTGGCTGGCAATGTGTTTGGCGCAACAAAGCCGCTTTTTGCTGTTGGACGAACCCTTGGCAGCTTTGGACATTGCCCATCAGCTTGAAGTGATGAATTTGGTTCAAAATCTGTCGCGGCAACTGGGTTTGGGCGTGATTATTGTGATACACGACATCAATTTGGCGGCACAATTTTGTGATGAATTGGTTGCGCTCAAAGGCGGCAAATTGCTCAAATCGGGTACGCCAAATGAAATCATGACCACCGAAGTGTTGCACGACATTTACAGCGTGGCGATGAACATCATTGCCCACCCTCAAACCGCACGCCCCATCGCCTTGCCATGAAAATTCGCCTTGTCTTCGCAAAAATGGTCAATAAAATCAAGCCATCAATCTTAAAAAAACAAGGTTCTGAAAGCGAAAATGAAATGATGATGAATGTTTTGAAATGGGTTGCCAAAGGTTTTTCAGGCAGCCTGAAAAAAGGGCAAGGCTGCCTGAAAGCGATATCATTGTGGTTGATATTGGGTGTGCCTTTTGCCCATGCCGCGCCACGCATTGCCACTTCCGATTGGGCAACGGCAGAAACCTTGGCGGCAATCGGTCATGCCCCCGTGAGTTTGGGCGACAAACGCGCTTACCGCGATTGGGTCAATTATCCGTCCATGCCCGCGCACACGCAGGACGCAGGTTTGCGTTTTCAGCCCAATTTGGCGCATTTGTATCGCGTCAAACCCGATTTTTTTGTGCAATCGCCATGGTTTGCGTTTTTGAAACCGCAATTTGAACGCATTGCCCCAGTGCATGAAATTCAATTTGCCAACGAACAGGGCATCACTTATCCACAAGTGCTTGCCGCCACACGGAAATTGGGACAAATTGTGGGCGATACCGCCGCCGCCGAAAAACTCATACGCCAAACCGATGAAACCCTGTTTCAGGCAGCCCAAACGCTTGCGCCCTATCGTCAGCGACCCGTGGCGGTGGTGCAATTTGTGGACGCGCGACATTTGCGCATTTATGGCAAAACATCGCTGTTTCAAGTGGTGTTGGACAAATTGTCGCTGAACAATGCGTGGACGGGCGCATCGAATCAGTGGGGTTTTGCCCCCATTGCGTTGAGCGATTTGAGCCAACTGCCACCACAAACCCTGTTGATTATCGTGCAACCGCACCCCATCAACGTGCGCCCCAATTTGGCGAAAAGTGCGTTGTGGCAACGTTTGCCATTTTCACAAACGCAACATCGCCGCGTGTTGCCGCCTTCGTGGAGCTATGGTGCATTGCCTTCTATGCAGCAATTTGCGCGATTGTTGGCAGAAAAATTGCCATCGGAAAAGGAAATGCCATGGTAAACGTGTTCAGGCAGCCAGCGTGGCGCAATATTGCCCTGTTTAGCGTGTTGGCGATGATGTTGTCGTTGTGGATTGTCGTCCTGAATCGCGGCGATGAAATGGCGAATTTCATTTTACACAATCACATTTTACCCCGAATGGGCATGGCGATTTTGGCAGGCATGGCAAGCGCATTGGCAAGCGCATTATTGCAAAACATCATGCGCAATCCTTTGGCTTCAGACGGCACTTTGGCGGTGGGGGCAGGGGCGCAAACGGCTTTATTGCTGATTACCGTGTTTGCGCCAGCTTATTTGGCGTGGGGCGGGGCAATTTGGGCATTTGTGGGGGCGATTTTGGCTTTGTTGGCGGTGTTGTATTTGGCGGCTGGGCGTGAATGGCGTCCTTTGGCGGTGGTACTGGCGGGCATGGTCATGAGTTTGTATTTGGGCGCAATCAGTGGCGCGATGACCCTGTTTTTTTCCGAAGAAACACGAGGCATCATGCTGTGGGGGAGCGGCTCATTGTTGCAAGACAGTTGGCATGACAGCCTGCAATTATTGTGGCGATTGAGCCTTGTGGCGGTGGCAAGTGCCATATTGCTCAAACCGCTCGCTGCCATGGCTTTGGGCGATGAACAGGCAGCCGCTTTGGGCATACCTGTTCAAACGGTGCGTTTGCTGGTGTTGGTGCTGGTGGCGTTTTTGATTGCCAATGTGGTCAGCATGGTGGGCATGATGGGATTTACGGGTTTGGCAGCAGCAACGTTGGCAAACCAAAGCAGCACACGCAGGCTGCCTGAAAAACTCATTGCCGCAGCCATTTATGGTGGATTGCTGTTGCTGTTTACCGACAACATTTTGGTTTTATTGAAACATTATTTTGGCTGGGATTTGCCTGCTGGTGCGGTCAGTGCCTTGTTGGGTGCGCCTTTGTTGTTGTGGTTGATGGGCAATCATGCGCCCGCCCACGTTCAGACAGCCACGAGCCAAACATTTGCACTGCCCAAAAAATCCTTATTATTGAAAACATTGCCCTTGATTTGGATAATGAGCGTGGTGGCAGCCCTCATCGTTCATCAAGATGAACAAGGTTGGTTCATCAGCAGCGATGTGTTTTTGTTGCAACTGAATCATTCGCGTGTGATTTTGGTGATGGCGTGTGGCGCGATGTTGGCAACAAGTGGCGTGGTATTGCAGCGACTCACGGGCAATGCGATGGCAAGTCCCGAATTATTGGGCATCAGTTCGGCGGTGGCGATGGGCGTTACGGTGGCGTTGATGGTGTTTGATGTGGCATTGGGGAGCGGCACATTTTATGCCATTGGTGTGGTGTCGGCGTGGTTGGCATTGCTGTTGTTGTTGGGTTTGAATCGGCACAAAGCCTTTTCGCCCGAATCCATTATGCTAACGGGTGTGGCATTGGCGGCGTTGAGTGATTCGGTGTTGCGCGTGTTGTCGGCATCGGGCGATTTGCGTGTGCAGCAATTACTGGTGTGGTTGTCGGGTTCAAGCTATGGCGCAACACCTGTGCTGGCATGGAGCATGTTGGCATTATCCATGATATTGATGGTGATGATAGGGGCATTTTCGCGCAGTTTGGCATTGCTGGGATTGGGCGGCGTGGTGGCGCAATCGGCAGGCGTGAACGTGGCACGAACGCGCGGCATCTTGCTGATTTTAACCGCCAGCTTAACAGCAGGTGCCACCTTATTGATGGGGGCGTTGAGTTTTGTTGGTTTACTTGCGCCGCATTTGGCGGTGTTGTTGGGGGCGCGTGGCGTGGCGCAACAATTAGGCGTATCGGCTTTGTTGGGCGCGAGCGTGATGGTGTTGGCAGATGCGGTGGGCAGACAACTTTTGTTTCCCTACGAATTGCCTGCTGGTTTGGTCAGCACCTTAATGGGTGGGGCGTATTTTCTGTATTTAATGCGGCGCATGAACGGGCGATGATTTTCAGGCAGCCTGAAACCGATTTTCGCTTGAATTTAAGCCACTTTATCACGATAATACCGTTTTTCTTTTTCACACCATTTGGGGATAAAACCATGAAAAAAATCGCATTAACCTTAACCACCCTGTTGGCATTGAGCGCGTGTGGTGGCACAGGTTCCACAGATTCATTGGGCAATATTGGCAGCAGCGCGGGCGCAATCGGCAAAAATTTATTCAATATGTATGTACAAAATCAATGTGTTAGCGAATTGCAAAGCCGCAACGAATGGCGTTTAATCGCCCTTGCCATGAGCCAAGAAAAACAAACCGAATGGGAAAACAAAATCTGCGGCTGCGTGAGCGAAGAAGCACCCATGCAACTGACCGCCGCCGACATGACCCAACTGATTCACCCCGATGGTCGCACCAAAGTGATTGCCGAAGTGGGCGCGAAAACCGTAACCGCTTGCTACAAAAAAATCTTCAAACAATAATTGGCGATTTCAGGCAGCCTTACACCATTCTCTACAAAAATTGAAAAATGTTGCGCTCTGTCGCCGCGTGGGGGACTGTTGTCCACCGCTAGGTGTACTTATTAAAGTAAGCCACATCAACCAAAAAACAAAGCCTACTTCCATTTCATTCAATGGCTTAATCTTTTCAGGCTGCCTGAAATATTTTTTGAAACGAAACCGTTCCGCTTTAATGTATTTGGCTTACTTTTTTAAAAAGTAAGTCGCCGAAGGCAAAACCCATTCTTTGTCGTGTACTGGAAGGCTGCCTGAAAGTCATTTTTAGGAAAAAAACATGAATTACATCAGCACACGCGGTCAAACCGAACGCAAAACATTCAGCCAAATCGTGTTAATGGGTTTGGCACCCGATGGCGGCTTAATGCTGCCTGAAAGCTATCCCCAAGTCAGCGCAACCATGTTGGCAAACTGGCGCAATTTGAGTTACAAAAATTTGGCTTTTGAAATCATCAGCTTGTTTGCGCCCGAAATCCCAGCCGAAGATTTGCACGACATCGTATCGCGCACCTACACCGAAGACGTGTTTGGCACCGCCGACATCACGCCCGTTCGCACCCTGTCGGACGGCATCAAAATTCAAGCCTTGTCTAATGGACCTACGCTGGCGTTTAAAGACATGGCGATGCAATTTTTGGGCAATTTGTTTGAATACGTTTTGGCGAAAGAAAACAAACAGTTGAATATTTTGGGCGCGACCAGTGGCGACACAGGTTCGGCAGCCGAATACGCTTTGCGCGGCAAAAAAGGCGTAAACGTGTTTATGCTTTCGCCCGAAGGCAAAATGTCCGCCTTCCAACGCGCCCAAATGTTCAGTTTGCAAGACGAAAACATCGTGAACATTGCCGTAAAAGGCATGTTTGACGATTGCCAAGATATCGTCAAAGCCGTGCAAAACGACCACGCATTCAAAGAAAAATACCACATCGGTACGGTAAACAGCATCAACTGGGGACGCATTGTCGCGCAAGTCGTTTACTATTTCGCAGGCTACTTCCGCGCCACAGCGAACAACAGCGAGCGCGTCAGCTTTTGCGTGCCGAGCGGCAATTTCGGCAACATTTGCGCGGGACACATCGCCAAACAAATGGGCTTGCCGATTGACCGCCTGATTGTCGCCACCAATGAAAATGACGTGCTTGACCAATTTTTCCAAACAGGCGAATACCGCCCACGCAGCACCGCGCAAACTTACGTTACGTCCAGCCCATCTATGGACATTTCCAAAGCGTCCAATTTTGAGCGTTTTGTGTTTGATTTGGTGGGGCGTGATAGCCAGCAAATTGTTGATTTGTGGGAAAAAGTGGGCGCAGGCACAGGTTTTGATTTGGGCAACAGACTGCCTGAAATCCGCGAAAAATACGGTTTCACATCGGGCAAATCCACCCACGCCGACCGTTTGGCAACCATCAAACAGGTGTTTGCAAGCGATAAAGCATTGCTCGACCCCCACACCGCAGATGGCGTAAAAGTGGCGCGTGAAGTGCGTTTGCCCAACGAAACCATCATTTGCTTGGAAACCGCGCTTGCCGCCAAGTTTGACGAAACGATTCGTGAAGCGGTGGGCGAGGTGGCGATTCCGCGTCCTGCCAAATTGGTGGGTTTGGAAGATTTGCCGCAGCGCGTTCAAATCGTTGAAAATGATGATGAAATTGTGAAACAAATTATCCGTGCGAAATTGGATAATTGATTTTTGGCGATAAAAAGGCTGCCTGAAAAGCAAAAATGCGTTTTCAGGCAGCTTTGCATTATCCTACAATTTTTTGATTGCCGCCCACCTGTTCCCTCTCCTGTGGGAGAGGGTTAGGGAGAGGGGAAAACTGGCGATGCTCAACGATTTTTCCCTCTCCCCAGCCCTCTCCCACAGGAGAGGGAGTAGGTTGCGGCATCTCAACGATGGTGGGCAATGTTTTATTTTTCCAATGAAACAGAGGTTGGTGCAACAAGTTGCACCCTACATCTTCTATTCCACCAAACACGCCTTTTCGTGTGCGATTAAATCGTCAAAGGTTTCGCGCTGGCGGATTAAACGTGCTTGGCTGCCTGAAACCAACACTTCTGCCGCACGGTTGCGCGTGTTGTAATTGCTTGCCATGCTTGCGGCATACGCGCCTGCGCTGTGTACGCGCAATAAATCGCCTTGTTGGGCGGCAATTTCGCGTTCTTGTGCCAAAAAATCGCCTGTTTCGCAAATCGCGCCCACAATATCGGCAACCATGCGGTTTTGGCGGCTGCCGTCCACATTGTCTATGTGGTGATAGGCTTGGTACAGGGCAGGGCGGATTAAATCGTTCATGGCAGCGTCCACAATCACAAAGTTTTTCTCTTCGCCCTGTTTGACGTATTCCACGCGGGTAATCAGGCTGCCTGCATTGCCCACCAAGCTCCGACCCGGTTCCAAAATCAACGCCAAATCGCGTCCTGCCAACAACTGTGCCACCTTGTCGGCATAGGGTTGCAAATCGGGTGGGTTGTCGTTGGGGCGATAGTTGATGCCCACGCCACCGCCCAAATCAATGTGTTGCAATTCAATGCCTTGTGCTGCCAATTTGTCAATCAGATGCAAAATGCGTTCGCACGCCGCGCTCAATGGCGACAAATCCAATAATTGCGAACCGATGTGGCAATCAATCCCCACAATTTGCAAATGCGGCAAGCTGGCGGCGTGTTGATAGGCGCGTTCCGCATCTGACATGGCAATGCCGAATTTGTTGGCTTTCAAACCTGTGGAGATGTAGGGGTGGGTTTTCGCGTCCACATCGGGGTTAATCCGCAGGGAGATGGGGGCGATTTTGCCCATTTTGCCTGCCACTTCGTTTAAGCGGTCAAGTTCGGGCAGGCTTTCTACGTTGAAACATTTGATGTTGTTTTGCAAAGCAAATTGCATTTCGGCAACCGTTTTGCCCACGCCTGAAAAGATGATTTTGTCGGCACTGCCACCTGCCGCCAACACACGCGCAATTTCGCCACCCGACACGGTGTCAAAGCCGCTACCCAGTTGGGCAAAGTGCTGGATAATGCTCAAATTGCTGTTGGCTTTAACCGCATAGCAAATCAAAGGCTGGCTGCCTGAAAATGCCGTTTCATAAGCGCGATAGGCTTGTGTGAGCGCGTCTTGGCTGTACACATAAAGTGGGGTGCCAAATTGTTCGGCTAATTGGGGGTAGGGGATTTGTTCACAGGTTTGAATCATGGTTTTGTCTCGGTTTGGGGTTGGGTGGATTGGGTTTCCAATCCCGTTTGAATGATGCCAAATTGGTTTTTATCGTTTTCTTTGGGCAGATACAAATCGCCTTTGAAACCACAGGCACTCAATATTAACACATTGATAAGCAAAAATATTTTTTTCATGATATGAAAACTTTCAGGCAGCCTGAAAAATATGGCAAAATAAGCCACTTATTTTAAAACATTTAGAGACATAAATCATGACCGAAACCGAATTTTTGCAACATTCCGATGCACTTTTCACCCACATTGAAACCGCGTTGGACGACAGCGATTTGGATTGCGAAACCGCAGGCAATGTTTTGACCATTACCGCCGATGATGGCACACAAATCATCGTCAATCGCCACACGCCCAACCAAGAATTGTGGATTGCCGCCAAAAGCGGTGGCTACCATTTTGCCCACCACAACGGCGCATGGCTGGCAACGCGCGACCAACGCGAATTTTTTGCCGTGTTAAACGAAGCCCTTACTGCCGCAGCAGGCGAAGAGATGAGTGTGCCTGTGTTTCAGGCAGCCTGAACATCATCAAAATGGGAGTAAATCAAAATGCTGACCACCATGCCTTTAATGGCTGGCAATGTGCAAGCCATTCATTTGCCAAAATCTTTGGCATTTGAACCGAATGTGCCAGTTGTCATTCACAAAGAAAACGACAAATTGATTATTGAACCTGTGCAAACTTTGGCGAATGTGCCTGAATTGTTTGCACAACTGGGCAATGAACAAGATATTCAACGTGAAACATTGGCGGAGAATGAACGCACATGGTAATCGTGCCGAAATACATGTTGGACACCAACATTTGCATTTATCTGATGAAAAACACACCGCCAAGTATTGTAAAAAAATTCAGTGAATGTTTTGTGGGCGAAGTGGTCATGAGTGCGATTACTTGGGCTGAATTGCAACGCGGTTTGAATGTGCATCAATCTGCTGCGACATTTCAAAAATTGTCTTCTTTAATCAAAATTTTACCTTTTGATGATAAGGCAGGCGAAGTGTTTGGCAAAATCATGCAAACAGGTAAACACAAAGCCAATTTTGATACGCTCATTGCCAGTCATGCGATTTCGTTGAACCTGATTTTGGTCAGCAACAATGAAAAAGATTTCACAGACTTTGATTTAACTGTGGAAAATTGGACAACAATGTAAATTTCAGGCTGCCTGAAAAGGAAAAATTATGGAAAATCAAACCGATTTGGGCATGATTGCCTATGAACAAGGCGATTTTGCCACCGCCTTTGCCGAATGGACAAAGCTGTCTGAAAACGGCAATGCCCAAGCACATCACAATTTGGCAATGCTGTATGAAAACGGTCAAGGTGTGGCAGAAAACCTTGATTTGGCAAAACAATTTTGTCAAAAAGCCGCCGAGTTGGGCTTGGCAAACGCGCAATACCATTTGGGCTATATGCTTTTGGGCAGCGACCCCAAAGCCGCATTGGATTGGTGGGAACAAGCCGCGCAACAAGGGCTTGCCGAAGCGCAACACGATTTGGCGCAACAGTATTTGCTTGGCGAAAATGTGGCGCAAGATTTGGACTTGGCAGCCGATTGGTACGAAGCCGCCGCCCAACAAAATCACACGCCCAGCCAATTCAATTTGGGCGTGTTGTATGCCAATGTGCAGCAGTATGCCAATGCACGGTATTGGTGGGAAAAAGCCGCCGCTTTAAACAGCGAAGATGCCATTGCCGCCTTGCAAAAATTGAACGAGATGAATGCGTAAAATGAATGTTCAGGCAGCCTGACAGTTCGGTATCTGTATTCGTAGGGGCAGATTTCACATCTGCCCCGCCAGCATTTGAAATGGATAAACCCAACAAGGGGCGGATATGAAATCCGCCCCTACGACAAATGGAAAATGGGCGTACTTCGCCAGTTTTCAAAACAGGAAAAAACACCATGAATTTAAAACCTTATCCCAAACCCACTTGTTGCCAACGCGCCAAAATTGCCTTTCACTATTTGTTGCCACAACTGGCAATCACGCGCTTGGCAGGCTGGTTTGCCGAAAAAGAATGGGGCAGATTCACGCATTTTGTGATTAAGTACTTCGCCAAATGCTACAAAGTGGATTGGCACGAAGCACAAAAATCCCAACCCAGCGATTTCAAAAATTTCAACGAATTTTTCACGCGCGAATTGAAAGACGGTGCGCGACCCATCGTTTCAGGCAGCCACGAAATCGCCCTGCCTGCTGACGGTCGCGTGAGCGAAGGCGGTGCCATTCACGGCAATTTGCTGTTGCAAGCCAAAGGGCATATGTTCAGTTTGGCAGACTTGCTGGCTGGCGACACCGATTTGGCACAACAGTTTGAAAATGGTGTGTTTTTAACCACTTATCTGTCGCCACGCGATTATCATCGTGTGCATATGCCCTGCGCTGGCACATTGCGGAAAATGATTTATGTATCGGGCGAACTGTTTTCCGTCAATCCCTTTTTGGCGCAACATGTTCCCAACTTGTTTGCGCGAAACGAGCGCGTGATTTGCGTGTTTGACACCGAGTTTGGCACGATGGTGCAAATTTTGGTGGGCGCAACCGTAACCGCCAGCATGAGTACCGTGTGGCACGGCGTGGTCAATCCACCGCGCAACGAAGCCATTCGCGTGTGGGACTATCCTGCCGATGGCGACCAAGCCGTGCATTTGGCAAAAGGCGCGGAAATGGGCGCGTTCCGTTTGGGTTCAACCGTTATCAATTTGTTTCAGGAAAACAAAGTGTTGCTCAACGCCAATTTACAGGCTGGTGTGCCAACCAAAATGGGCGAATTGTTGGGGACTTTGGCAGCGTAAATCTTTTCAGGCTGCCTGAAATTTTTACAAACAGCATTTGCACACTGACGTAGGGGCGGATTTCATATCCGCCCTTTTCACAACCATTTGATAAAAATGAAAAATAATGCTACATCAAAACAGGGCGGATATGAAATCCGCCCCTACGAATGCAGTTTTGCAAAGATTTTAGCCTGAATGAATTTTCAGGCTGCCTGAATATTGTTTAATGTGAATGATGATGTTCGCCGTGTGGCTCGTGTTGGTGTTCATGATGATGTGAATGCGTGTCGCCCATTTTTTTGACTTGCACTTTCACATTTTTTGATTGTCCGTTTTTGAATTTCAATTTCAGATTGAAACTTTGTCCAGCAGTAAGCGGCTGTTTCAAATCAAAAAACATGATGTGATACCCCCCAGCTTGCAAAGCCACAGTTTGACCTGCTGGCAGCACAATGCCGTCTTTCACTTGGCGCATTTTCATCACACCATTTTCGTTGATGTGGGTGTGCAATTCGGTGTATGCTGCCACTTTTTTGCTCACGCTTGCGCCAATCAAAACGTGGTCGGTGGGGTCGGTGTTGGTCAGTTGCATGAATGCGCCGCCTTGCTGAATGCCCGCCACAGTGGGACGCGCAAACGCATCGCGCACTGCCACGCCTTTTGCCAAAGCCATTTGTGCCAACAAAATGGTGGCGATGGCACATGTCCATTTTTGCATGATTTGCCCTTGTTTTATCGGAAAGGGTGTTATTGTATAACAAGCCAAACAGTCTGAAAACGTTTCAGGCAGTCTTTCACGATGCCACAAAAAATAAAATGGTGTGTGTTGGGGATTTGCGCTCTGTCGCCACACGAGCGACTTACTTTTTAAAAAAGTAAGCCAATAGCCATTTTTATTTGATTTGAGTAATTTGCATTTTCAGGCTGAAACCTTTGCAAAACTCGGTTTGTAGGGGCAGATTTCATATCTGCCCCGTTTAGGTTTGCAGAAATTTTCATTCTTATCAATAAATTGAAAAAAGGGCGGATATGAAATCCTCCCCTACGTCAGTTTAAAAGTAGGTTTTGCAAAGGTTTCAGGCTGCCTGAAATATTTTTTTGAAAAGCAACCGTTCAGCTTTAATGTATTTGGCTTACTTTTTTAAAAAGTAAGTCGCCGAAGGCAAAAACCTTTTTGTAGGCTAGTGAAAGCCGCGCCTAAAAACCAAACAAAGCCACATCGCCTTTGCCTTGGCGCACCAACTGTGTGCCATCGGTCATGTCAATAACGGTGGTGGGTTCGGTGCCGCACCAGCCGCCGTCTATGACCAAATCCACGCTGTGTTCCAAGCGGTCGCGGATTTCATAGGGGTCGGTTAAAGGTTCATCGTCTTCGGGCAACATGAGCGTGCAAGACAACATCGGTTCGCCCAATTCTTTGAGCAAAGCCAGGGCAATCGCATTATCAGGCACACGCAAGCCGATGGTTTTGCGTTTTGGGTGCAAGGTGCGATTGGGTACTTCCTTGGTGGCTTGCAAAATAAAGGTGTACGCCCCTGGGGTTGCCGCTTTCAGTTGGCGAAATTGGCTGTTGTCCACTTTGGCATAAGTGCCCAACTCGCTCAAATCGGCACACATTAAAGTAAGATGATGTTTCAAATCAATTTGGCGAATGGCTAAAATGCGTTCCATGGCATTTTTATCGCCCAAATGGCAGCCCAAGGCATAACATGAATCGGTGGGGAAAACAATCACCCCCCCTTTTTTGATGATTTCAACCGCTTGTTTAATCAAACGTTCTTGCGGATTATCGGGGTGTATGGCAAAAAATTGCGACATAAAACGTGTTCCTGTGAAATTTTGATTGAAAAAAACATTTTATCATACCATAATGACATTGTTTCTCATTGTTATAAAAGGAAAAATCATGGCAGCCAAATTCATCACATTAGACGGCATTGACGGCGCAGGCAAAACCACTCAATTAAACGTGATTCAAGAATGGTTTACCGCCCAACAACTGCCCGTGGTGTTCACGCGCGAACCAGGTAGCACCCCTTTGGGCGAACAATTACGCGAAATCGTGTTGAACCCCGCCAGCAAAATGACCCCCAAAGCCGAAACCCTGCTCATGTTTACCGCCCGTCAGCAACATTTGGACGATGTGGTTTTTCCCAATTTAAACAAGGGCATCAATGTGGTTTGCGACCGTTTTACCGATGCCACCTTTGCTTATCAAGGCGGTGGACGCGGCTTGCCATACGCCCAAATTGCCGCATTGGAACAATGGGTGCAAGGCGATTTTCAGCCCGACTTTACCCTGATTTTGGATGTGCCATTGGAAGTGGCATTGCAACGCATTGAACGCAGCCGCGAAAAAGACCGCTTTGAACAAGAACCAGCCGAATTTTACCGTGCCGTGCGCGAAACCTATTTGCAACGCGCCGCCAGCCAACCGCAGCGTTATGCGGTACTCAACAGCAATCGTGAAAAAGAAGTGGTGAGGCAGGATATTTTTAACCTATTGAATCAATTATTTGAAAGATAAACTTGGGGCAGATTAGCCCGATTTGTTCCCATACCGTGTATGGGTTTTCAGGCAGCCTTTCATTTTTCAGGCTGCCTGAACGGTTTTTTCAGCGAAAATCGTTGAATGGGTTTATGCCATTTGCATAATCAATTCGCGCAACCAATGGTGTGCCACATCGCCCTGTGTGCGTTCGTGCCACGCAAGGTGCATTGAAAAACCATCAATCGCAATCGGTGGGGATTTGAGTACCACATTGGATAAAGTTTGTGCCAATTTTTCAGGCAGCACCGCCACCAAATCCGATTCTTGTAGCAACTGAGGCAACAGCAAAATATTGTTTACCGACACCATCACCTTGCGATTTAAACCCAGCGATTGCAATGCCAAATCGGTCGCCCCACGAAATTCGCCGCCATTGTACGAGAGCATCGCAAAGGGCAAATGGCTGAATGTTTCTGCCGTCAAAGGCGTATTTGCCATAGGGTGCGTTTTGCTCATTGCACAAATATAGCGTTCATCATACAGTTTTTGCTGATACATATCAGGCGTGATATGTTGATGGCTGGTCATTGCCAAATCAATTTTATTTTGTTCAAACAATGCCTTAATATTTTGCCCCTGCACAGGCAACAAGGCAACCTGCACATTGGGTGCAAGCCGTCTTAATTTCAAAATCAAAGGCAGGGCAATAATTTGTTGAATGTAATCCATTGCCCCAATTCTTAAAGTCATCGTTAAAGTTTGTGCTTCAAATTGGGCAGGTGTGAGCATCGTCTCCACATCAGCCAGCACTTTTTTGGCAATCGCCCCAAGCTGTATCGCACGGTCGGTCGGCACAATGCCGTGCTGCACCCGCACAAAAAGCGGGTCGTCAAAACTTGCCCGCAAACGGTTTAAAATGCCACTCATCGCAGGCTGTGTTACCGACAAGCGATGAGCGGCACGGCTGACATTCTGCTCATCAAGCAGCACCACAAAGGCTTTGAGGAGATTTAAATCCAGTTTTCTCATATCAGTCATTGTGATAGACCATCTTTTATTTTGTTATTGGCTATGATATGGGGGCTGTGTTTGGATTTCAAGCGGTGTTTTTGCAAAACTCATTTTTCAGGCAGCCTGAACGCTTTTCAACACCTGCACCATTTCTATCCACGCCTCAAACACCTGTGGAATGGGCAAAAGTTTGCCTTGTTCAAAATAATATTTATGGCTTTCAAGGGCAATGGTGGCAAAAATATGGGCTTGATAGTCCCAATTTTTATCAGCCCAATTTTTATCATCTGATGTTATCCGTTTGGCGTGGGCGATAAAGGCGTTTTTTAACAGCGTGTGCATATCGTCATACAAATGATGGCGTGGGGTTTTAATTTGCCAAAGTGCCAAAATCAGCTGTCTTTTTTCCAATAAGCGGTTGCCGATGGTTTGCATAAATCGCAGTAAATTATCACTTTCAAAACGCTTTTTGAGCAGGTCTTGATATTGTGCCTTCACCTCTTTTATCAATTTGCCGACCAAGTCGCTTTTGCCCGAATAATAACGGTAAAAAGTGGTGCGGTTAATCAAGGCTTTTTCAATGATTTCTTGTACTTGCACTTTTTCAAACGGCTTTTCGTCCAATAATTCAATCAAAGCGCTTTGGATTGCCAGATGGGTTTTGATTACTCTTAAATCGTTCATCTTTTTTCAAAATAAGCATACATTTTGATAATTTTATCTGTATATCCTGTTAAATACAAGCATTTTGGTGTTTGTATGGCTTGTTTATGCCTTGTAAAATATACTCAATTTGACAAAACAAGGTTTTAACAATGATTAAAGTGCATTGTCTGGCAACAGGTTGGGTACAAATCAAAATTCATCATCAAGTGGCACGCTTTTTTGCCCGTCCTGCTCGTGTGCTTGATGTGCTGACCGATAAAAAATGGTCGCCCAAATTGCCGATTGGTTGCTGGCTGATTGAACACGATGAGGGTTTGATTTTGGTGGATACAGGCGAAAGCAGTCGAGCCAATGACAAGGGCTATCAACCGTGGTGGCATCCATTTATGCAGTTTTGCGAACGGCGTGGGGTCAAAAAACACGAAGAAGTGGGCGAAGTTTTAAAGGCAAATGGCTTTGACCCCCTGCACATTGACACGGTGGTAATGACCCATATGCACGGCGACCACGCAGGCGGTATTGCCCATTTTCCAAACAGCCGATTTGTGATGAGCCAAACCGAAAAACAGGCAATCAACGCCCCAAATGCGGTGATGAACGGCTATTTGACAATGCACTATCCTGATTGGTTTAAGCCAGACGGTATCGCCTTTAATGATGGGGCGTTTGAAAGTTTTGAACAAAGTCATAAACTCACCAAAGACGGCAAAATCCGCCTTGTGCCAACCGCAGGACATACGCTGGGGCATTTGGCGGTGGTGGTGGATATGGGCGAGTATGATATTTTGATTGGTGGCGATGCCTCTTACTCTGAACAAGATATGCTTGCTGGCAACATTGACGGTGTGTGCATTGACGGACATCTACACCAACAAAGCACCGCCAAAATGCGTCAGCTTTGCCAAAGAAAACCGACCATTACCCAATTTGCCTACGATGAAAAGAGTGAATATCGCCTGAAAAATAAGGTGTTTACGGTGGTGGGGGATTGATGAAAATGCCGTTTGGATTGAGGTTCAAGCGGTGTTTTTGTTTTATAGCTAACCAAAACTAAAACCACTACAATATTAAATTTATCATGGCTTACTCCCAAGACTTACGTAAACAAATCCTAAAAAGCGTTGCAAGCGGCATGACGATACGTCAAGCCTCCGCATTTTATGGCATCAGTACACATACCATTAACCAATGGAAACGAAATGGGATTGAAAGAAAAAAACGTCAATTCAAACCATTAAAAGTTAATCATGAAGCATTATTAAAAGATGTTGAAAACTACCCTGATGCCTTCCAATACGAACGTGCCAAGCGTTTGGGTGTTACCGCAAGTGCAATTTGTTACGCACTCAAACAGCTCAAAATTTCAGTTAAAAAAGACGAGCCAACACCCAAAACAAGAACCAGAGCAGCGAAATCAGTACCATTTAAAATTGCGTTTTTACAAAAAAATGGGCTATCAAATGGTTTATATTGATGAAAGTGGTTTTGCACAAACCGTTCATCGTCCAAAAGGCTATGCCCCGATTGGGCGGCGTTGTTATGCGACTTACGATTGGCAAATACGTAAACAAACCAATGCAATAGGTGCATTGTTAAATGGGTGTTTGTTTACAGTTGCTTTGTTTCATCATACGATTAATCGTGCGGTTTTTATTCAATGGTTAAAAGAAGATTTAATACCAAAACTGAATAAAAAGAGTGTGTTGATTATGGATAATGCTCGCTTTCATGTCGGTGAAGAGATTCGTCAATTGGTGGCACAAAGTGGGCATAAGCTGCTGTATTGACCTGCATACAGTCCTGATTTGAATCCTATTGAACAATACTGGGCTTATGCCAAAAATACGCGGCGCAAATACATGATTTCTGATATTGAAATTTTATTTGACCGATATTTGTAGTGATTTTGTTTTTAATTGGCTATATTAATCCAGATAAAGAAATCAAAACTGGTTTAGTCCCAAAAATTGGTAAGAAAAGTGGTAATGAAACTGATATTTTATTACTAAGAAATGATAAACTGTATGTAATGGAATTAAAATCAGATATTCCTGCCAATAAAAGTCCAGATGAGTTTAGGAAACAACTGAATGGACATTTTCAGCTTGGTAAATTCAGTAGTGTATTGGTGCTATCATCTATTATTCGTGATAACAACAGCAATGAAAATCAAACAAACGACTTTTTAGCTAAATGTACAGATAAAAGGATTACTGTTATTTGGGTTAAAAATAAAGAGCAATTCAAACAAGAACTAGAAAAACTTAAATAATTTAAACCTATCCCCATTGATTGATAAACTGGCTTTATCAATAATGGGGATATGTTAACGATACTGTTCAATAAATTGATATGCCGTTGCAAGATTACTACCTGTTGGAGCATCAGCCCATTGAGTAATAATATCTGAATACTCTTCAATAAAGACTTGTGCCACTTTTTTACAATCATCGGGATTATTTTTATCCAATTCCAAATCATTAAAGAAGCCATTCTTCTTTTTACTTAATTGAAGTGGCAAATCTTTTTCAGAAATTCCCCTTGCTTTTTGTATGATTTTTGCAGTGATAGGATCTATATCATCACGAACTGGTTTATTGGCATTATAACGCTTTTTAAGCTCACTTTCTAAACCATCAATATTATCAAAATACCCATACCCATTACTGCCCTTGGCACCCAAGCCTTGATATTGCAATGCCCCTTTTAATAAGTCCAGTGCATAATCTGCCCACGCTTTATCCCCCTGAATGCTAAAATAAAAACTGCCTATCATAGCGATTTGCTGATTGGGAATTGGGCTTTCAATGTCTAAGGCTTCATCTAATTTACCTTGATAATAATCTTGATGATGAACAGTAACAATTTCACCAACAAAAGGGCAATTATTAGATTGCGTTAAACGACCTTTTTTATCAACATTTGGAATCCACCACGCATCATGCCAAATCAAATAGCCCGCTTCGGCATTGTCGTCATCGCTTTCTGTGCCAAACAAAACATTTAAAATGGCTTGTTTATCCTCATCAAATTGAAAGTGCTTAATTTCTTTTCCTTGCTTTATTTCAATACGATAATCAATAACCTCTTGATTATCTACTATTTTTCGCTTTGCAAAAATATATTCAGCATAAGCACGCACCGCTCCTTTAATGCTAGAACCTGCAATCATTGGCATACCATAAGTATGATGAATCATTGCCCCAGTTTCTAATGCACCGCCCAATGCCAAGCCTGTAAATAGACGACCATTTACCTTAGCAGACAAATGAACAAATTCATCGTTATCAAAAGTGCAATTCAGCCAGCGATTAAATGCCAATAAATACAAATCATCAGCTTTTGCACCAGCAATTTTTTCAATTAAGGCTTTTTTGGTTGGTTTTTCACTATCGGTATCCCATTCTTTTAAGCCTTTTTGCATTAACAGACCTGCGTTGGCAGACTTTATCTGCTTAAATAAAGGAATTAAATTGTTACGCATCAGTTGCATTATTTTGCTCCTGTTTTTTATCTTTTTCCAACAATGCCTGCGTATAGCGTTTTAACCAGCTAGACGCTTCAATGGCATTACGGGTTAGGCGTTGGTATTGGACAATATCACTTTCCAAAATAGTTTCGTGCAATGTTTTATTTGGCTTGACGCTATCTTTTAATAGTTTTTCCAAATGCTCCAATAGTTTTTGAAAGGCTTTGGTTTTTGCTTTTGCTTCAGAACTATCATTTTTAGCTTTTGCCATTAAAAAGCCAATAGATTGTGCCAATCCAGATTGCAAAATCATTGTCGGTAGATTTAATGCTTGTGTACGATACTCGTTTTGCAATTCATATTGTCTCTTGTATTTTTCTGGATCTGTTTGCTTGAATTCCTTATTAACTTTCATATTAGCAACCAAAGGATAAGCAATTTCCGCATATTTTTGTGTACGAATTTGCATTATTTTTGCTCCTTTGTATCTGCAATTAGCAAACGGCAAAAACCACGCCCAACGGTATGTTTACCGCCAATCTGTAGATTGATTTCATCTTTTGGCAATAATCCTGCCAATTCATCAGCAGATTTTTTATTATTGTTATCACGGCTTTGTGAAACTCCCAGCACACCCCAAAGTACGCTATCGGCAGGTAAATTCTCTTCCGTCCATAATGCACCATCTTGTACGACACGAGTATGACGGTCTATTTTAATGCGTGTGCGAATTTCGGTTGCGGTATCCGCCAAAAATGAGAAAATACCATCAGGTAAAATCACAAAGCGTTTTTTAAATTCGTCTTGCCATTCTGGACTGTTTGGATAAATGGCGTGTGCAATATCGGTTGCCCAATCACTTGCCAGTTCTTCTTTGTTAGCCACAATATCTAAATCTTCTAAGGCAATTTGCGTATCATTAATCAACAAAATACTATCATTACTAATTAAAGCATTATCATTAAGCTGTGGTATTTTTTTATCTTTGCCCACATCTCTTTGATATTGGCGTAAAATAAATGGGCAAGTTGCATAAGCCACCACACCTGCAAAAGAGCGAATTGGCAAAATCAATAAATTGGCATCACCAAAGGCAATCGCACCTGCATGGTCGGCATTCTCATTTTTACCAAACAAAGGATTGATAATATTTTTATCAATTATTTGTTTTCGTTCTTCATCTGTCATTTCTTTATAAGGTGATTTTTTGACAAAAATATCAAAAATTTCATCACGCAACACGCCTTTGATAGATGAACCTGCGACAATCGGCAAATTGGTTGCTTTGGCTCGTGCAATCGGCAAATCCACCACGCCCACGCCTTGTCCTGTACCTGCGTGTAGAGCAGTTAAATTATGCAAATAAAAAATAGACTTGTTCATCACATATTCCTTAACATTAAGTTTGATTGAAATTAAGTATTGGGTTTAAAAGCGGTTAATAATGCCATACCAAAACCATCGGCTTGGTCATAGGCATTATCAGCTAATGGTGCGGTTAAAAAATCAATATCTTGTTCTTTACATTGATTATTATCTAATAACTCAAACCAATATACCGCCCCTGCTGATACTGCTTTTCTGGTGGCTTTGGGTTTCCAATCTTGACTATCCCACCCTGAGATGGCTTGCCAGCGTTCTACCGCAACCGAGATAAGTTTAATTTTTGTACCGCTTGGCAATTGACCTGTCATTGTATTTTTATCAATCCAACGAGGTAAATACCCTTGTTCAAAAATAACAGGCGTCATAAAAGACAAACTAAATCCACCTGCCTGATTAATTTCATCAGCCGTTGGTTTAGTAAACAGTATTTGATTCTTCAATTTTTTAAAATAAGATAATCGTCTTTCACCGCCCAAAGTCGCCAAATCATCGTCTAATTCTTGTTTAGATAAAATAACAAATCCCAAACGATGACTATCAAATCCGTCATTATTTTTTTGATAGCCCAAATCAAAACTGGCTGTTTGAAATAATTTACCATCTACTGTTGCATGTGTGTCATCATCACGCATAATATGGGTACGAATATCATTAGGAATCGTACTAATACCTTCTTTAATGGTATCGTATTCCAATTTTTCGCCTTGTTGCCATTTTATAAAATCTTCAAGTCGCCAGTAATTGATATTGCCTTTGGGTTTACCTTTTAATGTTTTTTCTGGCTGAATGGGCAATAAACCAGCTGGTAAATCACTACCACAATCACCATCAAAGGCTTTTGGTAGAAGACGAATGAGTTCAATCTGTTTATTGTCATTCTCCAAACACAAGGCATTGGCAGGTTTTGGCACAAAAATCTGTATTGCTTTATTATCGTCAAAACGAGCCAAATAAACACCAAAGCATTGAATTTTTAATAAATCTTGATAGTTTGTATCATAATGACTATTATCCACCTTGCCTTGACTTAATGCCAAATAACGAATTAGTCCCGCTCCTGTACTTGGGTTAGGAAATGCCAATTCTTGTGCATTGGCTTGATGACCAAATGGCTTGGCATTGCGAAATACTAAGGGTGCTAAGGATTCTATTAAATACGCATTCATTTTTTACTCCTTGCCCAATTCTTTTTGGGTTTTAGCAGACAGCCAACGAGCAATAATCAATTCATCAGCCAATCTATCAAGTCCAATATCTTTACCCCGATTGTTTAACTGCTCAATAATGCCATTGTCAATTTCTTTGCCTGTATCTGTACGAGCTTGTTTTAACATTCTGGTTAATTCTGCTAATTGAATATTTTGACGCAGTTCTTTATCATCATCGCCACCATCTTGTTTGCCAAACTGCTGTGTTCTTAAATAAATTGCTTGCATATCATACGCCACACGGCTTGGGATCTGTTTTTTTAGATAGTAATCCACAAAAGTTTTAAAACTTTCTAAACCCTGTTCATCATTCCAATTAAACCTTACTTGAATATCACTACCACCACGCACCGATAATAAAATAGCCAATGCATTTCGGCGTTCGTGATTTTCTTTTTCATCTTCTATTTTAATATGGTCGCCTTTGGCATATTTTTCGGCAATGTCTGCCATTTCACGCACCACGCCAAATGGGGTCATTAAATGGCAAATCGCAAGCCCAACAGATAAAGAAGGTTTATTTTTATCTTCCACGCCTAATTGATTAGCTACTTCTCTTAAACTTTCAGCAAAGGAAAGTCGTAATGCATTGGCACAGGCATAGGCTTTATCTAATGGCACAAGCCCCAATACATCATCGCCCCCTGCATAAATACAATGCCCACGATGTTTACGCATAATATCCGCTACATCACCTGCAAATGCGGATAAGGCTTTGGTAATAGCTTGATGTTGTTTTTGGGTTTTGGCTTTATCCAATAATTCGCCCATACGATCGCCATCAGCTAATAATAACGCCCCATAACGATACGGTTCGCCGTATTCTCTTAAATCATTTCTCAATAATTGTTGTAACTCTCCCAGAAGTTTCAATATTTCTTCAGCTTGATTTAAATCATCATTTTTAGCATTAATTTTTTTCCAATCTCTAATCTCTGCATCTAAGCGATTTTGATACAAAAGTTCGGCATCATAAGGAAAATCCTTATAAATGCTTTGTTCATTTTTGTCTTTATTGCCAGTAACTTTACTAACAACATTCAGACTTTCCAATTTTTTATAAATCTCAATAATTTTAGCCAACTGATTGGGTTCTTGCTGGTCAATTTCCAAAATCCAAGCATCTGCCATAACACGACTGATGGGCGTAAATTGTTCCGCTACTTTTTTACCACTTTCATCTTTTCCAAAACCCAAACGCTTAATCACGCCCAATACATCTAATTGTTCAGATGCTGCTAGTGATAGTTTTCTGCGAGTTAAATTGGTCTGTTTTTCAGTATTTTCTTTTAATACCGTTTCTCTTAACCCATCTAATGAGGATTTAGGCAATCGTAATTCTGATTGAAAAGGGCAAATTGCCAATGGGCTAAAATCACGCGTATTTTTACGGCTGGCTAGAACTGCACCTGCTTTTTGACTGGCGTCAATATAATCATTATTTTCAATTTTTGCCCACGCCCATTGGATTTCTACCAAATCATCAATTTGTGATTGCCAAATATCAAGACGAATATCATTTTGATTAAGCTGTTTTAAGGCATTATCCGCTTCTTGATGATAGCGATTTTGAACCGCTTGTTTGGCTTTATTTAAAATGCTTTCCAATCGTTCCTTAGTATCAGTTGTAATAACCGCTTGTAATTTATTACCTACCGAAAAATCCGAATTTTCTTTTAAAAATTCATCATTTTCCACAAAAGGAAAAATTAATTTTGCGTTATCTTTTTTTAATGATATGGCACAGGCTTTGGCAAGCTCTGATAATAACCACGAACCACTCCACAAATCACGACTTTTGCGAGCGGACGCAATCATACTTTGTACAGGTCCAATAGAAATAATGACAATATAATCACTCATTGTTAATTATCCTTTAAAATATTTTAAAAAGGCTTGAAGTGGTTTATTATGGCGATTTTGTAATGGTCTTACTTCATCAGCATAATCTTCATTCCAAAAAACACACTCATCATCTAATTTCACTTGATCATGATTTATGTCTGTTAAAATCGGCTTATAACTACTACCATTCATATCACATAAAACATCATCAATAACCAAAGCCAACGAATGCCATTCGCCCTGTTCATCAAGATAGGGGCGTAAAATAAGTGGGCTTGCTAATCTTTCATATTTTTCATCTTCAAATTGTAAGGTTAAAGTGGTTGTTCTTGGGTCTTTATTAGATGAATCATCATCACCTTTTAGATTATTACCTTTAAATTTAAAGATAATCGGCAAACCAAAACTTGCTCTTGGGAAAGCATTATTTTGTGTTTTTCGCTCACTATGTTCAGGTAGTGCTTGCTCCGTATAATCACGAATGGTATCAGGTTCGCTCCAATGACTGCGAGAATTATGGTCTTTACGACCTGCACCAACTTGTCTAAAAGTTTCTAATTTTTTAACAGCATTGACCCAAGCAGAATTTGGATTGCTTGCAGAAAAAGTTTGCACGCCAAAACCCAAATCTACAATCTCAGATAGAGCAATGACTGACTGAAAAAATTCATTTTCATCTACCTTAACAGCACCCAAGCCACGCCGTGTTCTTGCACCCACACCACCAAAATTAGCCCACCAACGAATACTCTCCCAAACTTGCTTTTTTTGGTTTTCACTAATATCGTGGCTAAATGCAACTTGCAATGTCCATTGATAACCTGCCTTTAATAATTTGTGTGGACTTTTACTTTTGTCTTTTTCATTATAAGCAGGGAATAACACATAACGCAAAGCTGATAAACTTTTATCGTTATAATCAACCAAATGTTGTTGCTCATTCACTTTTGGTTGCTTGGCAATTTTTAATAACACCTTACCTGCTTTACCATCATCATTATTGTTACTAACACCGCCCCAAAGTTCACTTTCAACTTTTTGAATGTCAGTAATCTTCCATTTATGTTTGGCTAATAATCGCCACCAAAAACGCAAATTACCACGAATGCTACTGGCACGAATGGGCATATCTTTATCTACTTTGGTGCTTTCAATGCCACCACCATACATTGGGGTAATTAGCTCACAATTTAAACTGTGCCAAAGTAATTTATTTTCTGGCTTTTCACTTGGTACATTAATGTTTGGTATTCTAACCATTACATTCTCCAATCATTTATTAAAACTGTCTAAAATTTCAATATTTTTAAGCAAAACATTTAAATAAAATGGCTTGCCACGACCATCTTGGATAATTGCGACTTTTTGGGATAATTCCACACCCAAATGCTGTTCTAGCTTTGCTTTTAATTTGGATTTTAGGTTTTCAAAAATGGCTTTATCCATACGAAAATCATCACTGACATTCTTAAACTCATCATAATAGACTTTAAATTCATCAGTCAAATTATCAATGGCATCTTTTTCATCTTTGTTTGCATTGCTCCATTTTTTGGTGGGTGCAATAATACCTTCTTTATCCTGCTTTTTTAAATCAGCAAACCAATATAAAAAGGCAAATTCTTTTGGTTCTAAATCATCAATGATAAATTTATCATTAACCACAATTATTTGTTCTGCAATATTTAAAGTTAATTTAACTTCACCAAAAGATTGGTTAATTTTTTCAACCACTTGACTAAAACTATCACTACTTTTTAATTGATGTTTATCATAAATTGCTTCACGCATTCGCACAAACGGAATTTCAGCCAGCCAAACTTTGGCATTTTTGGCATTAAGGCGTTTATTGGTGTATTTTTGTTCTACAAACATATCTTTTGGGGTGGGATAATAAAACCCAACCGCACTTTCAAATTCGCTTTCTACTAAAACATGCGACATTTTATCTTGTGAACGCCCATACAAAGATAAGGCATAACCTGCATAAAAGCCCATCGTTTTTCGTCCGCCTGCAATAGAAACATGCAAACATACATTATCATCGCTGGTAAATTCTCGTACAGCTTGACAAATCAAATCGGCCGCCAATTCATTATCATCAGGTGTTTTTAAATCAGTTAATTTATCGCCATTATGATGAATAACTGTAATGTATGATTGATCAAATTGAATATTCTTTAAGATTGGGTAATCTTGCTTAAATCTCTCAAACACACCCTTTTTTAATAAGCGAGTATTAATTAAATTAAAACCATGTGCAGTTGTCAAAATATGAATCTCATCAGGAATCCATTTTTCTTTCTTGTTTGGGTCGCAAGCTAATGCCCAACAGTTTCGGTAATAATCTGCGTAGTTGTTCCTGTTACTAAAAATAAGATATTTTTCATTGTTAGCACTCTTTACATTAAGAATAATTTTTACATAAAAACAACCAATTATCAATACTTTTTACCATATTAATAATTTTTTCTTTCATACCAAATTTATCCACCACGCCCACAAGTCGTACGAATCATTTCTTTGATTTGGTGGGTGTTATTATTAGTCTTACGAACCATTGCCAATAAGTCAGCTTTTTTGTCATATAGACGAGCCAATTCTGCTTTTATTTCATCAAGCCATTCATAATATTGACTGATTTTTTAGCGGTATTGTTGTTTCATTGCATAAGTTGCATTCTCCTTTAAGACCTTTAAACCACTAATTTTTTGATATATTTCATTTCTTTTGTTTTTAATAATTACAATCAAGCCCTTGTATATTTAAAGCTCCGATAGGGGCTAATTGTAACAGTATCTTTTGCCGATTGAGCAATCATTTACGAACAAGGCTTGATAGCCCCTACTTTAATTTTAAAGTGTGGGGCTTTAATTATGTCTATAGCTAACTAAAATTAAAATCACTACAATATTAAATTTATCATGGCTTACTCCCAAGACTTACGTAAACAAATCCTAAAAAGCGTTGCAAGCGGTATGACGATACGTCAAGCCTCCGCATTTTATGGCATCAGTACACATACCATTAACCAATGGAAACGAAATGGGATTGAAAGAAAAAAACGTCAATTCAAACCATTAAAAGTTAATCATGAAGCATTATTAAAAGATGTTGAAAACTACCCTGATGCCTTCCAATACGAACGTGCCAAGCGTTTGGGTGTTACCGCAAGTGCAATTTGTTACGCACTCAAACAGCTCAAAATTTCAGTTAAAAAAAGACGAGCCAACACCCAAAACAAGAACCAGAGCAGCGAAATCAGTACCATTTAAAATTGCGTTTTTACAAAAAAATGGGCTATCAAATGGTTTATATTGATGAAAGTGGTTTTGCACACAAAAGGCTATGCCCTGATTGGGCGGCGTTGTTATGCGACTTACGATTGGCAAATACGTAAACAAACCAATGCAATAGGTGCATTGTTAAATGGGCGTTTGTTTACAGTTGCTTTGTTTCATCATACGATTAATCGTGCGGTTTTTATTCAATGGCTAAAAGAAGATTTAATACCAAAATTGAATAAAAAGAGTGTGTTGATTATGGATAATGCTCGCTTTCATGTCGGTAAAAAGAGATTCGTCAATTGGTGGCACAAAGTGGGCATAAGCTGCTGTATTTACCTGCATACAGTCCTGATTTGAATCCTATTGAACAATACTGGGCTTATGCCAAAAATACACGGCGCAAATACATGATTTCTGATATTGAAATTTTATTTGACCGATATTTGTAGTGATTTTATTTTTATTTAGCTGATGAAAATGCCCACGCACGACTGCCCCCACACCCACGAAAGCCACCCTGCGTTAATCAACCGCCTAAAACGGGCGTATGGGCATTTGAACACCGTCATTCAAATGTTAGAAGATGAACGCCCTTGCAATGACATCGCCCAACAACTTTATGCGGTAGAAAAATCCATTACCAAAGCCAAACGCCTGCTGATTGCCGACCACATTGACCATTGTATGAGCCACATTCTGGAGACGGACGACCCACAAAAAGAGTTGGAGCAGTTTCGGGAGATTACCAAATATTTGTAGGCATAAAAAACACCGTTTATCGTGATGATAAGCGGTGTTTTTTGTTTTAAAATGAGCAAAATAAACTTTCAGGCTGCCTAAAAACTTATTCCCTTAACGCATTTAATACCACCTCAAACGCCTTTGAATGGTGTTTTCGGCTAGGATAATAGGCATAAAATGGTTCATAAGTCATTCTAAACTCTGGTAAAATTTCAACAAGTTCGCCTGTTTTGATGAAACGCTCCACTTGCGACAGCCCCACAAGCCCAATGCCCAAATCTTGCAAAATGGCATCAAGCAAATTGCCATTCATTAAAATTTGACTTTTGGGCGTGTAAGAGACCACCTTGTCATTGACCCAAAATTCCCAGTCCATTGGCGGTTTATTTTTATCCAGTTGCAGATTGATAAGATGATGATGGTTTAAATCACTGATTGTTTTTGGAATGTCTTTATTTTTCAAATAATTGGGCGTGGCAACCAGCGTAATTTGCACCATTTGTGAAATTTTGACCGCAATCATACCGCTTGCGACCGTGCCGCCAAGCCTTACCCTCATATCAAAGCCTTCTGCCACAATATCCACAAAGCGGTTATCGCTATAAATTTCCACGACAATATGTGGGTTTTGGCTCAAAATAGGGGCAAGTTTGGGCAAAATCACCGTTTGTATCGCAAGCTCGTTGGCGTTAATGCGTACTGTGCCTGTGATGTGTGCTTGATGTTCGGTCAGTTTGGCAAGCCCCTCGCCAATGGCAAAATAATGCGGTGCAAGGTCGTTATACAAAGACAAACCCTCTGGCGTGGGTGAGACGCTTCTTGTGGTGCGGTTTAACAGGCGTATATTTAAGCGGTTTTCCAAATGGCTGATACTTTGCGATAGTGCAGATTTAGATACGCCCAATTTTTCGCCAGCTTTGGTAAAACTGCCTGTTTGTACAATCGTTAAAAATAAATATAAGTCATCAAAGTGTGGCATTGTTCCAATATCCTAAACAGTCTGTTTTGATTTTGCTTATATATTTTAACAAAATGATTGATTATAATACACCTCATTCCTTATTAGGAGAAACCGAAAATGAAGCGTATTTTAATGCTTGGTGCCAGTGGCAGTTTGGCACAAGTTGTCATTCCTAGACTGTTAGAAAACCCTCATCATCAATTAACTTTATTTGTGCGAAACAAAAACAGCGTCCAACAATTTGCAGACCGTGCAACGGTTATTGAAGGCGATGTTTTGGATTTAGATGCCTTAAACACAGCAATGCGTGGGCAAGATTATGTTTATGCAGGACTGTCAGGCAGCCTTGAACCAATGGCACAAAATGTCGTGGAGGCGGTGCAGGAGAATGAGGTTAAGCATTTGATTTGGATAAGTTCTATGGGGATTTATAACGAGACGGGCGAAAATCACGGCTCTATTTTAGACCCTTATAAAAAATCCGCCCAAATCATTGAAAATTCTACAATTTCATACACCATTATCCGCCCTGCGTGGTTTGATAATGGCACGATGGATTATGTCTTAACTCAAAAAGGCGAAGCCTTCAAAGGACGGGCGGTGTCTCGTGCGAGCATTGCCGATTTGATTGGTAAGATTTTTGATAATCCTAATGCCTTTAAACAACAAAGCATAGGGATTGGGCGAGTGTAATTTTTATTTAAGTAGTAGTTAATCCAATGTACGGAGCATTTTATGAGTTTTAATATCCACACCGAACGCCAAGCCTTAAAAGATTTGGTAGATACTTTTTCCAATTTAGCAGACGAGAAAAAAGTCGCCGAGCAAATGCCACTTTTTACCGATAATGCCATTGTTCATACCTTTATTGGTGGCAAACTCGTGTTTGAGATGAATGGCGTTGCCCAGATTGAAAAAGTGTTTAGCGACTTTTTAACACCATTTCACAGCGTATATCACATCAATGGACAGCATACCGTGTCGTTTATTGATGAAAATAATGCCACCGCCATCAACTATTGTGCGGTGAAATTGGTTGAGACCAAAGATGGCAAAGAAATCCTGCACGACCACAGTGTGCGTTACAATGATACCTATGTCAAAGAAAATGGTCATTGGAAAATCGCCAAACGCATTGCCAATTTTATGATTAGTGAAAGTAGAGTAATTGGCTGATTTTAAACACCGTTTGAGACATTCAAGCGGTGTTTTTGTTTTTAAAATGGGCAAAATAACCTTTCAGCCTGAAAGCCCATTTTCCATTTTTAAAAATCACTTTCCCATTTTTCGCCATTCTTATTATTATTTTAAAACGCTAAAATACGCTCATTTTTAATAACAGGTCAAAACAATGAGCAAACAAATCCAATTTACCAAAACAGGTTCGCCTGATGTCTTGCAAATCGTTGATGTGGCAATTCCTGCACCAAAAGCACACGAAGTACAAATCCAAATCCAAGCCATTGGCTTAAACCGTGCCGAAATGATGTACCGAGAAGGGGCTTATGTGATTGACCCTGTATTCCCTGCGACTTTGGGTTATGAAGGGGCAGGCGTGGTCGTGGCGATTGGCGAGGGCGTGAGCGAGCTTGCCATTGGCGATAAGGTCAGCATTATTCCATCTTTTATGTTTACCGAATATGGCACTTATGGCGAAATCGTCAATATGCCCAAACACGCCGTTGTTAAGCACCCTGATAATTTATCAATGGAACAAGCGTCCGCCAGTTGGATGGCGTTTGTTACCGCTTATGGCGGACTGATTGAGTTTGGCAAAGTACAAAAAGGCGATGTGGTGGTGCTAGGCGGTGCAACCAGTTCGGTCGGTCTGGCAAGCATTCAAATCGCCAAAATGCAAGGGGCAACGGTGATTGCCTTGTCTCGCACCCACGCCAAAGGCGATGTACTTTTGGAAAAAGGGGCGGATTTTGTGATTGCCACAAGCGAAGACGATGTAACCGCCAAACTTTTTGAAATCACCAATGGCAAAGGTGTCAATGTGGTATTTGACCCTGTGGGCGGACAAGAGGCGGCAAAAATCATCAATGCAATGGCACAAGATGGTCGTTACATCATTTATGGGGCATTAAGCCACGATGATATTGCTGTGCCAGTCTTTGCGATTTTGGGTAAGCATTTGACCGTGCGGGGGTATGAACTCTTTGAAATTACCACCGTCCCTGAAAAATTGGCACAAGCCAAAACCTTTGTCTATGACGGTTTGGCAAGCGGTCAGTTACGCCCAGAAATTGACAAAATCTTTGCCTTTGATGAAATGGTTAAAGCTCACGAATATATGGCAAGCAATCAGCAGATTGGTAAGATTGTGGTTAAGGTTTGATGATTTGAAAGCACCGCTTTTGTGATAAGGGCGGTGTTTTTTGTTTTAAAATGGGCAAAATAACCTTTTCAGGCAGCCTGAAAACCTAAACCCTCAAAAATTCCACCAACGACCTTAAACTGGGTGAAATTTGCCGATGAGGATAATACAAATAATCAGGCGGATAAATCATCGCCCATTTATCTAATACGCTGATTAACCGCCCATTGTCTAAGTATTCACGCACAAGCGACCGCTCAATCCACACCAAGCCCACACCGTCCAAAGCCGATGAGATAAGCATTTGCGTGTCATTAAAAATCCATTGACCGCCCACCGTTTGGCTGATGACCTCTTGGGTATCAGGCGATAAAAACGACCAATTTAACAAACCACCGTGTGTCGGCAAACGAAAGCGGATACAGTTGTGGTGTTTTAAGTCTTCTGGCGTTTGGGGAATGGGATAATGCGTAAAATAAGCAGGGCTTGCCACACAGCACATTGTTGTTTGTTCAGAGATTTTTACCGCCACCATTTCTTGCCCAAGCACATCACCTGTGCGGATACCAGCATCAAATTTTTCTTTGATGATGTCCACAAAACGAAAATCAGCACTCAGCTCCAAGCAAATCTTGGGGTTTTGCCGACCAAAGGCACAAAGTTTATCCCACAATAGGGCAAAACTGTTGGGTGTGCCATTGATACGAAGTATGCCCTGTAATTCGTTATTTTTATTTAAAATTTCATTGATTTTACTGTCCATTTGGGCAAACAAAGGCAACAGCTCATCAAACAGTTGCTCCCCTGCTTGAGTTAAGGTAACTTGCCGTGTTGTGCGATGAAATAAGCGTACGCCCAATTTTTGTTCTAAGGTGCTAATCGCTTGCGACACGGACGAACGAGCCAAACCCAGTTGGGCGGCGGTTTTGGTAAAACTTTGGGTGTGGGCAAGCGATAAAAACAGTCGCCAATCGTGGTGGTTATGCATTTTTTAGCCTGATTGTTCAAAATTTTTGACCATTGTATTCATTTTTAGCCGTCTTATCAAACCAATTAAACTGGGTATAATATGCCTATTGATTTTAACCATTGAATGAGTATTTTTATGCAAAACATCTTAATCATCAACGCCCACCAGCCTTATGATTTCTCCAAAGGCGAATTAACAAAGTCCTTAATTGATATCGCTACCAAAGCATTGCAAAACAAAGGCTTAACCGTCAAGCACAGTAAAGTTACCGATTATGCCGTTGCCGATGAGCTTGAAAAATGGCAATGGGCGGACGCAGTGATTTTCCAATTTCCAAGCAACTGGATGATGATACCGTGGCTTGCCAAAAAATATATGGACGATGTCTTTACCGCAGGAATGGGTGGCATTTTGTGCAACACGGATGGTCGTTCATCAGCTAATCCGAATATCAATTACGGCACAGGCGGATTGATGAAAGGCAAAAAATATATGCTCTCTGCTACTTTCAACGCACCCAAAAATGCGTTTGATAATGCAAACGAATATTTATTTGCTGGTAAAGGGCTTGATGATTTGTTTTTCCCCATACATTGTAATTTTAGATTTTTTGCAATGACACCATTGCCGACTTTCGCTTGTTATGATGTGATTAAAAATCCAACGATTGAACAAGATTTAAAGGATTTTGAAAGCCATATCAATCAATATTTTTAAGCGTTTCTTAAACACCGTTTGAGCCATTCAAACGGTGTTTTTCTTTTCAAAATAGGCAAAATAAACTTTCAGGCAGCCTGAAAACCCGTTTTCCATTTTTGAAAACCTGCTTTCCAAAAATAAGCATTGTTTACAATTTAATTTTACACTAAAATAATCCCAACTTTTAACCAATCCAATGAGAAAACAAAATGTTAGACTTTGAAACCACCGTCAAAACTCGTAAATCCATTCGCAAACTTTCTTGCTCTCGCTAACCGCTCGTGGCTTTGGCGGTATTCCACAGCTTGCCCTTGCGATGTTTGCCAAAGATGTGCGTGAGGAGCTGGGCATTTCTGATGATTATAAACTTTTGCACGGCATTTCATTTGGCTACCCTGATTGGGACGCAATGCAAAACAAACACCACTTGGGGCGTGTGCCAGTAGAAGAGAGTGCGGTGCTACATTGGTAATTTTAAAAACACCGTTTTTAAGATTAGAAATGGTGTTTTTGTTTTTCAGGCAGCCTGAAAGTCAAAAATAAACATTTTATCAAATTTAATTTTACGCTATAATTATCTCAATTTTAATTTAAAAAGGCTAAAAAAATGAGTCAATTATTCCAATCCTACACCCTCAATAATGGCGTAGAAATCAAAAACCGCCTTGTCGTTGCCCCAATGACCCATTTGGGTTCTAATCCTGATGGCACGCTAGGCGATGAGGAGCGCCAATTTATCAAAAATCGTGGGGAAAATATGGGAATGTTTATCACCGCAGCGACATTGGTGGCAGACGGTGGTAAGGCATTTGTTGGGCAACCGTCCGCCCTTGATGAGACGCATTTAGATAGCTTAAAAGAAACAGCACAAATCCTACAAAATCAAGGCACAAAAGCCATTTTGCAAATCCATCACGGTGGCATACACGCCATTAGCGATTTAAACAGTAAAGACAAAATTTCAGCAAGCAACCACGCCCAAAGTGGCACTCGTGCAGCGAGTGTAGAGGAAATTCATCATTTAATTCAATCATTTGCTAATGCAACCGATTTAGCCATTCGTGCAGGGTTTGAAGGTGTGGAAATTCACGGAGCGAATGCCTATTTGATTCAGCAGTTTTTCTCTCGTGAATTTAATCATCGCAGCGATGAATGGGGAGGAAGTTTAGAAAACCGTTTGCGTTTTCCACTTTCTATTATTGATGCGGTGGTGGGCGTGCGTGAAAAATACGGCAAATCTGACTTTATCATTGGCTATCGTTTTTCGCCCGAAGAGGCAGGCGACAATGGTTTGACAATGGCAGATACCTTTGATTTAATTGATGCTTTGGTAGATAAGCCTTTGCAATATTTGCACATTTCGCTTTGGGATTTTTATAACAAAGCACGGCGTGGGGCGGACGAAAGCAAAACCCGTATTGAACAAATTCACGCACGCATTGGCGGCAAGTTGCCTTTGATTGGCGTGGGCAATCTCTTGACAGGGCAGGCGATTGAAAACGCTTTTGAGACAGGATTTTGTGAATTTTTGGCATTGGGTAAGGCGGTGATGTTAAATCCCAATATCGCCACACTGCTTAAAGAAAAACGCTATGATGAAATTCAAAGCGAATTTGACCCAGAGCGAGCCGACCATTACGGCTACCCCGACCTTTTGTGGCAATATAATTGCGATGGCGGAAACTGGCTACCACCTGTCAAAGGTAAACCCCATACGCCTTTGAATGTGTGATAAAGCATAAAATACCGTTTGGGTTTTTAATTCAAGCGGTGTTTTTTACTTTTTGCTGCCCGCTATGCTTTTCAGGCAGCTTTGTAAAATCCCTATTATCATTTTTAATAATAAGCACTTATCAAAATAATCCATTTTTTATCATATCATCAATCTGTTACACTATTGGCGTATGAAATGAACATATTAGGATAAACGATGTCCCACACCATTAAAATCCCCACACTTTCCGCCCTAAACCTTGCTCCAATGCGTCAAGGGCAAAGTGCCAAAGATGCCATTGACGCTATGGTACACTTGGCACAATTTTTAGAACCACTTGATTTTAAAAGATTTTGGATTGCCGAACACCACAATATGCCCCATTTGGCAAGTTCTGCCACACAAATTCTCATCGCCCACACGCTTTCACAAACACAAAAAATCCGTGTCGGTAGCGGAGGGGTAATGCTCCCTAACCACAGCCCTTTGCAAGTTGCCGAACAGTATGGCACGCTTAAAACCTTGTATGGCGACAGGGTGGATTTGGGTCTTGGGCGAGCCCCTGGCACCGACCCAATGACCGCCCTTGCCCTACGGCGTGGCAGGCGAGATGTGTCTGATGAATTTGCCAGCGACATCAGTGAACTGCAACGCTACTTTGGCGATGACAGCGTACAAGGGCAAGTCAAAGCCTATCCTGCGATGGGTTTAAATGTGCCTTTGTATATTTTGGGGTCAAGTACCGAAAGTGCGTATTTGGCAGGGCGACTTGGCCTGCCTTATGCCTTTGCTGCCCATTTTGCCCCACGAATGTTAGAGCTGGCGGTAGAGATTTATCGGCGTGAATTTAAACCATCTGCTGTGTTAGATGCCCCTTATATGATGGTTTGTGTCAATGCGGTGGTGGCGGATACAGACGATGAAGCCCACTTTTTGCAAACAAGCCTTCAACAGTTGTTTTGGGATTTGGTGCGTGGCGTGTCTCGTGGCGTGTGTCCGCCTGTGCCTGATATGGACGCTTTGTGGTCGCCCCAAGAAAAATATTCGGCAATGGCAATGCTTGCTGGGTCATTTGTGGGCGATAAGGCAAGCGTCAAACATCAACTGATTGATTTTCAAAATAGACTCAATGTTGATGAGCTGATTTTAACCAATTATATTTTTGATGAAGACAAACAGCATTATGCTTATCAATTGTTTAAAGAAATGGTCGATGAGTTGTAAGTGAAATAAAACACCGCTTGAATGGGGGCGGTGTTTTTTATTTTCAGGCTGCCTTAAAAACTTCAATTATTATTTTAAATAATACCCACCCATCAAAATTCTCAATTTCACACAATATCCAAAATTTTATACAATAGCCCAAAATTTACCTAAGAGATTCAAAACAATGGCAAAACTTCGCACGCTTTTAACCCCATTTTCCATCAAAAACATTGACCTAAAAAATCGTGTGGTGATGCCCCCAATGTGCCAATATTCTGCCAAAGATGGCGTGCCAAACGACTGGCATTTGGTGCATTACACCAGCCGAGCGGTGGGCGGTGTGGGCTTAATTATCGTTGAGATGACCAATGTTGCCCCAAACGGTCGCATTAGCGGGGGCTGCTTGGGATTATGGAACGATGAGCAACAACACGCCTTTAAAAAATTGGTGGACAGTGTTCACGCACAAGGGGCAAAAATCGGCATTCAAATCGCCCACGCAGGCAGAAAAGCCCAAGATGAGCCAAACGCCGTTGCCCCAAGTCCTATCCATTATGGTGAGCTTGATTATGCTGGGCAAAATCTCATCACACCAAGAGAATTGACCACAGCCGAAGTCAAAGACTTGGTGCAAGCCTTTGCCGATTCAGTCAAACGAGCGGTGGAGGCAGGTTTTGATACCATTGAAATTCACGCGGCACACGGTTATTTGATTCATCAATTTTATTCGCCCAAATCCAACCAACGCACCGATGAATACGGTCAAGACAAAGCGCTTTTTGGTGTGGAAATTATTCAGGCTGCCAAAAAAGTAATGCCAGAGAATATGCCTTTAATCGTGCGAATTTCCGCCCAAGAATACGGCAAAGATGGTTTTGATTTGGACTATGGCGTAGCGATTGCCAAGCGATTTTCTGACGCAGGGGCAGATGTGTTTGATGTGAGCGGTGGTGGCGATGGCGTACTACATAAAGGCAATCACCCAGAATTTTATGCAGGCTATCAGGTGGATTTTGCCCGCAAAGTCAAACAGGCAACAGCTAAACCTGTGATTGCGGTGGGAATGCTTGATAATCCGTCTGTGGCTGACCATATTTTGGGCATTGGCGATGCTGATTTGGTGGCGGTGGGGCGTGGGCTTCTGCGAGACCCCTATTGGGTGCTCAATGCCCAATATCAGCAAAATGGAGCGGATAGCGATGAGGTGCGGTTTGTGCCAAGACAGTATGTCAGAGGGTTTGTGTAAATTGTGATAAAAACACCGCTTTTATGATGAAAGTGGTGTTTTTATTGCAAACAACCTTTCAGGCTGCCTGAAAATCCCCCATTATCATTTTTAATAATACTCAATCATCAAAATTCTCAATTTTTCAAAATACCTAAACCAAGGTATAATAAGCAAATTTTAATCGCTTTTTTTACCCAATTTTGGAGCAATGATGACCTTTTTTAATAAAGACGATATTTTAAACGCATTTCATTACCGTGCCTCCACTCGCTCGTACGATGGCAATAAGAAAATCAGCGATGACGATTTTTATGCCATTTTGGAAATGGGGCGACTCTCCCCAAGCTCGGTGGGGTCTGAGCCGTGGCAGTTTTTGGTGCTACAAAATGCCCATTTACGCCAAAAATTAAAACCTTACTGCTGGGGCATTCCCACGATGGAAACTTCAAGTCATATTGTGGCAATTTTGGCAAAGAAAAACGCCCGCTATGACACGCCTTATTTTGGGCAGATTATGGACAGACGGGGCTTAACTGGTGAGGCTCGTGAAAAAGCGTTGGTGGTGTACAAAAAATTCCAAACAGAAGACATTGCCATTTTGGACTCTGACCGCAGTCTATACGATTGGGCAAGCAAACAAACGTACATCGCCCTTGCCAATATGATGACGGGGGCGGCGATGATGGGCATTGATTCTTGTCCGATTGAAGGCTTTGATTACAAGGAAGTGAATCAAATTCTTGCCGATGAAGGCTTGTTTGACCCTGCCGAGTGGGCGGTGTCGGTGATGTGTACTTTTGGCTATCGTGATAAAGACATCAAGCCAAAGGCACGCAAAGCCTTTGATGAAGTGGTGAAATTTATGGAATAAAATAAGGGGCTGTACTAGATAACTAGGGAAATCTAATTTCAGGTTAGAATAATCCCTATGAGAAAAAGTCGTTTAAGTCAGTACAAGCAAAACAAACTCATTGAGCTATTTGTTGCAGGTGTTACCGCTCGCATAGCAGCCCAATTAGTTGGTGTTAATAAAAATACAGCTGCCTATTACTTCCACCGTTTACGCTTGCTTATCTATCACAATAGTCCACATCTGGAAATGTTTGATGGTGAAGTAGAAGTTGATGAAAGCTATTTTGGTGGACAACGCAAAGGCAAACGCGGTCGCGGTGCGGCAGACAAAGTGGCTGTATTCGGGCTTTTGAAACGTAATGGCAAGGTTTACACCGTTGCCGTACCCAATACACAAACCGCCCGATTATCCGTGAGCAAGTCAAACCTGACAGCATTGTTTATACCGACTGTTATAAAAGTTATGATGTGCTTGATGTGAGTGAATTTTCACATTTTAGCTTCGCAGAAACTTCGTTTTCGCATCAATCACAGCACACATTTTGCTGAACGACAAAATCACATTAACGGAATTGAGAACTTTTGGAATCAAGCAAAACGTCATTTGCGTAAGTTTAACGGCATTCCCAAAGAGCATTTTGAGCTGTATTTGAAGGAATGTGAATGGCGTTTTAACAACAGTAAGATAAAAGTCCAAATTTCCATTTTAAAACAATTAGTAAAACAGGATTTGTTTTAGTTATCTAGGACAGCCCCGATTTTAATTTCTTTATTGTTGATGAAAGTAGGTTAGTTGTTTATGAATAATGTTGATTTATCAGCCTTGTTTCGTGGTATGCAAGGGCAAATGCAAAGTCAATTGAGCACCAATCGTGAATTTATTCATCATCCAGGTTCAAAAGGCGATGCCTTGGAAAATGCTTGGATTGAATGGTTGCAAAATTATTTACCAAATCGTTATAGTGTAGATAAGGCGATTGTGATTGATTGTCACGGAAATACCAGCGACCAAATTGATATTGTCATTTATGATAATTGGTTTACACCATTTATTTTTAATCAAAATGGCTTTAAGTATATTCCAGCCGAAGGCGTTTATGCTGTTTTTGAGGTAAAACCTGATATTCAGGGTAATGTTGGCGATATTAATTACATTCAGTATGCAGGTCAAAAAATTGCCAGTGTCAGAAGATTAGACCGTACATCAACATCTATGATTAATTCTGGGCAAAAGCAACCTGCTCGTCCGCTAACAAAAATCATTGGTGGGATTTTAACCACTACCAACTCTTTTACACATAATAATAATGATACTATTGAAAAGCATATTAAGTCTTTAATTGACTTAGAAGGGATTGATTTGGGTTGTATTGTGGATTATGGTAGTTTCTTTGTTCAGTATGATGGCGAAGAAGATATTAATGAGAAAACGGATTTTAAAAAGCGCATTCATGATTATTATCAGAATCGCACTTTTCAATCATTGGTATTTAGCCAGCCTGAAAACTCATTAATTACTTTCTTTATGCAATTAACCCGTTATTTGCAACAAGCAATTGGAACAGTTCCTGCTATTGACTTACAGGCATATATGAATACGATTGGGGAAAAAATTGATAGTGAAGTTTAAGCTAAATTTCTTGATGATTGTCAGTCTTTTTGCTTATACGATACAGCTCTAAGTAAAAAACACCGTTTCCAACCCTGAAAACGGTGTTTTCCTAACCCAAAAAGAAATTACGCTTTCAAACTCCCCATATCAATCACAAAGCGATATTTCACATCGGATTTGAGCATTCTTTCATACGCATCATTGATATTTTGCATATCAATCATTTCCACCTCTGGCACGATGTTATGCTTAGCACAAAAGTCCAGCATTTCTTGGGTCTCTTTAATGCCACCAATCACAGAGGCAGAAATACTGCGGCGACCGACAATCATCGGCACAGTGTTGATGGTTTCTTTAAGTTCGCCCACCAAACCCACCAGCACCAGCGTACCGTCCAACGCCAAAGTTGGCATATACGATTTTAAATCGTGGGTATATGGCACGGTGTCAATAATCAAATCAAAGGTATTGGCAACTTCTTTCATCTGGCTTTCATCGTTGGAAAGCACCACACGGCTTGCCCCCAAACGGTAAGCATCATCGGCTTTGCCCAGTGAGCGAGTAAAAAGCGTAACTTCCGCTCCCATTGCTTTGGCAAGTTTAACCGCCATATGCCCAAGTCCGCCAAGCCCCACAACAGCGACTTTTGAACCAGCTTTAACATTCCAATGACGCAGGGGCGAATAGGTGGTAATGCCTGCACACAAAAGAGGGGCAACCGCTTTGGTGTCCAAGTTTTCAGAGATTTTTAACACAAAATCTTCGCTCACTACCACGCCTGTACTGTAACCGCCTTGTGTTGGTGTGCCGTCAAAGCGGTCAATACCGCCATAAGTGCCGATGTTGCCCACTTCGCAGTATTGCTCCAAACCGTGCTGGCAAGGACTGCATTCACGGCAAGAATCCACCATACAGCCCACACCGACCAAGTCGCCGATTTGGAATTTTTTGGCATTTTTACCGACTTTGGCAACACGACCGATGATTTCGTGCCCCGGCACCAGCGGATAGTGTTGTGTCCAGCCCCAATCATTGCGAGCCATATGCAAGTCTGAATGGCACACGCCACAGTACAAAATATCAATCAAAACATCGTCTTCACGGAGTTCTCGGCGTTCAAAACTATGTGGGGCAAGCGGTGTGGTGGCACTAAATGCAGCATAGGATTTGACAGGGTAAGTCATTTTGTGTTCCTAAATGGTTGAAATAACAATTATTATAATGCCGATGATTTATTATTGAAAATCAAAAATTTTGATAAATAGGTATTAGGTAAAATGATAATTGGGGGCAAGGCAGAAACCTTTGCAAAACCCCAAAGCAAACAAAAGGCAATATCTACCCAAACTTGACCCATTCATACCCATTAAACTGTAGAAATAAACCGCGTTGTTTACACAACAGGTTGAGAAAAATAAGCTTGTAGCACCTCAAATGGCGTATCGCCATTTAATGAACTGTGGGGCTTTACCGTATTATAAAAATTCACAAAACGACATCATTCCTTTTGACGATGCCATCGGTAGGTAAATTCAGTTTTCTCATGCCACATCTGCATCAAGGTTCGTATTACCCGCTCCGCTTTGCCATTGGTTTGCGGACGTGCTGGGCGAGTGAATTTTTGATTGATATTGTTTTCAAAACACGCCACAGCAAACGCATGATTCACCCCGCCTTTGTATTCGCTGCCATTGTCTGAATAAATGCAGTCAATCTGGTATGGGCAAGGCTCTATCACTTGTTCAGTCAGAAATTTAGCCGCACTTGTGGCAGTTTTATCTGGCAAAATGGCAGCATACAATTCACGAGAAAAATCATCAATTGCAACAAAAAGATACTCTCGCTTATCCGTTGCTTTTTGTCCTTTAAGTAAAGGTAGGCGTTTGGTATCCACATGCACCATTTCGCCTGGATAGGATTTGTTGTAGCGTTGCGCTTGCTTTTTGAGTTTCTCTTGAAGTTCTCGCTCTACTTTTGCTAATCGTTTCATACCGTATTTTGCTTGTTTAAAACGATTGTTGGTGCTTAAGTAAGCGCAAACGAGCAGCCGCCAGTACACGATAAATGGTTGGGCGGCTAACCATGAAACGGCGAGCCAATGAAGTAATGCTTTCCTTATCTTGCGTGTAGGCTAACCAGATAGCTTGACGATGGTGTACAGTAAGGCGGGTATTTTTATGGATATTCATGGCAGTATTGTCTTTCAATACTGTAAACAACGCTAGCAATTTCTACATTTACAATATCTTAATAAAAAATCATCTTATCAAGGAAAATCACTATGTCAAAACATACTTGTATGATTCAAAAGGGGCTGTCCTAGATAACTAAAACAAATCCTGTTTTACTAATTGTTTTAAAATGGAAATTTGGACTTTTATCTTACTGTTGTTAAAACGCCATTCACATTCCTTCAAATACAGCTCAAAATGCTCTTTGGGAATGCCGTTAAACTTACGCAAATGACGTTTTGCTTGATTCCAAAAGTTCTCAATTCCGTTAATGTGATTTTGTCGTTCAGCAAAATGTGTGCTGTGATTGATGCGAAAACGAAGTTTCTGCGAAGCTAAAATGTGAAAATTCACTCACATCAAGCACATCATAACTTTTATAACAGTCGGTATAAACAATGCTGTCAGGTTTGACTTGCTCACGGATAATCGGGCGGTTTGTGTATTGGGTACGGCAACGGTGTAAACCTTGCCATTACGTTTCAAAAGCCCGAATACAGCCACTTTGTCTGCCGCACCGCGACCGCGTTTGCCTTTGCGTTGTCCACCAAAATAGCTTTCATCAACTTCTACTTCACCATCAAACATTTCCAGATGTGGACTATTGTGATAGATAAGCAAGCGTAAACGGTGGAAGTAATAGGCAGCTGTATTTTTATTAACACCAACTAATTGGGCTGCTATGCGAGCGGTAACACCTGCAACAAATAGCTCAATGAGTTTGTTTTGCTTGTACTGACTTAAACGACTTTTTCTCATAGGGATTATTCTAACCTGAAATTAGATTTCCCTAGTTATCTAGTACAGCCCCATCACTTTTATAGTTGGTCATAGTCAATCTCCATAAAACTTTCAAGGTATAACAGGCTATTTTGGATTGCGATGAACTCAAAATAGTATGTGGGTCGTCCCCATGAAATTTTAAGTTTCAACAGGCGGAAATAAAGTCTTGATTGAAATATAATTTCAAATTATACAAACCCATAACAACCCTTAATTTTTCAAAATAACCTAAATTTCTTATAATACCGCTATTTACAACCCAAGCCAAACCATTAGGACATAACCCCCTAATAATTTGATTTATTTAATCCACAATGAAACCTTTATTGAAAAAACTCCTCAAATTCACCCTAGGGGCTAATGACAATTCACCTATAATTTCAACCAAATCAAAGCACAAGCCAATGAAACGGTACTTTCATAATTGCGTTTTAATTTATCATATCGCGTTGCAACTGCACGAAAGTGCTTTAAACGTGCAAAGGCGTTTTCTACCAAATGCCTGATTTTATACAGGTACCAATCTGTATTGACATTAAGATGCTCTCTATTTTTCTTGTACGAAATATTGGCTTTGCTTTATTTGGTGTTAATCAGTTTACGCAAAGTATCACTGTCAAAACCCCTATCAGCACACACGGTTTCATTATGGCTTAAATCCAATTGTTCCAATAAGTTAGGTGCAACAACAATATCATTTACATGAACAGCCGTAATGATAAATTCTATTGGATTACCACAAGCATCAACCGACAAATGAATTTGAGATGTATGACCACCCACACTTTTACCAACCGCTTCATGTGTTATGGATTGTACCCCCATACCATGTTGGTGTACACGAATATGGCTGCCGTCCATAAAGACCCATTCCATATCGGGATTATCAACTAATTGTTTAAATAGTTTAGTAAAAATACCGCGTTTAGACCAACGATTAAAACTTTGACAAATGCTATTGGATTTGCCAAAACAGCTTGGTATATCAGCCCATTGGCAGCTCGTACGCAAACGAAACAGTATGCCTTCAACAGTTTTGCGTAGATTTTTCTTGCGATAAATGCCAAGCTGTTTCAAAATGGGAAACAGTCTTGACCATGTTTCATCTGTAAGTGTGGTTCGGGACATGGCAAAGATTTAAAGGTGTTTGTGTGGAAACAACATCTTAAACTCTTTGCCACTTTTTTAAATTGTTATTAGCCCCTAGCCACTTTGGGCGTACTCACGCTTATCATCGCCATTTTGGGCATAATGCTCTACCGCAATTTGGGTGCATTGCCCGATGAAAACCGTTTTGCCCATTTGCCCTATTACAAAAACGGGTAATTTACCAATCTTTATACCGATGATTTGCCCTATTATCCCGACAAAGCCACAGGCAAAGGCGGTTTTGTGCGTTATGACGGTTACACGCCAAAACATCGTTTGCCAATGATTTTATTGGATAAAACCAGTTTCAGGCAGCCTGAAAACTTCGCCTATTATTGGCTTGGACACGCCAGTGCCATTTTGGAGCTGGACGGACACCGCTTTTTAACCGACCCTGTGTTTGACAACGCCAACCCCCTAAATTTGTCCCTGATTGTGCCAAAGAACACAAAATCCCTATTGATGTGCCGAAAATGGGCGAGAAATATACAGACGGTTTTGTGAATGATGATTGGTGGGACAATGTTGCATTGAAACGAGAATAATCACATCGCGCCAAAATTCCTCTTGATTTTAAAAGGTATTTTGGCGCGAGTGGTGTTCAGTCAAGCAAATTAGCCATTTAATTGGGCTGTGGCTTTGGGGTCAAGTTTGCAGTTTTCCAGCACAATCGCATTTTTACCATTTTGGCGTACCGACAAAATGCCACCATCTACGCGATGAATGTTGTTGTGGTTGTGTGGTGTGGTTGTCCAAATGGTGCCGTCTGCTTCACGGCTGGTAAACACATTGTTTTGTGTGGCGTTTGCCCACAAACCTTTGGACAATGTACCGTTGGACATTTTGGCTTGTGCCACCACCACTTTGCCGTTTTTCAAACCGTACATCACGTTTAAGGGAATGCTGCTTTTTACGCCTTGTGCTTTGCATTGGTAGGCTGCCTGAATGGTGCTGTCCAATTCATTTTTGCCTGCGGCTTGTGCGTGGATTGCCATGCTTGCCAATGTGGCGATAAGACCCAATTTCAAAAATTTCATGATTGATTTCCTTTGTTTAGGCGATAAAGATAAAGCACAATCATAAGGGCGGAATCCCTAAAATTGCGTTAATAAGCGGTTAAATTTCGCTGTGATTGGGCAAGTTTTGCGCGAACCATTGTGCCACGGTGTGTTCCACTTCATCAATGCCTTGTTTTTTCAGGCTGGAAAACAGTTGCACCGACAAAGCCTGACGCTCGGCAAAAGGCTGTAATTGTTTTTTAACCGCAGCCAGCGTTTTGATTTGCTCGTTTTTGGAAAGTTTGTCGGATTTTGACAACAGAATGTGCACGGGTTTGCCTGTGAGTGCAAAAAAATCCAGCATTTGTTTGTCCAAATCTTTTAGGGGGTGGCGCGCGTCCATAATCAGCACCAAGCCGATGATTTGTTGGCGTGTTTGCAAATAATCGCCCAATAATTTGACCCAATGGGTGCGTACGGCTTCTGGCACTTGTGCGTAGCCGTAGCCTGGTAAATCCACCATAAAATGCCCGTTTGCCAACTGAAAATAGTTGATGTGTTGCGTTCTGCCTGGGGTTTTGGAAACGTATGCCAAGCGAACGTGGTTGCACAATGTGTTGATTGCACTGGATTTTCCTGCATTGCTTCGCCCTACAAAGGCGATTTCGGCTTGGGTGTCGGGCAAATCTTCTAAATGATTGACGGTGGTGAAAAATTGGGCATTTTGAAATAAACTCATGGGGCAATTCCTTTGATTTTTCAGGCAGCTTGCTTGCGGTGGCTGCCTGAACGCATATTGTGAAAACAGCCGCAAGCATAACACGTTTTGGTGGCACAATTCGGCTTTTTCAGGCAGCCTGAACCGCAATTAAATTTGTTTTGCGTCAAACCATTTGGGTTCTGGCATAAATTGGGTGTAAAGCAATGTCAAATTGGTATAAAATACAGCGTTTAAATACGGGTTGAGTTGGTAGCTTAAAAGCCAACACATTGAATATAAAAATACAGGCATTCAATTTAATGCCTTGAAAATCAGGAGCATTTTCCATGAAACGTATCCATTTGTTGGTTGCGGCATTGGTCGCAGGTTCAGCATTGAGCGCAACCGCAGCCGATGTGGCAAAAGGCAAACAAATCGCCGAGAAAATTTGCGCCGCGTGCCACGCCGCAGACGGCAACAGTGGCATTGCCATGTATCCCAAATTGTCTTCGCAACACGCTGAATACATTTATCAGCAAACCAAAGACATTAAAGAAGGCAAACGCACCACAGGTTCGGCGGCAGTGATGATGCCCATGGTGCAAGGTTTGAGCGATGAAGACATTCGCAACGTTGCCGCCTACTACGCCAAACAAAATGCCAAAGCAGGCGAAGCCAATCCCAAACAAAATCCCGAATATGGCGCAAAAATTTTCCGCGCAGGCATTCCCGATAAAAAAGTGCCTGCCTGTATGTCGTGCCACGGGCCTGCTGGTGCAGGTATGCCTGCTGGCGGCACATCGGTTAAAACCGCATACCCACGTTTGGGCGGACAACACGCCAGCTATGTGGTGGAACAGTTGAAAAACTACGCAAGCGGCAAACGCAGCAGCCCCGCACACATGATGGAAGACATCGCCAAACGCATGAGCGAAGAAGACATGCAAGCCGTGGGCAATTTCATTCAAGGTTTGCACTAATCATCATTGGGCATTTCAGGCAGCCTGAAACACGATTTTCAAATAATCAAATGGGTTTTTCATGCAATTATTTGGTTTGTTTCAGGTTGTCATTTGTCCGTTTTTTAAATCCAAATGCGTTTACATTTTTAAACTTATTGTCAAAATCATGAATGAACAAGCCCATGCCATGCGTCTGATGAAAGATTGCATACCCATTTTTACCGTGTTGGCAGACGAAAACCGCCATTTAATCTTAAAGTTGCTGCTGGAAAACGGCAAAATGAAAGTCAATGACATTACCGAAAACCTGCATTTGTCGCGCCCAGCCGTATCGCATCACCTCAAAATCATGTTGCAAGCCAACGCCGTGAGTGTTGTGCAAATCGGCAAAGAACGCTTTTATTCACTCGCCATGAAAGACGAAATTGAAAAAATGGGCGAACTGGTTGAATTGATGAAAAAATATTGTCCCAGTCGTCAAGAATAGCGTTTCAGGCAGCCTGAAAAGTTGCTTGACTTCCGCCATTTTTACAGTAAAATAAGTTTAAATTTTTAAACATATGAGAATATAAAATGAACCTACCCACCCAAATGACCGCCATGACAATCCAACAATATGGCAAAACCCCCGTGCAAAAACAAACCGTAGCCATGCCCATGTGGGGCGATGATGATGTGTTGGTGCAAGTGCATTCAGCCAGCATTAATCCACTTGATTTTAAAATTAAAAATGGCGATTTAAAATTGATTTTGCCCTTTCATTTTCCCTTGATTTTGGGCAATGATTTTGCAGGTGTGGTGGCGGCTGTGGGCAAAAATGTCAAAAATTTTGCCGTGGGCGATGAAGTTTTTGCCCGCACCGATACCTTGCGTACGGGGGCGTTTGGACAATTTATCGCCATCAAAGCCGCACATCTTGCCCAAAAACCCAGCAATTTGGATTTCAACGAATCCGCAAGTTTACCGTTGGTTGCATTAACCGCCATGCAAGCATTTGAAAAAATGGGTTTAAAATCAGGTAGCAAAGTGCTCATTCATGCAGGAACAGGTGGATTGGGCGGCATTGCCATTCAAATTGCCAAGATTTTGGGTTTGCATGTGGCGACCACCGTCAGCACCGCAAACACAGCTTGGGTAAAAACTTTGGGAGCAGATGAAGTTATTGATTATAAAAAAGAAAATTTCAACGAAAAATTGAAAGATTTTGATGGTGTGCTGGATACCTTGGGTGGCGATACCTTATTGAAATCATTTGAAATTTTAAAACAAGGCGGTAAAATCATCAGCGTGGCGGGTATGCCCACCGCACAATTTGCCGATGAATGGGGTTTGGCTTGGTGGAAAAAGATGATTTTCAGCCTCATTTCCGCCAAAATCCACAAAACCGCCCGAAAATATGGGGCAAGCTATGAATTTTTATTTATGCAGCCATCAGGTAAACGGTTGGAAAGCATTAAAATTTGGGCAGAACAAGGTAAATTGACCCCAGTGATTGACCAAATCTTCACTTTTGACAACACGCAAAAAGCCCTAGAATACAGCGAAAGTGGGCGAGCCAAAGGGAAAATTATTGTTAAAATTCAATCTGTTGAATAAATAGTGATTTCAGGCAGTCTGAAACCTTTGCGAAAGCTACTTTAAAACTGAGATAGGGGTGGATTTCATATCCGCCCCTACACGTCGAGTTTTACAAAAGTTTTAGTCTGAAAAGTTTTTTGAAATTAAATTTCTTTTAAAAACAGATTCGTGTGTTGGTTGTGAGGGAATTTTGTTTTGTGTTGCTTGACGTTTTTGTGTGATATGGGCATAATTCGGTTTTTCGCTGCTACGGCGGCGGAGAAATGTTTAGTTGAATTTTTTAGTTCTTTAAATAAATGATTACCGATAAGTGTGAGTGTATTGAGCCTCACACTGTTTTGAGAGTTTACAAGATTGAATGTGTTTTTCATATTTATTTCTTGTTAATTTCTTTGAAGCAGACCAGAAGTTGTAAGTTAGAGATTGAACATAAGAGTTTGATCCTGGCTCAGATTGAACGCTGGCGGCATGCTTTACACATGCAAGTCGAACGGCAGCACGAGTACTTGTACTTGGTGGCGAGTGGCGAACGGGTGAGTAATGCATTGGAACGTACCGAGTAGTGGGGGATAACTGTCCGAAAGGATAGCTAATACCGCATACGACCTGAGGGTGAAAGCGGGGGACTTTTAGGAGCCTCGCGCTATTTGAGCGGCCAATGTCTGATTAGGTAGTTGGTGGGGTAAAGGCCTACCAAGCCGACGATCAGTAGCGGGTCTGAGAGGATGATCCGCCACACTGGGACTGAGACACGGCCCAGACTCCTACGGGAGGCAGCAGTGGGGAATTTTGGACAATGGGGGGAACCCTGATCCAGCCATGCCGCGTGTCTGAAGAAGGCCTTCGGGTTGTAAAGGACTTTTGTCGGGGAAGAAAAGCGGATTGATAATACCAGTTCGTGATGACGGTACCCGAAGAATAAGCACCGGCTAACTACGTGCCAGCAGCCGCGGTAATACGTAGGGTGCGAGCGTTAATCGGAATTACTGGGCGTAAAGCGAGCGCAGACGGTTTGTTAAGTCAGATGTGAAATCCCCGAGCTCAACTTGGGAACGGCGTTTGAAACTGGCAAGCTAGAGTATGTCAGAGGGGGGTAGAATTCCACGTGTAGCAGTGAAATGCGTAGAGATGTGGAGGAATACCGATGGCGAAGGCAGCCCCCTGGGATAATACTGACGTTCATGCTCGAAAGCGTGGGTAGCAAACAGGATTAGATACCCTGGTAGTCCACGCCCTAAACGATGTCAATTAGCTGTTGGGGCACTTGATGCCTTAGTAGCGTAGCTAACGCGTGAAATTGACCGCCTGGGGAGTACGGTCGCAAGATTAAAACTCAAAGGAATTGACGGGGACCCGCACAAGCGGTGGATGATGTGGATTAATTCGATGCAACGCGAAGAACCTTACCTGGTCTTGACATGTGCGGAAGGCTTTAGAGATAGAGCTGTGCCTTCGGGAACCGCAACACAGGTGCTGCATGGCTGTCGTCAGCTCGTGTCGTGAGATGTTGGGTTAAGTCCCGCAACGAGCGCAACCCTTGTCATTAGTTGCCATCATTAAGTTGGGCACTCTAATGAGACTGCCGGTGACAAACCGGAGGAAGGTGGGGATGACGTCAAGTCCTCATGGCCCTTATGACCAGGGCTTCACACGTCATACAATGGTCGGTACAGAGGGTAGCCAAACCGCGAGGTGGAGCCAATCCCAGAAAACCGATCGTAGTCCGGATTGCACTCTGCAACTCGAGTGCATGAAGTCGGAATCGCTAGTAATCGCAGGTCAGCATACTGCGGTGAATACGTTCCCGGGTCTTGTACACACCGCCCGTCACACCATGGGAGTGGGGGATACCAGAAGTAGGTAGGGTAACCGCAAGGAGCCCGCTTACCACGGTATGCTTCATGACTGGGGTGAAGTCGTAACAAGGTAGCCGTAGGGGAACCTGCGGCTGGATCACCTCCTTTCTAGAGAAAAGAAGAGGTTGAATGCACTCACACTTATCGGTAATCGTATTATAGATGCAAGAATTAAAAAGCAGATTAAAGAAGAAATGATAAGGTTTAAGATTGTTTATTTTTAAATTTTAAATTTTGATGTTTCTTTGATTTGTTTTAAATAAGTTCATGGGTTTGTAGCTCAGGTGGTTAGAGCACACGCTTGATAAGCGTGGGGTCGTAGGTTCAAGTCCTACCAGACCCACCAGTTGCAAAACAAAGGAATACTGGGGGCATAGCTCAGTTGGTAGAGCACCTGCTTTGCAAGCAGGGGGTCATCGGTTCGATCCCGTTTGCCTCCACCAAGATTCAGGCAGCCTGAAAGTGGAATAAAAATAAAATAAAAAACTTTTAAAAAGAGTTAAGCTTAAAAAGTTTAATTTTTTATTTTTGATTATTTTTCTTTTTTAAATTGCAAATTAAAGCGAGTTTGTGTAGAATGGCTAGCTTGCTTGTTTTAATTTGCAATTTGCTGATGATTTTATCAGTTAATTGATTGCATCGCTCTTTAACAAATTGGAAAGCCGAAATCAACAAACAAAGACAATTTTGGTTTGATTTGGTTTGAAATCAGTTTGCAAACTGATTTCAGGCAGCCTGAAACAAAACTCAGGTTAAAAAGAATTGAACAACAGTATTTGGGTGATGATTGTATCAATACCCGTCTTGAAACACAAAAGGCAAGATGGGTATCACAACAAAGCAGTAAGCTTTATTGTTTGAGAATCTAAGTAGAATATGGTTGTCAACGCTGTATTCTGCAAAGTCAAAGGTTCTTCAAATGATAGAGTCAAGTGAATAAGTGCATCAGGTGGATGCCTTGGCGATGATAGGCGAAGAAGGACGTGTAAGCCTGCGAAAAGCGCGGAGAAGCTGGCAAAAAAGCAATGATACCGCGATGTCCGAATGGGGAAACCCACACAGCAATGTGTATCCCAGTCTGAATACATAGGACTGGCGAAGCGAACCGGGAGAACTGAACCATCTAAGTACCCCGAGGAAAAGAAATCAACCGAGATTCCGCAAGTAGTGGCGAGCGAACGCGGAAAAGCCTGTGCGTGATAATGGCACTGTTAGGAGAAGGACTTGGAAAAGTCCGCCACAGTGGGTGATAGCCCCGTATCCGAAAACAGTATCATGGTACTAAGCGCACGACAAGTAGGGCGGGACACGTGAAATCCTGTCTGAATACGGGGGGACCATCCTCCAAGGCTAAATACTCATCATCGACCGATAGTGAACCAGTACCGTGAGGGAAAGGCGAAAAGAACCCCGGGAGGGGAGTGAAATAGAACCTGAAACCTGATGCATACAAACAGTGGGAGCACCTTTAATGGTGTGACTGCGTACCTTTTGTATAATGGGTCAACGACTTACATTCAGTAGCGAGCTTAACCGAGTAGGGGAGGCGTAGGGAAACCGAGTCTTAATAGGGCGATCAGTTGCTGGGTGTAGACCCGAAACCGAGTGATCTATCCATGGTCAGGATGAAGGTGCCGTAACAGGTACTGGAGGTCCGAACCCACGCATGTTGCAAAATGCGGGGATGAACTGTGGATAGGGGTGAAAGGCTAAACAAACTCGGAGATAGCTGGTTCTCCCCGAAAACTATTTAGGTAGTGCCTCATGTATCACTTCTGGGGGTAAAGCACTGTTATGGCTAGGGGGTCATTGCGACTTACCAACCCATTGCAAACTCAGAATACCAGAAAGTGCAATCATGGGAGACAGACATCGGGTGCTAACGTCCGGTGTCAAGAGGGAAACAACCCAGACCGCCAGCTAAGGTCCCAAATGACAGATTAAGTGGTAAACGAAGTGGGAAGGCACAGACAGCCAGGATGTTGGCTTAGAAGCAGCCATCATTTAAAGAAAGCGTAATAGCTCACTGGTCGAGTCTTCCTGCGCGGAAGATGTAACGGGGCTCAAATCTGTAACCGAAGCTGCGGATGCTAGTTTACTAGCATGGTAGGGGAGCGTTCTGTAAGCCTGTGAAGGCAGCTTGTAAAGGCTGCTGGAGGTATCAGAAGTGCGAATGTTGACATGAGTAGCGATAAAGCGGGTGAAAAGCCCGCTCGCCGAAAGCCCAAGGTTTCCTACGCAACGTTCATCGGCGTAGGGTGAGTCGGCCCCTAAGGCGAGGCAGAAATGCGTAGTCGATGGGAAACGGGTTAATATTCCCGTACTTTGATTCAATGCGATGTGGGGACGGAGAAGGTTATGCTGGCAATCTGTTGGAATAGATTGTTTAAGCCTGTAGGTGGAAGGAGTAGGCAAATCCGCTCCTTCTTAACACCGAGACGTGATGACGAGTGTCCACGGACACGAAGCAGCAAATACCACGCTTCCAGGAAAAGCCACTAAGCTCCAGTTGAATCAAAACCGTACCGCAAACCGACACAGGTGGGCAGGATGAGAATTCTAAGGCGCTTGAGAGAACTCGGGAGAAGGAACTCGGCAAATTGATACCGTAACTTCGGGAGAAGGTATGCCCTGTAAGGTTAAGGACTTGCTCCGTAAGCCTATCAGGGTCGCAGAGAATCGGTGGCTGCGACTGTTTATTAAAAACACAGCACTCTGCTAACACGAAAGTGGACGTATAGGGTGTGACGCCTGCCCGGTGCTGGAAGGTTAATTGAAGATGTGCAAGCATCGGATCGAAGCCCCAGTAAACGGCGGCCGTAACTATAACGGTCCTAAGGTAGCGAAATTCCTTGTCGGGTAAGTTCCGACCCGCACGAATGGCGTAACGATGGCCACACTGTCTCCTCCCGAGACTCAGCGAAGTTGAAATGGTTGTGAAGATGCAATCTCCCCGCTGCTAGACGGAAAGACCCCGTGAACCTTTACTGTAGCTTTGCATTGGACTTTGAAGTCACTTGTGTAGGATAGGTGGGAGGCTTTGAAGCAGAAACGCCAGTTTCTGTGGAGCCGTCCTTGAAATACCACCCTGGTGGCTTTGAGGTTCTAACCCAGACCCGTTATCCGGGTCGGGGACCGTGCATGGTAGGCAGTTTGACTGGGGCGGTCTCCTCCCAAAGCGTAACGGAGGAGTTCGAAGGTTACCTAGGTCCGGTCGGAAATCGGACTGATAGTGCAATGGCAAAAGGTAGCTTAACTGCGAGACCGACAAGTCGAGCAGGTGCGAAAGCAGGACATAGTGATCCGGTGGTTCTGTATGGAAGGGCCATCGCTCAACGGATAAAAGGTACTCCGGGGATAACAGGCTGATTCCGCCCAAGAGTCCATATCGACGGCGGAGTTTGGCACCTCGATGTCGGCTCATCACATCCTGGGGCTGTAGTCGGTCCCAAGGGTATGGCTGTTCGCCATTTAAAGTGGTACGTGAGCTGGGTTTAAAACGTCGTGAGACAGTTTGGTCCCTATCTGCAGTGGGCGTTGGAAGTTTGACGGGGGCTGCTCCTAGTACGAGAGGACCGGAGTGGACGAACCTCTGGTGTACCGGTTGTTTCGCCAGAAGCATAGCCGGGTAGCTAAGTTCGGAAGAGATAAGCGCTGAAAGCATCTAAGCGCGAAACTCGCCCAAAGATGAGACTTCCCCTGTGGTTTAACCACATTCAAGGGTCGTTGTAGACCACAACGTTGATAGGTCGGGTGTGGAAGAGTGGTAACACTTGCAGCTAACCGATACTAATTGCCCGTAAGGCTTGACTCTATCATTTGAATAACTTTAAACAGTTCTACTACAAATGACAAAGCTTACTGATGACTCAGTCATCACCAAAAATACAAAATCAATACAAACACAAAACCTTTGTTTTATTGGCTTCCCAATTTACCCCCTTTACGTTTGGCGACCACAGCGGTTTGGACCCACTCCTTCCCTTCCCGAACAGGACAGTGAAACATCCCTGCGCCGATGATAGTATACTCCGTATGCGAAAGTAGGTCATCGCCAAACTCCTTATTCTCTACCCCAGCTCCTTTTATTTTATTAGGTGCTGGGGTTTTGCTTTTTTGCTTATCCATTCAATATCCATCAATTCAAATCACATAAACAAAAAAACAAAATGCCGTCAGCAACGGCATTTTGTTCATGGTTTACCAATCTATGAAATTTTTTAATAACACTAGCCCAGCATGATGACTTTTTTCTGTGTGAAATTGTGTGGCAAAGACATTGTCCCTACCAATAATACATGCAAATTCATTGGGATACTCACTTGTAGCTAAAATGATTTCTGGTGATTTTGGCACAAAATAATAGCTGTGAATGAAATAGAATCGTTCATTCTGTGCGATACCTTTAAATAGTGGGTGGCTTTGTTTTTGTGAAACGATATTCCAACCCATATGTGGAATTTTCAGTTTTTTGCCATCTGTATCATGCTGATTTTGGCTGAATCGTTTGACGCTGCCTGAAAACCAACCCAATCCTTGTGTATCGCCTTCTTCGCTGTGGTCAAACAACAGTTGTGCGCCAACACAAATCCCAAAAAAAGGTTTATTTTTCAATGATTCCAATACCACTTCACGCAATCCGCTCTGATTGAGTGCGTTCATGCAATCGGGCATGGCACCTTGTCCTGGAAAAACCACTTTGTCGGCGTGAAGCACGTCTTCGGGATTGGCGGTGAGCATGATTTGGGCTGATGTGCCTTGGGCTGCTGTTTGAATGGATTTGTAAACGGAATGCAAATTGCCCATTCCGTAATCAATGATTGCGATTTTCATCTTTAAACTTTATCCTATTTTGTGGAAAGTGGCTCGTTTTCAGAGCGAAATTGCGATAATTGTAGCGGAAAAACCCCATTTCAGGCAGCCTGAAAAGCGGTATCCAAAAAATATTTGAATCAAAAGCAAGGAAAATGAAAAAAATAAGCTGTATTCCGCTATAATTTGCGTATTTTAACAAAGAAATGACTGCGGTTTATCCGAGAAATTGACACATACCATGCCGAAAAATATCCCAATAATGCTTACTTGGTTGCGGATTGCTTTAATTCCCATTTTTACCATATTGTTTTATTTGCCAAAAAATTTCATACACTGGGAAGTGATTAACTGGTCGGCTGCCATCATTTTTATGGTGGCGGGCATCACAGATTGGCTAGACGGTTATTTGGCAAGACATTTAAAGCAAACCTCTGATTTTGGTGCGTTTTTAGACCCTGTTGCCGATAAATTGATGGTGGCTGTGGCATTGATTTTATTGGTTAAATTGGACAGAACCTATGCGTGGTTTGCCATGATTATCATTGGGCGCGAAATCACCATTTCCGCATTGCGCGAATGGATGGCGCAAATGGGCAAACGAAACAGTGTGGCGGTTGCCAGCATTGGCAAATTCAAAACGGCGGCACAAATGAGTGCGATTATGATGTTGTTGATTGATTCGCGCGATTTATTGGGTTGGGGCATCAATTTGCATTTGATGGGTAACGTATTGATGTTTATTGCAGTATTTTTAACTGTGTGGTCTATGGTTTATTATTTGAAAATGGCTTGGAAAGAATTTCAATAATTTTAATCAAAATGGCTTGACAAGATTTTTATTTGGCTTATAATGGCGACTTCTTTCGCTGATTAAGCAAAAGAAAACGCGGGAATAGCTCAGTTGGTAGAGCGCAACCTTGCCAAGGTTGAGGTCGCGAGTTCGAGACTCGTTTCCCGCTCCACAGTTTAACCAAATCACAATCAGGGCGGGAATAGCTCAGTTGGTAGAGCGCAACCTTGCCAAGGTTGAGGTCGCGAGTTCGAGACTCGTTTCCCGCTCCACTCTGATTGCGATACCAAGCGGGAATAGCTCAGTTGGTAGAGCGCAACCTTGCCAAGGTTGAGGTCGCGAGTTCGAGACTCGTTTCCCGCTCCATTTTTTTATGTGCCGTTTCGGTGGCAGCAAGGGCGAAATAGCATAGTGGTAATGCAGCGGATTGCAAATCCGTGGACGCCAGTTCGATTCTGGCTTTCGCCTCCAAATATCCATTTCATTGGCGGGGTGGCAGAGTGTTGATGCGATAAGGGGTGCAACCCTTATACAGGCTGGTTTGAATCCACGCCCCCGCCTCCAAATCAGTTTTATGTTTGCCTGGGTGGTGAAATTGGTAGACACAGCGGACTTAAAATCCGCCGACCCTAAAACGGTCGTACCGGTTCGATTCCGGTCCTAGGCACCAAAATATGCAAAACAGTACTTTTAAAGTACTGTTTTTTGTTTTGTGCTCATTAAAAACAGGCTGCCTGAAATGCTCAATGCGCGTTCAGGCAGCCTTTTGATTATGGATTGATGAATGATTCAATTTGCGCCAAGCTGATGTTTGGCGTTGCACCGTGTTCGGCGGCAACCAATGCACCCAAGGCGCAAGCAAATTGCAATGCTGCCGCAGGTTCGGTGCGGTGGAGCAGTTGGAAAATCAAGCCGCCCAAAAAGCTGTCGCCAGCACCCACGGTGTCGGCTACTGCCACGCGAAAGCCGCTGTGGTGGTGGAATGTGCCATCTTGCCATAAAACGGCACCGTGCGACCCCAAAGTAACGCAAATTTGTGCCGTTTGCGTTAATTCGGCAATCAGGCGCATATTTTGTTCGATTGAATGGTATTTTGAGCCGAGAAATGTGGCGATTTCTTGCAATTCGTCATCGTTCAGTTTGATTAAGTCAGCTTGTTTCATTAAATCCACAATGTGGGCGAGGTTGTAATGCGGTGCGCGTAAATTCACGTCAAAAATTTTGTATTTGGCGTGTGGCAACAATGCGTTGAGCGTTTGGCGCGATACTTCATCGCGTGCCGACAGGCTGCCAAACACGAATGCGTCCGATTGCTGTACGCGCTCAATGGCATCGGCTTGCAGGGCGATTTTGTCCCAAGCGCATGGATAGACAATATCGTAACTGGCAACGCCTTTTGAATCCAATGAAACTTTAACCAAGCTGGTGGCGTGTTGGGGGTCAATTTGAATCAGGTGGGTTGCCACGTTTTTGGCGGCAACTTGTTGCAACAGGGCTTCGCCGTCTGCATCTTGACCGCAACGGCTGATGATGGCGGTGTCTGCGCCCAAGTTGCTTAAACGCACCATGACGTTGAGCGGTGCCCCGCCCAATACTTTTCCTGTGGCAAAATCGTCCCACAATACTTCGCCAAAACTGCTGATTTTCATGTTTTTTCCTTTTTGAATCAAATATTTTTTGCTTTGTGAAATTGGATTACACGGGTGGATTATGTGTGAAATTGGGTCGGCTTGCAAGCGCAAACTTGTTGAGTGTGCCAAATGGCATTCAATGTTTCATCGCCCAAGTTGCCATTGGGTGCAAATCCCGTATTCCGCCAAAAGGCTGCCTGAAAATCTGTGTTATCATTTCGTTTCTTTATTTTTTTGTTGGATTGAATCATGTTCAGTACTTATGCTTTTAAACCCAAATTTCAAGAATGGGTGCGCCCCATGGCGCAAAAATTGGTGCAAAACGGCATTACCGCCAATCAGGTTACGCAATTTGCGGCAATCGTTTCGGTGTTGTTGGGGGTGATTTTGAGTGTGTTTGCGGGGGTGTCGTGGCTGTTTTTTTTGCAGCCGATTTGGTTGCTGCTGCGCATGATTTTGAATGCGATTGACGGCATTATGGCGCGTGAGTTTATGCAAGAATCGGCACAGGGCGGTTATTTTAACGAGGCGGGCGATGTGCTTGCTGATGCGGCATTGTATTTGCCGTTTGCGTTTGTTGCGCCTTTGGGGGGATTTTCGGTGGGCTTGTTGATTTGGTTGGCGGCTTTGACGGAGATTTTTGGTTTGCTGGGCAAAATTCACGGTTTCAACGGTCGCCGTTATGATGGTTTTGGTAAAAGCGACCGTGCGGCGGTGTTTGGGGTTTTGGCGTTGTGGTATGCGTTTGCAGGCAGCCTGAATGTGTTTGCCCATTTGGTGATTTGGTTGATGATTGCTTTGAGCGTTTACACTTGCTATTTGCGTTTCCAAAATGGTTTGAAGGCGAAAATTTAATATGAAAAAAATCAAATTGATGTTGTTTTCAGGCAGCCTGATGATGTTGGCAGCCTGTCAATCCACCCAAATGACCCAACCCGAACAATGGCAAACCCAACGCCCCGAACAAAATTTTGACGCAAGCGGCAGATTGGGCGTGAAAATCAACGAAAAAGGCAGCTACGCCAATTTTGACTGGTCGCGCCAAAACGGGGTGGAAACCATTGATGTGAACACGCCTGTGGGCAATACCGTAGGGCAACTTTGCCGCGATAAATTGGGCGTATTGGCGAAAGATGCCAATGGCAAAATCTACACCGCCGATACGCCAGAGGCATTGAGCGAACAGCTTTTGGGCTACAACCTGCCCATTGAACACATGGCAACGTGGGCAAATGGCGAATGGGTGCCAAACGAACCCCACCATTTCAACGCGCAAGGCAAATTGCAACAATTAGGCTGGACAATCTCACGCGAACTCAACGAAGACAACACGCCACGCATTTTGTTGCTGGAAAATGCCCAAATGAGCATTCGCATGGCATTTACCCATTTTGAAACCACCCAAACGCAGCCTGAAAGCCCCACACAATGCACCGCACGAAACTGATTGGAAACCCAAACCATGCTGCCTGAACACTTGCCCCATTACCCATCGCCCGCCAAACTCAATTTGGATTTGCGGATTATTGGGCGTTTGCCCAATGGCTATCACGCGCTGGAAAGCATTTTCACGCTCATTGATTTGTGCGATGAATTGAGCATACAGCCGCGTGATGACGGACAAATCATCTTGCACACGCCCACACAAGGCGTTGAACCCGAACACGATTTGACCGTACGCGCCGCCAAATTGTTGCGCCAACATTCAGGCAGCCTGAAATGCGGCGCAGACATTTGGTTAAACAAAAAAATCCCCATGGGTGGCGGTTTGGGTGGGGGCAGTTCCAATGCCGCCACCGTGCTGTTGGTGCTGAATCATTTGTGGGATTGTCGGCTCAATCAGCAGCAACTGATTGATTTGGGTGTGAAATTGGGTGCAGATGTGCCATTTTTCATTTTTGGGCGCACCGCCTTTGCGCGTGGCGTGGGCGAAATTTTGCAAGATTTTGACATACCACAACAATATTATGTGCTGCTTCGCCCCGATGAACATGTTGCCACGCCGCGCATTTTTGCCCACCCCAATTTGCCGCGCAACAGCCCCAGCAATCCACAGCCCACTTGGGCAAACATGCAGCCCTTGCGAAATGATATGCAAGATGTTGTTTTACAAGATTATCCCCAAGTTCAGGCAGCCTTTCAAACCTTGGCGCAATATGGCGAACCACGCATGACGGGTTCAGGCGCGTGTCTGTTTTTGTCATGTGCCACGCCCGAGCAGGCGCAGGCAATCCAATTCAGGCTGCCTGAAAATTGGCAAACGTGGTGCATTCAAAGTGTGGCGCAACACCCTTTGTTCTCAATATTATCAAATAGATAAAAAAAGATTGAGCAAGACGCATTGACAAAACAAACGCAACACAGCATAATGCGTGCTTTCCGAACTTGGGGAGTCGTCAAGCGGTTAAGACACTGGATTTTGATTCCAGCATGCGAAGGTTCGAATCCTTCCTCCCCAGCCAATCGGAATCCCTTTTTTGGGGAGTCGTCAAGCGGTTAAGACACTGGATTTTGATTCCAGCATGCGAAGGTTCGAATCCTTCCTCCCCAGCCAAATAAAACGTGTTTGCAGAATGAGGTTTGCAAACACGTTTTTGTTTTCTCCAAAATATTTCAAAAATTTTCAGGCAGCCTGAAAAAACATTTTCACAAAATTTAACCCAAAACAACATTACACTTCATTCTGAAAAGCCAATCGCGTATAATTCAGGCTGCCTCACAAGGGCAATTCCCCCAATCCGCGAAAGGGCAAACACAATGTTTCCCAATCTCAAAACCAGAAACAAACCCAACCCATCAGGTGAAGACGAAATGGCTAACGATAGCTTAATGGTGTTTACAGGCAACGCCAATCCCGAAATGGCACAACGTGTCGCCAAACATTTGGATACCACGCTGGGCAATGCGTCCGTAAAAAAATTTTCTGACGGCGAAATTTCCGTAGAATTACTGGAAAATGTGCGTGGACGCGATGTGTTCATTTTGCAACCCACTTGCGCCCCCACCAACGACAATCTCATGGAAATCCTGACCATGGCAGATGCCCTCAAACGCGCATCGGCAGGACGCATTACCGCCGCCATTCCCTATTTTGGTTATGCGCGACAAGACCGCCGCCCACGTTCCGCCCGTGTGCCGATTTCCGCCCGTTTGGTCGCCAATATGCTGGAGGCGGCAGGCATTGACCGCGTTTTGACCGTGGATTTGCACGCCGACCAAATTCAAGGTTTTTTCAACAAACCTGTGGACAACATCTACGCCACCCCCATTTTGACCCACGACATCATGCAACAACGCATTGAAAACCTGATTGTGGTCAGCCCCGATATTGGCGGTGTGGTGCGCGCCCGTGCTGTTGCCAAAATGTTGGGAACGGATTTGGCGATTATTGACAAACGCCGCCCCAAAGCCAACGTTGCCGAAGTGATGAACATCATTGGCGATGTGCAAGGCAAAACCTGTTTGCTGATTGACGACATGATTGACACCGCCAACACCTTGTGCAAAGCCGCCTCCGCCCTGAAAGAGCGTGGCGCAGAGCGCGTTTTGGCGTATGCGACCCATGCCGTGTTTTCAGGTGGTGCGGTGGAGCGTTTGAACACCTCCGACATTGACCAAGTGGTCATCACCGACACCATTCCATTGTCCGAAGCTGCCCAAGCCAGTTCGCGCATTCGCCAAGTGTCCATTGCGGGCTTGTTGGCGGAAACGGTACGAAGAATTTCCAATGAAGAATCCGTATCTTATCTGTTTAATGAAGATTTGGTGCAACCCAATTCTTTATTTTTGTTGTAAAATACGCGGTTTACGTTTTCAGGCTGCCTGAAAAACCCTGTTTTTGGGGCGGCTTGAATTTTTCACGCATCGCAGAGTGGGTCGCCGCTCGGTAGCGATGTTTTTGATTTTAATTTGATTTTAAGGAATCAACATGACTGTTATTCAAGCAACTATTCGTTCAGAGCAAGGTACGGGTGCGAGCCGCCGCCTGCGTCATGCAAACAAAGTCCCAGCCGTTGTGTACGGTGTGGGCGAAACCCAAGCGATTACCGTTGACCACAAAGAAATGTACTTCGCTTTGCAAAAAGAAGCCTTTTTTACCCAAGTGTTGAAATTGAGCATTGATGGCAAAGAGCAAGACGTGATTGTGCGCGATTACCAAATGCACCCCGTTAAACGCCAAGTGCAACACATTGATTTCCAAGCGATTGATGTAAACCAACCTGTACGCATGAAATTGCCTGTTCACATTGTGAATGCGGAAAAATCCCACGCGGTAAAATTGCAATCTGGTCGCGTGTCTTTGCTGACCACTGTGGTTGATGTGATTGTTGACCCCAAAAACATTCCAGCCGCTTTGGAATTGGATTGTGAAAAAGTGGTGGCAGGCGACATTCTGCACTTGTCTGACATCAACTACCCAGCAGGCGTACAAAGCACCGCTTTGAAACGCAACAGCAATTTGGCGGTGGCTACTGTAACAGGTAAAAAACGCTAATTGTTGCTTTGAATGCAAGCACACAGCCGTTTGGAATCGTTTTCTGAACGGCTGTGTTTTTTTATCGCATTGTCCCCATTTTCGCCACGAAAAAATCAAGCTCAATCATTTACCTATTATCCAACATTAAATTACAATATCGCCCATTCAATAAAAATTTTTATGATTGGGGCGCAACCATGACTTTTGCAGAATACCGCCAATACGATGCCATTGGCTTGGCTCAACTGATACGCGATAAACAGGTTTCCAGCGATGAAGTGTTACAGGCTGCCTTAAATCGTTTGGACGAAGTCAATCCCAAAATCAATCTCATTGCCCACGATTTGCGCCAACGCGCTTTCTCCGAAAAATTCCCCAAACACCCCAAAGCCGTGTTGTCGGGCGTGCCATTTTTGCTTAAAGATTTGCTTTGCGAATGGGAAAAAGCCCCCATGTGTTCAGGCAGCACGCTGATGCGCGATTATGTTTCCAATGAAAACAGCGTCTTAACCCAAGCCTATGTGAACGCAGGTTTGCGGATTTTCGGCAAAACCACCCTGCCTGAATGGGGCTTGATGCCCTACACCGAATCGCGTTTACACGGCATCACGCGCAATCCTTACCATTTGGATTACACCTCGGGCGGCAGTTCGGGGGGCGCGGCGGCGGCGGTGGCGGCAGGTGTTGTTCCCATCGCGCATGGTGGCGATGGGGGTGGCTCAATCCGTTTGCCTGCCCATAATTGTGGCGTGTTTGGCTTGAAACCGACACGCGGTCGGGTTGCCACCGCAGGCGGCGAAGCGTGGCAAGGTTTGGTTTGCGAACACGTCATCACACGCAGCGTCCGCGACAGCGCACTCATGTTGGACATTGCCGCTCGCACCCAATCGCATTCGCTTTATCGTTGCCCACCGCCGCCCGTGTCCTTGTTGCGACAAAATCCGCGTTTGGGTTTGCCCGAAAGTGAACTGGGCGTGTTTTCAGGCAGCCTGAAAACCGAATTGCCACGCCTAAAAATCGCCATACACACCCAACCATGGATGGGCGGCGAAACCCAAGCCCCCATCATGCGCGGACTCGGACGCGCCATGGAAATTTTAGAACAAGCAGGACACATATTGGTGGACGGCACGCCCCAATTTGCCAGCGCAGAAACGCTCTCACGCGCCCTGCTGGTGTTGGTGTCGGGCGAAATCGCCAAATACGCCTATTTTTTTGAAAGACAAATGGGCAAAATTTTAACATGGCGCGATGTAGAGCCAAGCACATGGGCGATTTTGGATTTGGGCAAACGCATTGGCGCAGGCGAAATGGCATGGGCGCGGCAAATCATGTTGGCGCAACAGCAAGTTTGCGAAGAATTTTTCCGAGAATACGATGTGTTGCTGACCCCCGTGTGTCCGCGCACCACGCCCAAAGTGGGCGAAATGTCGCCCAATGTGTTGCAAAACGGATTGAGCAATATGCTGTTGGGCAGACTGGGTTTGGGCGGGTGGTTCAACACCATGGTTGCCAGCGAAAGCACCAAAACCTTTGAATACATTGGTTTTACCGCGCCATTTAACATGAGCGGCTCGCCCGCCATGAGCGTGCCGATGAGCGAACACGAAGGCTTGCCCATAGGCGTACAATTTGTCGCCGCACACGGGCGTGAAGACATTTTATTGAAACTGGCAGCCCAAATTGAGCAAATTCAGCCGTGGGCAGACAAGCAGCCGAATCTTTAATGATGGGTTGATATTGAAGATTTTTCATGGCGTTGCGCCGCCATACCCACGCAGGGGGGCGGTGGCAAGCACCATCGGTTTCAGGCAGCCTTTCAGTACACGACAAAAAATCATTTCCGTAGGTCGGGCATTCATGCCCGACATGAGAAATCACGGCACATTGTCGGGCATGAATGCCCGACCTACAAAATGTCGTGTACTGAAAGGCTGAAACCTTTGCAAAACTCGGTTTGTAGGGGCAGATTTCATATCTGCCCCGTTTAGGTTCGCAGAAATTTTCATTCTTATCAATAAATTGAAAAAAGGGCGGATATGAAATCCGCCCCTACGTCAGTTTAAAAGTAGGTTTTGCAAAGGTTTCAGGCAGCCTGAAACCGCATTTTATGGTAAAGTTAAATTTTGTAAATGATATTTCAAGGACACCCCCATGCAAACATGGCAACTTCCCCAACACATCGCCGACATACTCCCCGAACGCGCTCGCCAACTGGAAAGCGTGAAAGAACAAATCCTTGCCCTGTTTCGCGTACACGGCTTTGAACTCGTCCACCCACCGCTTATGGAATACAGCGATTCGCTGCTCACCCACATAGACGAAGGCTTGTCGCTCAAAACCATACGCGTGCCAGACCAATTAAGCGGACGACAGTTGGGCATACGCGCCGACATCACGCCCCAAGTTGCCCGCATTGACGCACATTTATTGTCGCATAATCAAGGCATTAACCGCTTGTGCTATTCAGGCAGCGTGTTGCACGCCAAACCAGACGGCTTGCTCGCCACACGCGAACCCTACCAAACAGGCGCGGAACTTTATGGCTACGCAGGCACAGCCGCCGATATTGAACTCATTGATTTAATGATAAAAAGCCTGAAATTGGGCGGCATCAACAACGCCATTTTGTCATTGGGGCATTTGGGCGTGTTCCGCGCATTGGCACAAGCGGCAAATCTGCAAGAAAATCAAAGCCGCCAGTTGCTTGCCACCATGCAAAACAAAGACCGCGAAGCCGTCCGCGATTTGGCAAAAAGCTGGCAACTGGACGACATTTGGACAAACGCACTCGCCACCTTGCCTGAATTGTATGGCGGACGCGACATTTTACAGGCAGCCAAGCAGCGTTTGCCGCAACTCACAGCCGTATCGCAAGCCATTGATGTTTTAGAACAAGTTTGCCATGCCTTTCCCCATCAAGCGGTGCATATTGATTTTGCCGAAGTGCGCGTGGACAACTACCACACAGGCTTGCTCTATGCCGCCTACGCGCCCGAACACCATGACGCGGTGGCGCGTGGCGGACGCTATGACGGTTTAGGCGAATATTTTGGGCGGTCGCGTCCTGCCACAGGTTTCAGTTTTGATTTGCGCGTGTTTGGGGCGTATTTGGCGGCAAGTTCGCGCCCCGAAGCGGTGCGTGTGGCACTTGCCGATTATGCCCAAGCCATTGAAAAAATCAACGAATTGCGCGAACAGGGCATTTGTGTGGTGGTGGATTATGGCATGAACGACAATTCAGGCAGCCTGAAACGTTTGCAAAAACAAGGCGATGAGTGGATATTGGTGTAACACACAAAACGGAGACAATCATGATGAAAAAATGCGTTTTAATGGTATTGGGTCATTGGCTTTTGGTGGCGTGTAGCGACATCATGCCGCCCAATTCGCCCAATGAATGCGCTTATGTGGGTAGATACAGCACAAAATGCAAGCATGAAATCAAATCCAATAATCCCAATTTGATTCCAACTGAATTGGAAAGAAACCATCAGAAATTCAAGGAAGAAATGTTTAAAAAACAGTTGGAAAAACAAGGGAAATGATGACATCATTCCACAGTCGCCTTCAATTTAAAAATGCTTGAAAGGCATTGTGTGAAGTGGATTTTTGGGCATGATTTTAACGATGATTGCCAGCGCGATTTTCTTGCCCAGCAAAAACATTCAGGCAGCCTGAAAGCCAAAATCAAACAGCGAAAACAATGGATTGTGTTTTCGCTGTTTGATTTTAGGCTGAATTATTTGGCTTGATTTTTGTCGCTGCCTTCGGCTTTGGGATACCATTTATCAAGGATTTTTTGGTATGTGCCATCGGCTTGAATTTCGTCAATGCCTTTATCCAATTTGGCTTTTAATTCGGTGTTGCCTTTTTTCATCACAAAACCAAATGGGATTTTGCCTGATTTTTCGTCCACCACGGTGTAGTAGTTGGGGTTGTCTTTGAAATAGGTGTTCAACACGCTGTCCACATCGTACACGGCAACCGCATCGCCTTTGTTTACCGCATTCAAGCCCAAATACACGGTTTTAACCAACAGGGGTTGATTGGTGATTTCGGTGGATTTGAGTTGGGTTTCAGACAGGCTGCTTTCTTGTACGGCAATGGCTTTGTTTTTCAATTCTGCCCACGAACCCACTTTATTTTTTTCACGATTGAGCAATGCCACCCAATTGCCTTCCAAATAAGGTTTGGAAAATTCGTATTTTTCCAAACGTTCGGGCGTGATGTTTACGCCTGTGGCAACAATGTCGGCGCGTCCTTCATTCACGTTTTCCAGCAAGCCCGACATATTGTGTGGCAAAAAGGTTAAGGTAAAGCCTTGTTTTTCGGCAATGGCGTTGAGCAAATCCATGTCCATGCCCACCAAGCTGCCGTCTGCCGCGCGTGTGGCAAATGGGGGATAGGAATATTGGCTAATTACCACATAATTGGGTTTGTCGCTTGCTGGTGTGCTGGCGGCGGCGGTGGGTGCTGGCTCGCTGGCTTTGGGGGCGGTGCTTGTGGGTGTGTTGCTGTCGCAGGCTGCCAAATACATCAGGGGCAATGCGGTCAGTAATTTTAAGTATGATTGCATTGTTTTCTCCAAAAGAATCTCATGAAAATGGGCAGTTGCCCCATATATGATTGAGATTGGGGCTTATGGCAATTATTATACAAAAAAATGCATAAAAATGGGGATTTTGGCAGATAAAGTCCAGCCATCAATTTGATGCATATCCGCCAACATCATTCTTGTGCCAAATCGTCCAGTTGTTTGAGCCAATTCAATTTTTCGCCAATTTTGATTTCCAAACCGCGCGGCACGGGTTGGTAAAAATCGGGTTCTGGCAGCGTGTCGGGCATATAGCTTTCGCCTGCGGCATAGGCGTGTGGTTCATCGTGGGCGTAGCGGTAATCGTGTCCATAGCCCAATTCTGCCATCAATTTGGTGGGCGCGTTGCACAAATGCACAGGTACAGGTTGGCTGCCATTTTGTTGCACAAATTCGCGCATTTTGTTGTATGCCACATAGCCTGCGTTGGATTTTGCCGCGCTTGCCAAATACAACACCGCTTGCGCCAGTGCCAATTCGCCTTCGGGCGAGCCGAGCCGTTCGTAGGTTTGTGCGGCATCGTTGGCAATGTGCATGGCGCGGGGGTCTGCCAAGCCAATGTCTTCCCAAGCCATGCGGACAATGCGCCGCGCCAAATAACGTGGGTCTGCACCACCGTCCAGCATGCGGCAAAACCAATACAGGGCGGCATTGGGGTGCGAGCCGCGTACCGATTTGTGTAGGGCGGAAATTTGGTTGTAAAACTGTTCGCCGCCTTTGTCAAAACGGCGGATTCGTTCGCCCAAGGTTTGTGCGGCAAAGGTCTCGTCTATGTGGTTGCGGTGTTGGCTGTGGGCGGCGTTGAGCATTTGTTCCAGCATGTTCAATAATTGACGCGCATCGCCATCGGCATTTTTGATGATGAGATTTTGGGCTGCCGCGTTGAGCTGCACGCCATGGTTTTCAGGCAGCCTGAAAACTTTGTGGCACAGTTGCGCCAATTCCGTTTCATTTAACGGTTTCAAAACATAAACTTGGGCGCGAGAAAGCAGGGCAGGGTTCACTTCAAAAGACGGATTTTCGGTGGTCGCGCCAATGAATGTGAGCAAGCCGCTTTCAAGATGGGGCAAAAATGCGTCTTGTTGCGCTTTGTTGAAACGGTGTACTTCATCAACGAAAACAATGGTGCGTTTGCCTTGTTGTTGCGCGATTTGGGCTTGGGCGATGGTGTCGCGGATTTCCTTCACGCCCGACAAAACCGCCGATAAAGCAATGAATTGTGCCCCAAAACCTTGCGCCAAAATCCGCGCCAAAGTGGTTTTGCCTATGCCCGTGCTGCCCCACAAAATCATGGAATGCGGCACGCCACTTTGCAAAGCCAAACGCAAAGGCTGGTGTGCGCCAATCAAATGGCTTTGCCCCACCATTTCGTCCAAAGTGGTGGGGCGCAAGCGTTCGGCAAGCGGCGGTGTGGTGTGGTTGAAATCTAAATCGTTTTGCATGAATTTCTTTTCGTTAAAACAGGCATTTTCGGCTACAATTTGCCTTTTTCAGGCAGCCTGAAAGCGCATAAAATGATAAGTGAAACACACATTTTTGATTATTTTTCGCAACACAGTCAATGGTTTTATTCGTTGCTGATTATTGTGGGTGCGGTGCTGGGACGCAGCCTGTGGCTACGCGCCCATTTGCACCACCACAACGATTGGGAATTGGAACAAAAACGCCGCTTTTTGGTCATGAGCCGCAACGTGATGTTGGCGATGATGATTTTGGGTTTGTTTAGCGTGTGGGCAACGCAAATTCAGCATTTGGCATTGTCCATGATGGCGGTGGCAGCGGCATTGGTTTTGGCGTTGAAAGAATTGTTGATGTGTCTTTCAGGCAGCCTGCTGCGCGCCGTAACCAAGCAATATTCCGTAGGCGATTTTATTGAAATCAACCACATACGCGGACGGGTGGTGGACATCAACTTGCTCAACACGCTGGTCATGCAAATCGGTTCGCACAGCCTGATTGGGCGATTGTCGGGCAAAACCGTGTCGTTTCCCAACAGTTTGCTGTTGAGCGCACCGCTTTATCGCGACAATATTTTGGGGCATTATGTGGTTCATTTATTTGAAATTCCCGTGCCAATTCATTTGGATTCCGATGTCATTGTGCCGCGCTTGCAAGCCGTGTTGCACCGCCAAACGCGCCGACACACCGATGAAATTGCCGATTATTTTGAAGTCGTGCAGTTGCAAAAACTGTTCATCACACCCGCCGCCGAACCGCATATCAGCCGCGTGCCACACGATGATAAAGTGTATCGTTTGGTGGTGCGGTTTGCCTCGCCCTTGGCAATTCGCCTTTCCATTCAACAAGATGTGATTGATGAATTTATGCGGATACAATACCGTCTGCTCAACAATTTGCCGCTTGACGATACAGCCACACCGCCGCCAGCCAACGCCAACACGCGCCCCATATTGGCAAATGGCTTTACGCTCAATCACAAAATTTAATGAAAAAATTGCACCAAATCTATTTTTAAAATGACAATAAATCAACAATCAGGCAGCCTGAACATCATGAATCCCTTTGTTTTATTTGACGATGCGTGTGCCGACCACGCCATTTTATTGCACGATTTTTGTGAACAAGAAACCCTATCGCCACAACAACTTAACCAGTTGGACGAACGCTTGCAAGCAGGTTGGCAACGCGGTTGGCACAGTGCGATTTTTGCCGATTATGAATGGGGTTTGCCATTGCAAAAATTGGGCGATTTGGGTTCAGGCAGCCTGAAAATCGTGTGGTTTGCCCAAAAAACGCCCATCGCCCAGCCGCAAACTTGGCTGGCAGAGCAGGCTGGCGATGAACCCTGCGCCATTTCCACGCCACAAATGAATGTTTCGGCAGAGCAATATCGCCAAAGCATTGAAAAGATTCACGAACACATCAAGCAAGGCGACTGCTATCAAATCAATTACACCGTGCGTTTGCATTTGCGTGCCTACGGTTCGCCCGTGCAACTGTATCGGCATTTGCGTCAAAAAGTGCCGTTTGGCGTGTTGGCGCGGCTGCCTGAAAACGATTGGACTTTGTGTTTTTCGCCCGAATTGTTTTTGAAAATTCAATCAGATGGCGTGGTGCAAACCGAACCCATGAAAGGCACAGCCCCCATTTTGCACGATGGTTTGGACGATGAACGCGCCCAAAATCTGCACAACGACCCCAAAAACCGTGCCGAAAACACCATGATTGTGGATTTGCTCCGCAACGATTTGGGCAAATTGGCGCAAATTGGCGGCGTTTCCGTGCCAGAACCGTTTAAAATCAGCGCGTTTGGCAGCGTGTGGCAGATGACCAGCACCGTTCGCGCCCAACTGAAACCGCATACTTCGGTGGCACAGTTGATTCAGGCAGCCTTCCCCTGCGGCAGCATCACAGGCGCACCCAAACGCAAAAGCATGGAAATCATCGCCCAACTGGAAAGCGAACCGCGCGGCTTGTACACAGGCTCAATCGGCTTTTTGTCGCCTGAAAACAGCGATTTGGGCTATTCAGGCTGCCTGAACGTGGTGATTCGCACCTTACAACTGCGCCCACAAAATGGCGCGTGGCAAGGCATTTACGGCGTGGGAAGCGGCATTGTCATAGACAGCCAAGCCGATGATGAATACACCGAATGTGCTTGGAAAGCCAAATTTATCAGCCAGTTGCGTCCCAATTTTGATTTATTTGAAACCATGCGCGTGGAAAATGGCAATATTGCTTTATTGGATAAACATTTGTTGCGTATGGAAAAATCGGCTTACGCATTGAATATGCCCTTTTCGCGTGAGCAGGCGCAGGCGCACATTCAGCGCGTTTTGGCGGATTGTGATGGTGGCAAAATTTACCGTTGCAAATTGATTTTGCCACATTCAGGCAGCCTGAAAAGCGAACTTGCCGAATTGAACACCTTGATTGGCAAACAAAAAATCATCATCAGCAACACCATTTTGCCCAATGAAAACCCCTTGCGTTGCCACAAAATCAGCCACCGCAGCGAATATGACCGCGCATGGCAAGCCGCCGAGCAAAGCGGCGCATTTGACGCTTTGCTGTTTAATGAGCGTGGCGATTTGCTGGAAGGTGGGCGCAGCAGCGTGATGATTTATAAAGACAATCAATGGTTTACCCCAAGTTTGGATTTGCACATTTTGCCCAGCGTGGCGCGTGAACAATTCATGCAAAATCATTGCGTTACCGAAACGCAAATCAGCCATGCCATGTTGAGTTCGGCAGATAAAATTTGCGTGGGCAATGCCTTACGCGATTGGTTGGAAGTGGATTTAATTTGAATGTGAATTCGGGATAAGTAACTGTAAATGAAACAATAAACCAGCCTTCTCTCCCCTTGGGAAAGCGTTGGAGAGAGGGTTTGTGGAGCAGCATACCCTCTCCCCAGCCCTCTCCCATTGGGAGAGGGGGCAAAGTTACTTACATTTACCAATCATTTTTATCACAAACTTGCATTAATTTGAAATTTTCATGATTAAAATAAAATGGGTGCAATTTTTTAATAAGAGCTGCCTGAAAAATGGGATTCGCGTTTTCAGGCGGCTTTTGGCGTATAATGCGCGTTTTGTTTTGATTTTAGGCGAATTTTATGCAAATCATTCACACCATTGCTGAATTACGCGCGTGGCGCAAAACCGTTTCCAGCGTGGCGTTTGTGCCAACCATGGGCAATTTACATGAAGGGCATTTGGCTTTGATTGAGCAAGCCAAAAAAGAAGAAAATCATGTGGTTGTGAGCATTTTTGTCAATCGTTTGCAATTTGGGCAGGGCGAGGATTTTGAACAATATCCGCGCACTTTGCAGCAAGATGCGGATAAATTGCGCCATGCAGGTGTGGCGGTGCTGTTTGCGCCCGATGAGCGTGAGCTGTACCCCAATGTGGCGCAAAATTATCATGTTGAGCCACCGCATTTGCAAAATGAATTGTGTGGCGCGTTTCGTCCGCATCATTTTCGTGGGGTGGCGACTGTGGTTTGCAAATTGTTCAATATTGTTCAAGCAGATACGGCTTGTTTTGGCAAGAAGGATTATCAGCAGTTGGCAATCATTCAGGGCATGGTTGATGATTTGAATGTGCCGATTCGCATTGTGCCTGTGGATACGGGGCGAGCGGCTGATGGTTTGGCTTTGTCCAGCCGCAATCAGTATTTGAATGCCGATGAGCGTGCCGAAGCACCGCGTTTGTATCAACAATTACAATGGATTGGCACGCAAGTGGCGGCAGGCAACCACCATTATGCGGCTTTGGAAAATGCCGCCAAAAGCACTTTATCGGCACATGGCTGGACGGTGGATTATGTGGAAATCCGCGAGGCAGGCAGCCTGAATGTGGCGCGTTTGGGCGACAAAAATTTGGTGGTTTTGGCGGCAGCGCGTTTGGGCAAAACGCGCTTGATTGACAATTTGGAAATTCAGGCTGCCTGAGAACCTGTTTTCATAATCCGCCTTGTATTCGCAAGAATGATGAATAAAATCAAGCCATCAATCTGACGAACACAGGCTCTGAAACCAATCCAAAACCTGCTGTACCGCCTGTTCAATCGTTAAATGGGTGGTGTCCAGCAAACGCGCATCGGGTAATTGGCGTAATGGGGCAACGCTGCGGCGGCGGTCGTTTTCATCACGCGCCATGATGTCTGCCAAAATGCGTTCAAATTCAGGGCTTTGTGTGGCGATGTTCAGTTGTTTGGCGCGGCGTTCGGCGCGGATTTGTGGGGTGGCGGTTAAAAATATTTTTAAGGCTGCCTGCGGAAACACCACCGAACCCATATCGCGCCCATCTGCCACCAAGCCGCGTTCGCCCAAAAAATCGCGTTGGCGTTGCAGCAATGCTTGGCGCACCAAGGGCAGGGCGGCAATGGCACTTGCGCCCATGCCGATTTGTTCGCTGCGTATGCTTTGGCTCACATCGTTGCCTGCCAACAGAATTTGGCTGCCTGAAAATGCCACAGGCAAATGTGCCGCCAAATCGGCAACCGCCTGTTCATCTTGCCAAGCCACTTGCTGATTTTGGGCGTGCAGCGCGGTAAGGCGATACAATGCGCCCGAATCCAAATAATCCCAACCCAAAGCGTGTGCCACACGCGCGGCGATTGTGCCTTTTCCCGAGGCGGAGGGTCCATCTATGGCAATGACTTTTTGCATGATTTTGCTTTCATTTTGGCTAAAATTAGGTGGATTTTAACACGTTGCACTATAATATCGTTCAAAATTTCAAACAGGAAAAAAACATGAAAAAACAACAACGCAATGGTTTTGCCCGCATAGACCGCGTCAAAGAACAAATCACGCGCGAATTGGCAGAACTGGTACGCACCAGCCTGAAAGACCCACGCGCAGGTTTCATCACCATCAATGATGTGGACGTGAGCCGCGATTACAGCCACGCCACCGTGCATTACACCGTGTTAAATGGCGACCGCGACAGCAGCGCAGCCGCTTTGGAACACGCCAAAGGTTTTTTACGCAGCGAATTGTCCAAGCAAATCAAATTGTTTCGCATTCCCGAATTGCATTTTCAATACGATGAATCTTTGGAACGCGGTGTGCATTTGTCCAGCTTGATTGAGCAAGTTGCCAGCGAAAAACCGATTGAAGATTGATTTCAGGCAGCCTGAAACGATGAAAACGCTGATTTTTTGTGCAGGTGCGCCCAATCCCAATTTAAATACATTAAATCAACAACATGATTTGCTGGTGGGCGTGGACGCAGGCGCACAAACCCTGTGGCAACACGGACATTTGCCCGATTGGGCGATAGGCGATTTTGACAGCGCACCGCCACCACCGTGTCGCCACATTGTGCGTTTGCAGCCTGAAAAAAACGACACCGATTTGGAATACGCTTTGCAACACATTTTGGCAAATTATGCTGCTGAAAAGATTGAAAAAATCATCATTTTGGGGGCATTGGGCGGTGGGCGGCTTGACCATTTGCTTGCCAATGTTTATTTGGCGCACCAGCCGCGATTTGCCGATTTTGTGGCAAAATTTCACTTTGTGGAACAAGACAATAGCTTGCGTTTTTACCGTTCAGGCAGCCACACAATCCAACGCGAGGGCGACAAAAAATACCTGTCGTTTATCGGTTTAACCCCTTTGCGGCAGTTGAGTTTGCACAATGTGCGTTATCCCTTGCAACAAGCCGATTTTGACGCGCCCATTGCATTGATAAGCAATGAATTTTTGTTAAACAGCATGACTTTTTCTTTACAAAATGGCACACTTGCCGTGATTCAATCGCGCGATGCTGCCACCAGCCTGAAAGCCACGCCATGAATTTCACGCCACAAGGCATCAACCACCGCCGCCTACACAAAATCAAATATTATGCCAGCCGCGTTCATTTGAGCCTGTTGCCCCATGCGTGGCTGGCAAAATCGTTGGACAATGTGCTGGCAGAATACGCGCGGCTGCCTGAAACCGCCCAGCAACACATCGCCAAAAGGGTCAATTATTACAACAAATTAGATGGACAATTTGCCCTTTCAGGCAGCCTGAACACGGTGGGCGGCTTTAAAAAACGCGGTTTTTCGGCTTATTTTTATGATTTGGCGGATTATTTGCGCTATTTTCCTGCTGATTCGGTGTTTGCCCACGAATTTGGCGATGTGCGCGACATTGCAACGCAGCCCACTTTGGTCAAAAGCCGCCCTATTGCCGACAACAATCAAAATAACGTGATTTTGAAACTGGACAGCGTGCGCCATTTTTACATTTACCCCGATCCCTTTGATTATGCAGAAAAAAACGACAAACTGGTGTGGCGTGGCGCAGCGTTTGAATATCAGCCACACCGAATGCGTTTTGTGCAGCAATTTCATCATCATCAACAATGTGATATTGCTTGCATTCATCATTCATCGCAGGGCAAGCCGTGGCATGGCGCATTCATGAGTGTGCGCGACCAGTTGCGCCACAAATTCATTTTGAGCATAGAAGGCAACGATGTCGCCACCAATTTGAAGTGGATTATGGCGTCCAATTCGCTGTGTTTCATGACCACGCCCAAATACGAAACGTGGCTGATGGAAGGCTTGTTGCAGCCGAATGTGCATTATGTGCATTTGCAAGATGATTATGCCGATTTTGATGAAAAATTGCTTTATTATCAAAATAATCCTGCTGCCGCGCAAAAAATCATCGCCCATGCCCAAGCGTGGATGCAGCCGTTTTTTGATGAAAAACAAGAGTTAATCACGAATTTATTGGTGTTGAAAAAGTATTTTGAGCAGACCCAAACGGGTTTTTAATTGAATAATATCAATCAAGAAAGGATTTTTTTATGATGTATGCACTGTCTGTCATTATTCCATTTCGCTGTGAAAGTGAAAGTACAGAACATTTGTTATTGCGTTTGCGCGATTTGTGCGCAGAATTACGCCAGCCAGCCAGCCAGCCAGCCAGCCAGCCAGCCAGCCAGCCAGCCAGCCAGCCAGCCAGCCAGCCAGCCAGCCAGCCAGCCAGCCAGCCAGCCAATTATACCATTGAGTTTATGGTAGTGGATTCGGGTTCTGCCAAATTGTATCAAAAGCAATGTCAGGCTATTTGTGAGGAATACGGTATTCGCTACATTTATCATGATACATTGGGTAAAGCATTTTCCATTGGCGCATGCCGTGATTTTGGTGTACAGCATGCCAATGGGCAAGCAGTGAGCTTTTTAGATGTGGATTTGCGTGTTGCGCCTGATTTTTGGTTGCGTTTGCTTACTTTAATGAAAGCATGGGGAATTGGTAAGTACAAAAAGAGTTTTTTGGCTATTCCTTGCCTGTATTTAACCCAAGATGGCACAAGGGAATTTTTGTCAGCCGAACCTGAAATTAAATTTACTGATTTTTATTTGCGCTATTTGCAAGGCGATAATCAAGCAATTGAAAATATGGCATTTTGTTCATCGGTAATGATTGTAGACCGAAATCATTATTTATCGGTAGGTGGACATGATTTGGCATTTAGGGGGCATGGTTATGAAGATTTTGAACTGTATCACAGATTATTATGTGAAGAGAATATTATTCCTAAAAGCCAAGATTATTATTTAGACCAAAAAACATGGAATACCGCAACTTATAAAGGATTTCGTTCACACTTGGCAATTGCCGCTCGTCCAGCAATGATGATGAATTTATTTGTGGTGCATTTATGGCACCCACGTCCAAAAGATGCCAGCTTTTATGCACCGAAAAGTCTGTCTGAAAATCGCACGATTTGGGTAGATAAATTTAAACAATTTGTAGAAACTGGTGCGCACCCCGAGGCTTTATCTGTTGCAGACAAGAGCCAAGATAATATTTTATTTTTTGGTAAACCTAAAACGCATGCGGCAGCGTGTATTCGTAATGTGATACCACATTTAGGCAAAATCATTTATGCAGGAGAATATGATTTTATTGATGCGCATGGTGTATTAAAAGAAGAAGATTTTAAACAATTTTTAAATATTTACCGCATTAAAAAAATCCTGTTTCCAAACCCATATGGTAATGTTGCGCGATTGGCGATTTATGAATGGTGTCGTCAAAATCGCATTGCATATTATTGCTATGAACGGGGTGCTTTGCCCGATAGCTGGTTTTTTGACCCAAATGGTTTCAATGCCGATTCCGACAGCTATCAGGCAACATGGTGGGATAAGCTGCTCAATGATGATGAAATTATCCAAACGCAAAATGACATTCAGCATTATTTGAATGATGCGCAGACATTGGAACAGCAAGATGTCAGAATGGGTGGCGAAGTATTGGCAGAGAAATTGCAATTGGGGGGCAAAAAAGTGTTGTTTGTGCCCATGCAACGTCCTTCTGATACGGTCATTAAATACATGGCTGGCAATATTCAATCGTTTAGCAAGTTTATGAATGTGATTGACCGCTTGGCTGAAAATTTAAAATCCAAAGGTTGGATGGTGTTGTGCAAAAAACATCCTCTTGAAACGGAGTCGCCACAATTGCGCCATGCTCAATATGTACCTGAAAATACCAATTTTATTGATTTATTGGAATTGGCAGATCGTGTGGCTTTAATCAATTCAGGTGTGGGTGTGTATGCCATGATGATGAAAAAACCTTGTTTCATTTTTGGCAATGCTTTTTATGCACACAGTGGTTTAAACCAATCCATCAAGCATTTGGATTTTGAAACCGATGATGATATTGAAACCATTGCCCAAAAAATCGTGATGGGTTTTGATGTGAATGAAGAAAAAATGTACCGTTTTATTCATTATTTAACACATGAATTTTATTCGTTTGGTAAACCCAAAACCCTTTCACGCAAAGAAAAAGATGGTAGCCTACGCACCATTACTACTGGCATTGATTTTTACCGCTTACGTTTAGATGGCGAGACAGTATTTGAATATGAATCACAAGCACGCCCATGTTTGAATTTGTCTGCCCCCATTTTTGAGCGTTATGCTTTGGATATTCATTTGCAAAAAAAGTCGGTAAGTAGCCAAGTGGCGGCTACTGCACCAAAAACAATGCCACAACAAACTGTTTCTGCACCACCTGTTCAAGCTGCTACAACCAAACAGTCCATAGCGGTTCATGTAACAGAGCAGAAAAAAACACAGCATGACATCGTGCTGGCAAAATGGCGCAAATTCACAAAAAATCCACAAGGCTTTTTTGAAGATGCGAAAAATCCATTGGTACGCAATGTTGCGGTGTTGTTTAAAAAGAAAACTTGATTGACATTCAGGCAGCCTGAAAGCAAAACATGACCCCACACAAACCCCAAAAACGCGCCCTAAATGGCGTTTTATTGCTGGACAAAGCCATAGGCGTGAGCAGCAACACCGCTTTGCAACAAGCCCGCCGCCTGTATCGCGCCGAAAAAGCGGGGCATACGGGTGTGCTTGACCCTTTGGCAAGCGGCTTGTTGCCCGTGTGTTTTGGCGAAGCGACCAAATTCGCCCAATATTTGTTGGACGCAGACAAAGCCTACACCGCCACTTTGAAATTGGGCGAAGCCACCACCACAGGCGATGCCGAAGGCGAAATCATTGAAATTTCAAATCAAATTTTTGATGAAAATGCGTTTCAGGCAGCCTGCCTTGCGCTCACGGGCAAAATTCGCCAAGTGCCGCCCATGTTTTCCGCCCTAAAACACGAAGGCAAACCGCTTTACGAATACGCCCGCAAAGGCATCAGCATTGAACGCAAAGCGCGTGAAATTTGCATTTATCAAATTGATTTGCTTGAATTTGCTTTTCCCCAAGCCGTGATTGATGTGCGTTGCAGCAAAGGCACATACATTCGCACTTTGTCGGAAGACATTGCCAAGCACATCGGCACGTTTGCCCATTTGACCGCGCTGCGCCGCACGGCAACGGCTGGTTTCCACATCGCGCAAACGCACACGCTGGAAAAATTGACGGCTTTGAGTGAAATGGAACGCGATGCGCTGCTGTTGCCCTGCGATGTTTTGGTGCAACATCTGCCGCGCGTTGATTTGGACGATGAAACGGTGCAAAAATTGCGTTTTGGGCAACGCGCCACCTTTTCAGGCAGCCTGAACGCGCATTCGCCCATTCGGGCTTATGATTTGCGCCAGCAATTTGTGGGTTTGATTGAATATTTGCCCCAACAGCAGCAACTCAAATCCCTCCGTTTGATGAACACTTCGGTATAGGAAAATTCATTATGGAACAGCAACTTACTTTTATTGGTGCAGATGGTTCGCCCCTGTTTTACCGCTACCGTCCTGCCGCGCAAGGCGACAACCAACGCGCCATTGTTTTGTTTCATCGCGGACACGAACATTCGCAACGCATGATGTTTGTGTATGAAGAATTGGGTTTGACCGATTTTGCCTGCTTTGCGTGGGACGCGCGTGGACACGGCAACAGCCAAGGCGAACGCGGCGACAGCCCCAGCATAGGCACTTCGGTTGCCGATGTGGATTGTTTCATCAAACACATTCAGCGCGAACACGGCATTGCCCCCGAAAACATTTGCGTGATTGCACAAAGCGTGGGGGCGGTGTTGGTTTCAGGCTGGCTGAACGATTATGCGCCCCGTATTCGTTGCGCGATTTTGGCATCGCCTGCTTTTAAAGTGAAACTGTATGTGCCATTGGCGCGACCTGCTTTGCGTTTGGCGTATGCTTTGCGCGGCAATTTTTTTGTGAACAGCTACGTCAAATCCCACTATTTGACCCACGACCCACAACGCCAGCAAAGCTACGACAACGACCCTCTCATTGCCCGAGCCATTTCGGTGCGGATTTTGTTGGGATTGTACGATTTGTCGCAACGCATTGTGGCGAATGCCCATGCGATTACCACGCCCATTCAACTGCTGATTTCAGGCAGCGATTTTGTGGTACACCACGCGCCACAACACGATTTTTACAACAATTTGGGCAGCCACATCAAAGAACGCCATGTTTTTGAAGGTTTTTATCACGACACGTTGGGCGAACACAATCGCGCCCAAGTGTTTGAAAAAATGCGTCAATTTATTGAGCAGCGTTTTGCCCAGCCTGTGCAAGTGGTTGATGTAACAAAAAATCATTTGGCAAGCCCCAGCCGTGTGTTGGCAGACAAATTGGCAATGCCCTTGTCGCCTTATTCTTGGCGTGGCGCGTATTGGGCGATACAGGGCGCGGTGATTCGTTTGGGGGCAAAATTCAGCTATGGCTTGCAAACGGGCGTGGTAACGGGCTTTGATTCAGGCAGCACTTTGGATTATGTTTACCGCAACCAAGCGCGTGGCGAAAACGCATTTGGCGATTGGATAGACCGCATTTACTTAAATGCCGTAGGCTGGCGCGGCATACGCCAACGCAAGGCAAACATGGAACAAGCCATTCAACTGGCAAGCGAAAAACTCCGCGCCGCCAACAAAAAAGTGCATGTTTTGGACATTGCCGCAGGACACGGTCGCTACATTTTGGACGCATTTGCACATGGCGTTTTGCCCGACAGCATTCGTTTGCGCGATTACAGCAGCCTGAATGTTCAGGCAGGCAAAAAAATGATTGAGGAACGCGGCTTGGCACACATCGCCACTTTTGAAGAGGCAGACGCTTTCAACCGCGATAATTACAAAAAATTGAAACCGCGTCCAACCTTGGGCATTGTGTCGGGTTTGCACGAATTGTTTGATGACAACGATTTGGTATTGCAATCGCTCAAAGGCTTTGGCGAGGCAATCGCCAAGGGTGGCTATCTCATCTACACCAATCAGCCACACCACCCACAGCAGGAACTCATCGCGCGTGCGCTAACCAGCCACAAGGCAGGTCGCCCAAATTGGGTCATGCGCTGCCGCAGCCAGCAGGAAATTGACCAGTTGGTTGAGCTGGCAGGTTTCCGCAAAATCCAGCAATGGATTGATGAAAATGGCATTTTTACCGTCAGCTTGGCGGTAAAAGGCGAAGAAATCGCCGCAGGCAGCCTGAATCATGCCCCCAATGAACAATTTGTGAACAACAGCGATACCACGGTTAATTGGTAAACCGCATTCAGGCAGCCTGAAATCCCACAATAACATAATCATAATTAAAGATGCGCTCCAATTCTTCCCCAACATTTGTTCATTCTGCCAAATTGTGTGCTTTTGTGGTGGTGTTTTTTTACGCCACTTATGGGCTGGCAAATTGGCTTTCCGCGTGGCGTGTGCCGCTTACCGAAATCACCTTTGCGTGGGAAGCCTACATACCTTTTATTGAAATCAGCATTGTGCCGTATTGGTCGCTGAATGTGCTGTATGTTTTGGCGATTTTCCTGTGCCGCAACCACGATGAACAACGCCATTTGGTACGCCAACTTTTGGCGACACAATGTGTGGCGATTTTGTGTTTTGTGCTGTTTCCCCTACAAATGTCGTGGCAGAAACCGCCCACTTCGGGCATTTCAGGCAGCCTGTTTGCCACCGTTGCGCTGTTTGACGCGCCATACAATCAAGCCCCATCGTTGCACATCATGTTGGCGATGGTGGTGGGGGCATTTTATTGGCGGCGTTTTCAGGCAGCGTGGGCGCGAAAATTGACCGTCATTTGGTTCAGCCTAATCGGCATATCGGTGCTGACCACTTGGCAACACCACTTTATTGACGTGCCAACAGGCATTTTTGTTGCCAGTTGGATAATGTGGTGGCTGCCTGAAAACGCCCAAGCCCCCCAATGGCATCGTCCCAACCCATTCAGCCACACACGCTATGCCGCCCTGTATTTATTTGGCGCGATGATTTTGCTGATTTTGGCAAATTTACTGTCGTGGTGGCTGCTGTGGGGCGTGGTATCGTGCTTGATAATGGCATTGATTTACGGCGTGTTTGGCGCAAACGCCTTTCAAAAACAAGCCAATGGCAAACACACCTTGGCAATGCGGATTTTGCTGTTGCCCTACCACATCATCGGCAGCGAAATCGCCAAATGGTGGACACGCCAACACCCACGCCATTTCATCACCCCAAAAATTGAATTGGGCAGCCTGTTTGCCGCGCCACCGTGTCCAGCCGTATTGGATTTGAGTGCCGAATACCCCTATCCACACACCGTGGCACATTATGTGAATATCCCATGGTTGGATTTGGTTGCGCCCAGCGTTGCCGATTTGCGCCAAGCCGCCCAAACGCTCAACAGCCTGCACAATCAATACCGCAGCGTGTATGTGTGTTGCGCTTTGGGATACGAACGCAGCACCGCCGTGGTGGTGCTTTGGTTGGCAAAATACGGCGGCATGGAAAGCGTGGCAGCCGCCTATCAACACGTTGTGCGCCAGCGACCACAAGCACGCCTATCAGCCGAAACCCTGCGCCACCTAGAATGGGCTTACGCAGAGTAGCCGAGCGGGCAACAGCACATGATTTTAAATTCAAACAACTAAATCAATTATGTTAAAATTCAGCCATATTATGGCAAGATTGACTTTGAAGGAGAATTTTGAAGATGAAACATTTGATGATTGATTACGAAAACATTCATCGCGCCAATGTGAACAACATTCCTGCCGATACCCACATTTGGCTGTTTATTGGTGCAAACCAAATTGCCCCATCAATAGAACAATTTGATTTTCTGTTTCAACATTTTGGCGCAGAACGGGTCAATATCATCAAAGTGTATTGGGCAGCCCCCAATGCCTTGGATTTTTGTTTGAGCTACCATTTGGGCAAAATCATACAAAGCGACAAAGAAGCACAAGTGTGGATTTTATCGCGCGACCAAGGCTTTAACGTTTTGGTTAAACAAGTTTGCATGGAAGAAAAAAACAACAAAGTTGCCACCGCCATCAATTTGGCAGATGCGATTGAAAAAATCAACGCCTTCCACCAACCCCAAAACGCCCCCACCGACACGCCCCCTGTTGCCGAAACCCCCATTCAGGCAGCCGAATCTACCGAAAACCCAACAGAAGAACAAAACAATAAAGTGGTGGTGCATTTGAGCAGCGAACAGTTGAATCGCCAATATATGGCGCGTACCTTTGGGCTGTTGCGCGAAGCCGCCAAAAGCAATTTGCTGACTTTCAAACGCCGCGAGATTTTGGAAACCAATTTGGCGCGTCATTTCAAACAAAAAATTTGGCAAAATGCCCCCGAAATTGTGTGCGAAGACGCTGATTTGCAACAATATATTCATCAAGCCATCAACCGCAGCATTGAGCGCGGCTTTATTGTGGAAAACGAAAATGGCACTTTAACGTATTTGTTTGGCGATGATGATTTTGTGGCACACGCCCAACGCCATTATTTTGCCAATCCCGATGTTTTGCCGAAAAAAACTCATGCGGCTTTATCACAGTTGAAAACCATTGCGAATATGTGGAATTGCGTTCCTTTGGAAGAAACGGCACAAAATTGGTTACAAAAATTCCAAGAAAAACAATTACTTTGGGTGTGTGGTCAAAGCGTGAGCTATGTCAGCGAAAATGAAGCGCGTGATATGGAATTGAAAGCCCGCTTTTTGAGCCGTTTAAACAGCGAAATGGGTGTGAAATTTTCGCCCAACACGCAATCGGCTTTGAAAAAAGGCATACGCGAAAAAGCCGCCGAAGCTTTGGTAAGCCTGTCTGAACAGGAAATTTACAAAATCGTTGCCAATTTAATCAACAGCAAGCGCGTGTTTGTGAATGGCGATGATTTGATGTGGGCAAGCCGCCCCGCACCCTCCAACCATTACAACAATGGCAATGCCCCCAAAAAAAATTTTTACAACAAAAAAAACCAAGACCCCACCCGTGAATCGTGGGAACGGGTGTTGCACATGATGAAATCGCCCAATCGCCCCAGTTCGCTGATTGCTTTGCGGGCGCATTTAATCAACAGTTTGAGCAGCCTGAATCAAACCGAAAGCGACATTGACCGTTGGGTACGCAAATTGGTGGACGAAGGCTATGTGTTCATTGAAGCCGAATCGGGACGTGTGATTTATCGCTAAAATCGCATTTCAGGCAGCCTGCAATTTGTGTACACCCTCCCCCTATGCAAGGGGGAGGGTTGGGGTGGGGGTTAGAAAGCCAATGTACCACCCCCACCCTAACTATCCCCCATGAGCAGGGGACAGATTGCAGGCAGCCTGAAAACCCATTCATCATACAGGGGCGGAGTGTATCCGCCCTTTTTCCATTACCCCACATCAGGAACAATCAAACCATGCAAGACATTTATCCCATCAGCGAAAAACTGGGCGAAACATTAAGCAATTTGTTTGCGCGAGAAGAATTTGCCGCCACATTATTGGGACGCAGTTTCAATCAAACAATCGGTTGGGTGGAATTGGCGGTGGTGGCGGCTTTGAGCATTGTGGCATGGCTGGCAGCCAATTTCATCAACAAAAACAAACTGAATCAAATCCAATATGCGTGGCTGAAACATTTGCTGACGCGAGCGATGTTGCCATTTATGTTGTTGCTGTTTGGCTCGGCAGGTTTGGTGGCGTGGTGGGCGAGCGTGGGGGCGGATGCGGTGTGGTTGCGTTTGCTGGTGTTTGCCGCCAACTGGATGTTGGCAATCCGCCTGATTTTGGGTGGATTGCATTTGCTGCTGCCTGAAAAATGGCGCAGTCGCCGTTGGGAATCGTTGTTGTCATTGATTTTGTGGGTGTTTTTTCTGTTGTGGGTGTCGGGTATTGACGATTTAATCATTGGGGCTTTACGCGGCATTGAATTGAGCATAGGCAAAAGCAAACTCAATATGTGGACTTTGCTCACGGGTTTATTGTGGGTCAGCCTGATGATGGTGGCGATGATGTCGCTGGCGCGTTGGTTGAGCGGCAAACTGATGAACACCGAACGCTTGGACATGAATTTGCGAATTGTGTTATCCAAAATCATGCAGGCAGGTTTGATGGTGTTGTCCATTTTGATTGCGCTGCCTTTGGTGGGCATTGATTTGACGATTTTGTCGGTGTTTGGTGGTGCTTTGGGTGTGGGTTTGGGCTTTGGTTTGCAAAAAATTGCCAGCAATTACGTTTCGGGATTCATCATTTTGGCAGACCGCTCCATTCGCTTGGGCGACCGCTTGACGGTAAACGGTTTTACAGGCTACGTTACTGAAATCACTGCGCGTTTTGTGGTGTTACGCAGCGCGTCAGGCCCCGAAGCCCTGATTCCCAATGAAACTTTTGTAACCAGCACCGTGATTAACGAATCGTACACGGGCAAGGCGTTGTATCAAAGTTTGGACGTGCAGGTGGCATACCACACCGATTTGACCAAAGCCCTTCGCATTTTGCAAGAAGCCGCCGCCGAACAAGAACGGGTTGCTGCCGAACCCAAAGCCCTTTTGACCAATTTTGGCGAAAATGGCATTGATTTGCGCGTGGGATTTTGGGTTAAAGACCCTGAAAATGGCTTTGCTGGCTTAAATTCTGCCATTTTATTGACCATTTGGCAGCGATTTAATGAGGAAAACATTGACTTTCCCTTTCCGCAACGTGAAATTCGCATTTTGCCTGATGAGCAAAATCCCAGCGATTTGGCGTTGCTCAAAGCGCAAATTCACGCCAAGCACAGCCAAAATTTGGGCAAAGAATTTGATGATGATGAAGAAAATTAACCATGTTGCCTGAACAAAAATCCCCCAAACAACCGATTTCTGTGTTGGTGGTGTTGCACGATGCCGACCACAATATCCTGCTGCTGGAACGCGCCGACCGTGCCAATTTTTGGCAATCGGTAACGGGCAGCTTGGAGCAGGGCGAAACGCCTTTTCAGGCAGCCTTGCGCGAGGTGGCAGAGGAAACGGGCTTTGTGTTGCAAAATCATCAATTACACGATTGTGAAACGCAAGTGGTGTACGAAATTTATCCGCATTGGCGACACCGCTATGCAGCAGGCGTTACCCACAACACCGAGCATTGGTTTCGCGCCCAAATCGCCACAGGCAGCGTGCCGAAATTGACTGAACACACGGCATGGCAATGGTTGCCGCGCGTTCAGGCAGCCGAGTTGGTGTTTTCGCCGTCTAATCGGGACGCGATTTTGGCTTTGCCTTGATGAGAAAAGCTGCCTGAAATGCGTTCAGGCAGCTTTTGTGATGTGTGTGTGATGGAATGATTATTTTTGTGTTTCTACCGCTTCCAAAGCGCGTAAGGCGTAGGTGTAAGCCGCGCCTGCGTTCAAAGAAATGGCGGTTGCCAATGCGCCTGCGATTTCGCTTTCGGTTGCGCCTGCTTTAATGGCTTTTTCAGCGTGAACGCTGATGCAGCTTTCGCAACGGGTGGTGATTGCCACGGCAATGGCAATCAATTCGCGGGTTTTTTCGTCCAAGGCTTCGGCAGCAGCAGCTTGCTCCAAAGAGCCGTAGGCTTGCAACATTTTGGGGTGCGCTTTGCCCAATTTCGCAAAAGATTGTTTAACGTGGGCGGTGTGTTCAGTCCAATTTTGAAACATGATTTTGTCCTGTTTATCGGTTAAGTTGAAAAAGGGGATTATTGCGCGTTTTTTAAGGTGTAACCCAAACAAAAGTCGCATTTATTGGCTTAAATTCAGCGAATGTGTTTTCAGGCTGCCTGATTGTGCAAAAAAAGTGATTTTTTTCTTGCAAGCGTACGCATTTTTTCGTTTAATCGCACCTGCCGACCAACGTGTTTGGAACTAGGTATTTTCCGAACGGCACAATCGTGTTGGCGAAACCAAAACACGATTTTCAGGCAGCTTTTCAGTACACGACAAAGCAATCTGCCCTTCCCCCTATGTAAGGGGGAGGGGACAGATGTCAGGCAGTTTAAAGATTTTTATCGTGTACCATTGCCAGCCTGAAAACGTGTTTTTTCGCCCATGTCTTTATATTTTTATCAGAAAGCAATTCATGAATAAAAAAACACTGTTGGTTTCTGCGCTGGCTGCTGCGTTTTTGGCAGCCTGTGGCGGAGGTTCGAAATCCACCAACAACGCTGAGAGTGCAGTATCAGGCAGCAGCGCATCTGCTGCCTCCGCCCCCAGCCCAGCCGCTTCCAAAGATTTGAACATTTATGTTTGGTCAGATTATGTGGACCCCACCACAGTGGCTGATTTTGCCAAACAAAACAACATCAACGTCAAAGAAGCCTATTATGACAGCAATGAAGTGTTGGAAGCCAAAGTCTTAACAGGCAATTCGGGCTACGATTTGGTTGCGCCATCGTTGTCCAATGTGGGTCGCCAAATCAAGGCAGGCGCGTATCAAAAAATTGATAAAAGCCAAATCCCCAATTACAACAACATTGACCCCGAATTGCTCAAATTGATGAGCCAAGTGGACGAAGGCAATCAATATACCGTACCCTATTTTTGGGGCATAAACACCTTGGCAATCAACACCGAAGCGGTCAAAAAAGCCTTGGGCAGCGACACATTGCCTGAAAATCAATGGGATTTGGTGTTCAAGCCTGAAATTGCCGAAAAATTGAAATCGTGCGGCATCAGCTTTTTTGACAGCCCCACCGAGCAAGTGCCTTTGGTGTTGAAATACATCGGCAAAAATCCCAATAGCGAAGACCCAGCCGACATTCAGGCAGCCTTTGATACACTCAAAACCTTGCACCCTTATGTGAAACGTTACAGCTCATCAAGCTACATTGACAATCTGGCAAAAGGCGAATTTTGCGTGTCCATTGGCTACGGTGGCGATTTGAACATTGCCAAACGCCGCGCCAAAGAAGCTGGCGGCAACATCAATATTGACGTTTTAACCCCCAACACAGGCGTGGGCATTTGGATTGATTCGTTCATGATTCCCAAAGACGCGAAAAACGTTGCCAATGCCCACAAATACATCAACCACACACTTGACCCCAAAGTGGCTGCCAAAAATGGCGATTTTGTAACCTACGCGCCAGCCAGCAAAGACGCGCGTGGCTTAATGCAAAAAGAATTTGCCGATAATCAGTCCATTTTCCCAAGCGAACAAGTGCGCGCCAACAGTTTTGTGGTGTTGCCCAAATCGGCTGATACCGTGAAATTGCAAACCAAATTGTGGCAAAACATGAAAGCAGGTAAATAAGCCTTTTTCCGTAAAAAACGCTGTCTGAAAAAACCGTTTCAGGCAGCGTTTTTTGCTTTTTCAGGCAGCCTGAAACCTTGTTTTTATGTTAAAATTGCACGTTTTTTTATGAATTTTCGGAACATCGCCATGAGTGAAATCCACGACCACCAATTTGCCAAAGAAACCATCGCCGTCAGCCTAGAAGACGAAATGAAAAAGTCCTATTTGGACTACGCCATGAGCGTGATTGTGGGACGTGCCTTGCCCGATGTGCGCGATGGACTCAAACCCGTACACCGCCGCGCCCTGTATGCCATGCACGAACTCAAAAACAACTGGAACAGCGCATACAAAAAATCCGCGCGTGTGGTGGGCGATGTCATCGGTAAATACCACCCACATGGCGACAGCGCGGTGTACCAAACCATCGTTCGCATGGCGCAACCCTTTTCCATGCGCTACACGCTGGTGGACGGTCAAGGCAACTTCGGCTCGGTAGATGGCGATGCCGCCGCCGCCATGCGTTACACCGAAATCCGCATGGCAAAAATCGCCCACGAAATGCTTGCCGATATTGAAGAAGACACCGTGGATTTTGGCGACAACTATGACGGCAGCGAACGTGAACCCCTTGTTTTACCAACACGTTTTCCCGCATTATTGGTGAATGGTTCAGAAGGCATTGCCGTGGGCATGGCAACCAGCATTCCGCCCCACAATTTGCGCGACACACTTTCAGGCTGCCTGAAACTGTTGCGCGACCCCGAAACCGACATTAACGAATTGATTGATTTGATTAAAGCACCCGATTTTCCCACAGGCGGCACGATTTTTGGGCTAAATGGCGTACGCGCAGGCTACCACACAGGGCGCGGTCGCGTGGTGATTCGCGCCAAAACCCATTTAGAAATAATCGGTAAGAATGGCGAACGCGAAGCCATCATCGTGGACGAAATCCCCTACCAAGTCAATAAATCCAAACTCGTTGAAAAAATTGGCGAATTGGTGCGCGAAAAACAAATTGAAGGCATTGCTGAATTGCGCGATGAATCCGACAAAGACGGCACACGCATCGTCATTGAACTCAAACGCAACGAAAACGCAGAAGTGGTTTTAAATCAACTGTTTAAACTCACACAACTGCAAGACACATTCAGCATGAACATGGTGGCTTTGGTAGATGGTCAGCCCAGAGTGTTGAATTTAAAACAGATTTTGAGCGAATTTTTGCGCCATCGCCGCGAAGTGGTAACGCGCAGAACCTTGTTTCGCCTGAAAAAAGCGCGCGCGGAAGGACACATCGCGGAAGGCAAAGCGGTTGCCCTGTCCAATATTGACGAAATGATTGTTTTGATTAAACAATCTGCCGATGCGGACGCGGCAAGGGTCGCCTTGTTGAGCCGTGCTTGGCAATCGGGTTTGGTCAGCGAAATGTTGAATCGCAGCGATTTGGATTTGAGCATGGCGCGACCCGAATGGCTGCCTGAAAAATGCGGTTTGCAATCAGATGGTTATTGGTTAAGCGAAGAGCAAGCCCGTGCCATTTTGCGCATGAGTTTGCGGAATTTGACGGGTCTTGACCAAGATGAAATCGTTAAAGAATACAAAGATTTAATGGCGATTATTGTGGATTTGCTGGATATTTTAGCCAAGCCCGAGCGCGTGCGCCAAATCATTGACGATGAACTCACCGCCATGCAAACCCAGTTTGGCGATGAAAGAATGAGTGAAATCAATGTGTTTGGTGGTGGCGACATTGCCGATGAAGACCTGATTCCGCCACGCGAAATGGTGGTTACGCTCACGCATGGCGGCTACATCAAAACCCAGCCGACCAGCGATTATCAGGCGCAAAAACGCGGTGGGCGCGGCAAACAGGCGGCTGCCACCAAAGACGAAGATTTCATTGAAACTTTATTCGTGGCAAACACGCACGATTATTTGATGTGTTTCACGAATTTGGGTAAATGCCATTGGATTAAGGTGTACCGCTTGCCCGAAGGCGGCAGAAATTCGCGCGGTCGTCCGATTAACAATGTGATTCAACTTGATGAAAATGAAAAGGTTTCTGCCATTTTGCCTGTGCGCGATTTCCCAGAAGATGAATATGTGTTCTTTGCGACTGCTTTGGGCATGGTGAAAAAAGTTCAGCTTTCGGCATTCAAAAACGTCAGCAAAATCGGCATTAAAGCCATTGCTTTAAAAGAAGGCGACAGCTTAATTGGCGCAGTGAAAACAAGCGGTTCGGACGACATCATGTTGTTCTCCAATTTGGGCAAGGCGATTCGTTTCAATGAATATTACGCAGGCAATGCTGGCGATGACGATGAAGACGTTTCAGGCAGCCTGAATGATGAAATCTCTGAAAATGAAGACGAGAATTCAGGCGAATTGAATCTGCAAACCAATAAAGGCGTACGCCCAAGCGGACGCGGTTCGGGCGGTATGCGCGGCATGAAATTGCCTGAAAACGGCAAAATTGTCAGCTTGTTGGTGGCGGAATTGGGCAGCGATTTGCAAGTTTTGACCGCCACGCAAAACGGCTACGGCAAACGCACGCCCATTGACGATTATTCGCGCAAAGGCAAGGGCGGTCAGGGCATCATTGCGATTGACACGGGCGAGCGCAATGGCGAATTGGTGGCAGCCACGCTGGTTTCGCCCAATGATGATTTGATGTTGATTACATCGGGCGGCGTGTTGATTCGCACGAAAGTGGCGCAAATTCGTGAAACAGGGCGTGCGGCACAGGGCGTGCGTTTAATCAATTTGGACGAAGGCACGACTTTGGTGAGCTTGGAGCGGATTGCGGAGCAGGAAAACGATGGCTCGGAAAATGAAGAAAATCAAAGTGATGAAGTAAACTAATCCGCACAAAAAGCTGCCTGAAACAGATAAAACGCTGTTTCAGGCAGCTTTTCATATCAGCCAAACAACTTGAATGAATATAGTAATTTTTGTTTTATTTCAGTGGCTTATTTTTTCAGGCAGCCTGAAACTTTTACAAAACTCAATTCGTAGGGGCAGATTTCATATCTGCCCTTTTTTCAATTTATTGATAACGCGATTTCGGGATAAAAGTGATGGATAAATTTAAGTCACTTTGCTCCCTCTCCCTATGGGAGAGGGCTGGGGAGAGGGTATGCTGCTCAACAAGCTCTCTCTCTCCAACGCTTTCCCATAGGGAGAGAGGGCAGGTTTGTTGGCAAATTGACAGTGACTTATCCCGAGTTCATGTTATTGATAAAAATAAAAATTTCTGCAAGTCTAAACAGGGCAGATATGAAATCTGCCCCTACAAACCGAGTTTTGCAAAAGTTTCAGCCTGAAATGTTTTTTGAAACGCCAATCGTTCAGCTTGAATGTATTTGGCTGACTTTTTTAAAAAGTAAGTCGCCGAAGGCAAAAATTTTGCTTTTATCGCCGACTTTCAGGCAGCCTGAAACCCAAAAAATCACCACAAAAATGCTAAAATCGGCAAATGATGTGATGATTTTTGATGGAAAAATGAAACTGAAACTCGGTTCGGCATGGATGATTGTTGCCGCTTTTTTGTTTGCGATTATGGGGATTTTGGTTAAAAACGCGACCGTGCGTTTTCACATGAATGCCTATGAATTGGCGTTTTGGCGGTCGGTGCTGCCTGCAAGTGCGATTGCCATTTCGGTGTTGTCGCGCCGCCAAACGCTCAAAAGCCGCTTGATTTTGGGGCATTTGTGGCGTGGCACGGCTGGCACGGTTTCGCTGTTGTTGGCATTTTACGGTTTGCAATATTTGCCTTTGGCAACTTCGGTTACGTTGAGCTACACATCTGCCATTTTCATGGCATTGCTGTCGCTGATTTGGCTGAAAGAGCCGCCATCTGCCAAAACGTGGTTGGCTTTGCTGCTGGGTTTGGTGGGGGTGGCGTTGATGTTGCGCCCCAGTTTTCAGGCGAATTTGTGGTGGGAAACGCTGTTGAATTTGGGCGCGGGTTTGTTTGCGGCATTTGCGCTGTTGCAGGTGCGCGAATTGTCGCAGGCTGGCGAACCTGCTTGGCGGATTGTGTTTTATTTTTCGGCGGTGGCAACGGTGGGTTCGGCAATCATGGCTACGGCAGCAGGTTGGCATACGCTCACTTGGCAGAGTTTGCCGCATTTGCTGGGCGTGGGGGCAGCAGGCTTGTTGGCGCAACTGGCAATGACGCAAGCCTATTCGGAAGGGCGAAGTAAATTCACGGTGGCGGCTTTGTCGTATTTGACGATTGTGTTTTCGGCAATTTATGGTATGGCGTTTTTGGGTGAACCGATTGATTTTTGGGAGATTGTGGGCATCATCACGATTATTGTGGCTGGGATTTTGTGTGCGCTGCCTGAAAGTCGCGCCTGACTTTTTGAAAAAGTAAGCCAAACAATTTGAATGAAAACGGTAACTTTTATTGTATTTCAGTGGTTGATGTTTTCAGGCAGCCTGAAACCTTTGCAAAACTCAATTCGTAGGGGCAGATTTCATATCTGCCCTTTTTTCAATTTATTGATAACGCGATTTCGGGATAAAAGTGATTAATCAATTTAAGTCACTTTGCTCCCTCTCCCTGTGGGAGAGGGCTGGGGAGAGGGTATGCTGCTCAACAAGCCCTCTCTCCAACTCTCTCCCATAGGGAGAGAGGGCAGGTTTGTTGGCAAATTGACAGTGACTTATCCCGAGTTCATGTTATTGATAAAAATAAAAATTTCTGCAATTCTAAACAGGGCAGATATGAAATCTGCCCCTACAAACCGAGTTTTGCAAAAGTTTCAGCCTGAAATGTTTTTTGAAACGCCAATCGTTCAGCTTGAATGTATTTGGCTTATTTCAAAAATTTTCATTTATTTTTTATTCCGAGTGTGTGTTATTCCCATAAATCGCCCAATATCAACGCAGGCAGCATGACCAATCCACCCGCCACATCTGCCATCAAAGCCAAAGGCGTGAGCAAAATGTTTCGCGCCAGTTTATTGGATTGAATTTGGGTATGTTGTTGTTCTATTTGTAATTGTACGGCAATTTTGCTGCGAGACTGGGGCGGATTTTGCCCGTGCAATGACGACAATGGCGCGTGCAGGCTGCCCACAATCGCAAAACATTTGCGATAAAGATTGGGATTGATTTGTTGTTGAAATTGCATTTGGCGCAAGATGTGGTTTTCTTGGGCTTGCTGCTGGGGATTTTTGGCGTTTTGAATGGCGTAATCCAAACAAAATTGGCTGCTGAATTGTTGATTTTCATGCACCACAATCGGCAGCGTGTCCGATTTGCTGCCTGTGTAGGGTACGGTAATTTGGTAAGCGGCTGGCAGTTGCGCTTGCAGCACGCGCTGTAAATCTTGCGATACATCATCGCGCACGGCATACCAATGCCGCTCGCCCATCATCAGCAAATGCCCTGCGGCGGTGCGCCCAAAGGCGTGAATTTGGTCGTGTGCCAAAGTGTGTGTGATGTGGGTGTCTATGGCGCGGTCGGCATCGTACACGCCGCCGTTCCACACCACCGATGTGCAGGCTGCCTGAAATGCCACCGCACACATCAACATCATTTGCAATAAATGGCGCATATTAAAACGCTTCGCCCACTTGCACGCCATTTGCCAAATCTTTGGGCGTGGACAGGCGCACACACAAGGCTTGGGCTGCCTGAAATTCGGCGGTTTGCATCATGGCTGCGGCTACATCGCGCGTGATGGTGCAAGCCATATTTTGCCAACGTTTTGCCAAATGCGTGTTGTCAGGCTGGCTGAAATTGTGGCGCAATTCGTCCACCAAATCGGGGCGGTTGCACACCAACACAATATCGCAACCTGCGGCAAAGGCGGCGGCGGCGCGTTCGCGTATGCCACCTGCGCTGCCTGCGCCTTCCATGGTCAAATCATCGGAAAAAATCACGCCATCAAATCCCAATTCATCGCGCAAAATGTCTTGCAACCAAATCTGCGAAAACCCAGCAGGCAAATCATCAACTTGACGGTACACCACATGAGCGGGCATAACCGCTGCCATGCCCTGTTGTGCCAACGCGGCAAAGGGCAAAATATCATCTTGTTTTAATTGATTTAATGGGCGATGGTCTTCGGGTAAAACGTGGTGGCTGTCGCCTGTGGCAAAGCCGTGTCCGGGGAAATGTTTGCCACACGATTTCATGCCGCCGCGATTCAAACCGCGTTGCAATGCCAATGCCAATGCCACCACCGTTTCAGGCTGCCTGTGAAAACTGCGGTTGCCAATCACATCGGATTGCGCCCAATCCAAATCCAGCACGGGCGCAAACGACAAATCCACCCCACAGGCTGCCAATTCGGTTGCCAGTACCCAGCCGATTTGTTCGGCGGCGGTTTGGGCGACCTCTGCGCCATGCTCGTCCCACATTTCGCCCAGCACGCGCATGGCTGGCAAGCGGGTAAAACCATCAATAAAACGCTGTACGCGACCGCCTTCGTGGTCCACCGCGATGATGAGTTCGGGATTGCGTAACGATTTGATGTCGCTGCACAATTTTTTCAGTTGCGCCACGTTTTGAAAATTGCGGCGAAACAAAATCACGCCACCAATGTTGGGGTCAAGCAAACGCTGTTTGTCGTCTGCCGACAATTCGTAGGCGGCAACGTCTGCCATAATCGCACCGCGCGGTAAATTTTGTGGAAACATGGTTTTCCTATCTTGATTGTGTGGTCAAAAAGCGTTTCAGGCAGCCTGAAACGCCAAAAAACGCGATTTTATACCCTATCACAAAATACAATCAAATACAGTCGCAGAATTGAAAAAGCATTATAGCGTTTACTACTCGTACACGGTGGGCGTTGTCGCCTTGTACGGCATTTTCACTTCTGCGACCACAGACAATGGCACATTCAAAATCATTTGACAACACCGCCCATTCACAATAAAATGCGCTCTTTCAAGTGGCAATGTAGCTCAGCTGGTTAGAGCGCACGACTCATAATCGTGAGGTCGGGAGTTCAAGTCTCCCCATCGCCACCACAAATTCAAAACCAACCGATGATTCGGTTGGTTTTTTTTTGCTTGGGGAACAGGATTTTAGGCTGAAACCTTTGCAAAACTCGGTTTGTAGGGGCAGATTTCATATCTGCCCCGTTTAGGTTCGCAGAAATTTTCATTCTTATCAATAAATTGAAAAAAGGGCGGATATGAAATCCGCCCCTACGTCAGTTTAAAAGTAGGTTTTGCAAAGGTTTCAGGCTGCCTGAAAAGATTAAGCCAGTGCTTTTTCAGGCAGCCTGAACACCACATCACGCCAACAAATTCTTGATTTTCGCCACAATCTCGCTCAAAGCCACGTTTTCGGATACCCCATCGCGGCGGTGGGCGTATTCCACATTGCCTTCTTTTAAGGCGCGGTCGCCTACGGCAATGCGATGCGGAATGCCCAACAATTCGCTGTCGTTGAGCAGCACACCTGCGCGTTCATCGCGGTCGTCCAGCAACACGTCCACGCCAGCAGCCAGTAAATCGGCATAAATTTGGTCGGCGGCGTTTTTCACGTCATCGGATTTTTTGTAGTTCATCGGCACAATCACAACGGTAAAGGGCGACATGGCTTCTGTCCAAATAATCCCTTTTTCATCATGGTTTTGTTCAATCGCTGCCGCCACCACGCGCGTGATGCCTATGCCGTAGCAGCCCATTTCCATGATTTGTGCTTTGCCGTTGTTGTCCAAAAAGGTGGCGTTCATGGCTTTGGCGTATTTGTCGCGCAACTGGAAAACGTGTCCCACTTCAATGCCACGCGCCAATTTCAGGCTGCCTGAACCGCAAGGGCTGGGGTCGCCCTCAATCACATTGCGCAAATCCACAAATTCGGGTTCGGCAGCATCGCGCCCAAAATGGAAACCTGTGTGGTGGAAGTCGTCTTCGTTGGCACCGATGACCCAATCTGTGCCTTTTTCGGTGGCGAAGTCGGCATACACTTTCCCTTTAAAACCAACGGGCCCGAGCGAACCGCCATTGGCACCAAATTGTGCCAAAATCTGTTCAGGCTGCGCCATGGTTAAAGGCGATTTCACGCCTGCCAATTTTTCGGCTTTGATTTCGTTCAATTCATGGTCGCCACGCAACAAGAGCAACACAAGTTCGCCCTCGTTTTCGCTTTCCACCACGATGGATTTTAAGGTGCTTTCAACAGGAATGTTTAAAAATTCAACCAGTTGCTGTATGGTTTTCACATTGGGCGTATGCACTTTGGTTAAGGTTTGCGTGGGTTCGGCGCGGCTGCCTGAAAGCGGCAAGGTTTGCGCCAATTCCACGTTTGCCGCGTAGTCGGAGCTGTCGCTGTATGCAATCACGTCTTCGCCGCTTTCAGCCAGCACTTGAAATTCGTGCGAGCCTGTGCCGCCTATGCTGCCCGTGTCGGCAGCAACGGGACGGTATTTCAAACCCAAACGATTGAAAACACGGCAATATGCGTCATACATCGCTTGATAAGTTTGTGTCAAAGAGGCAAAATCGGCATGGAAGGAGTAAGCGTCTTTCATCACAAATTCGCGTGCGCGCATCACGCCAAAACGGGGGCGGATTTCATCGCGGAATTTGGTGTTGATGTGGTAGAAATTTTTGGGCAACTGTTTGTATGAATTGATTTCTTTGCGAACAATATCGGTAATCAATTCTTCGCAAGTGGGGCTGAAACAGAAATCGGCATCTTTGCGGTCTTTGATGCGCAACAATTCTTTGCCGTAAAATTCCCAGCGACCGCTTTCTTGCCACAATTCGGCTGGCTGAATCACGGGCATGAGCAATTCCACGCTGCCTGCGCGGTTCATTTCTTCGCGGACGATGTTTTCCACTTTGCGTAAAACGCGCAAGCCCATGGGCATCCAAGTATACAAGCCCGAGGCGTTGGCTTTGATTAAACCTGCGCGGAGCATGAGTTTGTGGCTGGGCAAGCTGGCTTCGGCTGGCGCGTCTTTGAGCGTGGAGATGAAAAATTGGCTGGCTTTCATGATGTTGAACTTTGTGAAAATAAGGAAAACGCGATTATAACGATTTTCAGGCTGCCTGAAATGGGAAATCGCATTTTATAGGGTGCATACCACGCACCGAAATTCAGGCTGCCTGAAATGAAATGGTGGTTGGGTACGCAGCCTACGCGGACTGGCACATTTGAAAGTTTATTCTGAGTTCATGTTGGTATTAAGAATGAATAAAACAGCCATTTGGTTTTTGACTAAATGACTGTTTTAATTGTTTAATTATTTCTTATTGATTAAATTATCCACATTGTAATCGGTTTTAAGTAAATCTGTAACTTCAACGTTGAGTGCATCGGCAATTTTTCCCATTATATCAATGGAAACAGCCCTTGTTCCGCTTTCAATACCGCTCATGTATACACGGCTAATTCCAGCTTCAAGAGCCAACGCTTCTTGTGAAATGTCTTTTAAACGCCTAATCAAACGCACATTGTTGCAAAAAGTTAGACGTATCGGGTGAATAAGGTTATCTTGATTTTTCATAATGTTAATTATCTTAACGGAATGAAATGCATAAACAATAAATTTAAGTTTTCAATTTGATAATTATGGTTTACATTTTTTAATTTAAAAGATAAAATGACGTTTTCATCATTTAGGGAAATTTCATCATGTCAGAAATTATAGCTAACCAAAACTAAAATCACTACAATATTAAATTTATCATGGCTTACTCCCAAGACTTACGTAAACAAATCCTAAAAAGCGTTGCAAGCGGTATGACGATACGTCAAGCCTCCGCATTTTATGGCATCAGTACACATACCATTAACCAATGGAAACGAAATGGGATTGAAAGAAAAAAACGTCAATTCAAACCATTAAAAGTTAATCATGAAGCATTATTAAAAGATGTTGAAAACTACCCTGATGCCTTCCAATACGAACGTGCCAAGCGTTTGGGTGTTACCGCAAGTGCAATTTGTTACGCACTCAAACAGCTCAAAATTTCAGTTAAAAAAAGACGAGCCAACACCCAAAACAAGAACCAGAGCAGCGAAATCAGTACCATTTAAAATTGCGTTTTTACAAAAAAATGGGCTATCAAATGGTTTATATTGATGAAAGTGGTTTTGCACACAAAAGGCTATGCCCTGATTGGGCGGCGTTGTTATGCGACTTACGATTGGCAAATACGTAAACAAACCAATGCAATAGGTGCATTGTTAAATGGGCGTTTGTTTACAGTTGCTTTGTTTCATCATACGATTAATCGTGCGGTTTTTATTCAATGGCTAAAAGAAGATTTAATACCAAAATTGAATAAAAAGAGTGTGTTGATTATGGATAATGCTCGCTTTCATGTCGGTAAAAAGAGATTCGTCAATTGGTGGCACAAAGTGGGCATAAGCTGCTGTATTTACCTGCATACAGTCCTGATTTGAATCCTATTGAACAATACTGGGCTTATGCCAAAAATACGCGGCGCAAATACATGATTTCTGATATTGAAATTTTATTTGACCGATATTTGTAGTGATTTTATTTTTATTTAGCTATATTTGGCTTACTTTTTTTAAAAGTAATTCGCCGAAGGCAAAACCCATTTTTTGTAGGGTAGAAAAAGGCAGCCTGAAAGGTTTTGCAAAGGTTTCAATCTTCTGCTCAAAATCCATTTGGGGAAATGGCTTGGATTCAGATAGAATGCGCGGCTGCCTGAAAAATATCATGAGAAAAACAATGTTGGATTTGTTGAGTGCGCCAACCGTGGCGTTGAGCGTATCGGAATTGAACGAAATTGCCACCACTTTGCTGGACGGACAACTGTCGGGTTTGTGGATAGCTGGCGAAGTGGGCAATTTGACCCGCGCCAGCAGTGGACATCACTATTTTGTGCTGAAAGATGCACACGCGCAAATTCGTTGTGCCATGTTCAAGCACGTTGTTGCGCGTTTGCCCACGCCCCTGCGCGAGGGGGCGCAAATTGAAATACGCGGCAAAGTGGGCATTTATGCCGCGCGTGGCGAATTTCAAATTGCAGTGCAAGAAGTGCGTCAAATTGGCGCAGGGGTGTTGCACATTCAGTTTGAGCAACTGAAAAATCGCTTGCAAAACGAAGGTTTATTTCAAATCGAACGCAAAAAAAGCCTGCCTGAAATGCCACAAAAAATCGGTATTGTTACCAGTTTGGCGGCGGCGGCTTTGCGCGATGTGGTCAGCACCCTGCGCCGCCGTGCGCCACATTTGACTTTGTGCGTTTACCCCACGGCAGTGCAAGGTGCAGGCAGCAGCCAACAAATCGCCCAAGCCATTGAAATGGCAAATGTTCGCCGTGAAGTTGATGTGCTAATCGTGTGTCGTGGCGGTGGCAGTTTGGAAGATTTGTGGGCATTTAATGAAGAAAGCACCGTTCGCGCGATTTCAGGCAGCCAAATTCCCATCGTGTGTGGCGTGGGGCATGAAACCGACTTCACATTAAGCGATATGGCTGCCGATGTTCGCGCCCCCACACCCACGGCGGCGGCGGAATTGGTCAGCCCCAGCCGCGAGCAATATGTGCAAATTTTGCGGCAACAGCATTTGATTTTACAAAAAAACGTGCAACAACTTTATCAACGGCACAGCCAAACCCTTGATGATTTGGCGCAACAGTTGCAACGCCACCACCCCAAACAACACCATATGGCACAACGCCAAGCCCTCAACGATTACCAACAGCGTTTGCAACACGCCATGCAGCACCATATCCAGCAACAATGGCAACGTTTGCACCACCACACCGCGCATTTGGAAGCGGTGTCGCCCTTGTCGGTGTTGCGGCGCGGCTTTGCGGTGGCAAGCGACAGCAAAGGCAAAGTGGTGCGCCAAGCCCACAGCTTAAAAACAGGACAAAAATTGACCCTGCGTTTTGCCGATGACACCTGCCAAGTACAAGTTTTGCCACAGCAACAGCAGGATTTGTTTGATTAAAAGTTTTGCTTTTGGCGACTTAACTTTTTTAAAAAATAAGATAAACTTATTAATATTCAATAATTTGAAATTCAAAAACATTTTCAGGCTACCTGAAATATTTTTTTGAAAAGAAACCATTGAACATTTGTTTATTTGGCTTACTTTTTTAAAAAGTAAGTCGCCAAAGGCACAACCGATTTTTAGGGTAATGTCAGGCAGCCTGAAATGCCGTCCTATTTTTGCGACAAATAAATGGGATTGGTAATTTTATCTTGTTGTTCTTCAATCCAATTTTCGCACAATTTCATCAATTCGCGTTCATCGCCTGCGGTGTGGGAAATGGGCTTGCCTATCACAACGGTAATGGTGCCTGCGCGTTTCAAAAACGCATTTTTCGCCCAAAATTCGCCGCTATTGAGCGCAACAGGCACCAAATCCATCTCAAACATTTTCGCCATTTTCGCTGCGCCAATTTTGTATTTGCCGCGTTCGCCCACAGGCATTCGTGTTCCTTCGGGGAAAATGGTAATCCAAAAGCCTTCTTTTTACGCGCCAAGCCTTGTTGCAGTAATTGGGCGGTGGCTTGTGCGCCTGCTTTGCGGTCTATGCCTATGGTTTTGGCGATTTTCAAGCCCCAACCAAAAAAGGGAATCAAAAACAATTCTTTTTTTGCCACATACACTTGCAAGGGGAAAATTTCTTGCAAAGCCAATGTTTCCCAACCGCTTTGGTGTTTGGAACAGATAATGGCAGGATTTTGGGGGATGTTTTCCGCGCCATGCACTTCGTATTTTAAGCCAACGATGTTTTTCAGCGACCACAACAGCAATCTTGCCCATGCGCGTCCCACTTTGTTTGCGCCCTGTGGTATGAAAACGGCTGGCAGCACACACACAAACATGATGATGGCACTGACCAACAATATCAGCCAATGAATGAGGTTTTTGATGATTAACATTCTTCGTCTTCTTGAATGAGAAATTGGGAAAATGCCAATAAGCTGTCAAAGATTAAGGTGTTTTCAGGCAGCTTATCGCGTTCTTTGGCAAGGGTTTTTTCGCCTTTGCCTGTGCGTACCAACACGGGTTTGCCGCCCACATTGGCAATGGCTTGCAAATCGCGCAAACTGTCGCCCACCAACCATGTGTTTTCGGCATTGGCTTGAAATCGCTCTAAAATATCCACAATCATGCCCGATTGGGGTTTGCGGCAATCGCATTTGTGTTCTGCCAAATGGGGGCAAAACCAAATGCCACTGATTTCGCCACCTGCTTGTTGCACCAATTTGTGCATTTTGCTGTGCATTTCGTTGAGCGTTTGCACGGTAAAAAATTGGCGACCTATGCCCGATTGGTTGGTTGCCACCGCCAGCGTGTAGCCTGCTTGGGTGAGAAAGGCGATTGCGTCCATGCTGCCTTCTATGGCTTGCCATTCGTCTGGCGATTTGACAAAATCATCGCGGTCGTGGTTTATCACGCCATCGCGGTCTAAAATGATGAGTTTCATGGTTTTTTATGCTAAGCTGTGTTGCCATTGTTCAAATGCTGCCTGAAAGGTTTGATTCAGGCGTTGTTGGTTTTCGGCGTTGTCTTCGGTGCGATAAAATTCGCTTTCGTCTTTTAAATTCAATGTGTTGAAATAGTCGTTGAGAAAATGTCCGTAGCCTTCATCGTCATCGTGATAATAAAATTGGGTAAAGCGTTTGCCCAAATCGTTGAAACAGGTTTCGTCTATGCCGCCACCCAGTTGATTTAACACGAAAATGCTGCCTGAAATCAAACCGCCTTGCAATAAATCAAATTGGGGCAATTTTGCCGCCGCTTCGCTGTGCAGATTTTGCGATACCGCCCATGCAAAATAAAAACCCATGTGGTGTGTGGCGTGATGCGCGGGCAAATCGGCGGGATAATCCGCGTCCAAATGAAAAGTGATGTGGTCGTAGTGCATGGTTGGGCTCGTTGTGCGTCAAAAATGGGGCAATTATACCATTCGCGGCGCAGCAAGCTGCCTGAAACAAGATTTTTTTATCCGCATTATTGCAATTTTTGTGTAAATTGACTATTTTCGCGCTGTGGCTTTTTTGTAAAGGAAAATGAATGACGCGCAATTTGAATTTATCACGCCGCCAATTCGCATTGGGAACGGGCGCACTGTTGCTGGCACCGCACATTCAGGCAGGCGCACAACGCGAAGAAACCCTGTCGGACGACATCGCCTCGGTCATGCGAGGTTCGGTGGACAATGCCAGCCCACCCCGTTTGGTGTTTGAACACGCCATTGATGGGCAGCGTTGGCTCAATGAAATGTCGGCGCGTTTGGTGCAATTTATGCCCGACAGCGAGTTGGCACGCCGCCGTTTGCTGATTATGGTGCAATACGAATCGCGCCGTGCCGATTTGGACACGCAGTTGATTTTGGGTCTCATTCAAGTGGAAAGCCGTTTTCGCCAATATGCCGTGAGCGGCGTGGGCGCAAAAGGCTTAATGCAAGTCATGCCCTTTTGGCAAAAATACATCGGACACGCCGACCACAATTTGTTTGATATTCGCACCAATTTGCGCTATGGCTGCACCATTTTGCGCCACTACAACAATATGGAAAACGGCAATATGCACAATGCCTTGGCACGTTACAACGGCAGCTTGGGGCGCGACAAATACCCCAACGCGGTGTTTGGCGCATTTCAGAGTAATTGGCAATGGCAAGGCTGATAAAGCCTTTTCAGGCAGCCTGAACGCAATAAAATGCCGATAAAATCCCACTTTAATCCAAAAATTGCTTTAAATCAGGTTAAATTGTGATAAGATAAATTTGTCTTATCCCAACCATAAAAAGGAACAACCATGACCACCCTCACTTTGGATAAAACCGATTTAAAAATTTTGCAAGCCTTGCAAGAAAACGGACGTTTGAGCAATGTGGAATTGTCGGAGCGTGTGGCATTGTCGCCATCGCCCTGTTTGCGCCGTTTGAAGCAGTTGGAAGAATCGGGCATTATTATGCGTTATGCGGCATTGCTTTCGCCGCAAGCGGTGGGTTTGGATTTACAGGTGTTCATCAGCGTTGCCATCAACAAAGCCCCCAATGCGCGTGAAGAATTTGCCCATGCCGTTGGTAATTGGTCGCCCGTGCTGGCGTGCTATGCGCTGACGGGCGAAACCGATTATTTGTTGCACGCCTTTTTTACCGATATGCAGCATTTTACCCATTTTGTGTTAGATGAATTGCTCTCACACGAATGTGTGCGCGATGCCAAATCCAGCTTTGTGATGAAATCGGTGAAAAACACCACTTCTTTGCCCGTATCGCATTTGGCGTGATGTGGAGAATGTGATTTTCAGGCTGCCTGAAATGCCGAAAATGGTTTTTCAGGCAGCCTGAAATTTTTTTAAAACAATAAGGAAACAAGATGTTATTGTTGTATCAAATGTTGGCAATCGTGATTTGGAGCAGCTCCTTTGTTGCCGCCAAATACGCCTACGAAATGCTGGACGCGGCATTGATGGTACAAGCGCGTTTTGTGATTGCCGCGCTGATTGTGTTGCCCACTTGCCGCCGCCATTTGGGCAAAATCCCCAAAAATCAATGGAAGAATTTGATTTTCTTGTCGTTTATCAATTATGTTTTGGTGCTGATGTTGCAATTTATGGGCGTGAAATACACATCAGCCGCCAGCGCAACCACCATAGTGGGGCTTGAACCGATTTTAATGGTGCTGCTGGGGCATTTTTTCTTTGGCGACAAAGCCAAATGGTGGGATTGGCTGTGTGGCACAATCGCTTTTATGGGCGTGGGTTTGCTGGTGTGGGGCGGACATGGCGAAGGCGGTTCGGTAGATTTATTTGGCTGTGTTTTGGTTTTATTGGCAGGATTGTTTTTCTGTGCGGCATATCGTCCCACACAAAAATTGATTGCCGAAATTGGCGCACCTGCTTACACATCGGTTTCATTGGTTTTGGCGGCGATTTTGTGTGTGCCGTTCAGTTTGGGGCTGGCTGAAAACCTGTCGGTAAACTGGCAGGCGAAAGGCGTGTTCAGTTTGCTGTATTTGGGCGTGGGGTGCAGTTGGTTTGCCTATTGGCTGTGGAACAAGGGCATGAGCGGCGCACAAGCCAATGTATCGGGTTTGCTGATTGCGCTTGAACCCGTTTTTGGGGTCATTTTGGCGATGCTTTTGTTGGGCGAAAGGTTGTCGTTGGTGTCGGGCGTGGGCATGGTTTTGATTATTGGTGCGACTTTGAGCATGGCGATTTTGCACCAACGTGGCACAAAAAGCGCATCTGAAAAATAAATTACAGACAATTTCATGATTTTGAATTAGAATACAGTTTCTTGATATTTTAGTCGGGGTGCTGCCTGAATGGGCGGCTGAGAAACACCCGTTGAACCTGATACAGTTAATACTGGCGTAGGAAACTAATGATTATGAACCATTTTGTTTGTTTATCGCATTCATGCAGCACCTTTGTGTACGCGTTTTTCGTGGCATAAGGGTGCTGTTTCTTGTTTTCTGTTTGGTTCGCGGTTGTTCCCCGTTTTTGGGAACAGTCTCATGCAAAAAAATCAACTTTTTCAACGTTATGGACCGGGTGTCATCATGGCATCGTCTTGCGTGGGTGGGTCGCACATCATTGCGTCCACACAGGCTGGTGCGTATTACGGCTGGCAATTGGCTGGCTTGATTGTTTTGGTTAATCTATTGAAATACCCTTTTTTCCGTTTGGCATTTGATTACAGCATTTTGAATCAAAAAAACCTGTTACAAGGCTATGCGGAATGTGGGCGATTTTATTTGATTTTGTTTTTCTTGTTTAATTTGTTTGCCACCCTTGTGAATATTGCAGGCGGCACATTGTTGTCGGCGGTGCTGCTGGGCATGATGCTGCCTGTGGATTGGTCGTTAAGTTGGCTGAATACGCTGATTATTTTCAGTTTCATCATTTTGCTTTGGGGCAAGCAATATCAAAAATTAGACCGCGTTTCCAAATGGATTATGCTGATATTGACCCTGATTACCGTGTTGGCATTGGGCATGGCGTGGGGGCAGCCTGAACACAAGCTGCCTGAAACGTTCAGCGAACCGTCGCCATGGGTATGGGCTGCCGTACCGTTTTTGGTGGCTTTGATGGGCTGGATGCCTGCGCCTATGGAATTGAGTGTGTCCAGTTCATTTTGGGTGGTGGAAAAGGTGCGCCTTTCGCCCGATTATCGCCACCAATATCGCCGTGATTTTCATGTGAGTTATGCCATGACTATTGTTTTGGCGTTGATGTTTATGGCATTGGGCGCATGGGTGCAATATGGGCAACATACCGAACCCTTATCAGGCGGCAAATTTGTTGGGCAATTCCTGAATCTGTACGCACAGTCCATGGGCGAATGGACGCGTTTGCCCATGACTTTCATGGCATTGATGTGCATTTATGGCACAACCATTGTGGCGGTGGACGGTTATTCACGCGGCAATCATCAGGCTTTCATCTTATTAACCCAACAAAAATCAGACCCTGCAAGCGAAGCCAAACATTTGCGCTATTGGACACTTGCCGCTTTGCTGGGCGCGTGGTTGGTCATGCAATTTTTCAATAATGCGATTGGCAAAATGATTCCGTTTGCGATGACGGCAAGTTTTGTTTCTGCGCCTGTGTTTGCGTGGCTGACTTGGCATTTGCACGGACAATGCGGCAAACAATCGGTGTGGATTTTGGCTTTGGCGGTATTGGGGTGGGTATATTTGGTGGCGATGGTGGGGTTGTATTTTTTCAGTTAAACCCATTTCAGGCTGCCTGAAAACCAACAAAGGGAAAAACCGTGAATTTTCATTATTTAAATGCAGTTCGTGAACATCAACCTTTGATTCACAACATTGCCAATTTGGTATCCGCTCATTTCACGGCAAACGGTTTACTGGCATTGGGGGCAACGCCCATGATGGCGCAAAGCCCTGCCGAAATGGCGGAATTGGCGGCAATCAGTGGGGCTTTGGTGTTGAATTTGGGTACACCGTCTGATGAAAAAGTGGCAGCGATGTTGGTGGCTGGTGTGGCGGCAAATCGCGCCAATGTGCCTGTGGTGCTTGACCCTGTGGCGGTGGCTGCCAGCACGTTACGCCGCGAAACGGTCGCCCAATTCCGCGAAAACATCGCATTTTCAGCAATACGCGGCAATGCAGGCGAAATGGCGCATTTGGCAGGTATGGTTTGGCAAAGCAAAGGCGTGGACGCAGGTTCGGGCGAGAGCGATGTGGCGCAAATTGCCCAAACGGTGTCGCAAAAATGGCAATGCGTGGCGGTGGTGAGCGGTGCGGTGGATTATGTCTCGGACGGGGTGCGCGTGGCACGTTTGGTAAATGGGGTGGATTTTTTTGCGCGTGTTACGGCATCGGGGTGTTTGTTGAGCGCGGTGGTGGGGGCGTTTTTGGCGGTCGCGCCGCGTGAACAGGCGTTTGAGGCGGTTTGTGAGGCGTGTACGGTGTATGCGGTGGCTGGCGAATTGGCAGCGAAAAATTTGCAAAATCATCAAGTTGGCACGTTTGCATGGCGTTTGTTGGACACATTGGCTGGCATCACAAGCGAGCAAGTGCAACACATGGCGAAAATTTCAATGCTTTGATTTATTTTGTTTTTTTAAATGAAATGAAGATTCAGGCAGCCTGAAATTCAATTTTTCAATAAAAATCATTCAATTAGGAGAAAAATCATGACAAAACAAGTTTTAACCATTGCAGGTTCGGACAGCGGCGGCGGTGCAGGCATTCAGGCGGATTTGAAGACGTTTCAAATGCGCGGCGTGTTTGGCACGAGTGTGATTACGGCAGTTACGGCACAAAACACTTTGGGTGTTGATGATATTCACATGATTTCATTGGAAAATGTGGCAGCGCAAATTCAGTCCATCGGTGCGGATTTTGACATCAGCGCGTACAAAATCGGCATGCTGGGCACGGCTGAAATGATTGAATGTGTGGCAAATTCAGTTAAAAAACAAAAATTTGGCACATTGGTGTTGGACCCTGTGATGGTGGCAAAAGGCGGTGCGCCCCTGTTGCAAGAAAGTGCATTGCACGCCTTGAAACGCGAATTGCTGCCTTTGGCGGACATCATCACGCCCAATTTGCCCGAAACCGAAATGCTGACAGGCGTGGCGGTACACGATGACGCATCTGCCGAACGCGCCGCGCGGATTTTACGCGATTTTGGGGTGCAACACATTGTCATCAAAGGCGGACATTTGGGCAATTCAGGCAGCCTGAAATGCCGCGATTGGGTGTTTTCAGGCGAAACAATGACCGTGTTGGAACAGCCGCGTTTTAACACACGCCACACGCATGGCACGGGTTGCACCTTTTCCGCGTGCATTGTGGCGGAATTGGCAAAAGGCAAAGACATTTTAAGCGCGATTTCATTGTCAAAACAAGCGATTACCGATGCCATTTCCCACCCCATCGGTGTGGGACACGGTCATGGCGCGGTCAATCATTGGGCGATGGCGGATTTTCAGGCTGCTTGAAAATATTTTTCTTATTTTTCAAAAGGATAAAACATCATGCAAACCTTAAAAATCACTCTGGAATGGTTTTTGAATCCCGACCACTTGCCCATGATTGCAGGCATTCAAAGCGGACGTTATGCCGAACATGGTATTGCTGTTGAATTGATTGAACCGAGCGATCATTATGATGGATTTGAAGATTTACTCAAAGAAAACATTGATTTACACAGCAATGAGCCACTGCATTTGTTTGAACACCATCACCCACAATTGCGTGCATTGGGCTGCTTTTTTGAAACAGATGGGGGCGTTTTGTTGCGCCACGACCGTGTTGCCAAATTACAAAATGGCGAAAAAGTGCGGATTTGCACCCCAGCCGCCGAACCCAAAACCAATCGCATTGGCTACGAAATTTTGCGCCGTTATGCGGAAAAACAAGGTTTCAGGCTGCCTGAAAACCAAATTGAATTTGTGCAAGCCGATTTTCATCACATTGATAATCTGTTGAATAATCAGGATTTAGACGGTGCATGGCTGTGTTTTTACAATTTTGAAGCGATTGAAGCGCAACACAAAAATCTGGATTTTGTGTTCATAGACCAACACCAAAGCCCGTTTGCCAATTTTTCCGCATTGGAATTGATGACGACCCAAAGCATTTTGGCAAAAAAAGGCGACATCATCGCGCAATTTCTGCAAATCAGCAGCGAAATGACGACATTGTGTCAGCAAAATCCCGATTTAGCCAAGAAATATTATTACAGCTACACCCAAACCCAAGCCGATGATTTGATGAACGCGATTATTGACGACACCCTGCCGCGTTTGGTCAGCCCCATTCGTGCCGATGCCGCGCGTTGGCAAAAAGTGCGCGAAATGATGACCGAATTGGGCATTGTGGCATTGAGCGATGAACAATACGCGCAATTGTTTCAGGCTGCCTGAAAACACAGGAAAATCAAAATGTTTCATCAAAAAATCTTGTCTTTGTATTTCATTGCAGGCACGCAAGATTGTCGCCATTTGCCCACAGGTTCGCCAGAGCAAAAATTATTGGGCGTGTTGGAAACCGCTTTGCAAAACGGCATAACGTGTTTCCAATTTCGTGAAAAAGGCGAATTTGCCCTGAAAAATGATTTACAAATCAAAAATCTGGCTTACGCTTGCCGCGATTTGTGCCGCCAACACAATGTGCCTTTTGTGATGAACAATGATGTGAAATTGGCGGTGCAAATGGGCGCGGACGGGGTGCATATTGGGCAAAGCGATATGCCGCCCGAACAAGCCGCGCTGTTGTGCAACAACAAAGTGTTTTTGGGTATGTCCAACAGCAATCGGGCGCATTTGCAACACAGTTTGTCTTTGAAATATTTGGATTATTTGGCGGTTGGTGCGATTTTTCCCACCCAATCCAAAGCCGATGCGTCTGCACCTGTTGGGCTGGATTTTATCCGCGTGGCGCGTGAAATGTGCGGCAACAAACCTTTGGTGGCAATTGGCGGCATCACGCCCGAAAACGCCCCACAAATCCGCGCGGCTGGCGCAGACGGCATCGCGGTGATTTCCGCCATCACGCAAGCGGAAAATGTGGCAGAAACGGTGCAAAAATTGCGTGCGCTGTGATGTTCAGGCAGCTGTTCCAAGCTGTTTTGGGTAGTGAAAGACTGCCTGAAACTGCTATAATCACATTTTTTAACGCAACTTTACAAGGAAACACCATGCCAATCCAACGTGCCTTGATTAGCCTGTCCGACAAAACAGGCGTTGTGCCATTTGCCCAAGCCCTGCACGAAATGGGCGTAGAAATTTTGTCCACAGGCGGCACGGCAAAAATGCTTGCCGATGCCCAAATCCCCGCGATTGAAGTGGCAGATTACACAGGCTTTCCCGAAATGTTGGACGGTCGCGTCAAAACGCTGCACCCCAAAATTCACGGCGGCATTTTGGGCAGACGCGATTTGGACGAACACATCGCCGCCATGCGCGAACACGGCATTGACCACATTGATTTGGTGTGCGTGAATTTGTATCCCTTTGCCGCCACGATTGCCAAAGCAGGCTGCACGCTGGAAGACGCGATTGAAAACATTGACATCGGTGGACCTACGATGGTGCGCGCCGCCGCGAAAAACTGGCAACACGTTGCCATTGTTACCGACAATGCCGATTTTGAACACATCATCAACGAGTTAAAAAACCATTCAGGCAGCCTTTCCGACAAAACGCGTTTCAATTTGTCGCGCAAAGCATTCAGCCACACCGCGCAATACGATGGCATGATTGCCAATTATTTGACCAGCGTTTCTGATGAAAAACTGTCTGGCGAACCACAAATCAACGCATTTCCTGAACAATTCAATCAAAGCTGGATTAAGGTACAAGAAATGCGTTATGGCGAAAACCCACACCAGCAAGCCGCGTTTTACCGCGACATTTACCCCAGTTCAGGCAGCCTGTCCGCCTACACCCAGTTGCAAGGTAAAGCATTGTCATACAACAACATTGCCGATTCAGACGCGGCTTGGGAGGCGGTCAAAGCATTTGAACAACCCGCTTGTGTGATTGTGAAACACGCCAATCCTTGCGGCGTTGCCGTTGCCGACAACCCACTCAACGCCTACCGTTTGGCGTATGCGACCGATTCCACCAGCGCATTTGGTGGCATCATTGCGTTCAACCGCGAAGTAGATGGCGCAACCGCCAAGCAAATCACCGACAATCAATTTATGGAAGTGATTATGTCGCCCCAATTCAGCGATGAGGCATTGGCGATTTTGGCAGAAAAGAAAAACGTGCGCGTGTTGCAAATTCCTTTACAGGCAGGCGCGAACCGTTTTGAATTGAAACGTGTGGGCGGTGGTTTGTTGGTGCAAACCCCTGATATTCATCAAATTTCACGCGCCGATTTGCAAGTCGTTTCCCAACGCCAACCCACCGAACAAGAATGGCAAGATTTGCTGTTTGTGTGGAACGTGGCGAAATTTGTCAAATCCAACGCGATTGTGTTTGGCAAAGGCGGACAAACTTACGGCATAGGCGCAGGGCAAATGAGCCGCGTGGACAGCACCCGCATTGCCGCGCGTAAAGCCCAAGATGGCGGTTTTGATTTGAACGGCGCGTGTGCCGCTTCGGACGCATTTTTCCCATTCCGCGATGGCGTGGACGTGATTGCCCAGCAAGGCATTAAAGCCGTGATTCACCCAGCAGGTTCGGTGCGCGATGAAGAAGTGTTCGCAGCAGCAGACGAACACGGCATGGCGATGGTGGTAACGGGTGTGCGCCATTTCCGTCATTGATTTTGTTGCGTAAAATGTTTCAGGCAGCCTAAAAAAGCCATTTTGTGCTTTTCAGGCTGCCTGAAAATCCATCATAAAAAACAAAAAATGCTGCCTGAAACTTTTTTCAGGCAGCTTGAAACTTTTGCAAAACCTACTTTTAAACTGATGTAGAGGAGGATTTCATATCCGCCTCTTTTCAATTTATGTAAAAATAGGACAAGTGTAGGGTGCAACTTGTTGCACCATTTTCTTGATAAAACATGGACTTGGTGCAACAAGTTGCACCCTACATGGTGTCCCAAAAATAAAAATTTCTGCAATTCTAAACAGGGCAGATATGAAATCTGCCCCTACAAACCGAGTTTTGCAAAAGTTTCAGCTTTTATGTTGAAAGCAATAGAAAATAGGGTGCGCCGTGCGCACCAAATGTTCACATCATTTTGGTATTTTGTGGGCATTTGGTGCGCAAGGCGCACCCTACGAAACTGAAAGGATATTTTCATGAAAAATAAACATTTATCACTCTACGGTGCATTACTTGGCACGGCTGTGGGCGATGCCTACGGTTTGCCATTTGAAGGCATGACACCCAAACGCATCGCCAAAATGTCGCCCGAAAAAGCCCACTATCGCCTAATTCCAATCCTACACGGCGGCATGGTTTCCGATGACACCGAGCACGCCATTATGACTGTACAAGCCCACATCGCAAGCGGTGGCAATGTGTTGATTTTCAAACAATCATTGGCGTGGCGATTGCGCTTTTGGCTGTTCAGGCTGCCTGCGGGGATTGGTTTGGCGACTTTACGCGCGATTGTGAAAATGTGTTTCGGTTTGCGCGAAACGGGCGTGTTTTCCGCAGGCAACGGTGGCGCAATGCGAACAGCCGTTTTAGGCGTGTTGATTGATGATATTGACGAATTAAAAGAATGGGTTAAAGCCAGCACACGCCTGACACACACCGACCCGAAAGCCGAACAAGGCGCATTGTTGATTGCGCTGCTGGCGTGGGCGGAAACGCGCCATGCGGATTGGGATACGGCACAAATTTTGCATTTCGCATTCCGCCATATTGATGATAATGAATTGATTGAAAAAGTGAAAAATTTTCAGCCAAATGCAAAAACGGGGATTTCGGGCTATGTGTACCACACCGTGCCAGCCGTATGCGCCGCGTGGCAGCAATACCGTAACACGCCCTTGCAAGGCATGCAGCAACTGATTGCGTGGGGTGGCGACACGGACACAACGTGCGCGATTTTCGGTGGCGTGGTGGGCGTGCGGCATGGCGAAAGTTTGTGGCAAGCCGTGTCGGGCGCGTGGTGCGAACCCGTTTTGCGGCACGATTATTTTGCCGATTTAGCCACCCAAGCCATTGAAGTGCAAGCCAATCGCCAAGCACAAAAACCGTTGGCATGGGGTGGTGCGATGACCTGTTTGCGGAATGTGGGGTTTATGGCGATTGTGTTGGCGCATGGGTTTAGGCGGTTGTTGCCACCGTATTGATGGCGTGGGAATGCGGTTTCAGGCTGCCTGAAAGTCCACCATAAAAAACAAAAAACGCTGCCTGAAACTTTTTCAGGCAGCGTTTATGGTGAAGTAAAATAGGACACAATGTAGGGGGCACCATGCGCACCAAATGTTCACATCACTTTGGTATTTTGTGGGCATTTGGTGCGCATGGCTTACCCTACGTTTTGCCGCATTTTCAGGCAGCCTGAAATATTTTCCGCGAATTATTCAAACGGGTGCTGAATCAAAATCGTTTCTTCACGGTCAGGACCTGTGGACACAATCGCAATCGGTGCACCGCACACTTCTTCAATGCGTTTCAAATATTTTTTTGCATTGCTTGGCAGCGCGTCATACGATTTCACGCCAAAGGTGGATTCCGTCCAGCCGTCCAAAGTTTCGTAAATGGGCGTACAGTTGGCAACCGCGTCTGCGCCAAAGGGCAAAATGTCGGTGGTGGAGCCGTCTGGCAAGGTGTAGCCCACGCAAATTTGGATTTTTTCAATGCCGTCCATCACGTCCAATTTGGTGATGCACATGCCTGTGATGCCGTTTACTTGGATTGAGCGTTTTAAAGCAGCCGCGTCAAACCAACCGCAACGGCGCGGACGACCCGTTACCGAACCAAATTCATGTCCGCGTTCTGCCAAGCCTGCGCCCACTTCGTCAAACAATTCCGTTGGGAAAGGCCCTGAACCCACGCGCGTGGTGTAGGCTTTCACAATGCCCAACACATAGTTCAACATATGCGGTGGCACACCTGCGCCAGCCGCCGCCGCGCCCGCCACACAATTTGATGAAGTAACAAAGGGATAAGTGCCGTAATCAATGTCCAGCAAAGTGCCTTGTGCGCCTTCAAACAGCAAACGTTCGCCACGCTGATTTTTCTCGTACAAAGTGCGCGACACATCGGCAATCATCGGCAAAATGCGTTCGCGGAATGCGTCAATTTTCGCCATCACATCGTCAAACGCCAATGTGGGTTCGCCATGCAAATGTTCCAGTTGCACATTGTACAAAGCCAGATTGTTGCGGACTTTTTCCGCCACCAAATCGCGGTTGAACAAATCGCCAGCGCGTACCGAACGGCGCGCCACTTTGTCTTCGTAAGCGGGTCCAATGCCGCGACCTGTTGTGCCGATTTTGCCTGCACCGCGCGATTTTTCGCGGGCTTGGTCAAGCGCAATGTGGTAGGGCAAAATCAAGGGCGCGGTAGGGGCGATTTTCAAGCGTCCTGCCACGTTTTTCACGCCAGCCGCGTTCAACTCGTCAATTTCGCCCAACAAGGCTTCGGGCGACACCACCACGCCTGAACCGATGTAGCAATCCAAGTTTTCATGCAAAATGCCACTTGGAATCAGGCGCAAAATGGTTTTTTTGCCATTGACCACCAGCGTGTGTCCCGCGTTGTGTCCGCCCTGAAAGCGCACCACGCCTGTGGTTTGCTCTGCGAGCCAATCTACGATTTTGCCTTTGCCCTCGTCGCCCCATTGTGCGCCGATTACGACCACGTTTTTTGTCATTTTGTTTGACCTTTTTGGTTAATAAAAATAAGAAATTGGGAATTTTGGCTGCGCTGAACTTGGTTTCAGGCTGCCTGAAAATGCAACAATACAGATTAAAACATTTTAAAATTGCCAATAAAAGTTAAACCGCAATAGCTTTTATTGGGCTCATTTTCAGTAAATTCCGAAAAATGATAGCTGAACATACGATTGCCAGCCAAGACACCTTTTTCTTTTGCAACGCGAACGATTTCATCAACATCATAATCACAATGAAGTTGCTTAACCAACTGCTCAACAGGCAAAATTTCATCATTATCAGTTGTTTGCCACAGAAATAAGTCCAAATCAATGGGACTGTTCAAATCTTTGGATAATTGCGATTTGCGTTTTCCTGTTTTGTTCATGTATTGTAATTCGGCTTCACTGTCTCTATCACAAGTACCTAGCCAAATCGCCACCATTCTTTTGCTCACATCTGTCAATAACATGATTACCTTTATTTTGAAATAATGTATGAATATGTCATCAAAACATTTTTCAGGCTGCCTGAAAAATATTTGGGCATGATTTCATTATTCTGAACCAATACCATCAAAAATCACACCATTACGCAAATAAATCTGCACACCACAATCCTGCGACCAAGGGGTCATAAAACCGAGCGACAACAACATATCGCCAGTATTGCCGTAATAACTGTTTTTGTTATTGGGATTATCCAAAGTAATGCAATCGGGTTCAAGGTTTTGCCACAAATTTTCTGCGTTCACAACCACGCCATCAGGCAAAGCCCATTCGTTTAACATATCGGGCAAATTGGCATTTATCCAAGCAAGAATTTCGCCGCAATGTGCCATAAAATCACGCAAAACTTGCTGTTGTTGCAGAGTTGGCGCATCTTTTTCGCCATCAATCAACACATCAAACGCTTGATTGCCGAATTCAGGTAAAAGCCACTCGCCCTCCCACGTTTTGCGTTGTCCTTGTGTGCTTAATTGCCCAATTGGTGGAAAATCAATGGTTTTGGTAAACATCATTTTGTCTTTCAGGTTGCCTGCAACATATGCATAATCAATTTAATCAAAACATCTTTCTGTTTCGGGTCGGATTCAGCCACCAATAAAGTCAAAGCCGCCAAACCTGTATCGTTGATAATGGGCTGATTGTGTTGATTAAACAAACGCCCATTGCGGTGCAAAAAATCCACAAACAAAAACGCGCCACTTCGTTTGTTGCCATCGGCAAACGGATGATTTTTCACAATAAAATACAATAAATGTGCCGCCTTGCTTTCAATGCTTGGATACGCGGCTTCACCAAAAACCGTTTGCGCCAAATTGCCCAAAATCGCCGACAAGCCGTCTTCGCGTTCAATCGCAAACAATTCGCTGGCTTCGCCACGTTGCATAAGCTGTTGTTTTAAATTGGCTAATGCGGAACGTGCTTCGTCAATTTCAGGCAGCCTGCCGCCTTGTTCGCCACGCGGTTCGTTTAATAAACCTTCGTCATATTGTTGTAACCATGAAAATGTTTTCCCATAGTAAATCAATAAGTTCACTTGGGTTTCACCGTCTGCGCTTTGGTAAATTTCTATGGGATTGTTCATGATTTTTCCTTTTCATGCTGCCTGAAAACCCATTCACACCACCAAATCCGCCGACCAAACAATAAAATAGCCAAATTGCCCTTTTTTCAAAGTTGCGCCTGATTGTTTGCCTTTTTCGGTTAAGAAATAATTTTTGCCGTTCAATTCTTGCAAACCTGCCTCACACAAACGCTTGTTACATTCCGTGCGGTCTATGCCAAGTTTCTCGGCTAATTTTGTGGTGGTTAAGCCGTTATTTTGTTGATGATTTTCTGTATTTTCACTGTTATCTTTGTTTACCACGTCCAACGAAATTTTGACTTCTTCGCTGATACGGATAATGCGTTGTGCTTCTTCGTAAGCGTCTTGATAGACTTTTCCGTCATCATCGCGTGTCAATAAAATGCCCATTTCATTGTTATTGACTTGGCTGAATTCGTATAAATTCAAGCTGGTAATAATACACTCGTTTTCACTGATGTAGCATTTGGCATGTAAATTTTGGCAATAACTGGTTCTCACATAATTCAATGTTTTCAACCAACTGGCTTCGGCTGGTTGCAATTCGCTTTTGCCGTACACAATGCGAATGTCTATTTTCATGCGGTTTTTGTCTTCCAGCAATTCTTTAATGCGGTCGTTTAATTTTAAATAAGGGCTGATTAAAAACAGGCGTTCGCGCGAATTTTTAATCAATTCTTCTAAATAATAAGTGGTTGCGCTGGTATTTAAGAATTTTGCCATTTTAAATTATCCTATTTTGCTGATACAAATTGGCTTTTTCAGGCTGCCTGAAAACCCCATTTTACCCTGTTAATCGCATTTGCCCAAAAACTTTCTTGTGCCACACGCGCGGTGTTTTTCAGGCAGCCTGAAAATTCCAGCGACAAAATGTAGGGTACGCCGTGCGCACCCTACAAAACTGAAGCATTCATAGGTCGGCTCGAAGAGCCAACTTACTCTTGCCGAAAAATATAGCTAACCAAAACTAAAATCACTACAATATTAAATTTATCATGGCTTACTCCCAAGACTTACGTAAACAAATCCTAAAAAGCGTTGCAAGCGGCATGACGATACGTCAAGCCTCCGCATTTTATGGCATCAGTACACATACCATTAACCAATGGAAACGAAATGGGATTGAAAGAAAAAAACGTCAATTCAAACCATTAAAAGTTAATCATGAAGCATTATTAAAAGATGTTGAAAACTACCCTGATGCCTTCCAATACGAACGTGCCAAGCGTTTGGGTGTTACCGCAAGTGCAATTTGTTACGCTCTCAAACAGCTCAAAATTTCAGTTAAAAAAAGACGTGCCAACACCCAAAACAAGAACCAGAGCAGCGAAATCAGTACCATTTAAAATTGCGTTTTTACAAAAAAATGGGCTATCAAATGGTTTATATTGATGAAAGTGGTTTTGCACAAACCGTCCATCGTCCAAAAGGCTATGCCCCGATTGGGCGGCGTTGTTATGCGACTTACGATTGGCAAATACGTAAACAAACCAATGCAATAGGTGCATTGTTAAATGGGCGTTTGTTTACAGTTGCTTTGTTTCATCATACGATTAATCGTGCGGTTTTTATTCAATGGCTAGAAGAAGATTTAATACCAAAACTGAATAAAAAGAGTGTGTTGATTATGGATAATGCTCGCTTTCATGTCGGTAAAAAGAGATTCGTCAATTGGTGGCACAAAGTGGGCATAAGCTGCTGTATTTACCTGCATACAGTCCTGATTTGAATCCTATTGAACAATACTGGGCTTATGCCAAAAATACGCGGCGCAAATACATGATTTCTGATATTGAAATTTTATTTGACCGATATTTGTAGTGATTTTGTTTTTAATTGGTTATAGAACGCAACAAAGAATTGGCAAAAGTGCGTTATCGTGTGGAGCAGAGTTTTGCCATTTTGCACCGACTATTTAAGTGTAAACGGGCGAGTTATTTTGGTTTAGAAAAAGTCAAAGGGCAAATGAATTTAAAAGTGATGTGTTTGAATTTGTTGAAAGCAGCCAACAAGTTAAGGCTAATTGCGCCTATTGCTGCCTGAAAAGGCGGTAAGCAGCCTGAAATGGGCTGTTTAATGGGTATGAACAGGTAAAATTTGGGTAGATATTGCCATTTTTGTTGAAAACCCCAAAGCAGTTGCATTGCTTTGGGGTTTCGCAAAGGTCTCAGGCTGCCTGAAATGCGGCTGAACTGTTTTAAAAAGCCAATTTATGTTAAAATAAGACCCATTTTTTTAACAAAAAGAAACAAAATCATGCAACTGATACCCGCGATTGATTTAAAAAACGGACAATGCGTGCGCCTCAAACAAGGTTTAATGGAACAAGCCACCGTGTTTTCAGACAGCCCTGCTGAAATGGCGCAACATTGGTACGCGCAAGGCGCACGGCGTTTGCACTTGGTGGATTTGGACGGTGCATTTGCAGGCGAACCGAAAAATTTTCCTGCCATACAAGCGATTTTGGCTGCGGTTTCCGCCCACATACCCGTGCAACTGGGTGGCGGCATACGTGACTTACAAACCATTGAAAAATATTTAAATTTGGGTTTGAACGATGTGATTATCGGCACGGCAGCGGTTAAAAATCCCGACTTTGTGCGCCAAGCCTGCCGCGAATTTGCGGGACACATCATCGTGGGTTTGGACGCGAAAGACGGCATGGTTGCCATAGACGGTTGGGCAACCGTTACCGATTTTCATGTGATTGAATTGTCAAAACAATTTGAAGACGATGGGGTCAATGCCATCATCTACACCGACATTGGGCGAGACGGCATGATGAGCGGTGTCAACATTGAAGCCACCGTCAAATTGGCGCAAGCGGTTGATGTACCCATTATCGCATCGGGCGGTTTGACCAATTTGGACGACATTCGCGCCTTGTGCCAAGTTGCCGACCAAGGGATTGCAGGCGCAATCACAGGTCGCGCCATTTACGAAGGCAGCATTGATTTTGCCCAAGCACAACAGTTGGCAGACAAATTGCTTGCATGATTTTTTGCATTTTTTGAAAGGAATATTCAATTATGAACGGTTCATTTATGTTGATGGCGTTTGCGGTGGGTTTTTGGTGCATTTGGTCTGCCAACCGCGATGTCAATTCTTTGCTTGAAGCCATTGGTTTGAACGTGATGGCGATTGTGGTTAAAGCCATTATGGAATGGAATGGCGCACCCAATTTTGACACGGTTATGTTGGCAACATGGGGCGCATTGTGGATTTACACCGTTTTTGTTTTGGAAATGGTGGAACGCTTTTCTAGCAGCATGGGCAAAAATTTGACCATTGCGGTGTTGGGTTCCATTGGCTGGTTTGGCATCGCGCAATATTTGTTCAGTGCCGATGGACAAAAAATGGTGGCTGGTTGGGTCAGCTAAACCGCAATTCAGGCTGCCTGAAAAGGAAAAACCGTTTCAGGCAGCCTGAAACTTTTGCAAAACTCGGTTTGTAGGGGCAGATTTCATATCTGCCCTGTTTAGAATTGCAGAAATTTTTATTTTTATCAATAACGTGAACTCGGGATAGGTAACTGTCAATTTGCCAACAAACCTGCCCTCTCTCCCTATGGGAAAGCGTTGGAGAGAGGGCTTGTTGAGCAGCATACCCTCTCCCCAGCCCTCTCCCACAGGGAGAGGGAGCAAAGTAACTTAAATTGATTAATCACTGTTATCCCGAAATCGCGTTATCAATAAATTGAAAAAAGGGCAGATATGAAATCTGCCCCTACGAATTGAGTTTTGCAAAAGTTTTAGTTTCATTGATAAACGGGACAGGTGTAGGGTGCAACTTGTTGCACCATTTTCCTGGTAAAACATGGATTTGGTGCAACAAGTTGCACCCTACATGGTGTCCCATTTTGTATTTGATTTACCATATTCCATGGCTTAATCTTTTCAGGCAGCCTGAAATTTTTAATATAAGGAAAAACAAAATGTTAGCCAAACGCATTATCCCCTGTTTGGACGTGGACAACGGTCGCGTGGTCAAAGGCGTGAATTTTGTCGGCTTGCGAGACGCAGGCAACCCCGTTGATGTTGCCAAACGCTACAACGATGAAGGCGCAGACGAAATCACATTTTTGGACATCACCGCCAGCAGCGACAACCGCGACACCATTTTGCATGTGATAGAAGAAGTGGCAAGCCAAGTGTTCATTCCGCTCACCGTAGGTGGTGGTGTACGCAGCGTGGCGGACATTCGCCGTTTGCTCAACGCGGGTGCCGATAAAGTCAGCATCAACACGGCGGCGGTAACGAATCCCGATTTGGTCAGTGAAGCGAGCGCATTTTTCGGCTCACAAGCGATTGTGGTGGCAATAGACGCAAAAGCCATCAATGCGGAAAATTCGCGCTGGGACGTGTTCACACACGGCGGCAGAAAAGACACGGGCTTGGACGCGGTGGCATGGGCGCGTGAAATGCAACAGCGCGGTGCAGGCGAAATCCTTTTAACTTCAATGGATAGAGACGGTACAAAAATCGGTTTCAATTTGCCGCTCACACGCGCCATTTCCGAGGCGGTGGACATTCCCGTTATTGCATCGGGTGGCGTGGGCAATGTGCAGCATTTGGTGGAAGGCGTATTGCAAGGTAAAGCGGACGCGGTGTTGGCGGCAAGCATTTTCCACTTTGGCGAAGTGAGCATACGCGAGGCAAAATTAGCCATGCAAGCGGCTGGGATTGAAGTGCGTTTGTGATTTTTCAGGCAGCCTTTCACTACCCTACCAAAGATGAGACTGCCAGAAAAAGCACGCGTAGGTCGGCTCTCTGAGCCGACATTCACAAAATTTCAGATACTTATTGCTGAAAAAAACGGAGTCGGCTCGGAGAGCCGACCTACGCCATATCCCAATATTTTTGTAGGGTAACGAAAGGCAGTCTGAAAGCAAATTATCATGAAAAACAATAAGTAATAGAATGCGTGGGTGCAAGCGCACGCCCTATACTTGCTACGTTGTTCAACAAAAACATAAGGATTCTTGTTATGCAAACGCTACTATCAAAATTAAATCAATTTTTTTTAAAAAATAATAATTTTATGGGTATTCCTAATACAGATAATGAAATTATCAAAATGGGAGAAATATTGAATATTAAATTTAATCCATTTTTTTATGAAATAATAAAAAACTATGGTAGTTGTTTTATTGGCATTCCAATCTATTCTATCCATATCAATCCTCTTTTTGGAAATGATACATTACTTGAATTAAATCATTCATTTCGTAAAATTATTCAAAATAATAATTTATTAATAAATTTTCTTGCTATTTCGCATGATGGATGTGGGAATTATATTTTAATTGAAGAAGCAAATGATAATTTATATTTATATAATCATGAAACCCAATCTATTGAAAAATTTTATGGTGGAAATTTAAGTGAAGTGATTGATGATTTTATATCAGGTGCTTAATTAAAATAGCAAGCGTAGGGTAAGTGCTTGCACCCACACAATTTCACTATGTCAAATCATTAAACCATCATTTTCAGGCAGCCTGAAACGATTTATCGCACCAAATCTTCAAAACCGCGTTTCACTTGCGCTTGACACGCTTTTTCTTCGGCGGCGCGTTTTTGCTCGGCAAGTTTGATTTCATTGAGAAAATTGGCGTTTACCGACGCCTGCGGCACCGTTAAAGCGGACGTGGCGTATTCTCCACTGAATCCCACCAAAGGATAGCCCAATGTGCTTTGCACATCTTGCAAGATTTCATTGGCGTTTTTGTGCTCGGAGCTGCTGCAAGTGAAATGCCCACTGCCGCTACAATGGCAATCGTGTTGTCGCGCAAATGCGTTGTAGTGAATTGAATAATCCACAGCCAAAGTGTTGGACAAACCCGAGGCGCGTACATTGCTTTTGTTGTCATACAAAATCAACACAGGGCGCGTTGTGCCGACCACTTCCCAATTCACCGAGTCATAACTGGAAAGCAATAAAATGTAGGGGCGTGTTTCGTGATTGGGGGTTTGTATGTTGATGCGGTTGCCTTGGTTGTTGCTTTCATACACGCTGGCGGCATAGACCACCGTATTATTGGGTAAATTCAGGCTGGCAAGGTTTTGACGCAAATCATTGCGGCTAACCGATGGGCTATGCGGTTTAACATTAAGTTGAAAACCCACAGTATGCCAATTATTGTTGTATTCCACTTCCAGCTTATATTCGCCTTTGGTCAAGTAAATGGTTTGGCTGGGGAAACTGTTGTTCTTGTCAACAATAATGTGTTTATCAATCAAAACGCGCACACTTGACCAACTTAAATTGGCGGAGATTTCATACAAGCCATCTTGTGGTACGCGCAATTTGCCCACCCAATAGCCCAAAAACTTTTCCGATGGAATATTGTGAAATTCAGCATAAGCGTAATTCATTGCCACTTGTGCCACATTTTCTTTGGCAACAACAATACTTGGCTGGTCTTCGTTCATGTAGTAAGCGTCAAAGCCCGTTAAGGGTAGGGTGTTGTGGGGATTGACATTATTGCCCAAAGTTTTGTTTGCCAAAGGATAATTGCTCAAACCATTTTGCACAGGCTGCGCCGTTTGCACAGGCACGGGAGGCGCGATGGCTGGCTGAATGGGGACAGTTTGCGGTGTTGGCTGATGGGGTGCTGGTGTTGGGATTGACTGGGCTGCTGCCACCCCTTGTGCATGGTTTTGCTGATGAGCTGACCACGTTCCCAGCAAAAACAACACGCCCACAAAAATCATCCAATACGATAATTGGCGAAACGGTTTAGAGTGTTCCCACAAACTGCGGGGGCGTGAATAACGGTTATGGCGATGGTTTCTGCGGTTCATGGGCTTGGTTCTGATTGGGTTTTTCAGGCTGCTTTGTTGATAACAACAGCCTGAAAATCATTTTTGGGGAATAATATGGTGTCTGGGTTGAGCAGATTGGGGCAATGAATGGCGCAACAATTTTGCGGCAACTTTGCCATTTTCCAAACGCAATTCAATGGTATCGTAGCCCTGCTGTTTGGCTTGAATCAAAGAATCGGCGATGGATTCTTCCAAAACGCGCACCAAATCGCGGCTGCTGGCTGCCACGCCCATGCGTTTGTAGCGGTGCATCAGTTGCACAATGATTTGTGGTTCTATGCCTTTGCCAGCCACTTGTAAACCGTAGCTGTTAATCATCTTTTCCATTTCCAAAGCGCAAACACGCGCAATGTCCAAACCGCTAAATGGCGCAAACACAAAAATGCGGTCAATGCGGTTCAACACTTCGGGCGCGAAACCGTGTTCACGCAAAGTGGCAACCGAAGCAGCGCGTAAAGCGTCTGGGTCATCGTGCAAATCTTTTTGCAAAATGGACAGCGCGTCCGTTGCCGCATTAGACGTTAAAATAAAAATGGCTTTGCTCGTATCAATTTGTTTGCCATCTGACGCTTCTGTGATGAAACCGTCATTCCACGCGGTGAGAAAGTTTTTCAAAATATCGGGGTGGGCTTTTTCAATTTCGTCCAACAACACAACGGCTTCTGGAAAATCGCGCAATCCAGCCGTGAGTGAACCGTAGTTATCTGAACCCACATAGCCGCGTGTCATGCCAAACAGTTGTGATGCGCTGAATGCGCCTGCTGCGTATTGGGTCATATCAAAATGCAATAATTTGCGTTCTAATGTTTGTGCCAACACTTTGGCTAGGTAGGTTTTGCCTGTTCCTGGGGAGCCTGCAAATAAAAATACGCCAACAGGCTTGTTGCGCTGCATGAGTGCCAATCGCCGCCGCATTTGTTGTGCCAAATCGCGGCAAACGGCGTTTTGTCCCACCACTTTGCTTTGTAAATCGCGTTCCAATGCTGCTGCGTCAATGATGATGGTTTCTTGGTCTAATTTTTGTGCTGCGGCTTCAATTTCCGCCAAGTTGCTTAATCGGTCTAAAATGTCCACAGGTATGACTCCATAAATCCATTCGGGGGCGTTGCCGTGCCAATGTCGCCAAGTTGCCCACACCAAAAACAACAATACCAGCAACACGCAAAACACATACCAACGTATTGCCGCCAAAAATGCCAAAATGCCAACGCTTGCATTTGCCAAAAACTGCCCAACGATAATCAACAAACAAATCAGCGTCAGCACGGGCAAGTAACGATAAATGGTTGCCATAGCACGTCCTTTTTATTTTTAATGCAACATCAATTCAATGACTTGCCCTTCTGCCAACACGGGTGCGCTAATCGGAACGCCTGTGCCTTGCAATGCCAAAGTAATGCCTCCGCCACCATCGCGTACGCCACGAATTTGTATGGGTAAGCTGCCTGATGAGGCTGGTAAATACACGGTTTGTGGTGTGTGGCGTATCATGACTTGGGTGGTGAAATTGGGTGTGATGATGTCTATCACATCACCGTCTTCCGCCACATCGTCCCATACGGTTAGGGCAAGCACACGGTCAAAAGGGTTTTGTGCAAATTGTTGTTTGATATGGGATAGGTTGGGATTGTTTTGCTGTGTGGGCGATGGATTTGCCAAAAATTGGGCGGCATTTTCGCTGCTGACGTTTAATTGTACAGGCTGGCTGAAAGTTTGTTGGCGCGTTTCAATTTGCTGTTGGGTCAAAACATCTGCTGCGCCAATGGGTATGCCGCCACCACCTGATTTGCCAAAAAATTGCCCCAAAGTCCAGCCACCCAATAAAATAAATGCCACCAACAAAATCAATGCTTTATGAGATGAAGTGTGGCGTGGTTTTGGAGTGGCTTTGGGGCGCGGGGCAATGGGTTGGGGCATAATGATTCCTTAACAGTGGGTTTTCAGGCTGCCTGAATCAAAAAATACAGCAGAAATAAAAAGATGAAGTGTTATTTTATCAATTTTTTTCATAAATTGCTTGATTTTTTGATTCAGGCAGCCTGAAAATATTTTTTACAACAACACCCTTTCAATCCCCCCATTATTCGCCTTTTCCACAAACTCATTTTGCCAATTTTCGCCCAAAATGTGTTTTGCCATTTCCACCACAATGTAATCGGCTGGCAAGTTGTTGTCGTCCGAATAGCGGCTCAAACCTTGCAAACAGGCAGGGCAGGAAGTCAGCATTTTCACATTTTCGCCTTGCGGTAAGGTTTTGAGATTTTTGGTGATTTCTTCTTGTTTGCGGAATTTGACTTGCGTGGCGATGTCGGGGCGTTTCACCGCAAACATGCCGCTTTCGCCACAACAACGGTCGCTCAAAGGCACGGTTTTGCCCATCAATTCGCTGGCGAGTTTCGCACCGTCCATGGTTTTGATGGGGGTGTGGCAAGGGTTGTGATACAAATACTGTTGCCCCTTAATCCCTTCTAATTTCAAGCCTTTTTCCAACAAAAATTCGTGAATGTCCACAATGCGGCTGTTGGGGAAAATGTCTTCAAAACGATAACCCGCCAGCGAGTCGTAACACGTTCCGCAGCTTACCACGATGGTTTTGATGTCCAAATAATTCAAGGTGTTTGCCATGCGATGAAACAGAACGCGGTTTTCTGTAACCATTTGATTGGCTTTGTCTTTGTTGCCACCTGCATTTTGTGGGTAGCCACAGCACAAATAGCTGGGCGGCAACACCGTTTGCACGCCAGCGTGGTACAACATCGCTTGCGTGGCTAAACCCACTTGGCTAAACAATTTTTCCGAGCCGCAACCAGGGAAATAAAACACTGCCTCCGCGTCTTCGCCCACTTGTGGGTTGCGGATAATGGGAATGGTTTTGCTGTCTTCAATATTCAGCAGGGCGCGAGACGTTTTGAGCGGAATGTGGCGCGGCAGGGGGCGGTTGATGAAATGCACAACCTGTTCTTGAATATGGGCTTTTTGCGTGGTGGCTTTGGGGGTGGCTTTTTGTTTTTCGGTGTTGAGATGAAACTTTTTCGCCAAATCGTAGCCCAAGTTTTGCAATTTAAAGCCTGTTTCTGCCACGCCTTTACGCAGGATTTTGACGGCAGTTGGGTCTTTGGCGTTGAGCAATGCCATGCCTGCCGCCACCGCAGGATTGAATTTCGCCTTGCCTGATTTTAAGAGAAAATTGCGAATGTCCACCGTTACATCGCCAAAATCAATTTTCACTGGGCAGGGTTTGACGCAACGATGACACACCGTGCAATGGTCGCCAATGTTGCCCAATTCGTGAAAGTGTTTCAGCGACACGCCACGCCGTGTTTGCTCTTCGTACAAAAAGGCTTCGGCAAGCAAGCCCACGCCCAAAATTTTGTTGCGTGGCGAATACAGTAAATTGGCGCGTGGCACATGGGTGGAACACACGGGTTTGCATTTTCCGCAACGCAAACAATCTTTTACCGCGTGGGTAATGCGCCCCAATGCGGATTGTTCCATAATCAGGCTTTCAAATCCCAATAATTCAAACGATGGGGTGTAGGCGTTGCGCAAATCTGCGCCTTTCATCAGTTTGCCGCGATTGAAATTGCCTTTGGGGTCAATGCGTTGTTTGTATGCCCAAAAGGGTTGCATTTCTTCATCGGTCATGAATTCCAATTTGGTGATGCCGATGCCGTGTTCGCCTGAAATCACACCGTTCAGGCTGCGTGCCAGTTGCATAATCCGCGCTACGGCTTGGTGGGCGGTTTGCAGCATTTCGTAATCATCTGAATTGACGGGGATATTGGTGTGGACATTGCCATCGCCCGCGTGCATGTGCAGTGCAACAAACACGCGCGAACGCACGGTTTTGGCGTGGATTTTGCCCAAACCTGCCATGATTTTGCTGTCGGCTTGGCTGCTGAAAATGTCTTCCAAAGGTTTCATCACGTCTTCTTTGATGGAAACGCGCAGCCTGAAATCGCGGAATGCGATGAAACAGCTTTCGTTTAAGTTGGCTTCTTTGGCGAAGACGATTTTGTCGCCATAACGATTTGAATATTCAGACAAAGGCGCGTCCAAATTGTCCAACAGCCATTGCCAACGTGCTTGCACTTGGTGGACGAAATCCAAGGCGTGTTTGGCGCGGTCGCCCAGCAATTCGTGTTTGGGCAAATCGCTGTCTAGCTGCTCCACAGGCAGGCTGCCTGAAAGGTAATCCACCAGCGCGGCACACAGTTTGAGCTTGTTTTGTATGGATAATTCAATGTTGATGCGTTCAATGCCGTCCGAATATTCGCCCAAGCGTTCCAATGGAATGACCACGTCTTCGTTGATTTTAAAGGCGTTGGTATGACGGGCAATGGCGGCGGTGCGGCTGCGGTCTAGCCAAAAGGTTTTGCGTTGTTCGGGCGACACGGCAATGAAACCTTCGCCATCTCGCGCATTTGCCAATGAAATGATGTGTTTACAGGCTGCCACGACTTCGTTTTCATCGTCCGAAACCAAGTCCGCCAGCAAAACCATTTTCGGGCGACCTTTGCCTGCCGCTTTGGTGGCATAGCCGACTGCGCGGACGTATCGCCAATCCAAATGTTCCAAACCTGCCAGTTTAACTGTTTGATGTGCAAGCATATAATCGCGGATTTCCACAATAGAAGGCGTGGCGTTGGCAACCGTGCCGAAAAATTCCAAACACACGGTGCGAATGTGCGCGGGCATGCGGTGCAACACGAAAGCCACGCTGGTGATGATGCCGTCTGTGCCTTCTTTTTGCACGGCGGGTAAGCCGCTCAAAAATTTGTCGGTAACGTCTTTGCCCAAGCCGACTTTGCGGAATTTGCTGCCTGAAATTTCAAGGCGTTCGGTTTTGATGATGCGTTCGCCATCGTCTGCCAAAGTGTGTACGTCAAACAGGGCGACTTCTTCGTCATGGATTTTGCCGAAATTGTGTTTCACGCGCTCAATTTTGAGCCATTCGCCTTGCGCGTTGACCATTTTCCACCACGCCAAATTGTCCAGAGCCGTTCCCCACAACACGGCTTTTTTGCCGCCTGCGTTCATGGCAACGTTGCCGCCCACACACGATGCGTCTGCGGAAGTGGGGTCTACGGCAAACACGAGTTTGGCGGCAGAGGCGGTTTCTTCCACGCGGCGCGTTACCACGCCTGCACCGCAATGGATAATAGGGTGTTTGCCTTCCAATCCTGCCAATTCAACGTATTCTACGCCATTGTGTTTGTCCAATTTTTCGGTGTTAATCACGGCTGACATTGCGTCCAAAGGCACGGCACCGCCTGTGTAACCTGTGCCGCCGCCGCGTGGGATAATCGTCAAATCCAGCTCAATCAGGGCGCGAACCAGTGGCGCAATTTCCTGTTCGGTATCGGGATTGATGACGACAAAGGGGTATTCCACGCGCCAGTCGGTTGCGTCTGTAACGTGGGTAACACGCGCCAAGCCGTCAAACATGATGTTGTGTTTGGCGGTGATTTGGCTCAATCGTTTGAGGATTTGTTCGCGTTTGAGTTGGGTGGTGGCAAAGCTGTTTTCAAATTGATTGACCGCGCTTTCGGCTGCCTGAACCAGTTTCAGCACTTCGGCATTGTCATCGCGGCGTTTGTTGATTTCGTGCAAGCGATGACGCAGGGCTTGCACCAGCGCGGCTTGGCGTTTGGGGTGTTCGAGCAAATCGTCCACCAAATAGGGGTTGCGTACCACCGCCCAAATGTCGCCCAGCACTTCAAACAGCATTCGGGCGGAGCGTCCTGTTTTGCGGTGTTGGCGCAGGTTTTCCAAAATGTCCCAAGCATAATCGCCCAGCAAGCGGCAGACGATTTCTTTGTCGGAATAGGAGGTGTAGTTGTAGGGGATTTCGCGTATGCGTTTTTTGGGGGCGTGGGTGGTGGCAGTCATGGTTGTGTTCCGTTTGTGTAGCAAAATTACTGTTAAACCAAAATAATTATTGTAAAAGATTTTTTACTTGGCTGCCTGAAAAAATATTTGTTGTACAGATGAGTGGGATTTGTAAGGCAGCCTGAAATGCGTTTTGCCATAAGTGAGTACAATTTTCGGTTAAGTTCAGTTATAATTCGCGCCGTTTTTTTAACAGGGTTTCACAAAATGTTACATCATGCTAAAACCGCGATTGCGGGGGCGCAAATTTTGTTTGTTGCATTTGGCGCAACGGTGCTTGTGCCTTTATTAACGGGATTGAATCCTGCGCTGGCTTTGCTGGGTGCGGGTCTCGGTACTTTGCTGTTTCAGTTGATTACGAAACGCAAAGTGCCGATTTTTTTGGGTTCATCGTTTGCCTTTATTGCGCCGATTATTGCCGCCAAGCAGCAATGGGGCGTGGGCGCGACCATGTTTGGTTTGTTTGCGGCAGGCTTTATGTATTTTGTGTTTGCCGCTTTGGTGCGCTGGCGTGGTTTGGAGGCGGTGCATAAATTGTTGCCGCCTGTGGTCATTGGGCCTGTGATTATGGTGATTGGTTTGTCGGTGGCGGCGGCAGCCAGCAGCATGGCGGTGGGCAAGGGCGGCGACACGCAAGTGGTGGCATATGGCACGGCGATTATTTTGTCGGCATTCACGTTTGGGGTAACGGTGGTGGTTACCGTGTTTGGCAGCAAAATGATGAAGTTGATTCCGATTTTGATTGGGGTGTCGGCTGGCTACATTTTGGCGGCAATCATGGGCGAAGTGAATTTTCAGGCTGTGATGGACGCGCCATGGTTTGCCGTACCCGAGTTTACCAAGCCCGAAGTGAATTGGTCTGCGGCATTGTTTATGCTGCCTGTGGCGATTGCGCCTGCGATTGAACACATTGGTGGCATCATGGCGATTGGCGCGGTTACGGGCAAGGACTACACCAAAGACCCTGGTTTGGACAAAACCTTGGCAGGCGATGGTTTGGGCGTGTGTGTGGCGGGTTTGCTTGGCGGGCCTCCTGTTACCACTTATGGCGAAGTAACGGGCGCGGTGATGATTACCAAAAACAGCAACCCTGTGATTATGACGTGGGCGGCGATTTTTGCGATTGGCATGGCGTTTTTGGGGAAATTCAATGCGTTTTTGGCGTCCATTCCGTTGCCAGTGATGGGTGGCGTGATGTTGTTGCTGTTTGGCACGATTGCTTCTTTGGGATTGAAAACGCTGGTGGACGCGCAAGTGGATTTGATGAAACCGAAAAATCTGGTGATTGTCAGCAGCACTTTGACGATTGGTTTGGGCGGCATGGTGGTTCAGGCTGGCGACATTGCTTTGGCAGGCGTGGGTTTGTGTGCATTGGTGGCGATGTTGCTCAATGCCGTGCTGCCTGATAAAGCCTAACAACTCTGTTGCACATTCAGGTTGCCAACCATGTCATCACAAACCGATTTCATCTTGAAACACATTGCGGAACAATATGGCGTTTTGCCTGAATATTTGTTTCGCAAACACCCCACTTGTGCCGTGTTTCGCCAAACGCACAATCGCAAATGGTTTGCGGTGATGCAGCAGGTTTCAGGCAGCCAAATTGCTTTGCCGATTCAGGATAAAGTGGCGATTTTAAACGTCAAATTGCCACCCGAATGGGTGGCACAATTAAGTGAACAAGACGGTTTTGCGCCCGCTTATCACATGAACAAACGCCATTGGCTCACATTGCGTTTAGACGGTACGCTGCCTGAAAATCAGTTGCTTGCCCTATTGGCGGAAAGTTTTCGGCAAACTAGGGGCTAATTTGATGAAAAAACAATCGCGAAACGAATTGTCATTAGCCCCTAGATAAGGGCGATATTGGCGTGCCTGTTTCAAATGCAAGCACAATCAGGTTAAGCCAACAAACTTTCCCCCAAATACCCCCCTTTTTCAAAGCCAGCCAACACAAAAAAATAGCCCCCACCAAAAGGCTGAATGTATTCTTCCAAAGGTTCCAAATTCAATTTTTCTTGAACAAAAACAAAACCATCAGCCAAATTCGCCTGATAACAAATAAAAATCAAACCCACATCAAGCTGCCCCGCTTTGGACAAACCACGCGAATAATTAAACGGTCGCCGATAAAGCTGGTGTTTCGCCATGAAATCAGGTGTGCGCGGATTGGCCAAATGAATGTGGCTGTCTGATGCAATTTGTTGATTTTTTTGATAATCAATGGGGTCATGTTCGTGTTTCATGCCCAAAGGTGCGCCCGAGTATTTGTCACGCCCAAAAATCGCTTCCTGCTCTTGCAAAGGCGTTCTGTCCCAAAATTCCACAAATTGCCGAATCAACCTAATTGCTTGATATGTCCCATTTTTTGTCCAAGCAGGCTCGTCCAAAGCATTGGCTGCCACGCCCGTCCACAACACCTGATTGGCGATGTTTTCCTGCGCCACATCAGGATTTGCCGTGCCATCTCGAAAACCAAACAAATTGCGCGGTGCCTGACCCTGTGGCGATTGCGGCAAAAAGCCATCTATGCCCCAACGAATCAAAGCCAAACCCGCCAGTTGCTTGATGAAATCGCGCAGGGCATTTTGGCAGGTTTCGGGGTTGGTGGCGCAAATTTGCAGCGACACATCGCCATCACACCAATCGGCTTGCAATTTGTCGTTGGGAAAATCGGGCATTTCCACCAAATGTTTCGGTTTTTTATCTTGTAAACCAAAGCGTTGGTCAAACAGGCTGGCACCCACGCCCACCGTAATCGTCAAACCATTGGGCGCAAGGGTTTTGCCCAATAAGCCACTGCCTGATGGCGGTAATTGGCGATTGCTGTCGTGCAATTCGCCACCTTGTGTTAAAAATTCAATGCGTTGGCTGATGATTTGAAAGATTTTTTTCAATTCGGCAACATCTTTAACCATCACATCAAAAGCGGCGATGATGGCAAAATGCTGGTGGGGCGTGGTAATGCCTGCCTGATGTTTGCCATGGCAATCGTAACGCAATGATTTTTCAGATGATGTGTTGAGATTGGACACCGATTCGCGTTCACGCACACACGCGCCCAACGCGCTTGCACCCGCAAGGGCAAAGGCGGTTTTGAACAAATGACGTTTGCTGATTTTGTGGGACATGGTCAAGCTCCAAACCGATGAATGGGGCAAAAAAACATGATGATTCAAATCTTTAAGCCAAAAATTGCGGTACACGACAAAAAACGGTTTTGCCGTGTACGGTATGGCAGATTTTTAATCCAAACCCAATAAACCGCGCCATTTTGCCAAATCTTCGGCAAGGGCGTGAACGGGGGCTTGCAAGGCTTTGCGGTCGGCTTCGCTCAATTTGTCGTAAGTTTGGAAACCCGAATCGGTTTTGTATTTGGCTAAAATGTCGTTGATTTGTTTGATTTTTGTTTCCACGCTGGGCAACATTTTTTCGTCTTGCGCTTCAATTTGAACGCGGAACAAATCCACGATTTTTTGCACACCGTCCATATTGGCTTGGAAATCGCTCAAATCGGTGTGGCTGTAACGGTCTTCTTCGCCACTGATTTTGCCTGATGCGATTTCTTCAACCAGCTCTGCTGCGCCACCCACCACGCTGCTTACAGGGAAATCCAAATTGTTGATTTCATTTTTTAATTTTTCAACATCGGCATTCAGGCGGTCGGCAATGGTTTCCATGCCTTGTGTGTTTTTGTCCACCCACAAAGCGTATTCCAAACGGTGAAAACCTGTGAATGCGGGGTCTTTTGCGCCTGCTTTGAAGTCGTCTTCACGCGCGTCAATCGCGCTGTCCAAGTCTTCAAACAATTCGGCAATGGGTTCAATGCGCTCGTAGTGGGCGCGTGCTTGGGGGTAGAGGGCTTGGGCTTCGTTCAATTTGCCTGCTTTGATGGCGGCAGTAAATTGTTGTGTTTTTTGAACAAGTTGGGCAACTTCATCTTGTACATAGGCTTTGTATTGGCTCAATTCTGCACCAAATGCGGCGGCTGGTTTGGTTTCGCTGGCTGCCTGAACGCTGGCACTGGCAATGGCGGGTGCTGCGGCTGACGCGCTTGACGCGCTGCTCGGTGCGGACGGCGCTGGGGTGGGCGGTGTGGGTTGTGAGGTTTGGGGTTGGCAAGCCGCCAATGCTGCGCTGACAAATAAAATGGAATAGGGGAATTTCATGGATATTGTCCTTTTTTCATGGGGAATGTGAAATTATACGTTTTTTGGTTAAGTGAATGCAATTTATTTTCATTTTTGTTTTTCAGGCAGCCTGAAAACGCACTTCTTCGCCAAAAACCTGTTGCCACAAGCTTTTGACGCTGGCGTAATGATTCAGCAATTCATCGTTTACTTCGGTACGCGCCACATCGCGCAGGTTTTTGTTGTGCTGAATTTGGCGGTAGTGGCGGTAGGCGGCGGCGGCGCGTTCTGCCAAATCGGACGGTATGAAACCGCGCCGTGCTGCCATGCCAAGTAGGGCAATATTGCCATAATTTTCAAGCATTTTGCTTTCATGGCGACTTTCAGCCAGCACCAAATATTGCACGATAAATTCCACGTCCACCACACCGCCTCGTGCGTATTTGACGTGATTGTCGTGCGGTGGGTGGGTGGCGAACATTTTTTCGCGCATGGCGATGATTTCTTGTTTTAATTGGTTTTTGTCGCGTTCTTGGGTCAGGATTGTGCGGCGGATTTGTTCTAATTTTGCGCCCAGTTGGGCATCGCCACAAATGAAACGGGCGCGTGTGAGCGATTGGTGTTCCCATGTCCATGCTTGTTCACGCTGGTATTTTTCAAATGCCGACAGGCTGTGTACCAAAAATCCTGCTTCGCCGTTGGGTCGCAAACGCAAATCCACGTCATACAATGTGCCTGCGCCTGTGCTGCCTGAAAGCCATGTGTTCAGTCGCCGTGCGAGTTTGGCGTAGGTGTCGGCGGCTTCGGCAAAGTCGTCTTCGTAAATGTAAACCAAATCCAAATCGGAGGCGTAGCCCAATTCTTTGCCGCCCAATTTGCCGTAGGCGACAATGGCGAATTTGGGGTGGTCGCAATGGCGTTTTGGCACGCTTTGCCATGCGTGTTGTAGGGTTTGTTCCAGCACCACATCGGCAAGTTGCGACAGTTCATCGCTCAATGCTTCCAGCGTCCACAAGCCTGCCAAGTCTTGCACGGTCAGGCGGAAAATGTGGGCGTGTTGAAAACGGCGCAACACGTCCATTTTGGCTTCGGTGTCATCGCCACAGGCGTTCAGGCTGCCTGAAAGCTCTTGGGCGGCATGACGCCAATCTATCGCCAACATCAGTTGCGATGAGAGCAATTCGTCCAACAACACAGGGTGCAAGCGCAAATAATCTGCCAACCACGCACTTTGCGACATGAGTTGGGCAACCCGTTGCAGCGCGGCAGGGTGTTGTTGCAAAAACGCCAAATAGGCAGAACGGCGGCTGATGCTTTCCAAAAAATCCAACAGCCGAATCAGGCAGGCATCGGGTTTGTCGCTGTGTTGGGCGGCTTCAACCAGGCGCGGTGTGAGCGCGTCAAAGCGGATTTGGGCGGTGGCGGAAAGTTGGCGGTATTTGCTGCTTTGTTTGATTTGAGCCAATTTGTTTGCCAGAGTGGGGGTGTCGTTGAAACCCAATTCGCGCAATTTTTGGGCGACCGTGTCGGCATTTTCAGGCAGCGTTTGCCACAAAAACGACAAGGGGTGATGCGATTCAGCGTGGTCGGTTTCATCGCCCAAAATATCATTAAAGATTTGATTAACAAAGGTTTGATGTTGTTTCAGGCAGCCTGAAAAAGCGTCCCAATCGGCAAAACCCATGCTGTGTGCCAGCGATTGCTGTTGGGTGGGGTTATCGGGCAAGGTTTGGGTTTGTTGGTCGTCCCAATATTGCAAACGGTGTTCCACATCGCGCAAAAAAACGTAGGCAGACAAGAGTTTATCTACAATTTCGCCGCTTAAAATGCCCAAATCGCGCAACTGGTGTAAGGTTTCTTGCGTGCCTTTGCGTTGCAGGCTGCGGTTTTGTCCGCCGCGTATCATTTGGAAAATTTGCGCGATAAACTCAATTTCGCGTATGCCACCTGCACCGAGTTTGATGTTGTTGTTCATGCAGCGTTTTTGCACTTCCTGTTTGATTTGGCGATGCAATTCGCGCATGGCGTGGTAGGCGTTGTAGTCCAAATATTTGCGGAACACAAAAGGGCGAATCAAACTGGCAATGCCGTTGGGGTAGGGCGTGATGACGCGCCCTTTGCACCATGCGTAGCGTTCCCACTCGCGCCCTTGTGTGATGAGATAGTGTTCCAAAGCCGTTTCGCTGCACGCCAATGCGCCACTGTCGCCATCGGGTCGCAAACGCATATCAATGCGGAAAACTTGTCCATCGGGCGTGATGTCATTGAGCAGGGCGATGAGTTTTTGTCCCACTTTGATGAAAAATTCTTGATTGCTGCGTTCGCGTTTGCCGTTGGTGTAGCCGCTTTCGGGGTAGATGAAAATCAAGTCCAAATCAGACGAAACATTCAATTCAAATCCACCCGCTTTGCCCATGGCAACCACGCTTAAAGATTGATTTTGTTGGCTGTATTGCCCAATCGGTTCGCCATACAAACCCACATAATAAGCGTGGGCAAATTGCAAAGCGGTGTTCACGGCAAAATCGGCAAATTCGGTGATGGTGCGCGTTACTTCCGCCAAATCCGATTGGCGATTCAAATCGCGTATCATGATGTGCGCCATAACGTGTCGGCGCAAAATACGCAGTTGGCTGGCAAGTTCGCTTTCATTTTCATCGGCTTGGATTTTTGTCCAATCACAGAAAGCAGCAAAATCGGTTGGCGTAATGGGGCGTGCTAACCAAGTTTCCAGCAAAGCCAAATTCAGGCGATTTTGGTTGATTTGGTGCGTGAGCCATTGAGAATGGATTTGCGCTTTGTTGATGATTTCATTTGATGAAAACATGAGGAAACTCGCTTTTTTCAATTTAAAATAAAAACTCAGGCTGAAACCTTTGCAAAACCTACTTTTAAACTGACGTAGGGGCGGATTTCATATCCGCCCTTTTTTCAGTTTATTGATAAGAATGAAAATTTCTGTGAACCTAAACGGGGCACATATGAAATCTGCCCCTACAAACCGAGTTTTGCAAAGGTTTCAGGCTGCCTGAAAATTTCAGACAGCCTGAATTGTGTGAATTTAGCCAAAAATACTGCGTAAAATCAAGAAAATCACAATCGCCAATGCCGAAGCAGACGGCAAAGTAATCACCCAAGCCAAGCCAATGGGTTTCATCATTTGCCAGTTGGCATTTTTATTGACCATGCCAATGCCCAACACCGCGCCCACCAAAATGTGCGTGCTGGATACAGGCAGCCCCAATACCGAAGCCCCCATCACCACGCCTGCCGCCGACAATTCTGCCGTAAAACCCGAAGCAGGGTGCAATTCTGCCAAGCCTTTGCCCACCGTTTGAATCACTTCCTTGCCGATGAACCACAAGCCCACAATCAAAGCCACGCCAAAAGTCAGCATAGCCACAGGCGGCACGGGTGTGGATACACCAATGTCGTTGGTACGCAACACGTCCATAATCGCGGCAAAAGGACCAATGGCATTGGCAATGTCGTTGGCACCATGGCTGAATGCAAATCCTGCTGCCGTTACCACCTGCATCCACGAAAACATCAAAAATGTGGATTTGGTTAAATCTTTGCGTTTCAAGGTTTTGGCGTAAATGAAAGTGGTCAGCCAAATGCCTGCGCTAATCATCAAAATCAATAAGGTGCTGGTGATGGTGTCCAAGTTCAAATTCAAATTGCCCAAACCTTTGAAAATCAACATAGACGACATAATCACGCCAGCCGCCGCCGCAATCACAGGCACCCATGAATAGAGTGCTTTGTAGGCATCGATGTCGTTTTTCTCTTTTTCAATTTCGTATAAGCCTTTGTAATAGTTGGACTCCAATTCGCTGGGGTCAAAATCCACATCGGCATCGGCATAAAGTTGGGCATCACGCGCCATGGCGTTGGAAACCAAGATTTTTTCTTGCTCATCAAGTGCGTCAAAGCGGATTTTGTGTTGTTCTTTGTATTCTTTTTTCTTGGCTTTGATGTGTTTCAGTTGTTTTTCAATTTCTTGGTTGTAGTCCAAAATGTATTTTTTGACCAATGAAAAGACCGCATACGCCACCACGCCACCCAATACGGGCGACAGCACCCACGATACGACAATGGAAATCATTTGTTCCCATTTCACAATGCCCCATGGGGTTTGTGTGCCGCCTGAAATGAGAAAGCCCAAAGTCAATGCGCTGCCCACAATGCCGCCAATAATCGCGTGGGTGGTGGATACGGGCAGCCCTTTGTAGGTGGCAAACAGCAGCCACAATGCCGATGACAACAATGCCGACATCATAATAAACACCAAATCAAGCGGTTGCATGGGCAGCGCGTCCAAATTCACAATGCCACTGCGTATGGTGGCGGTTACTTCGCCGCCTGCTATCACTGCGCCGCTCACTTCAAAAATGGCGGCGATGAGCAGGGCTTGTTTGACCGTCAGTGTGCCTGCACCCACCGATGTGCCAAATGAGTTTGCCACATCGTTGCCGCCAATGTTGAACGCCATAAACACGCCAAACAGCGTTGCCAATAAAAACAAAATGGTGTGGTTGTGATTGGTGTAGCCCAATCCCCAGTAAACAAAATAACCCACCATGCCCAGCAACAGCACGGCAAATGCTGTATTGATTTGTTGCATGGATTTTTGGGTTTGTAACTTGCCTTGTGGCATAATTTTTCCTTGTGATGTTAATCAAAAACAGGCTTTTGTGCGTCATAAAATGACAAAAGCGTGCGCATTATAACCAAGTCCAAATTCATTTGTTAAAAATCTTTTGCATGGGCAATAAAAAGTGAAAATGGCGTTTCAGGCAGCCTGAAAACCTTTACAATTCCACTTTTTTATTTGGAAAGATGTTTGATGACCACACGCAATGAAATCGTGCAATGGTGCAACACCATTTTACAAGCCCATCAGTTTAAAGACTATGCCCCCAACGGCTTGCAAGTACAAGGCACGCCCCAAATCAACAAAATCATCACCGCCGTAACCGCCAGCCAAGCCGCCATTGATTTTGCCGCCTCGCAACAAGCCGATATGTTGTTGGTACACCACGGCTTTTTTTGGAAAAGTGAACCCCTTACCCTCACAGGTTGGAAAGGCAAACGCATCGCCACCTTGTTGAAACACAACATCAATTTGCTCGCCTACCACCTGCCTTTGGACGCGCACCCCACATTGGGCAACAACGCCCAACTTGCCGAAAAATGCGGCTGGCTGCCTGAACAGCAATTTGGCGAACAAAATTTGTTGAATTTGGGTACGCTGCCGCCCAATCAAGGTAATTTGGGCTTGCTTGCCGCGCATTTGCAAAGCGTTTTGGGGCGCAAACCCACTTGCATTGGCGATTTTTCAGGCAGCCTGAACAAAGTCGTGTGGTGCACAGGCGGTGCACAAGGCTATTTTCAGGCAGCCATAGACGCAGGTGCAGACGTGTTCATCACAGGCGAAATTTCCGAGCCACAATATCATCTTGCCAACGAAACAGGCGTTGCCTTCATCAGCGCAGGACACCACGCCACCGAACGCTATGGCGTACAAGCCTTGGGCGCAGCATTGGCACAACAATTTGGCATACACCATCATTTTTTTGATGAAAATAATCCCGCCTGAATCCCCTGCCCAAATGCCCCCAAAAGCCGCTTTTGCCCCCCTTTCAGGCAGCCTGAAACGCCACAGCAAAATCTGTTTCAAATCAAATTTTGCCTGAAAACTTTACCTAATTTTAAAAAAACTTTAAGCAAAGCCCAAAAATCGGTTAAAATGAAAGCTGTTTAATGACTCGGTATTTCACAATACTTAGGATATAAAATAATGGATAATAATGAAATCAATCAGGAACGCCGCCGCTTTCTCACACTCGCAACCGCAGGTGCAGGCGCAGTTGCAGCAGCAGGTGTGGTAACCCCGTTAGCCGCGAGCTGGCTGCCATCGGAAAAAGCGAAGGCAGCAGGTGCATCAGTGGAAATTGATGTCAGTAAAGTAGAATCAGGACAGCTATTGACAGCAGAATGGCGCGGCAAGCCCATTTTCGTACTCAATCGCACCCCTGAGCAAATCAAAGATTTGGCAACGCTGGACGGCAGCCTAACCGACCCCAAGTCCGAAGCAGACCAGCAGCCCGAATATGCCAAAAACCCCACACGCTCCATCAAAGAAAACATTTGGGTGGCGATTGGGATTTGTACGCATTTGGGTTGTTCGCCCACCTATCGCCCCGATGTGGGCGCAGCCGATTTGGGCGGTGGCGCATGGAAAGGCGGTTTTTTCTGCCCATGTCATGGCTCCAAATTTGACCTAGCAGGTCGCGTATTTGCAGGCGTACCCGCACCAAGCAACTTGGTGATTCCGCCCTACAAATATTTGAGCGACAACGTTATTCTCGTTGGTGAAGACTGATAAGGGGAACACAAATGGAAAACCAAAAAAGCTGCCATAAGGCAAAAGCCTTGCTCGATTGGGTGGACGCGCGTTTCCCCCTATCAAAAATGTACAACGAACATGTTGGACAATACTACGCGCCCAAAAACTTCAACTTTTGGTATTTTTTCGGTTCATTGGCATTGCTGGTACTCGTGATTCAAGTCGTGAGCGGCATTTTCTTGACCATGAACTTCAAACCAGATGGCACCACCAATGCCCAAAACCTGCCTGTGGCATTTGCGGCAGTGGAATACATCATGCGCGATGTATCGGGCGGTTGGATTATCCGCTACATGCACTCAACAGGTGCGTCCATGTTCTTCATTGTGGTTTATTTGCACATGTTCCGTGGCTTGGTGTACGGTTCATACAAAAAACCGCGTGAGCTGGTGTGGGTGTTTGGTTCATTGATTTTCTTGGCATTGATGGCAGAAGCCTTTATGGGTTATTTGCTGCCATGGGGTCAAATGTCATTTTGGGGTGCGCAGGTGATTATTAACCTGTTTGCCGCCATTCCCGTGATTGGTCCAGACTTGTCCACATGGATTCGCGGCGACTTCAACGTGTCTGACGCAACCTTAAACCGTTTCTTTGCCTTGCACGTTATTGCCGTGCCTTTGGTATTGATTGGTTTGGTGGTGGCACACTTGATTGCCCTGCACGAAGTGGGTTCCAACAACCCAGATGGCGTGGAAATCAAAAAACTCAAAGATTCCAACGGCATTCCATTGGACGGCATTCCATTCCACCCCTACTACACCGTTAAAGACATTTTGGGTGTGGTGGTGTTCTTGATTTTCTTCTGTGGTGTGATGTTCTTTGCGCCCGAAGGCGGTGGCTATTTCTTGGAAAAACCGAACTTTGACCCAGCCAACCCCATGGTTACACCACCACATATTGCACCCGTTTGGTATTTCACACCATTTTATGCAATTTTGCGTGCTGTACCGTCTTTTGCGGGTACGCAAGTTTGGGGCGTGTTGGCAATGGGTGCGGCGGTTGTGTTGATTGCCTTGTTGCCATGGCTTGACCGTTCGCCGACCAAATCAATCCGTTATCGTGGTCCCATTTTCAAAACGGCATTGGTGTTGTTCATTATTGCTTTCATTGGCTTGGGTATTTTGGGTGCGATGGTGGCAACCGACCTGCGTACTTGGGTGGCGCGCATTTTGTCCATCATTTACTTTGCCTTCTTCTTGTTGATGCCCATTTACACCAAAATGGACGTGGATAAACCCGTACCAGAGCGTGTTACCATGGGAACAACCAAGCAAAAAGTGATGTTCTTTGTGTATGTTGCCATTACCTTGATTGGTTCATACCTGTTTGCTGTCAATATTTAAGAGGCTGCCTGAAATGAAAAAAGCATTGAAAAACACGATTGCTGCCTTGTTGTTGGCAGTTCCCATGAGTATGGCGAATGCAAGTGGCGGCGGTCATTACGAACACGTTGAATTGAACCCTCGCGACCAAGTGAGTTTGCAACGCGGCGCACAAATTTTTGTGAACAACTGCTTGTCTTGCCACTCGGCTTCCATGATGCGTTTCAATCGTTTGAAAGACATCGGTTTGACCGAAGATGAAATCAAGAAAAATCTGATGTTTACCACCGATAAAGTGGGCGATGTGATGCAAGCGCACATGAAACCTGCCGATGCGAAAAAATGGTTTGGTGCTGCGCCACCTGATTTGACTTTGATTGCCCGTTCGCGTGGTTCGGACTACATTTACGCTTATCTGCGCGGTTTCTACAAAGACCCCACACGCCCAACGGGTTGGAACAATGTGGTGTTTGACAAAGTGGGTATGCCCCATGTGTTGTGGGAACAACAGGGCGTGCAAGCGGTTAAATTGGACGAAAACGGTCAGCCTATTTGGAAAGATGATGGTCATGGTGGCAAAACCCCTGATTTGTATTGGGAAAGCACGGGCAAATTGACCCGCATGACCAAAGACGGCAAAGTGATTACCGCCGATTACGATGATTATGTGCGCGATTTGACCAATTTTATGGCGTATATGGCTGAACCTGCACAGGTTCAACGCAAACAAATTGGTTATGTTGTGTTGATTTTCTTGTTTGCGGTAATGTTGCCATTGGCGTATTTCTTGAAAAAAGAATTTTGGAAAGACGTTCACTAATCTTTTGTGGGCATAAAAGGCTGCCTGAAAACCTGAAATGGGGTTTTCAGGCAGCCTTTTTGTGTTTTTTGGGCTGAAAAAGCTGCCTGAAAACAAAGATAATCGGTTAAAATATGCCCCTTTGAATTTTTTAAAATCACACAAAATTATGTTTAAAGCGATTGAAAAATACCGTACGCCTGCACAAGTGGTGTTGGGTTTAATCGGTATCTCGTTTATTGGATTTGGTATTGCGGGCTTTCAGGGCGGGGCAGACAATCAATACATTGTGCGAGTAGGCGACCAGCGCATTACACGTTATCAATTGGACGAAGCGATTCGCAATACCGAACAATCGGGCGGTGTGGCAAATCGCCAAGCGGTTTTTGAAACATTGCTCAATCAAGCCTATTTGTTGGAAGGGGCGAAAAAATTGGGCATTGTGGTTTCTGATGAGCAAATCAAGCAAATGATTGTGGACAATCCACAATTTCATGACGCAAGCAAAAAGTTTGACCCCAATTTGTTCAAGCAGGCTTTGGAACAAGCGCACATCAGCGAGGCGCGTTTTATGCAAATGGAGCGCGAACGCTTGCTGACGGTGGGTTTGTTGCAAGCCCTTAATGCGAATGTGGTTTCCGATTATCAGGCTGCCCAAGCACTCAATGCGACTTTTGCGGCGCGTGTGATGCGCAGTGCGCCTGTTGCGCCACAAAATTTCATTGGCAAAGTGAACAGCAGCGATACAGAATTGCAAAAATTTTATGATGCCAATAAGAAAAATTATGTTTTACCACAAGCGGTTAAATTTGAATACATCAAATTGTCTGCCCAAAATTTGTTGGACAAGCAAACGGTAAGCGATGATGAATTGAAACAGGCTTTTGAAGCGCAAAAAGGCAATGTGCCAAGCAAACGCCGGATTGCCCACATTTTGTTCAATGCCCCAGCCTCTGCTGACGCGGACACGAAAGCCAAAGCCAAGGCGCAAGCGGAAAAAGTGGCGGCTGAGTTGCAGCAAAATCCCAGCCAATTTGCGGCGTTGGCAAAACAGCATTCGCAAGATTCAGGCAGCGCGAGCAAGGGCGGCGATTTGGGCGAATTTTCGCAAAATGGCGGTTTGGGCAGCAAGGCTTTGGAAGATGCGGCTTTTGCTTTGGAAAAAGGCGCGGTGAGCGGCGTGGTGGAAACGGATTTTGGCTATCACATTGTTCAAGTTACCGATATTGTGTCGGGCGACAGCTTTGAAGCGCAAAAAGCCAGCCTGAAAAAGCAAATTCAGGAACGCAAAGCCCAGCAAGCATTGGGTCAGTTGAGCAATGAATTGGGACAATTAACTTTTGACAACCCCAATGATTTGAAGTCGGCTGCCGAGAAAAAAGGCTTAACAACACAATCAGATGGCGAATGGCTGACACGCGCCAATGCGGCGGAACGCAAAATCCCCAATGCGGTGGTGGAGGCTTTGTTCAGCGATGAAGTGTTTGCGAAAAAACACAATTCAGATGCGATTTCTGTGAATGGCGAAACGTGGTTTGTTCGCGCCACCGAAACGCGCAATGAAACCACCCAGCCTTTGAGTGAAGTGCGCGAGCGCGTGAAAGACGATTGGGTAAACAGCGAAAGCACCCGTTTGGCGCGTGAAGCGGCGAAAAAGGATTTGGCGGATTTACAGGCTGGCAAATCGGTGGATTTGGCATGGTCGCCCACGCAAGAGTTGGTGCCTGCTGCGGCAAAACAGGCTTTGCCGCCTGAAGTTTATGCGGAATTGATGAAGGCGGTGCCGAAAAATGGCAAACCTGCTTATGCTTTTGTGGAATGGTTGGGCGTGCCACAAATCATTGAAGTGCAAAGCATTAAGTCCATTTCGCACGATGAAAAATCGCTGAAAGATGTGAAACAAACTTTGGCGCAAATCAGCAGCAATGATTTGATTTTGGCGTTCATCAACAGTTTACGCAGCGAAGTGAAAACCAAAGAGGGCATAGAGCGCGTTTCAGACAGCGAGAGCGAGTCCGCCAAATAAAAAATGTGAACTTGGGATAAGTAACTTTTTTATTTTTAAAAACTTTAATTTTGTAGGGCAGCGAAAGGCTGCCTGAAACCCCAATCACAAGGAAAATACCCCATGAGTGAAACACCAGAAGAATGGGTCAGCAAAACCGCCAAGAAAAAAGAAATGAACGAATTGCAAGATTTGGGCATGGCTTTGACGAAATTGTCCGACCAAACCATCAAAAAAATCGGTTTGCCCGAAGATTTGTTGCAGGCGATTAAGGATTACAAAAAAATCACGTCCAATGGCGCAACCAAACGCCAAGCGCAATACATCGGGCGATTGATGCGCGACCTTGACCCCACGCCCATACGCGAATTTTTGGCAAAATTAAGTGGCGAAAATCAAGCACATAATGCCTTTTTGCAGCGCGTGGAGCAAATGCGAAGTCGCCTGATTGCCAGCGATGACGCGCTCACACAATTTATGGTGGATTATCCCCATGCCGATGTGTCGGTGCTGCGCACGCTGATTCGCAACACGCGCAAGGAGCAGGAACAAAACAAACCGCCTAAAAATTTCCGTGCTTTGTATCAGGAAATCAAAAATGCCATGCAAAGCCAGCCTGAAAACGATGATTTTGAAGAGAATGAATCCGAATGAATGTCAATGACCCTGCTTACAGCGAATTTGTCCGCACCGCCGTTTTGACGCAAACGGTGTACACCTTGCAAGACCAACAAGGCTTGTTTGCCGAATGCCCATCGGAAAGCTATCAAGATGATTTTGGCGAACCCACGCCCGTTTATTGCTTTTGGCATCATGCGGATACGGCGCGTTCGTGCCAGCAGGAAGAATGGGCAAATTATGAGTTGATAGCCGTTTCATTAACCGATTTCATGTATGAAATTTTGATTGAAATGGACCAGCAAGAACAATTACTCGGTGTGGCATTTGATGCCGAATTGTATGGCAGCGAAGTAGAACCCATTGAATTATTAGGCGATTTGCTGGACGAAATTCAACGCCGCAATATGATAGACGATTTTCCCGATTTTGATGAATTGCAACGTTATCGCTTGGAATGGGAACAAATGTTGCGCCAAAATCAAATTATTCACTAGGGGCTAATGACAATTTGGGCGCGAAGTTGGTTTTTCAGGCAAACACCGCTTCGCTGTCAAATTCAAGGAAAAAATGCGAGTCAATGCCACCCATTGGCGAGTATTTTTGACGCAGAAGTTGGCGATTTTGATGAAAAAACAATCGCGAAACGAATTGTCATTAGCCCCTAGTGATGGCTTTTCAGGCAGCCTGAAACCTTTTTCCAACCTTATTTTAATGAAAAAATATCATGAATACTTCCGAATTAAGACAAAAATTCCTGCAATTTTTTGAATCCAAAGGACACCAAATCGTTTCATCGTCCAGCCTTGTGCCGCACGATGACCCCACCTTGCTGTTTACCAACGCAGGCATGAACCAATTTAAAGACGTGTTTCTCGGCTTTGACAAACGCGATTACAACCGCGCCACCACCGCCCAAAAATGCGTACGCGCAGGCGGCAAACACAATGATTTGGAAAACGTGGGCTACACCGCGCGCCACCACACCTTTTTTGAAATGTTGGGCAATTTCAGCTTTGGTGATTATTTTAAACAGCAAGCCATTCATTTTGCTTGGGAATTTCTCACTTCGCCCGAATGGTTGAATCTGCCCAAAGAAAAATTGCTCGCCACCGTGTATGCCGAAGACGATGAAGCCTACAACATTTGGCACAATGAAATCGGCTTGCCTGCCGAAAAAATCATCAGAATTGGCGACAACAAAGGCGGTCGCTACGCATCAGACAATTTCTGGCAAATGGGCGACACAGGTCCTTGCGGCCCTTGCACCGAAATTTTCTACGACCATGGCGAACACATTTGGGGCGGCGTACCCGGTAGCGCGGAAGAAGATGGCGACCGCTACATTGAAATTTGGAACAATGTGTTCATGCAATTCAACCGCGATGAACAGGGCAATATGCACCCCTTGCCCAAACCCAGCGTGGACACTGGCATGGGCTTGGAGCGCATGGCGGCGGTGTTGCAACACGTTCACAGCAATTATGAGATTGATTTGTTTCAAAATTTGCTCAAAGCGGTGGCGCGTGAAACCCACACCCCATTCAGCATGGGCGTACCCAGCCTGAAAGTGATTGCCGACCACATTCGCTCTTGCTCATTTTTGATTGCCGATGGCGTGTTGCCCAGCAATGAAGGGCGTGGCTATGTGTTGCGCCGCATCATTCGCCGTGCCGTGCGACACGGTTACAAATTGGGTCAAAAACAGCCGTTTTTCTACAAACTTGTCCCTGATTTGGTTCAAGAAATGGGCGATGCCTACCCCGAATTGCGCGAAAAACAAACGCAAATCATGGACGCTTTGCGTGGCGAAGAAACCCGTTTTGGCGAAACATTGGAAAAAGGCATGGGTTTGTTGGAAAACACGCTTTCAGGCAGCCTGAAACGTTTGGACGGCGAAATCATCTTCAAATTGTACGATACCTACGGCTTTCCCTATGATTTAACAGCCGATATTTGCCGCGAACGCGACATTGAAATGGACGAAGACGGTTTCAACCGCGAAATGGAAGCCCAACGCGCCCGCGCTCGCGCTGCCCAAAACTTCAAAGCCAACGTGCAGTTGCACTACGATGGCGCAGAAACCCAATTCACAGGCTACACCGAACGCGAAGGACAAGCCACCGTTTTGGCGATTTTCAAAGACAACGAAAGCGTGAACGAATTGCGTGATGGAGAAAACGGCATTATCGTGTTGGACAAAACGCCATTTTATGCCGAAAGTGGCGGTCAAGTGGGAGATGTGGGCAATTTAATTGCCAATAATGTGCAATTTGAAGTCAAAGATACCCAAAAAATCAAAGCCAGCGTGTTTGGACACATCGGCACATTGGTTTCAGGCAGCCTGAAAGTGGGCGACACCATTACCGCACAAGTGAACAACGCCATTCGTGAACAAATCACGAAAAATCACAGTGTTACCCACTTAATGCACCAAGCCTTGCGCGAAGTGTTGGGCAATCATGTTGAGCAAAAAGGTTCTTTGCAAAATGCCGATTTAACGCGCTTTGACATTTCCCACAACCAAGCGATGACCGCAGAGCAAATCATTGAAGTTGAAAGAAAAGTCAATTTTGCCATTATGCAAAACGTGCCTGTGAAAGTGGAAACCATGTCGTTGGAAGACGCACAAAAAACAGGCGCAATGATGTTGTTTGGCGAAAAATATGGCGAATTTGTGCGCGTGGTGATGATGGACGAATTTTCCACCGAATTGTGTGGCGGCACGCACGTTGCACGGACGGGCGAAATCGGCTTGTTCAAAATCATCAGCGAAAGCGGCATTGCGGCAGGCGTGCGCCGTGTGGAAGCCATTACAGGCATGAAAGCGGTGGAATTTGTGCAAAATCAAGAAGTTTTGCTGAAAAACATTTATGCCGAAGTGAAAGCACAAGGTGAGAAAGACGTTTTGAGCAAAATCCAAACCAATGCCAAGACTTTGAAAGATTTGGAAAAATCTTTACAGGCAGCCAAAACCGAATTGGCGGTACACGCAGGCGCGAAATTGCTGGACAAAGCGCAAGATTTGGGCGTGGCACGTTTGGTGGTGGCGCAAATTGACGCGGACGCAGGTGCATTGCGCGACATCGTGGGCGATTTGACGGGCAAAGGCGACAATATTGTCGTGTTGCTGGCAAGCGCGAACGATGACAAAGTGGCATTGTGTGCGGGCGTATCCAAACCTTTGACACAAAAGGTAAAAGCAGGAGATTTGGTGAAATTTGTCGCGGAACAAGTGGGCGGTAAAGGTGGCGGTCGTCCTGATTTGGCGCAGGCTGGTGGTTCGGATGTGGCGAAACTGGCTGGTGCGTTGGCGAGTGTTGAGGGTTGGGTTAAATCGTTGATTTAATTTGATTTGAAAATTCAGGCTGCCTGAAAGGTTGTGGAAATGGCTTTTCAGGCAGCCATTTTAATAAATGGATTTAGTTAGAAAGTAAAAAATGAAATTATCGCAAATTTTAAAAGACAGCAATTACCAATTAACCCAATTTACCCAAGAACATATTACAAAATTGGAACAGAGCATTGTGCTTAAATACAGTAAAAATGGTGATGTGCCTTATGCACAATGTTTGGTTCGCAAAAAAGAAATCAAATTAACACCCGAAGAAACCGTTCGTCAGCTTTATTTACTGAAATTGCACAATGAATATGGCTATCCCTATGAACGCATGGAATTGGAATATTCGGTGGTTTTTGGGCGTGAGAAAAAGCGTGCCGATATTGTGATTTTTGATAAGGATATGCCAAATAGCGTTTACATTATGGTGGAGCTGAAAAAGCCAAAACTCAAAGATGGTAAAGAACAACTCAAATCCTATTGTAATGCGACAGGTGCGCCTATTGGTGTGTGGACAAATGGCGATAGCATTTCCTATTACAACCGCCGAGACCCCAATTATTTTAAAGACATTCCCAATATTCCAAGCGTTCACGAAAAATTGTCTGATATTTTGCAAGAACGCTGGACGATTGATGATTTAATTAAAAATGACAAAATCGCCACACAACGAAAATCACTAAAAGATTTGGTGATTGAAATGGAAGATGAAGTATTAGCAAATGCTGGTGTGGATGTTTTTGAAGAATTATTCCAACTCATCTTTACCAAACTTTATGATGAAATGGAAAGTACCAGAAATAAAAGTCGCCATTTGGAATTTCGCAATTATGGCGATACCGAAAGCGAATTAAAAAGCAAAATTCAAGCTTTGTTTGACAAAGCCAAAAAGAAATGGAAAGGCGTATTTGAAGAAAGTAGCAAAATTAGTCTTTCACCTTCACATTTGGCGATTTGTGTATCGTCATTGGAAGAAGTTAAATTATTCAATTCCAATCTTGATGTGGTGGATGAAGCCTTTGAGTATTTGATTAACAAATCCAGCAAAGGCGAAAAAGGACAGTATTTCACGCCACGCTATGTGATTGATATGTGTGTCAAAATGCTAGACCCCAAACCGTCTGAAACCGTGATTGACACGGCGGCAGGCAGTTGTGGTTTCCCTGTTCACGCCATTTTTCATGTTTGGGAAAAACAGCTTAAAAAAAAAGGTTTGGAGCGTTCCCATTTATTTACTGCCGAAGAAAAGCTGCCTGAACAATTGGATTATGTACAAGAAAAAGTGTTTGCCATTGATTTTGATGAAAAAGCAGTGCGTGTCGCTCGTACTTTAAACTTAATCGCAGGTGATGGGCAAACCAATGTTTTACATTTAAATACACTGGATTATGAACGTTGGGGCGATAATACCAAAGATGAAAATTGGATGAAAATCTATGGTAACGGCTGGTGGAAACTAGAAGAATTACGTAAAACAAAAAATGAAAATCGCGATTTTCAATTTGATGTGCTGATGGCAAATCCCCCTTTTGCAGGCGATATTAAAGAAACCCGAATTCTTGCCCGTTATGAACTGGGTAAAAATAGCAAAGGCAAACAACAATCCAAAGTCGGGCGAGATATTTTGTTTATTGAACGCAATTTGGATTTTTTAAAAGACGGTGGGCGAATGGCGATTGTCTTGCCACAAGGTCGTTTTAATAATTCTAGCGATAAATACATTCGTGATTTTATTGCCGAGCGTTGCCGTATTTTGGCGGTGGTGGGGTTGCATGGTAATGTATTTAAACCGCATACAGGCACCAAAACATCAGTGTTGTTTGTACAAAAATGGCACGATGAATTATGCCCCAAAGTAGATGATTACCCCATTTTCTTTGCAACCATGCAAAGCCCAAGTAAGGACAATTCAGGCGACAAAATCTATGTCAAAGATACAGACGGTACACCAATACTAGACAGTCATGGACATTTAATTGTGGCTCATGATTTGTTTAATCATGATGGTGTTACCCAAGATGGTATTGCCGAAGCCTTTTTAGAATTTGCCAAAAAGGAAAAATTGTCTTTTGTGGGAAAGGATTAAGCCCATTTGATAATGCCAAATATCAGGCATTGTTAAATGGGCTGGAAGTGAGTGAGATTTTATTTAGTGAGGTTTTAAAAGATAATGATAACAGCAGAATTGATTCAGAATATTTCAAAAAAGAATTTTTAAACTTCTTTAAAAACATTCCCAACTTAAGAAATCTATCTGAATTTGTATTGGATGGTTATCGTGTAGTTTACGAAAATACAAAAATTATAGATAGCGAAGTTGCACAAGAGAAAGATTGTCCCATTTTCTTGCAAGCAACTGATTTGGCAACACCATTCATAAGAGCTGATAACTTTTCTTATGTAGATAATCAAGATTGGGAAAGATATGTAAAAGGTAGAATAAAATCTGGTGAAATTTTAATAGAAGTCAAAGGTAAAGTTGAGAAAGTAGCAATTGTGCCAAACGACTTTCCAGACAAGACCTTGGTTTCAGGCAGTCTTTATAAAATGACTGTTAATGAAAAAATTAGCAAATATGTATTGCTAACTTATTTAATTTCAAAATACGGAACGGCTTTTAAAAATAGATATAAGACAAATTTACTCATTTCTTTTATTAGTAAACCTGATTTATATCGTATTCCAGTACCTAATTTTTCATCAGAACTGCAAAATAAAATTGACAGTATGTTTATCAATATTTTTAAAAGTCAAAAACAATCAGAAATTTTATATAAAGAAGCCGAAACCCTATTATTAGAACATCTGGGTTTAAAGGACTTTCAGGCAGCCTGTAAACCTGTGAATATTAAATCTTTAAAAGATAGCTTTTTACAAACGGGCAGATTGGATGCGGAATATTATCAACCCATTTATGAATTGTTGAAAAATCATATTTTTTCACATTCTAATGGTTTTGCAAAATTGGGCGATGTTTGTCGTTTAAATGATGAAAATTACACCCCAAAAGATAATCAAGAATATGATTATATTGAATTGTCCAATATTGGAAAATCGGGTGAAATCACAGGTTCAACTCGTGCTTTGGGCAAAGAGTTGCCTTCTCGTGCCAGACGAAAAGTACAAGCCAATCAAGTGATGATTTCTAGTATTGAAGGTTCATTGCAAAGCTGTGCGATTGTGCCAGCACATTATGATAATGCGTTATGCTCAACAGGATTTTATGTTTTATCATCGGATAAAATCAATGCAGAAACTTTATTGGTTTTGTTTAAATCGTCTTTAATGCAACAGATTTTAAAGAAAAATTGTTCAGGAACGATTTTGACGGCAATTAATAAGGAGGAGTTGTTAAATATTCCACTACCAATTATTGATGAAAAAATCCAAACCCAAATCGCTGAATTTTTACGCCAAAGCAATGACTTACGAGAACAAGCCACGCAATTATTAGCTCAAGCTAAGTCCAATGTTGAGTTAGAAATTGAAAATATTTCATTAAATATCAATAACTTACAAGATTGTGGGGGGGGTAAATCCTGCTAAGCATTTAATTTTATTGGAAAAATCCCTATATTTTGCACGATTGGCAGAATGGACTTTGCTGGAAAATATGCTTTTCAGGCAGCCTGAAAATGTATCGGTACAATCATTTAGCCAATCTTTTGGGGTAAGCGGTCGCCTTGATGCGGAATATTACCAGCCAAAATTTGAGCGATTATTGCAAAAATTAAAACAACACAATCATAAAACATTGGGTGAATTGGTTGATTTGCAAAAGTCGGTAGAAGTTGGGTCGGAAAATTATCGTGATGAAGGTTTACCTTTTGTGCGTGTATCGGATTTTTCCAAATTTGGGATTAGCCAAACGGATAAGTTTGTCAATCCTGTGGATTTTGCCGACATCATTCGTCCCAAAAAAGACACAATTTTGTTGTCAAAAGACGGAACGGTGGGCATTGCTTACCGTGTGCCGTCTGATTTGGAGATGATTACTTCTGGGGCGATTGTGCATTTGTCATTGAAAACGGATGAAATTTTGCCTGATTATTTGGCATTGGTGCTGAATTCGCAAGCGGTGCAACTGCAAGCCGAACGAGATGCAGGTGGTTCTATTATTCAGCATTGGAAACCATCTGAAATTTTGGAAGTGGTAATTCCGATTTTGCCCAAAGATATTCAAGAAATCATTGCTGATAAAGTGGTACAAAGTTTTGCTTTGAAAAAACAAAGCGAAGATTTACTGAATCAGGCAAAAAGCTTGGTTGAAATGGAGATTGAACGCATGAATTAAAACAAACTCCCCTGCCTTTCCATCTCAATATTTGGCGTTTTGACAGCAAGCCCCCATTCCACCAAATACCCCTTCAAAATCAAAATCGCAATATTGTCAAAAGAATGGTTTGGTATTGATTGAGCTAGCTAAATCAAGCTGCCTGAAAAGTTGTGTTTTACTTTTCAGGCAGCTTAAATATCACAGCCATACGATTGACACTCATCAAAATGAGAAAGGACTTGGTTAAAAAACCAAGTCCTTTAAATTTTTGGTCGGAGTGAAAGGATTCGAACCTTCGACCCCTTGCACCCCATGCAAGTGCGCTACCAGGCTGCGCCACACTCCGACTCAATCAAGAAACAAATTATAGTACTGTTTTTGTCAGTTGGCAAGCATTTTTTCTATTTTGACCAACATTTTTTCCAATTCATCGCGCAACTCATCGGTTTCAATGGCAGGATTACCTTGTGCATCAAACAGTTGTTGTCCAAATGAATCGGCAATGCCGTGTTGTAATTGACGGATTTTAATCACGTCCAAACGGGTAAAATAATTGCCGCCTTTGCCAATAATGCTGCCTTCTTGACGTTGCCATTGTGCCAATTGTTCTGGCTCAACTTGTGCCAATTCACACACTTCTCGCAATGAAAAATAGCGTTTGGCGGGCAAGGGGGGCAATGACCAATCAACGTTGTTTATCATAGTAATGCTCCACCATGCCTTTTAATTTTTGGCTGGCATGGAACGTTACCACACGGCGTGCGGAGATGGGTACTTCTTCGCCTGTTTTGGGGTTGCGACCTGGGCGTTGTTTTTTATCGCGCAATTGGAAGTTGCCAAAACCTGAAATTTTGATTTCTTCGTTGCTTTCCAAAGTAATGCGGATTTCTTCAAAAAATAACTCAACGATTTCTTTTGCGTCATTTTTGCTGATGCTGCTTACTTTTTCCACCAAAATATCGGCTAATTCTGCTTTGGTCAATGTCATTTTAGAGTACCTTTTATGGGTTAAAAAGAAAAATAAGCGCGAATTATGCTGAATAATTTATTGCAAATCAAGTGAATAGTGAAAAAAATCTGTATTTTTTACAAAAAATGCGGCGTTGGGGGCTTTTTCAGGCTGCCTGAATGGTTTTTGGGGGGTAAAAATGCGCTTTTTGGGCGATTTTATGGGCAAAATGGTGCAAATAATCGGGTTTGGCATAAAAAGGGGAAAATGGCTCATTGGCACATTTTCCCCAAGTTGTTGTTTCAGGCTGCCTGCAATTATTTAAATTGCACTTGATGGCGTTTTAAGGTTTTCAATAAAACTTTGTGTTTTTTGTTTTTTAACCAGCTTTCGTGCCAAATTTCACGCGCTTTGGCTTTGTCGCCCAGCACCCAATACACTTCGCCCAAATGCGCCCCCACTTCGGGGTCGGATTCGTGTTTGTAGGCGTATTGCAAATAGGGCAGGGCGGTTTTGCTGTCGCCTTGTTTGAAATATGCCCAGCCCATGCTGTCGTTGATGGCGGCATTTTCGGGGTCTTTTTGATAGGCTTTTTTGATTAACGCAAAGCCTTCGTGCAAATTGTTGCCATATTCTAGCAGGCTGTATCCCAAAGCATTCAATGCGTTAGATGAATCGGGATTGTTGGCATAATAGCGGCGCAAATCTGCCAAGCCTTTTTCCACCTGATTGAGTTCGTCCAAATAAAGCAAACCGCGATGATACAGGGCATTATCGTAAATGCTTTGGTTTTCTTCATCGTCAAGATTGCTTTGGCTTTGCTTGATAATGCGGTTGATTTCCCACATTTTTTTCTGTACAGGCAGGCTGCTTTTGCTCAACGCAAACAGATAAAACGTCTGATAATGATGGCGACCCAAAATTTTGCTGGACGTTAAACCCTGTTTTTGCACTTGTGTGTTGATGTCCAGAATTTCTTGCCATTTTTCTTCTTCGCCTAATTGTGCCATTTGCATGATGTGGCGGTCTAGCGCGTATTCGGGGGCGGTAATGCGTTCAATCCAAAGGTTAATTTGGGCTTTGTCTTGTTTTGCGTCCATCAAACTTTGCGCGGCTAAAATGGCGATGTGCGATTTTTCAGCCAGCGTTTTGCTGTTTTGATAGGCTTTGTTGAAATGCGACAAGGTTTCCTGCCACGGATTGCGTTCTTGAAACGACAACACAGCCGCCCTTAAAGCAAAATTTTGTTCGGGATAACGCTCTGCCAGTTGCTGCAATTTGGCATAGGCTTGGGCGGTTTGCTTGTTTTGAATCAGGTTTTCCAATTCCAATTCTTGCCAAGTGAGGGGCAGATTTTGCGTGTTGATGCTGCTGAAAAATTCGCCCAACAATTTGGGGTTATCGCGCACCGCCACCGAGAGCGCAAGGCGTGTGGCTTCTGATAAGTCGCTGTCTATTTTGGCTAAATTTTGCAAAGATTGAATCGCACGCGCATTGCGTTTCGCAGCAATATTGAACAGCAAATCGCTGATTTGCGCCTCTATCCATTCAGGCTGCTGGCTGGCGGCTTGGGCAACCGCATCGTAAGTGGCGGCAACCAAACCGCGTTGATTCACACTCGTTTGCGCCAAATGCAAGAAAATGTTTCGCCCCTGTTTTTCGTCCGATTCGCTCAAAACCGCAGGCAAATGTTCCGCCACATAAGCATAATCGCCCGAATACAAAGCACGCAACCAAGCCATGCGGCGCAAAGCAGGGCTGGATTCAGGCTGCACTTTTTGCCATTGTTTGAAAAGCTGTTCGGCGGCGGTGTACGATTTATTGTCAATCGCCAATTCCATGGCGCGTTCTGCCACTTGGGGCGAACGGGTTTTGTTGAACACATCAATATAAGTATTGATTGCCAAAGCATTTTGTCCGCGCGACCACGCAATTTCCGCGCCTGTGAGCGTGAAAATGTGTTGGGCGTTTTGCACGATTTGGGTGCGGCGTTGTTCATCAGCCAATTTTTCGGCAGCCGAAAGCGAAGCGCGGTGCCCACCTGTGTTGGGGTAGTGGATTTTGTCGTTGGTTGCCCAAGCACTTATGGGGCTGAACAGCAAAACAAAAGCAGCGCAAATCGGACGCAAACGGCGTGTGAACAACATCATTATCGGTTTTCCTAAAATTTCAAAATAAGACAAAACAAAAGGGCGTACTTTAACATAAATGGTGTGAAAACAACAGAATATGCAAAAGCATGGCGTTGCGCCGCCATACCCACGCTTTGGGTGGCTGGCGGCTCAACGATACTGGCACCACAACGCCCACAAACGCAAGCGGCGAAAATCATTTTCAGGCAGCATATCGGGCAAAACGCATTGCCAAATGGTGCGATTTTCGCATTGCCAGCGCAAAAAACAGACGTGGCGCGAAATCAGGCTACCTGAACGCAAATTTGCCTCAACGGTTTGATTTTGTATGGTTAAATAAGCCACATCATCTTGCACATCAAGGTGTTGCACAAAATGGGGTGATTCGCGCCAAGCCCACGCGCCACTTATGCCGATTGCCGCCAACAAAACAAGGCGCACAGTGCCAAAATGAAACGCCATCACGCACCCCATCAAGCACATCGTCAAAAACACCATTCCCATTTTGCGCCAACGCGATGGCACAAAAGCTGCCTGAAAAGCGTTCATCGCATATTGTCTATCACATTGCTGATGTTGAATTGGGCTTCTTCCAAATCCAGCACATTGTCGTGGATTTCCAATTCAAAAAATTGCCAAAAGGCTTGCAAACTCATGTCTTTGGGATATTGTTTGGGGTCAATTTCCCAGCTTGCCAATTCGGCGGCGAAGATGTTTTCGTAGCGGTCGTCAAAATAGGCGATGACCTGTTCGGGTTCGTCAAATTGTGGCACGAGAAACACATTGCAATTCGCGCGAAGTTGCTCCAAAGTCAAATCGGGAAAATCATCATCGCTTTGTTTGAGCCATGTTAAAAATACGGCGGTGGGTTTTAACACAACTGCGGTTCTATCAACAAAATACATTTTTTGCTCCCAAAATGCGGTTTCAGGCAGTCTGATGATTGACTGTAACCTGTCCCCTCCCCTGCTGGCGGGGGAGGGTTAGGGTGGGGGTAAGACTTGGGCTTTAACCATCACATGAACTGTATTGCCAAGATTTTTCCCCCTCCCCAACCCTCCCCCGCAAGCAGGGGAGGGAGCAAGTTGCTGGTACATTTTTTCAGGCTGCCTGAAACCGTGTTTTTTAATCTTGAACGTCCAACAATTCCACTTCAAAAATCAAGGTTGAATTGGCGGGAATCACACCCGCAATCGCGCGTGCGCCATAGCCCATTTCAGGCGGAATGGTTAATTTGCGTTTGCCGCCCACTTTCATGCCGTTGAAACCTTCGTCCCAGCCACGAATCACTTGACCCACACCCAAAGTAACGCTAAATGGTTGATTGCGGTCAAGGCTGCTGTCAAATTTCGTGCCGTCTGTGAGCCAGCCTGTGTAGTGGACGGTGATGTATTTGCCTTTAACGGCTTCGGCACCGTTGCCAACAAGCAAATCTTCAATGATTAAATTCATGATTTTTTTTCCTTATTTCGGTTTACAAAAAAACAAACTATTTGGGGTAATGCGCGTCCAGTTGCGGCAAAATGCGCGCAAACAAAAAACCATGCCACGCCCACGCCAATAAAATGGACACCAATAAATCAATCGGATAGTGCATACCCAATTTCACGCGACTGTATGATACTGCCGCCGCCCAAATCGTTAAAATGGGCAGCAAGACACTTTTGCTCCAACGCGGTAAAAGCCCAACAAACAACAATAACCACGATACCGCAAAAATCGTATGCCCAGACGGAAAGGAAAAGCCTCTTTCTGCTGTAAGCAGATATTCCGCAAGTGGTGGTGTGAAACTTTCTTGAATGGCTTGGGTTTGAACGTTTTCAGGCAGCCTGTAAAACGAATTGGCTTTATAGCCCATAAATGGCAAAGTATTTTGATTCAAATAAACCACATAGGGACGTGGCGCTTGGGTCATTTGTTTGAGTGCCGATTTGGCAAATTGCGTGCCGCCAACCGATAAAAGACACATCAGCACAATCGTTTGCCAAGCATGGTGTCGCCAACAAAGCAACAACAGCAACACACCCAATAATGCTGCCATACCCACCGCATTGGGGAATGAACCCGTTTGCGTAATGGGGATAAGCAAAGTCAATTCAAAAGAGGGCAAATCCACATAATGGGTTGTGAAATGGCTTTCAAATTCCCACCATGTGTAACCCGTACACCAAATCTGTAACGGCACAAGCAACATCAATATGCTGAACAATGCAATTTGGATTGGCATGGGCATACGCGGCAAAACCCCATTCCACTTTGTCATATCACACCGACACTTCCGCCTTAATGTGTGGGTGCGGCTCATAATCGCGCAATGCGAAATCATCAAATTGAAACGCGAAAATGTCTTTCACATTTGGGTTGATGTGCATTTCAGGCAGGCTTTTGGGCGTACGCGATAATTGCAAACGCGCCTGTTCAAAATGATTGCGATACAAATGCGCATCGCCCAGCGTATGCACAAATTCGCCCACTTGCAAATCACAAACTTGCGCCACCATCATCGTCAAAAGCGCGTAGCTGGCAATATTGAACGGCACGCCCAAAAACACATCGGCACTGCGCTGATAAAGTTGGCAAGAAAGTTTGCCATTTGCCACATAAAATTGAAACAAAGCATGACACGGAGGCAAAGCCATGTCGTCCACTTCGGCAGGATTCCAAGCCGACACAATCAAACGGCGACTGTCGGGATTGCGCTTAATTTGTTGAATGAGATGGGCAATTTGGTCTATGGTTTCGCCATTTGCACCACGCCAACTGCGCCATTGTGCGCCATACACGCGCCCCAAATTGCCATTTTCATCTGCCCATTCGTCCCAAATGGAAACGTTGTTTTCTTTTAAATATTTGATGTTGGTTTCGCCACGCAAAAACCACAACAGTTCGTGAATAATGGAGCGCAAATGCAATTTTTTGGTGGTCAAAAGCGGAAAACCCGCCGCCAAATCAAAACGCATTTGATAACCAAACACCGAGCGCGTGCCAGTGCCAGTGCGGTCGGCTTTGTCTGTGCCGTTGTCCAAAATGTGTTGCATGAGTTGCAAATAGGGCTGCATGGTGGTGTCCTGATGATTTTAACGGCGCAATTATAGCCCTATTGCGGCAAATATGGGAAAATCGCGCCCATTTGAATTTGCAAAAAAGGTTTTTGGCTATGGCTTTGGATAAAGACGGCTATCGCGCCAATGTTGGCATTATCTTATTGAATGAAAACAATAAAGTATTTTGGGGCAAACGCCTGAAAGAAAACTCATGGCAATTTCCACAAGGCGGCATCAAACCATCGGAAAGCGCGGAAGCCGCCATGTTTCGTGAATTGTTTGAAGAAGTGGGTTTGCAGCCCCATCAGGTGCGGATTTTGGGGCGAACGCGCGATTGGTTGCGCTACGATGTGCCACAGCATTGGGTTAAACGTGAATGGCGCGGTTCGTATCGTGGGCAAAAGCAAATTTGGTTTGCCTTGCGTTTTTTGGGGCAAGATGGCGATGTGTATTTACAGGCAGCCACGCGCCCCGAATTTGACTGCTGGAAATGGCACGATTATTGGGCAACCATTTCCGAAGTAATTGATTTTAAAAAAAATGTGTATGAAAGCGCATTGAGCGAACTGTCGCGCTTTGTGGGCGAATTGGAAAGCATGGGCGAATATCGCGGTCGCATTTTGGAAGAACGCAAAAAAGCGCGTTTGGCAGTGCAGCAAAATCAAGCGGGGCGATGAGCCGTTGCGCCAATTTATTCAAATTGCCCTGTGAAGTTTTTTGCCCGTTTCCAAAATGCCCAATGTGCGCGTTGTTTGATGTGCAAAATGCCCTGTTCGCAAATCAAGCGCATTTCAGGCAGCGTACCCGATTTGAGCGCAGACCAAATGGGGGCAAAAAAATGCGTTTCCCATTGTTGCAAAATGCGATGATAGGCAAATTCATCGCCCGTTTGCGCCGATGTGGTCAAATCGTCCAAAAACAAAGCCGTTTCGCCAAGTGGCAGATTTTTTTCTTGGCAGATTTGTTGCCACACGGTAAAACTGTATGGCGCATCGTGCAGGGGCAGGGTGGTGGCGTTTGCCCATGTGCTGCTGCTGCCGATTAACTGGGGCTGGTGTTGCAGCGTTTCATGTGTGGGCGCGTTCCACAGCCAAATGCCGTTGATGGGCGATAAGCCATTTTTTTGGCGGACTTTATTCATGGGGTGGGCGTGCAGCCACATTTGGATTTCGGTTTGCAGTTGCAGCCATGCGTTGCGATTTTGCCCCGAAGCCTGCTCGCTCAAATCGCCAGCCTGAAAACCCCAAGCGTCAAACAACATGGGCGATTGCCATTGCGGTTTTTCAGGCAGCCTGAAACGCCACAAATCCGCCCGAATGGGGGATAAAGCAAAATCGTGGCGATAAAATTCATTCAAACCATCACACAAGGATTGCGCCTCGCCCATGCCAATTTGTATGGACGCGCCATCAATCATCGTCATATTGTTCATGCCCATTTGCAGCCACACGGGGCTGGCAAAAACCTCATTTTCAGGCAGCGCAAATTTGCCACACAAATAACGCAAATAAATCTGCCCTGTGGTCAAATCGTGCGGCAACCATGTGCCAAAACGCCACATCTCATTCAAAGCCAGCAAATTCAAGGGCGGCAAATGCGCCGAAGTGGGACGCGACAACGTGGGTAAAATCAGAGTAAACATACCAGTCATGCCAACAAAAATGCGCGTATTGTAGCGTGTATTGGCGCAAAAAAAACACCTATTTTTTTACCACAACACATGCCCCCATTTTATTTTTTGTGGCGCAAGGCAGCCTGAAAACAGCCCAAATCGTCCCATTATCCGATGGCATTTGATGTGCCAAAATGTATTTTTTTGTAAATTTTGAAACAAAACAGCAAGAAAAGCGAATATAATTACCCAATTATCGTAAAAATGATGACCCATTATTTTATGACAACCCAAAATAAACCCCTACGCAAACGCCGCATGATTGCCACAGCAATCGCATTGTCATTTTCAGGATTGGCACTGGCAGCAGTCGGAAACGAAATCCCCAAATTAAGCGCCGAAGGCTACAAAATAGAACGTGTGCTACAAGAATTGCCCATGCCCAAAATCAGCGACAAACAACTGGGCAGCAGCTACTGGTATGACGAAGAAGTGCAAACAGGCGACAACTTAACTTTGGTGTTAAAACGCTTGGGTGTGAGCGAAAACAGCATTCAAAATTTCCTGAAAGAAAGCCCCATTGACACCAAAATGTTGCAACTTCGTGCAGGGCAAATCATCAGCGCGCGCGTGGATTCCACAGGCAATGTAACCGATGTTCAATTTTTCAGCGATGACGACAATGGCGAACGCAATTTGGTTGCCATTGGCAAAATCAACGGCAAATGGTCTTTGAACATTGACGATATAGACACCGAAACCATGCCCTCTTTGCGCTCGGTGGTGGTGGGCACATCATCAACAGGCTCATTGGCGCAAGCAGGCGTGCCTGTGGAAATTCGCACCAATTTGCGCGAAATTTTCAGCGATAAATTTGATTTAGATGAATTAAAACAAGGCGACAGAATCAGCATTCTGTATGAAAGCCTGTATTTTCGCGGACAAGAAATCGCCACAGGCAATATTTTGGCAGCCGAAATCACCACAAGCGGCAAAACTTACTATGGCTACTATTTTGACCATGGCGATTCAGGCGGCAATTTTTACGATGAATATGGCGAATCGCTGAAAAAAGGCTTTGACGGTCAGCCGATTGAAAGTTTCACACGCATTTCATCGCCTTATGGCATTCGTTTACACCCTGTTTTGAAAACGATTAAAATGCACACGGGCATAGACTATGCCGCCCCAGCAGGCACCAAAATCCTAGCCCCCAGCGATGGTGTGGTGAGTTTTAGCGGCTGGAAAGGCGGCTATGGCAACACCATTATGCTGACCCACGAAAACGGCATGGAAACGCTGTATGGACACATGAGTGCCTACATCAGTGGCGTGAATGTGGGTAAGCGCGTTAAGGCTGGCGATGTGATTGGTTTGGTGGGCAGCACAGGGCGTTCCACAGGACCGCATTTGCATTATGAAGTGCGGATTAACGGTCAGCACGTCAATCCCGCTACGGTGGCTTTGCCCACGCCCAAATTGGCGGCAGAAGACTTGGCTGCGCTGAAAAAATACCAACAAAAAACCAATGAAACCATGGCGGCGGTACGCGGTTTGCCTGTGATGGTTTCGCAACGCGACTAATCACAAAAATCAACAAAAAAGCAGCCTGAAACTTTTGCAAAACCCACTTGCAAGCTGACGTAGGGGCGGATTTCATATCCGCCCTTTTTTCAATTTATTGATAAAAATGAAAATTGCCACAAGCTCAAACGGGGCAGATATGAAATCTGCCCCTACGAACCGATTTTTGCAAAAGTTTCAGCCTGAAAACCAGATTGTTGGTTTTCAGGCTGCTTTTTGTGTTTTTAGAATGAAGCACTTTCTGTCAAAACGGCTTGAATCACTTCATTTGCGCCATCGTCTGCCAATTTTTTGGCAACGGCACGTCCCAGAGCGTCTGCATAGGTGGCGGGGGCTTGTGCTTGGGCGGTGAGCATGACCGAGCCATCGGGGTGCGCCACCAAGCCGTTGAGCGTCAAAATGCCGTGTTCATCGGCGGTGCAATAGGCGGCAAGTGGCACTTGGCAACTGCCGCCCAAAGCGCGTGCCAAGGCGCGTTCGGCGGTAACACAGGCGGCGGTTTTGGCATGATTGAGTGGCAACAAAATTTCTACCAAATCAACACGATGGGCGGCAATTTCTATGCCCAATGCGCCTTGTCCTGCGGCAGGCAGGCTGTCGGTGGGCGACAAAATCTCGCGGATTCGGCTGTGCAATTCAAGGCGTTCTAGCCCTGCGGCGGCGAGGATAATGGCATCATAATCGCCATTGTCCAGCTTTGCCAAACGGGTTTGCACGTTGCCGCGCAAGGGTTTGACCTGCAAATGGGGAAAACGCGCCCGAATTTGTGCTTCGCGGCGCAAACTGGACGTGCCAACCACCGCATTTTTGGGCAAATCTGCCAAGCTGTTGTATTGATTGGAAACGAAAGCGTCAAACGGATTGGCGCGTTCGCCAATTCCTACTAGTACGAAACCTTCGGGCAAATCCATTGGCACATCTTTGATGGAATGCACCGCCAAATCGGCGCGGTTTTCGTGTAGTGCGGTTTCCAATTCTTTGATGAATAAGCCTTTTCCGCCAATTTTGGACAGGGTTTTATCCAAAATTTGGTCGCCTTGGGTGGTCATGCCCAAAATGTCAATTTGGCAACTGGGATACAGGGCTTGTAATTGGGCTTGAATGTGGCGGGCTTGCCACATTGCCAATGCGCTTTCGCGGCTGGCTATGGTGAGTTTGGCTGGTGTGTTCATGATGATTTCGTTGCGATAAAAATGGTGCAAGTTTAGCATGATTTGCGGGCGGTTTCAGGTTTTCAGGCTGCCTGAATGTGCCAAAATCGGCTAAAATGCGCTTTCTTTCAATGCGATTATTGATTTTATGGATTTGGAAATTTACCTGACGCGCCATGGCGAAACCGAGTTCAACACCCAAGCGCAGTTGCAAGGTTGGGCAGATTCGCCTTTAACCGAAAATGGGCGACAAATGGCACACAATTTGGGCGAAAAATTGCGCCAATGTCATTTTCAGGCAGCGTTTTGCAGCACCTTGCCGCGCACCCAAGCCACCGCCGAATTGATTTTACAAGGCGCAAAACAGGATTTGCCCATCAATCGGGTGGCAGATTTGCGCGAATACCATTTTGGGGAATTTGAAGGCAAACCTGCCCAAATATTGTATGACGCGATTGTAGCAGCCAAAAATCTGCCCGACACGGCAACATGGTTGCATCAATATCGCCACGGCACATACAACCAAATGGCGGAAACCGCATCGCGGCTTGACCCCAGCGCGGAAACGGAAGCGCAATTTGTGGGCAGACTGTGGCGCGGCATGGGCAATGTGCTGGCAAACAGCCCCAAAAATGGGCGTGTGTTGGTGGTAACGCACGGCATGGCGATTGTGGCTTTGCTCAAAAGTTTGGACAGCAGCGCGATTTTGTACAAAAGTCCGCCCAATGCCAGCGTGTCGCGTTTGCATTTCAATGGCGAAAATTGGCACATTTTAAGTGTCGCGCAAACCGAATTTTGAAATTTCAGGCAGCGTAACAAATGGGTTTTGCCTTCGGCGACTGACTTTTTAAAAAAGTAAGCCAAATAAATGAATGCCCAACGATTTGCGTTGAAAAAAACATTTCAGGCAGCCTGAAAAAAGTCCTGAATTAAGCATTTCAAAATAGGATAATTGTAGGGTGCAACTTGTTGCACCATTTCCCTTATAAATCATGAATTTGGTGCAACAAGTTGCACCCTACATGATGTTCCATTTTGTATTTGGTTTACTTTATTTCTCAATAAAACAATCATTTATGTCTAATCCAGTTTACATTGGCACAGGCGGTTACAGCGACACCGCGCTGCTTGGCACGCTCTATCCGCACGGCACGAAAAGCCCCGATTTTCTGCACCACTACGCACAACATTATGATTGTGTTGAAATTAACAGCACTTTTCACGCACCGATTGGGCAAAAATCGCTGCTTGGTATGCTGGACAAGGCGGCTGGGCGACTGAAATTCACGCTCAAATTGCACCAAGATTTCAGCCACACGCGCACCGCCACCGCACAACACGCCCACGCATTTTTACAAACCATTCAACCATTTGGCGAACATTTGGCGCATTTGTTTGTGCAATTTCCGCACAGCTTTGAGCGCACGCCAGCGAATCGGCGTTATTTGGCTGCATTGTGTGGCTGGTTTGCCGATTACCCTTTGGTGATGGAATTTCGTTCCCCCACTTGGCACATTGATGAAGTGTTTGTTTATTTTGAAAAAAATCAGAATTTGATTTGGTGCAATGTGGATTATCCCAGCCAAATTGGGCTGCCTGAAAGTGCATTTCACAGTTTCAACCGCACCGCTTATTTGCGCTTGCACGGGCGCAACGGTAATTGGTGGCAAGGGCAATCCGCCGCCGAACGCCACGATTATCGCTACACCGATGCGGAATTGAAAACATGGGCAGATGTTTTATTTCAACAAAAACAAAGTTTTGATGAATTGTTTATCCTGTTTCAAAACACGACCCAAAGTCATTCTTTTTACAATATTCCTGTTTTGAAAGCGCATTTGGCAGATTGGGGTTTTGCGGTGAAAACGCCACGCATTGAAGTGCAACAGGGCAGTTTGTTTTGAGAAACGTTCAGGCTGCCTGAAAATGCCGCCACACGGGTTCGCAAATGGGCGGCAATTCGGGGCAAACGCCCAATGTGCCGCCACTGTATCCGCCCAAACGATGAAAATCGCTGCCACAACTTGCCCACAAACCGAATTTTTGCGCCAACAAAGCGTAGCTCAAACGCTCATTTAATTGGCAGTTGCCGCTATGCACTTCAATGGCGTGTCCGCCCAAAGCCTTAAATTCGCTGAACAAATTGCGCCGACCTGTTGCCGATAAATCGTAACGCATGGGGTGGGCAATCACGGCAATGCCGCCTGCGCCCAAAATCGCGGCAACGGCTGCCTGAAAATCCGCCCATTGGTGGCGCACAAACGCGCATTTGCCTTCGCCCAAATATTTGGTGAATGCCTGCTGCTTATTGCGGACGTGTCCTTGTTGCAACAAAAAATCCGCCAAATGCGTGCGCGACACCATTTCGGGATTGGCGGCTGCCAGTGCCATTGCACCATCAAATGCGCCTGTAATGCCTTTTTTGGCTAATTTTTCAGCCATTTGGGCGATTCGGTCTATGCGTCCTGCGCGGGTTTGGGCGAGCAGCGTTTGCAGATTTTCGTTGTGTTCATCAAAATCCAAGCCGACCATGTGTATGGTGGTGCCGCGCCATGTTACCGAAATTTCCACGCCTGAAATCAAACGGATACCGCATTTTTCCGCTTCGGCACGCGCAGGGGCAATGCCGCCTGTGTGGTCGTGGTCGGTTAGGGCGAGCATTTGGCAACCGTTTTCGGCTGCCAATTTCACCACTTCTTGCGGCGACAATGCACCATCAGAAACGGTGGAATGGCAATGCAAATCAATCATTTGCTTTCCACTTTTAAAAAGGTTTGGCGATAATGTTTCAGCTCTTCAATGCTTTCCAAAATGTCGTCCAAGGCTTTGTGTGCGCCTTTTTTGACTATGCCTTTGTACACGGTGGGGTTCCAACGCCGCGCCAGTTCTTTCAGCGTGGACACGTCCAAATTGCGGTAGTGGAAATATTGTTCCAAACGCGGCATGTGGCGCACCATAAAGCGGCGGTCTTGATGAATGGTGTTGCCGCACATGGGGGTGGCGTTTTCAGGCAGCCAAGTTTGCATGAACGCCAAGAGTTCTTCTTCCACTTGTGCTTCGGTGTATTGCGATGCGCGAACGCGGTCTACCAAGCCTGTGCGCGTGTGGGTGTCGGTACACCATTTGTCCATAGCGTTTAAAATGGCATCGTCTTGATGAATGGCGTACACGGGCGATTGTGCCAACACGTTCAAATCGCTGTCGGTGATAATCATGGCGATTTCAATGATTTTGTCGGTGTCGGGGTTTAAGCCAGTCATTTCCATGTCCAGCCAGCATAAATTGTTTTGATTTTTCATGATGTTGTTTTCTTGAAATGAAAAAGGGGCAAGCAGCCTTTTGGCATTGTGTATTGCAAGGCTGAAACTTTTGCAAAACTGCGGAAATTTTTAACACCGTCATTCCCGCGTAGGCGGGAATCCAAAGTTGAATGACACAAACTTTTGTTTCTTAAAGTTAAAAATGGATTCCCGCCTACGCGGGAATGACGACAGTTTTTCTGTTTCAGGCAATCTGAAAAGGTTTTGCAAAGGTTTCAGGTTGCCTGAAAATTCAGTTTTTTCAAATGATTAAGGCTGACCTGTGCGTGGCGAAACGGTCAAAATTTCGCAACCTGTTTCTGTAACCAGCACTTCGTGTTCCCATTGTGCCGACAAGCTGCGGTCTTTGGTAACGACTGTCCAACCATCGTTTAAAATGCGTAAATGGCGTTTGCCTTGGTTAATCATCGGCTCAATCGTGAAAATCATGCCTGCTTGCAACACCATGCCTTGACCGCGTTTGCCATAATGCAAAATTTGCGGTTCGCAATGAAAATCGCGCCCAATGCCGTGTCCACAAAATTCTTGTACCACCGAATAGCCTGCATTTTCAGCCACTTGCTGACACGCAAAACCAATGTCGCCCAAAGTTGCCCCTGCTTTTACGGCGGCAATGCCTGCCATCAGCGATTCGTGGGTAACATCAATCAGGCGTTGCGCTTGTGGCGAAACTTTGCCCACGGTAAACATGCGGCTGCTGTCGCCATGAAAACCGTCTTTTTTGATGGTCAAATCAATATTGAGAATATCGCCTTCTTTCAAAGGTTTATCGTCTGGAATGCCGTGGCAAATCACATGATTGACCGATGTGCAACACGATTTGGGATAGGGCGGATTGCCATAATTCAAGGGTGCTGGATAGCCACCTTGCACATTCACATGGTAATCGTAAACCAGCTTGTCAATTTCATTGGTGGTGATACCGGGTTTGATGAAATCGCCAATGTAATCCAACGCTTCGGCGACCAAGCGACCGAGTTCACGCATTTTTTCTTGTTCTTCGGGGGTGTGGATAATCACAGCCATTTTGTTGTTGTTCCTTGTGGTAAAAATGAAAATTCAGGCAGCCTGAAATCACGTTGCGTAAGTGAAACTGTGCCAATTTGCCGCCAGCATAAAACTGCCCGACATATCCGACATAAAATAATCGCAAGGTTGCGCTTTTTGAAACAATTTCAGCAAATCAGACGCTTGTGGCAAAATGAAAACATGGCTGCCTGTAAATGAATTTAAGTGGTTAAACAGGCAAATGGCGTGTTTGCGATTGCTGATTTCCATAATCAGCGAAACCAAATGTCCTGCATATTCAAAGCCATAACGTGCCGATTCACATTGTTGGCGATAACTGTATGTGACTTCGGGCAACAAGCCTGTGCCAAATTCGTAAAGTTGCGCCAAATCGCTTAAATATTCATAACCTTCGGTGCTGTTGGAAATTTCATAAGGGATTTTGTGGCGTTGTGCCACCTCGCTCAAATTGCCCAGCAGGGTGTCTTCACGGAAATAGGGGTGCGACATGGTGTTGTTTCCATTGATAAAATGTGTTGGCTATTGCGGTACACAACATTGCCAGCAATATCCCTAACCCTCCCCCGCCAGCAGGGGAGGGAACAGATTGCAGGCAGCCTGAAATCACATCAACATTTTGATTAAAAATTCTTTAAACAAAAACCCCGCCACGCCCAAAAACAGCACCAAAAACAAAATAAACATACCCAATTTGCCCGCTTTGGATTCTTTGCCCAAATTGTAAATGATGAACGCCAAAAAAATCACCAAAACGGTCAAACAAATTTTCAATGCCCAACTGGCAAATTCCGCTTCTGACATTTTATTCGCCTTTCAGGGCTTGCGCCAAATCCCAAATCAAATCATCAACATATTCTAAGCCAACTGAAATGCGTACCAAGCCTTCACGAATGTTGGCGGCGTGTTTGTCATCGGGCGACATTCTGCCGTGGGTGGTTGTCCAAGGGTGGGTGATGGTGGAGCGCACATCGCCAAAGTTTGCCGTTTTGGAGAAAATTTGCACACGGTCAATCACTTGCCATGCGGCTGCTTGACCGCCTGCCACTTCAAATGCCAACACCGCGCCACCATAGCCATTTTGCTGTTTGCGTACCAAATCGGCTTGGGGGTTTTCAGGCAGCCCTGAATAGTAAACCTGTTGAATTTGTGGCTGTTGTTGCAACCATTGGGCGATTTTTAAGGCTGCCTGATTTTGTTCGCGCACGCGCAAGAGCATGGTTTCCGCGCCGCTCAATAAAGTCCACGCATTAAAGGGCGACAAACTCAATCCCATTGAATTGACATACAAGGCAATTTGTTGAATCAATTCATTTTTGCCGCACACAATGCCGCCCAACACGCGACCTTGACCGTCTATCGCTTTGGTGGCAGATTGCACCGACAAATCCGCGCCAAAATCCAAAGGACGTTGCACGGCTGGCGAGCAGAAACAATTATCCACCACCAATAAAGCATGGTTTTCGTGTGCCAATTTTGCCAATTTTTCAAGGTCAGCCACTTCGCCCAATGGGTTGGAGGGCGTTTCCAAAAACAGCATTTTGGTGTTGGGGCGAATGGCTTTTTCCCATTCTGAAACATCGGTTTGCGACACAAACGTGATGTCAATACCAAAACGGGCGATGTGTCCCGTGAGCAAACCTGCGGTGGTACCAAACAGGCTGCGGCTGCTGATTAAATGGTCGCCCGCATTCAAAAATGTGAGCAAGGCTGCCTGAATTGCCGCCATGCCAGTGGCGGTGGCAATGCCCGCTTCGCCATTTTCCAACTGCGCGATGCGACTTTGGAACGTGCTGACGGTGGGATTGGCGGTGCGAGAATAGGTAAAGCCTTGTTTGGTTTTGGCAAACAGTGCCGCGCCATCTTCGGCGGTGTCAAACATAAAGCTGCTGGTCAAAAACAGGGCTTGATGGTGTTCGTTGTAATGCGTTTGTGCTTTGCTGCCGCGAATGGCGAGTGTTTGGGGGTGAAGTGAGTGGCTCATGGTATTTTCCTGCATTCCATTTTAAAGCGAAAAACGCGATTTTCCGCTTTTTCAGGCAGCGTTTCAATGTTTCAGGCAGCATTTTTTACGGTATTTTGTGCGATTTGGTATAATCACGCGCTTGTAATTTCCTTATTGAACGCCATATTGTCGCAAAATTGAAAAATACTTTTATGCTGTAGCCTTTTTCAGGCAGCCTGAAACACGGTTCTGATTATTTTAATTCAACAAAACGAGTTCGCCATGACAGATTACCACGATAATGACGATGAACAAAGCAACGACACCAATCGTCCACTCACACCCGAAGAGCAACGCGCCCGTTTACGCCAACTGATTTTATTGGGCAAAGAACGCGGCTACATTACCTATGCCGAAATCAATGACGCATTGCCAGATGACATGTCGGGCGAAGAGCAAATTGACAGCGTGGTCAGCATGATTCAGAGCTTGGGCATTCAAGTTACCGAAGAAGCCCCCGATGCAGACGCACTGCTGATGAACGAAAACGGCACCGCCATTACCGATGAAGACGCAGTAGAAGAAGCCGAAGCCGCCTTATCACAAGCCGACTCCGAATTTGGGCGCACCACCGACCCTGTACGCATGTACATGCGCGAAATGGGACAAGTGGAATTGCTCACGCGCGAAGACGAAATCATCATCGCCAAAAAAATTGAAAATGCCTTGAAAAACATGATTCAAGCCATTTCAGCCTGCCCCGGTTCCGTGAATGAAATTTTGGAACTGATTGATAAAGTCAAAAAAGACGAAATCAAAGTAGATGAAGTGGTAGAAGCCATCATTGACCCCAACGAAGTGTTGCTCAACGAACTGGGTTTGGGGCATTTAGAAAGCGAAAGCACCGACAATGACGATGCCGATACCAGCGATGGCGATGAAGACGAAGACGATGAAGGCGATGCCACAGGCGGCGGCATGGAAAGCCAAGATTTGGAAGCACTCAAAGCCCAAGTGATTGAACACTTTAAGCAAATTGAAAAAAGTTACGGCTTGATGATTAAGGCTTTGGACAAACACGACAGCAAACACGCCAAATATTTGGAACACCAAAAAGCCATTGCCGACAAACTGCTGGAAGTGCGCTTTGCCACCCGCCAAATTGAAAATTTGAGCGAAAACCTGCGCGGCAAAGTGGAACAAATCCGCAAATTGGAACGCGAAATCCGCGACATCTGCCTTGACCGCGTGCGCATGGACAGAGATTACTTCATCGCCAACTTCCTGCCCAACGCCACCAACCTGAATTGGGTGGAAGAAGAAGTCGCCAAAAATAAAGTGTGGAGCGAAACATTGAGCCGTTTCCGCCACGCCATTTTGGAAAAGCAAACCATCATGTCTGATTTGGAAAAAAATGCCCGCATTTCCATTGAAGAATTGAAAGAAATCAGCAAAAACATGGTGGTAAGCGAAAAAGAAACCGCCGCCGCCAAGCAAGAAATGATTCAAGCCAACTTGCGTTTGGTGATTTCCATTGCGAAAAAATACACCAATCGCGGTTTGCAATTCCTTGATTTGATTCAAGAAGGCAATATCGGCTTGATGAAAGCGGTGGACAAATTTGAATATCGCCGTGGCTACAAATTTTCCACTTATGCAACGTGGTGGATTCGCCAAGCGATTACCCGTTCCATTGCTGACCAAGCGCGTACCATTCGCATTCCTGTGCACATGATTGAAACGATTAACAAAATGAATCGCATTTCACGTCAGCATTTGCAGGAAACAGGCGAAGAACCCGATTCAGCCAAATTGGCAGAACTCATGGAAATGCCCGAAGACAAAATCCGCAAAATCATGAAAATCGCCAAAGAACCCATTTCCATGGAAACCCCGATTGGCGATGACGATGATTCACATTTGGGCGATTTCATTGAAGATGCCAACAACGTTGCCCCTGCTGATGCGGCAATGTATTCCAGCTTGCGTGAGGTAACTGCCGATGTGTTGGAAAGCCTGACTCCGCGTGAGGCGAAGGTGCTGCGTATGCGTTTTGGCATTGACATGAACACCGACCACACGCTGGAAGAAGTGGGCAAGCAATTTGATGTAACCCGCGAGCGCATTCGCCAAATTGAAGCCAAAGCCTTGCGTAAATTGCGCCACCCCACGCGCTCCGATAAACTGAAAAGTTTCTTGGACAGTGAAGAAGGTAAGTAATTGCTCATAAAATAAAAAAGCTGCCTGAAAACAAGTTGTTTGTTGTTTTCAGGCAGCTTTTTGTTTTGTTGGGATTTATGAGGCTTCGTCTATCCAAGCCATTTGCACGGCTTCCAAGATTTTTTCGCCACAACGTTCTGGGTCATCGTCAAAATCGGGCAATGCCAAAATCAAATCGCGCAACTGGGTAAAACGCACGGTTTGGGGGTCAATATCGGGGTGTGTGTCAAACAGTTCTTCGGCAATGCGTTGGGAGTCTGTCCATTTCATGATTTGTTGTCCTTGTTTGGGTTGGTGGGTTTTCAGGCTGCCTGTAATCTGTCCCCTCCCCCGTCTGGCGGGGGAGGGGGCAAGTTTGTGGCAACATCAAAAATTGCTGTGTGCTTTTCAGGCTGCCTGAAAACATTTGGGTTGTTTATTCTTCGGCAAATTCGCCATGTGTGTCGCCATCTTCATCTTCTGGCGAACCCATTTCAATCAGGCTGTCTAAACCTGCGTGGTTGCGGATTTTTTGGTCGATTTCGGCGGCGATTTCGGCGTTTTCTTTCAACCAGTTGCGTACGTTGTCTTTGCCTTGACCGATTTTTGCGCCGTTGTAGCTGAACCATGCGCCTGATTTTTGAATCACATCGGCTTTCACGCCCAAATCAATCAATTCGCCTTCGTAGCTGATGCCTTCGCCATACAAAATGTCAAATTCGGCGGTGCGAAACGGTGGCGCAACCTTGTTTTTAATCACTTTAACTTTGGTTTCTTTGCCGATGGGGTCATCGCCTTCTTTGGCTTTGATTTGGGTGCTGCCGCGAATGTCCAAACGCACCGATGCGTAGAATTTCAAGGCATTGCCGCCTGTGGTGGTTTCGGGGTTGCCAAACATCACGCCAATTTTCATGCGAACTTGGTTGATGAACACCACCAAGGTATTGGTTTTTTTGATGCTGCCTGTGAGTTTACGCAAGGCTTGGCTCATCAAACGTGCTTGTAAACCGACATGGCTGTCGCCCATTTCGCCTTCAATTTCGGCTTTGGGGACGAGTGCTGCCACCGAGTCAATCACGACCATGTCCACGCCACCTGAACGCACCAGCGTGTCGCAAATTTCCAAAGCCTGTTCGCCTGTGTCGGGTTGGGAAACGTACAGGTCTTCGACTTGCACGCCCAATTTGCGTGCGTAAACGGGGTCAAAGGCATTTTCTGCGTCAATAAAGGCGCAAATGCCGCCATTTTTTTGGCATTGGGCAATGGCTTCCAAGCACAATGTGGTTTTGCCTGATGATTCGGGCCCGAAAATTTCCACAATGCGACCGCGTGGCAAACCGCCCACGCCCAATGCCAAATCCAAAGTTAAAGAACCTGTTGAAATGACTTGCAAATTTTCTTCTTGGTGGCTGCCGTCCATTTTCATGACTGCGCCTTTGCCAAAGTTTTTCTCAATTTGTGCGAGTGCGGCTGCGAGTGCTTTGCTTTTTTCGCTCGCATCGGTTTTTGCGCTGACTGCGTCTTTTTCTTGTTTAGTTGCCATGATGTTGTTTTCCATGTGTTGAAATTGGGGGAAAATGGTTTTCAGGCTGCTTTTTGGTACACGACAAAAATCTTTGAAATTGCCAGAAACTTGTTCCCTCCCCCTATGAAAGGGGGAGGGGGAGGGGTTAGAAATCCAACGTGCCACCCCCACCCTAACCTTCCCCCGCCAGCGTGGGAGGGGACAGGTTACAGGTAGCCTGAAAGTTTTGTGTCGTGCACGGCAAGGCTGCCTGAAAGTCCATTTAACGAAAAAATCGGCAAGCATTATCGCATAAAACACACATCATCATAAGTGAATTTCGTGTGCCTTTTGGGGTTTTCAGGTTGCCTGAAATTGTGTCAAAAATTGCGCCAATTCATCGGGCAAATTGGCTTGCAAATCCAGCACTTCGCCTGAAATGGGGTGGTTCAACACCAAACGGTGTGCGTGCAAAAACATTCTTTTTAAACCCAATTTTTGCAAACGTTTGTTCGCTTGATAATCGCCGTAACGCTCATCGCCTGCTATGGGGCAATTTTGCGCTTGCATGTGCACGCGAATTTGGTGGGTGCGCCCTGTTTTTAAAGTCGCCTGCACCAAACTCAATGCCGCTATGCCCACCGAATGCGTTGGGCTGCCTGAAAACACGTCCAGCACCTGAAAAATGGTGTGGGCAGACTGCCCATTTTCATCAACGCGCACCATTTTTTCGCCAGCCGCGCCTGTGTATTTAATCAGGGGCAGTTTCACATGGCGATTTTCAGGCTGCCACGCGCCCACGCCCAACGCCAAATACACTTTTTTGGGGTGGTCGTTGCGGAGCATTTCGTGCAATTTGACCAACGCGCTGCGTTTTTTGGCAACCATCAGCAAGCCACTGGTGTCTTTGTCCAAGCGGTGTACCAATTCCAGATATGGGGTGTTGGGGCGCGACTGGCGCAGTTGCTCAATCACGCCAAAACTCACGCCGCTACCGCCATGCACCGCCACGCCACTGGGTTTATTCACAACCAGCAAATATTCATCTTCAAACACAATCTCAAATTCACGCGCAGGGGCAGGGGTTTTCAGGCTGCCTGCATGCGTTTTCTCGGCAACGCGAATGGGCGGAATGCGAATCAAATCATCAGCTTGAATGCGATAATCCGCCTGAACGCGCCCCTTGTTCACGCGCACTTCGCCAGCACGGATAATGCGGTGAATGTGGCTTTTTGGCACACCTTTTAATATTTTAATCAAATGGTTATCCAATCGTTGTCCAGCGTCATGTTCAGCCACCTTTAAATGATTAACCAAGTCTTTGCTAATTGTGGGCATTTTCTCTATAATTCCAAACTTGTTTTTGGCGGCAAACAGCCAGCCTGAAACACGGTGAATACAAGCAATACGGCTTTGATTTTATTGTAAAAACGATTTTCAGGCAGCCTGTACACCGATTGTGATTGCAAAAAGCCGTATGTCGCCATTTTACAAAAAAAGCACTTTGCACGTTTTCTTTTTTATCGCCAATGGCCTACGGCGGTAGAAATTGTGTTTGAATACAAAATCATAGACGATGGCTAACCGAATTTAAATGAAATTGAATATGCAACAAAAAATGCTTGCTGCAATCTGTCCCCTCTACCGTTTGGTGGGAGAGGGCTAGGGGCTAATGACAATTTGGGCGCGAAGTTGGTTTTTCAGGAAAAATTGTCAAATTCAAGGAAAAAATGCGAGTCAATGCCACCCATTGGCGAGTATTTTTGACGCAGAAGTTGGCGATTTTGATGAAAAAACAATCGCGAAACGAATTGTCATTAGCCCCTAGGGTAAGGGTGGCACGTTGAATTTCCACCCCCCAGCCTAACCAGCCCCCCAGCGAGGGAGGGGACAAGTAACTGAAAGTTCAGCCATTTCCGACAACATTTTACGATTGTGTTGCGGTATCACTTTCAGGCAGCCTGAAACACCAAACCGCTCTTTTTTATCGTCTTATTGCCGCGACATCGCAGCGCACACGCGCCACCACGCGAGCGGCAGTCAAACTTGAAAACGTGTTTAAGAACCTGCATTCATAATCTTAATCGCTTGTTTTACCGCTACTTCATGCGCCTACTGCGTTGGCTTTCCACGCCAATATGTTCAATATTGGCATGAAAAGCCGCCTTGTATTCGCACGAATTACCAATCAAAACAAGCCATCAATCTTACGAAAACAGGTTCTAAATCTTTGAAAATAAAGGTTATAAACATGAAAAGAATGCTCTTCAACGCCACCCATTCCGAAGAATTGCGCGTGGCAATCGTTGATGGACAAACCCTGCTGGATTTGGACATTGAAACCCTCGGCAAAGAACAACGCAAAGGCAACATCTACACAGGCGTGATTACGCGCATTGAGCCTTCTTTGGAAGCCTGTTTCGTGGATTATGGCGTGGAACGCCACGGCTTTTTGCCATTTAAAGAAGTGTCTCGCGCCTATTTTCAAGACTACGAAGGCGGCAAAGTCCGCATTCAAGATGTGTTGAAAGAAGGCATGCAAGTCATTGTTCAAGTTGAAAAAGACGAACGCGGCAACAAAGGCGCAGCCTTAACCACCTTCATCAGCTTGGCAGGACGCTATTTGGTGCTGATGCCCAACAATCCGCGTGGCGGTGGCGTATCGCGCCGCATTGAGGGCGAAGACCGCGCCGAATTGAAAGAAGCCATGGCACAACTGGACGTGCCACACGGCATGAGCATGATTGCACGCACCGCAGGCATTGGACGCAGCGCAGAAGAATTACAATGGGATTTCAATTACTTATTGCAACTGTGGCGCGCGATTGAAGAAGCCGCCGCCGCCCACAAACAGCCCTATTTGCTGTTTATGGAAAGCTCTTTGGTGATTCGTGCCATTCGCGATTATTATCGCCCCGACATCGCCGAAATTTTGGTGGATAACCCCGAAGTTTACGAGCAAGTCTCTGAATTTATGAGTTATGTGATGCCCAATAATTTGAGCAGACTGAAACTCTACACCGACCACACCCCCCTGTTTTCACGTTTGCAAATTGAGCAGCAAATTGAAACCGCATTTGCGCGTTCCGTGAGCTTGCCAAGCGGTGGCGCGATTGTGATTGACCACACCGAAGCCCTTGTTTCCATTGATGTGAACTCTGCACGTTCCACGCGCGGTGCGGACATTGAGGAAACCGCATTCCGAACCAACATGGAAGCGGCAGAAGAAGTGGCACGTCAAATGCGTTTGCGTGATTTGGGCGGCTTGGTTGTGATTGATTTCATTGACATGGAAGACGCAAAACACCAACGCGATGTGGAAAACACCTTGCGCGATGCGCTGAAAAAAGACCGTGCGCGTGTGCAAATGGGCAAATTGTCGCGTTTTGGTTTGTTGGAATTGTCGCGCCAACGTTTGCAGCCTGCTTTGGCGGAAAGCAGCCACATTGCTTGTCCGCGTTGCGCTGGCACGGGCGTGATTCGCAGCATTGAATCCACCGCTTTGCACGTTTTGCGTTTGATTCAAGATGCGGCAATGAAGGAAAACACGGGCGAAGTCCACGCGCAAGTGCCTGTTGATGTGGCAACTTTTTTGTTGAACGAAAAACGCGCTGAATTGTTTGGCATGGAAGAGCGTTTGGACGTTTCTGTGTTCCTGATTCCGAACACGAATTTGGAAAATCCGCATTATGAAATTTCGCGCATTCGTGTGGACGATGTGGCGGAAGACGCGCCGCCCAGCTACAAGCGTGTGAGCCAGCCTGAAAAAACGGATACCGTGCCATTTTCCAACAGCAAAGGCGAAAAAGCCACGCGCCCCGAACCTGCTGTAAAAGGCGTGAAACACGCTTCGCCTGCGCCTGTGGTGAGCGAAAACAAATCGTGGTGGACTAGCTTTAAGGGTTGGCTCAAACGCTTGTTTACAGGCAGCCCTGCGGTGGCGGAAGAACCCAAATCGCGTTCAGGCAGCCTGAAAAAAGATGCCAACGCCACGCGCACCAGCAATAAGCGCAACAACCCCAATCGCCGCGCCAACAACAAAAATCGCACCAGCGAGCAAGGCGATAAGGCACATCAGGCTTTGAATCAAAAAGAAAACAACAAACATCAACGCCCACAAGCCGTGAATCAGGCGCAAAATCCGCTTGCGAAAAACGCGCTGCCTGAAAATGCCGCCAAAGCCGAGAAAAAACAGCGTCAGCGCAATCAAAACAAGGAGCATAGCCCTGTTCAGGCTGCCCATTTGAGCGCGGAAACGCCCGTTTACGATGAGGCGATTGTCGCGCCCGAGCCGCAAACGCAAAAACCGCGCAAACAAAAAAATCCCAATCAAAAACAAAAACCTTTGATTGTGCGCATTGGTTCGGAGCAGGATAATCCATCGCCACGCGGCAGCAAAAATCAGCGCAATCCGCAAAATCGCAATCAAAATCAAAAACGCGGCATTCCTTCGGCAGCGAAAATGGTGCATTATTTGAATGTGCTTGATGTGGCAACGTGCGTGGAAGACGCGGTGGCGCATGTGATTCGCCAATACCCTGATTTGGCAGCAGAAAGCACTTTGGTGGCAGAGCGCATTCGCCGCGAAACCGAAGCGCAACAAGCCTTGATTGTGCATGTGGCATCTGAAATGCCTGTGTTGGCAAACACGCTGCCCGTTGGCATTGCGTTTGAAGACGATGACGGCAGCCAAAATGAACAGCAATGGATTGTTCAGGCAGCCGAAAATGTGCAAAACGCGCTGGCAAATGTGCTGCCTGAATCGGTAAACGATGTGGCGGTGGGCGAAGAAAGCACATTGTCTGAATCACAAGAAGTTGATTTGCCAAGTGAAAATGAAAGCATTGATGTGCTTGCCATTGCCGCGCAAGTGGAAACGGCAGCACAAGATGTGGTGGAAGAAACCGCATCGCCCAAAAAGCAAGATGCTTTTAAACAAATGTTGGCGAACATGGATTTGGGCGATTTGCAATGGGTGGAAACCAGCGTAGGCGCGATGATTGCGGCTGCCGCGCGTGTTGAGCCACCTTTGCCCAAAGGCTTGCGCCGTGCCGATGTGCCTGCCAAACCTGCGGCTGAGCCTCCCAAAGAGATGATTTTGGTGGAAACGAAAACCAGCGAATAATCGTTTGATTTTCAGGTAAAAAATCAAAAAAAGGCGGATTGAATATCCGCCTTTTTGATGGTCAAGCCAATGGGAAAATTGGGTGATGGTTGGGTTTCAGGCTGCCTTACAGTACACGACATTTTTTGATATTGCCACAAATCTGCCCCCTCCCCCTATGTAAGGGGGAGGGCTGGGGTGGGGGTTAGAAACGCAAAGCGCCACCCCCACCCTAACCCTCCCCCGCCAGCAGGGGAAGGGACAGGTTGCAGACAGCCTGAAAGATTTTTGTCGTGTACTGTAAGGCTGCCTGAAAAATCAATGCGACATGATTTGGCTCAAAAATTGTTTGGCGCGGTCGGTTTGTGGATTTTCAAAAAAATCGTCTGGGTCGCGGTCTTCCAAAATTTGCCCGTGGTCTACGAAAATAATGCGGTCAGCCACTTCACGCGCAAAGCCCATTTCGTGCGTTACACACATCATGGTCATGCCCGATTGTGCCAAATCTTTCATCACTTTCAGCACTTCGCCCACCATTTCGGGGTCAAGCGCGGAAGTGGGTTCATCAAACAACATCACACGCGGCTGCATTGCCAAACCACGCGCAATCGCCACACGCTGCTGTTGTCCGCCCGATAATTGGGTGGGCAGCGCGTCTTTTTTGTGCGCCAAACCGACTTTTTCCAACAATTCAGTTGCCAATTTTTCCGCGTCTGCCTTGTTCATGCCTTTCACTTGAATGGGCGAGAGCGTGATGTTGTCCAACACGCTCAAATGCGGATACAAATTAAAATGTTGGAACACAAAGCCCACTTCGGTGCGGATTTTGTTCAAATCGGTTTTGGGGTCGGCAACGTTCACGCCGTCCACCCAAATTTCGCCCGACTGTATGCTTTCCAGTTGGTTTACCGTGCGAATCAGCGTGGATTTGCCCGAGCCCGAAGGTCCGCACACCACCACCACTTCGCCTTGTTTGATGTCCAAATTCACGCCATTGATAACGTGTAAATCTTTGAAATGTTTGTGAACATTTTTAAAGCTCACCATGATTTTATTGGGGTTGGTTATGGTCATTTTTTGCTTTCGTTTTTTCTTGTAAAATCAAATGGTTTTCTCGAATGATTTGCTGAAAACCATCATCAATCTGATTCCAGTCCACCAAATCCACTTTAAATGGCAAATCACTTTCGGAAAAATCATCTGCCAAATCAGCATGTTCGGCTAAATTCAAAGGGGTGTCGCCCAAAATTGCCAAATCCAAATCTGAATACGGTTTCACATTGCCATGCACACGAGAACCAAACGCCCAAACCACGCGTTGTGGAATGTGTTTTTGCAAAATGTGTTCAACAATCTTTTTTTCTGATTCAGATAAATGCAATTTTTTCATGTTTTTCCCAATCGTGAAATCAGGCTGTTTTGTAAAAATTGAGCTTCTGCCAAAAAATCTGGTATGCCTTGCACCACTGCCAAGGCGGTTTTTTCATCGTAAGTGTGGCTGGTGCGATTACGCATATCGCGGTATTGTTTCCATTTAGACCAATCATTGAGCAATAAATTTTGCTCATTGGCGGTGCGGATTAAATCTTGAAAGGGCATGGTGTCAAATTGGCTGGGATTGGCAGAAGTGTATTCCAAATAGCGTTTCAAGATTTTATGGCTGATTTCGTATGTAAATTCAAAGCGTTGAATTAATCCATCGCGGATTTGCTCATCGGTCGTATCTTGTAGATAACGTGTGTAACCTTCGTGCAATCGTGAAATGGCATTGATTAAGGCTTGGATACTTAATGTATTCATTTTTCTTTTTCTATCAAATAAACTGCTTGTTTTTGAATAAAATCTTGTATTAATTCGCGAAATAATTCTGCGCTACTGCGATTAGATTGTTTGGCTGCCTGAAACAATCTTCTTAATTTCTTAATGGGATAACAATAATTGCTGGCGCACTTTCATCAACGCAAAACCCAATAAATTCAAACCTTGCCATTTTAATGGGTTTTCCAAAAATGCGCTGTCTTGCGCCAAACCAATGCCCCAAATTTTATCAACAGGGCTGGCTTCCACCAAAATGCGCTCGCCCGTGTTTAATAAAAATGCTTTTAAATCTTCGTGTTGTGAAAATTTCGCCCAATTTGCCTGAAAGACAATGTCTTCACGATGTTGATACCAAATTTGTTCATCAAAATGGGCAATTTGTCGTCCCAAATCTTTGGCTTGTTTTGGGTGTTTGCTGGCAAGAATTTGCGCCAAAATCACATTATCATCAAATAATTCCGCTTTTTTCGCCATCATAAAATGTTCGGCGGTGGGGTAAATAATATTGTCCACCACAAAATCTCGCGGAAACCATTGACTGAAAACCGCTTTGTCAATTTGATTGTCCGATTTAGGCGTGTGTCCCCAAAAAGGCAAATATTTGAATTTTTTGCCTTGTTGATGGGCTTGTTGTAAATCTGATAAATTTTGAATCATCATGAAAAAATCCTTTCAGGCTGCCTGAAAATTACTTTTCGCGCTCAAATTCAAAATCCACATCAGCCGCTTGATGTGGGTAAGTGCTTAATTTTTCAGCTAAACTGATTTTTTGTTTTGCAATGGTTTGTTTTTGAACAAAATCTTGCATAAATTCACGCAATAATTCTGCATTGCTGCGATTGGATTGCTTGGCAGCCTGAAAAAAGGCTTGTTTCAAATGATTATCCAGTTGAAAAGTATAATAAACATTGCTCATTTTTGATGCTCCTTCGCGTTTTCAGGCTGCCTGAAAAAAATCATTCACGCTTATTAATCAAATAATTGGACAGTTGCACATAGCATTCAGGCGCAATCTCTTCCGCGCGTTGCTGGGGCGAAATGCCGACCGCTTGCAAATCGTCATCGCTGGCAATGTCTTTCAGATTATTGCGCAGCGTTTTGCGGCGTTGATGAAAGGCTTGTTTGACCAAGTTGCTGAAATACTGGAAATTTTCTGCCTTGCCAATGCGATTTGCCACAGGAATCATGCGGACAACCGCCGAATCCACTTTGGGGGCTGGCTGAAAACTTTCGGGCGGCACATCAATCAGGCTTTCCATATCAAAAAAATACTGCAACATCACGCTTAAACGCCCATAATCGTTGCTTTTGGGTTGGGCAACCATGCGCTCAACCACTTCTTTTTGCAGCATAAAGTGCATATCAATCACTTCGTCCGCCACTTCGCTCAATTTGAACAAGAGGGGCGTGGAAATGTTGTAGGGCAGGTTGCCGACAATTTTTTTCTTACCCAGAATTTGGCGGAAATCAAATGCCAACACATCGCCTTCGTGTATGGTCAATTTTTCGGCAAAGGTTTGTTTTTTCAGAAATTGTATGATATCGCGGTCAATTTCGCAAACGTGCAAACGGTTCAGTTTTTGTGTGAGTGGCTGGGTGATTGCGCCCAAACCTGGTCCAATTTCTATCACAATATCATCGGCTTGCGGACGAACGGCATGCACAATGTCGCTGATGATGCGCGTGTCTTGCAGGAAATTTTGTCCAAATCGTTTGCGGGCTTTGTGTTCGGTCATGGTTTTGTTTCACGAAAAAAATTGTGCGAATTATAGCAAAAATGTTTCAGGCTGCCTGAATCATTCTTCTGGCGAAATATCGGGGCAAATTCCGTATAAAAAACAAAGGGGTGTGTACACAATCACGTTTGCGCCATAAATCACTTTTTGGCGTGTGCTTAAATTGGGGTGGCTGCTGGCGCAGGCGTTCAACATCATCAACATGATGATAAACCATGCTTTTTTCATGTTCAGGCTGCCTGAAAATAGGGGTCGGCAATGTTCAGTTGTGCCAATAATTGGGTTTCCAAACTTTCCATTTCTTCGGCTTCATCGTCTGTCATGTGGTCGTAGCCCATCAGGTGCAGCGTGCCGTGTATGGTCAAATGCGCGAAATGGTCGTGCAGTGACTTGCCTTGTTCGGCGGCTTCTTTGGCGACAATTTGGGGGCAAATAATCAAATCGCCACGCAATACATCATCTTGTTCCACAAAGGAAAATTCGCCTTCGTTGTGCGCGAAACTCAATACATTGGTGGCGTAATCTTTGCCACGATAATCGCGGTTGTAGGCTTGGGCTTCGTTTTCGTCTAATAGAATCAATGAGATGTCGGCACGGCGGTATGCGTTTTTCAGCGCGTGCCAAATCCATTGGTAAAATTGTTTTTCACTTGGTAAATCAGTGGCTTGGCTGGCATTGTCATAGAAAAAATGAAAACGCTGTTTTTGAATGTGCAAAAAGGGGAAGTGTTTGGTTTGTTTTTTCATAATGTTGATTTAATCGGGTAATATTTTTTCAGGCAGCTTGAAATGTTTTTTGGAACGCAAAACGTTCAGTTTTCATGTATTTGGCTTACTTTTTTAAAAAGTAAGTCGCCGAAGGCAAAACCTTTAATTTTGTAGGGTGTTGAAAGGCAGCCTGAAAATGTGAAATAAAAAGGCGAATTGTTACAAATATTCGCGCCATCGTCTATAATCCACGCCATTTTACAACAATTTCACGGTGCAAAAGATGACTGAACAAGAAATCCACCGCCGCAGCATCAAATCATTTGTGTTGCGACAAGGACACATGACCGCCGCCCAACAAAAAGCCATAGACGACAACTGGGCAGATTTTGGCGTGGATTACATCAATGAAAAAATCAATTTAAATCAAAAATTTGGTCGCGATAACCCCAAAGTGTTGGAAATCGGCTTTGGCATGGGCGTGGCAACCGCGCAAATCGCCCAAACGCTGCCTGAAACCGACTTTTTGGCGATTGACGTACATGGGCCGGGTGTGGGCAATTTGTGCAAAATCATGGCAGAACAAAACATTCGCAACATCAAAGTGATGCGCCATGACGCGGTGGAAGTGGTGGAAAATATGTTGTCTGACAACAGTTTATATGGCATACACATTTTCTTTCCCGACCCTTGGCACAAAAAACGCCACAACAAACGCCGCTTGATTCAAATTCCGTTTATTGAAAAATTGTTGCCCAAATTGCAAAGCGGTGGCTACATTCACTTGGCAACCGATTGGGAAGAATACGCGGTGCAAATGCTTGAAGTATTGAGCAGTTTCCCTGAAACTTTGCAAAATACGGCTGCCGATTACGCGCCCACGCCCAGCTATCGCCCTGAAACCAAATTTGAGGCGCGTGGCAAGCGTTTGGGACATGGTGTGTGGGATTTGGTTTTTGTGAAAAAATAAGGTTTCAGGCAGCCTGAAAAACAATCCCCAATCAAAAAGGAACAATCATGTACGAAACACCTGATTTTGAACAAAAAATCATCGCGCCCGAACACATTTTGGCGCAACTTGCCCATTTACCGCGACCGATTGTGTTTACCAATGGCTGTTTTGACATCATTCATCGCGGACACGTCAGCTATTTGGCGCAGGCGCGTGCTTTGGGCGGCAGCCTGATTTTGGCTTTGAATACAGACGCTTCCGTGAAACGTCAAGGCAAAGGCGATGACCGCCCCATTAACCCATTGGCGAACCGCGCTGCCGTGTGTGCTGCGCTGCAAAGTGTGGACGCGGTAACGTGGTTTGATGAAGACACGCCTTTTAATTTAATTGAGCAAATTCAACCCGATATTTTGGTAAAAGGCGGCGATTGGCTGCCTGAAAACATCGTTGGCGCGGCAGAAACTTTGGCGCGTGGTGGACAGGTTCACAGCATACCGTTTTTGCACCAAACGTCCACCACCAAAATGTTGGCAAAAATCCGCCAGTGAATTGGCATGGTTGATGGTTCAGGCAGCCTTTCATTATCCTACAGAAAAATAAAAAGGGGTGTATTGGGGTTGGTACTCTGTTGTCGCGCGGACGACTGTTGCCCACCGCTAGGTGTACTTTTTAAAGAAGTAAGCCAAATAACTTGAAATACAATAACTATTTTTATTTTATTTCAGTAGCTTATCTTTTCAGACTGCCTGAAATATTTTTTTGAAAAGAAACCGTTCAGCTTTAATGTATTTGGCTTACTTTTTTAAAAAGTAAGTCGCCGAAGGCAAAATCCATTTTTGTAGGTTCATAAAAGGCTGCCTGAATCATTCAATACCGAATTTTCGGGTCAATCACGGCATACAAAATGTCCACAATCGCGTTAAACACGATGGTCAAAACGCCCACCAGAATCGTCAAACTCAACACCATGCCATAATCGCGGTTGAGTGCGCCATTCACAAACAGTTGCCCAATCCCTGGTAACACAAAAATCGTCTCAATCACGATTGAACCCGTGATAATCCCCACAAACGCAGGTCCCAAATACGAAATCACAGGCAGCATGGCAGGGCGCAACGCGTGTTTGCACACAATGTAGCGCGTGGACAACCCTTTCGCCCTTGCCGTGCGGATAAAGGGGCTGTTCATCACTTCAATCATGGCACCGCGCATAATCCGCGAAATGCTCGCCACATACGCCAATGCCAAGGCGGTTACGGGCAAAATCAGGTTCATCAACGCGCCATCATTCCAACCGCCAGCAGGCAGCCATTTTAAAATAATCGCAAAAATCAACACCATAAGTGGGGCTTTCACAAAACTGGGAATGACCACCCCCGTCATCGCCAAAGTCATGAGGGTGTAATCCAGCCACGAATTTTGTTTCAATGCCGCCAACACGCCCAATGCCACGCCCAAAATCACCGCCAAAATAAAGGCATACAAGCCAATTTCCACCGATACAGGCAGGGCTTTTTCCAACAATTCATTTACCGTGAAATCTTTGTATTTGAACGAAGGTCCAAAATCGCCTTGTGCCAACTGTTTGAGATAATTGAAATATTGCAACCAAATCGGGTCGTTTAAATGGTATTTGGCTTCAATGTTTGCCAACACGGCGGGCGGTAAATTGCGTTCGCCCGTAAATGGGCTGCCAGGGGCGAGCCGCATCATGAAAAAGGATACGGTAATCAACACAAATAAGGTGGGAATGGCTTCCAAAATGCGGCGGAAAATCAGTTTAATCATGGGATTGTGCCTTGTTTTGTTTAAGATAATTGTTTTTTTGTTGAAAATGCGTTTTCAGGCTGCCTGAAAGGTTTAAACCGTGAATTTCATCAAATTTAAATCATCAATAAAATGATAATGTTTGTAATTGGCTGATAATAAAGATTGATTGTAAACCATTGCCGTGCTGGCAATCAGCGCATCTGCCATTTGCATATTGTGGCTTAATGCGTGATTTTTGACCAAATGACTCGCCATTTCACCGATTTTTTCGTTTAATGGCAAAATTTCAAATGGATATTGCTTTAAAAATTTTAAAAAAGCGTTCATCTCCAATTTGTTTTTCATGCCTTGCAACATTTCCATATAGGTGATGACGGAAATGTATTTTGTATTTTGATTTAATAGAATATTTTTGGCATTTTCATTGCCACGAGCCAGCCAAATCAACACATCAGTATCAATCAACATCAAAATGTTCGTCCTTTGCGTAATTGTGTCATGTGTTCATCAACGCTGATTTCTTGGTCTGCCCACATACCGACAAAATCCAATTCTTCAGATTGATTTTGTGCTTGTTTAACCGCTTGATGCAGCCATTGCATAATCAATTCGTTTGCGCTAATGCCTTGATTTTTTGAAATTTGAACAATGCTTTGTTCCATGTGTGGGGGAATGTCCAAAATCATGGTTTTTGCTCCAAAAAAGTGTTTTCAGGCAGCCTGAAAAGCAAAATACAGGGGGCGCGACACGCCTCATTAGTGTGCATGGTACGCGCCCCACAAAGCTCGGTTTAGTGTTTCAACACAGCCCAATATTTCACTTGGAAATTGTCCATGGGGTCTTTGTCGGAATAGCCTTGAACATAAGGTTTCACCAAACGCGCACTGATGTAGTGGTACGCAAAAATGGTGGCAGCGTCTTTATCCAATTCCGCTTCGGCTTGTTGATACAAATCGGCGCGTTGTTCGGGGGTAACGCTTGCGCTTAAAGTTTGTTTCATCAAATCGTCAAATTTGGCGGATTGGTATTTGCCATAATTGCTGCTGCTGTCGGATTTAAACGTGTTCAAGAATGTGGACGCTTCGTTGAAATCGGCACACCAGCCACCGCGCGACATTTGGTGTTTTTGCGTGCGGCGTGTGTCCAAATAGGTTTTCCATTCTTGATTGTTTAAAGTGGCTTCCACAAAGCCCAATTTTTCTTTCCACAAGGCGGTGGCGGCAACGGCATTTTTCTTGTGGTTTTCGCTGGTGTTGTAGAGCAATTCAAATTTTAATGGATTGCTTTCGTTGTAGCCCGCTTCGTTGAGCAATTTTTTGGCTTCTTCTATGCGTTTTGCCATGTCCCATGTTTTCCATTCTGGCACAAATTCTTTCATGCCTTGCGCGGCTGGGGGCGTGAACATATAAGCTGGCGTTTCGCCACGACCCACAATTTTGCTGGCAAACAGGTCGCGGTCAAAGGTCAGCGACAGGGCTTTGCGGACATTGGCGTTGTCAAATGGGGCTTTTTTGTGATTGTATTCAAAATAATAGGTACACAAATAGGGCGACACTTTCATTTGTTCGCCCATTTCGGTTTTTAAAGAGGCGAATTGTTCGGTGGGAATGTCGTTGTAGGTAACGTCAATTTCGCCTGCTTTAAAGCGGCTCATGTCGGTAACGGCTGAACCGATGGGCAAGAAGGTAACTTGATTGATTTTGGTGTTGGCATCGTCATAATAATTGGGGTTGCGTTCCATGACGATTTTGTCGTTTACCGTCCAAGATTTGAGTTTGTATGCACCGTTGCCCACAAAGTTTTCAGGCAGCGTCCATTTGTCGCCATGTTGTTCAATGGCTTTTTTGTTTACGGGTTTCACGGCAGAGTGAATGAGCGTGTCGGGCAAATAGGGAACGGGTTCGCTCAATGTGATTTCAAGGGTTTTGGGGTCAATGGCTTTAACGCCCAGCGTGTCGGGTTTGGCTTTGCCATCAACAATGTCTTGGGCATTGACCACTTTCACGTCTGCCAAATAGGTGGAGTAGGGCGAGGCGGTGGCAGGGTCGGTTAAGCGGCGGAAACTGTACACAAAATCATCGGCGGTAATGGGGTCGCCATTGCTCCATTTGGCATCGCGCAGGGTGAATTTCCAGACTTTGTTGTCGGCAGTTTCCCATTTTTCGGCAATGCCTGCGATGGTGTTGCCGTCATTGTCGGTGGTGGTTAAGCCCACAAACATTTGGCGCAAAATATTGGATTCGGGTACGCCACCGACTTTGTGTGGGTCAAGCGATTCGGGTTCTGCGCCATTGTTGATGACGATTTCTTGTTTTTCGGCTAATTCGGTGGATTGGGCGGCAGGCTTGCTGGCGGGCGCGGCATTTTGGCTGCCTGAACCTGAATTTTGTCCGCCACAAGCGGCTAAACCGAACGTTAAACCCAAAGCCAACAACAGGGGTTTCAAATGTGTTTTCATGAAATAATCCTTTGTATTTTGTTTGAAAAATGGGATAAATCCCCCCAAATCGCAAAAATTTTGCCATTTATTCAAAGTGAATATTTAACAAATCCCGTTATATTGTCAAGAAAAATTTACAAAAAAAGCGGATTTCAGGCAGCCTGAACCGAATTTTGCTAAAATAAACGCTTTTTCCAGCCACAAAAATATGCAGTTGAAACCGATTTTGCCGTTTGCCCACGAATTGCTGCGCGGCTGCCTGAAAGTGGGCGACATCGCCCTAGACGGCACCATGGGCAATGGCAACGATACCCTGTTTTTGGCACAATGCGTGGGCGAAACGGGGCGCGTGTATGCTTTTGACATTCAGGCAGCCGCGCTTGCCGCCACGCGCGAAAAATTACAGCAAAAGCAAATGCTTCATTGTGTGGATTTAATCCACAGCAGCCACGAAAACATCGCCCAATTTGTGCCGCAAAACGTGGCGGCGGCGGTGTTCAATTTTGGCTATTTGCCGCGTGGCGACCACCACATTACCACGCTGCCTGAAAGCAGCTTATGCGCCATACAAGCCACACTTCATCTTTTAAAAAACAATGGCTTGTTGGTTTTGGTCTTGTACACAGGACACGAAACAGGCAAACTGGAAAGCCACGTCATTATGCAGTTTGCCCAAAATTTACCGCAAACGCAATTTCGCGTTTTGCACTACGCTTTCATCAACCAAAAAAACAATCCGCCCTTTATTGTGGCGATTGAAAAACTGCCCGAAAGGAACACCCTTGGATAATCTGTATTTACCACTCAAACACAGCCACATGATGTTTGTGGTCATCAGCGTGATTTTGTTTCAATTTCGCGCCATCAAATTGATGATGAAACCCTACACCTCATTTGGCAAAATCTGGAAAATCGCCCCACACATCAACGACACCCTGTTGCTCATCACAGGTGCGAGTTTGTTTTACATGGGCAATTGGTCGGTATTGGGCTGGGCTGGCTTGAAATTGGGCTTGGTGATTGGTTACATTTTGCTGGGCATACGCTGCCTGAAAAATGCGCCACGCAGCGCGGTATTTTGGCAAAGCTATGTGGGGGCAACTTTGGTGCTGGTGGCAATCGTTTACTTGGCGCGATTTAAGCCATTTTGACTGATTGCTGGGATTGGGTTTCAGGCAGCCTGAAATTTCATCGCATCACCCATTCAACTCCCTCTCCCTGTGGGAGAGGGCTGGGGATAAAATTGTGGCAAACCAACAGTTTCAGGCTGCCTAAAATATTTAAATTAAAGGAAAAATCATGCAAACCGTCCAAGTTCAAGCCCCATCGCACAGCTATGACATTGTGATAGGCAAAAATATTTTAAATGATTTCAATCTGTTCGCACCGCACATTGGCAAAAAAGCCGCCATTGTTACCAACACCACCGTGGCACAATGGTATTTGCAGCCATTGGTAAAATTATTGCAAAACAATGGCATTGATGCCTTTTCCATCATTTTGCCCGATGGCGAACAGCACAAAAATCACGAATCACTCAACCACATTTACGATAGCCTGCTGGCAAACCATGCCGACCGCAAAACCACACTCATCGCCTTGGGCGGTGGCGTGATTGGCGACACGGTGGGCTATGCCGCCGCCACTTACCAACGTGGCGTACCCTTAATCCAAATTCCCACCACCTTGTTGAGCCAAGTGGATTCATCGGTGGGCGGCAAAACCGCCATCAACCACCCACGCGGCAAAAACATGATAGGCGCGTTTTATCAACCCAAGCTGGTGTTGGCAGATTTGAACACGCTTGCCACGCTGCCTGAACGCGAATTTTCAGCAGGCATGGCAGAAGTCATCAAATACGCGCTGTTGGGCGATGTGGCATTTTTGGCGTGGCTGGAACAGCATATCGCCGCCATCATGCAAAAAGACCACACGCTGCTCGCGCAAATGATTGCCCATTGTTGCCAAATGAAAGCCGACATCGTTGCCCAAGACGAAACCGAACAAGGCATACGCGCCCATTTGAATTTGGGACACACTTTCGGACACGCCATTGAGGCGCAAATGGGCTACGGCAACTGGTTGCATGGCGAGGCGGTGGCAGCAGGCATGGTGATGGCAGCCGAATTGTCGCAGCAATTGGGCTACATCGGCAGCGATGAAATTGAGCGTGTGAAAAACATCATACGCGCCGCCCATTTGCCCGACACGCCCCCCAAATTCAGCGAAGAAGAATGGCTTGCCCACATGCGCCACGACAAAAAAGTGGACGAAGGCAAAATGCGTTTCATCACGCTGAAAAACTTGGGCGCAGCGCAAATTGAAACGCTGCCTGATGTGAATGTTTTAAAAAATGTATTAAGCAAATTCACAGCTTAATGGGGATTTGTTACAATCCGCAAAATTTGTTTCAGGTAGCCTGAAAATGAGTGAGCTTGCCACCAACCCATTCCCTCTCCCAGTGGGAGAGGGTTAGGGAGAGGGCAAAATTTGCAAAGTGGCGCAGATTTTTCCCTCTCCCCAGCCCTCTCCCAAAGGAGAGGGGGCAAGATGGTGGCACGACCCATTTTTCAGGCAGCCTGAAAACTTCTTTTCATTTTGATGGAACACAAAACCATGACACAAGAAACCGCTTTGGGCGCAGCTTTAAAACAAGCCGTGCAAACATTGAGCAAACGCAAGCAAACCGATTTGGTTGCCGAACACATCTACAAAAAATACGAAGTTTTTCGCCGTTTCCGCCCACTGGCGGTGGAAACCGAACAGGATTTGATTGCCGCCTTGCCCCAATTTGACCCACAAATCATTGGGCGCGTTTTGACCAACCATTGCCGCCGCCCCAAATATTTAATCAATTTGGCAATGGGCGGTAAACGTTTCAATTTAAACAACCGTTTTCAAGGCGAAATCAGCCCCGAAGAGCAACAATATGCCCTGTCGCAACCCAATGTTGCCGAAGCCGTTGAAAAACTGAAAGCGCGGCTGGCTGAAAAACGCGAACAAAAAGCCCAAGAAAAACCCACCCACAGTGAACATCAGGAAAACCCATCATCATGAAAAAAATCGCCATTTTAATTTTGAGCGTGGCATTGTCGGCAAACGCGCTGGCTGAAACCAAAGTTGTCATGCAAACCAGCGAAGGCGAAATTGAATTGCTGCTGGACGAGAAAAAAGCCCCCAAAACCGTTGCCAATTTTGTCAATTATGCCAACAAAGGCTTTTACAGCAACACGATTTTCCACCGCGTGATTGATGGTTTCATGATTCAAGGTGGGGGATTCAATTCGGCAATGTTGCAAAAAACCACCGACAAACCCATCGCCAACGAAGCCAACAACGGCTTGAAAAACACCATTGGCACCATTGCCATGGCGCGTACCAACGACCCACATTCGGCAACCAGCCAGTTTTTCATCAATGTGAACAACAATGATTTCTTAAACCACACCGCCAAAACCGTTGATGGCTACGGCTACACCGTGTTTGGCAAAGTGAGCAAAGGCATGGACGTGGTCAATAAAATCGCGCAAGTTCGCACCACCACGCGCATGATGCACCAAAATGTGCCTGTTGCACCGATTGTGATTCAAAGTGTGAAAGTGGTGAAATGATGTTGTCAGGCAGCCCAAATGTTGTTCAGGCTGCCTGAAATTTTTTTGAGAGAAAGCCAATCATGGTTTTGACCCTGATGTTTCGCCCCTATTGCGGCTTGTGCCACCAAATGCGCGATGCGTTGCGCCCTTTGCAAGCCGAACTGGGTTTTGATGTGGAAATTGTGGAAATTGACGATTTTCCCGAATTGGAAGAAAAATACAATGAGCTGGTTCCCGTGTTGTTGCATGGCGACACGGAAATTTGCCATTATTTTTTGGATGAACAGGCTTTGCGCCAACACATTCAGGCAGCCTGAAAAACACAAATCGCCCAAAAAACCACAAATTTTGGTTTTTCGGGCGATTTTTCACGTTTCAGGCTGCCTGAAAGTTTATTTCACAACCTGTTTCAATTCGCCATTGGCATAGCGCGTTGCCATTTTTTCCAAAGAAATCGGCTTGATTTTGTCCGCCATGCCCTCGCAGCCAAACGCCAAATAACGGTCAATGCAAATCTGTTTCATCGCCTCCACCGTTTTGCCCAAATATTTGCGTGGGTCAAATTCGGCAGGGTTTTCCGCCATGAATTTGCGGATTGCGCCCGTGCTGGCAAGGCGTAAGTCCGTGTCAATGTTCACTTTACGCACGCCATGCTTGATGCCTTCCACGATTTCTTCTACTGGCACGCCATAGGTTTCGCCAATGTTGCCGCCAAATTCGTTGATGATTTTCAACCATTCTTGCGGCACAGAGCTGGAACCGTGCATCACAATGTGCGTGTTGGGCAAGGCAGCGTGAATTTCCTTAATGCGGTCAATGCGCAACACTTCGCCTGTGGGCGGACGCGTGAATTTGTACGCGCCATGACTGGTGCCAATCGCAATCGCCAATGCGTCCACGCCCGTGTCTTGCACGAAACGGCGCGCGTCTTCCACGCTGGTCAGCATTTGGTCGTGCGACAATTTGCCAACCGCGCCCACGCCATCTTCTTCGCCTGCCTCGCCCGTTTCCAAATTGCCCAAAACGCCAATTTCGCCCTCCACCGACACGCCACAAGCGTGGGCAAATGCCACCGTTTTGCGTGTAACGTCCACATTGTATTCATAAGTGGAAGGCGTTTTGCCATCTTCCAACAAAGAGCCGTCCATCATCACAGAGCTGAAACCGAGCTGAATGGCGCGTTGGCACACATCGGGCGATGCGCCATGGTCTTGGTGCATGACAACGGGAATGTGGGGGAACTCTTCCACCGCCGCTAAAATCAAATGGCGCAAAAAGGGCGCACCTGCATATTTGCGTGCGCCTGCGCTGGCTTGCACAATCACGGGGGCATTCACTTGATTTGCCGCTTCCATGATGGCGCGCATTTGTTCCAAGTTATTGACGTTAAAGGCGGGTAAGCCGTAGCTGTGTTCGGCTGCGTGGTCTAACAGTTGGCGCATGGATACGAGTGCCATGGTGTTGCTCCTTATCAAATGTAATCGTGTGTAATTTTTTCCACAGCGCGGATTATAGCAGCAATAAATCCCCTAAATAAAGCCGTTTTCGCGCAAAAAGCTGCCTGAAAACCATTTTTTTGCATTACAATTTGTTTTTTTGTGTGAAGTGTGCCGCTTATGAATCGTTCATTGCAAAGAATTGGGATTATTGTTCGCCCCGAAACGCCCGAAGCCATGCCGTATTTGCGGCAGTTGGTGGCTTTTTTGCGCGCGCAAAATCAATCTGTGGGCATAGACCCCAAGAGCTTGGTGTATGGCGATGAAGTCAGCGAAAATTGGCTGGCGCAACATTGCCATGCCATTGCCCAACAGCACATGGGCGAGTGGAGCGATGTCATCATTGTGTTGGGTGGCGATGGCACGTTTTTGTCGGCGGCGCGTTGGGTGGCGCAACATCAGGTGCCGTTGATTGGCGTGAATTTGGGGCATTTGGGTTTTTTAACGCCTGTGTCGGCACAAACCATGTTGGACGATTTGCGTTTGATATTGGCTGGGCAATACATTGAACAAAATTGTGTCGCATTACAAGCCCATGTGTGGCGTGATGATGTGGGCATTTCACAAAATTTGGCTTTGAATGATGTGGTTTTGTCGCGCGGTTTGTCGGGCAGAATGATTGAATTTGAGGTGTTCATCAATGGCGAATTTGTTTACAGCCAGCGTTCTGATGGTTTGATTGTGTCCACGCCCACGGGTTCTACGGCTTATGCTTTGGCATCGGGCGGTGCGATTATTCAGGCTGGCTTAAATGCGTTTACGCTGGTGCCGATTTGTCCGCAGGCTTTAAGCAACCGCCCGATTGTGATTGCCGACAGCAGCCAAATTGAAATTTTGGTAACGAAAGCCTACGATGCGCGGGTGCATTTTGACGGACAAGCCCACACCGACATTCAAAGCATGGACAAAATTGTGATGTCGCGTTTTGAACACCACATTCGGGTGTGGCAGCCGCAAAATTACCAATATTATCGCACGTTGCGCCAAAAATTGCGTTGGGGCGAACAGTTGGTGTGATTTCAGGCAGCCTGAAAAAAATCGCGCCACAGCTTGCCAAAAAATGCGAAAAAATATAAACTTTTTGCTTTATTTTTTTAACAACATGGATTGGAAACCATGCCATTCTTTACCGTCCCCCGCAAATTGAATAAATTATTGCTTGCTGTGTTGGCAGTTGCATTGGCATTGCTTGTTGCCGCAGCCATAACCACAACAAGCACCAGCACATCGGTTTCAGGTCAATCCAAAAACAGCTTTGCCACCAATTTGAAATTGGCACAACAGGGCAATGCACAAGCACAAAATAATGTGGGTATGCGTTATGTATCTGGCATGGATGGGGTAAAACGAGATTATGCCCAAGCCAAAGCATGGTTTGAAAAAGCCGCCGCGCAAGGTGATGATGCCGCACAAAACAATTTGGGCTATCTGTATGAGCAAGGTTGGGGCGTGAAACAAGATTATGCGCAAGCCAAAGCATGGTTTGAAAAAGCCGCCGCGCAAGGTTTGGCTGGCGCACAAAACAATTTGGGCTATCTGTATCAGCAAGGTCGGGGCGTGAAACAAGATTATGCCCAAGCCAAAGCATGGTATGAAAAATCCGCCGCGCAAGGTTGGGCTGCCGCACAAAACAATTTGGGCTTGATGTATGCGCAAGGTTGGGGTGTGAAACAAGATTATGCCCAAGCCAAAGCATGGTTTGAAAAAGCCGCCGCGCAAGGTTTGGCTGAAGCACAAAACAATTTGGGCATGATGTATGACGAAGGTCGGGGCGTGAAACAAGATTATGCCCAAGCCAAAGCATGGTATGAAAAATCCGCCGCGCAAGGTGATGCTGACGCACAAAATAATTTGGGCATGATGTATGAGAAAGGTTGGGGCGTGAAACAAGATTATGCCCAAGCCAAAGCATGGTACGAAAAAGCCGCCGCGCAAGGTCATGCTCGCGCACAAAACAATTTGGGCATGATGTATTCGGAAGGTTTGGGCGTGAAACAAGATTATGCCCAAGCCAAAGCATGGTTTGAAAAATCCGCCGCGCAAGGTCATGCTGTCGCACAAAACAATTTGGGCATGATGTATGACGAAGGTTGGGGTGTGAAACAAGATTATGCGCAAGCCAAAGCATGGTACGAAAAAGCCGCCGCACAAGGTAGTGCTACTGCACAATACAATTTGGGCATGATGTATGTGCAAGGTTTGGGCGTGAAACAAGATGATGCGCAAGCCAAAGCATGGTTTGAAAAAGCCGCCGCGCAAGGTGATGCTGACGCACAAAAAAAGCTGAATGATTTGCGCCAAAAAGGTTTAATCCGCTAATCGCCACGCCACAGGCAGCCTGTATTTTTCAGGCTGCCTTTTTGGTGTGCGCCCACCACCGCATCGCGGCAAAGGTTTCAGCCTGAAATGGTGTGCTTGCAACACATTCAGGCAGCCAAATGGCATTTTGAACGTCCAAAACTTAATTTTTGGCATGGGCAATGCTACAATTTGCACTGTGTTTATTTTTTGGAAATGGTTAGGTAGTGTGATGAATTTACGTTATTTTTTGTGTGTGGGTTTGTTGGGTATGGCAGCTTGGGCGCATGCCGATGTGCGCCATGTGGCGGCAACGCATGGCATACCCGATTTGTCGCAAACGGTACGCAAACACCCCGAAAATGGCGATGTTGCCGACTTTTACCCCAGTGGCAGCAAAAAAATGGTGGGGCATTTTAAAAACGGTCAGCCAGACGGCACTTGGACACGCTGGTTTGAAAACGGCAACAAATCCGAAGAAGTGCTGTATCAAGAAGGCAAAATTCAAGGCGTTGGCACGCGCTGGTACAGCGATGGCACCAAACGCAGCGAAAAATCTTTTGAAAACAATATTGAACACGGTTCAAGCAAAATTTGGTATCCCAACGGCAAATTGCAACACGACATGACGGTGCAAAATGGCGAAATGATGAACCTGATTTCATGGGACGAAAAGGGCAATTTAACCGCCCAACTGAACTACCAAAATGGCAAACGCTCGGGCGTGTTGCAAGATTGGTATCAAAACGGCAACAAACGCATGGAGCGCGTTTTGCAAAACGATGAAGTGGTGGAAGAACAAAGCTGGGACGAAGACGGTAATATTTTGGATTAAGAACCTGTATTCATAAAAGCAAGCTATTGAGATTGTGAATGCAGGTTTTAAGCCCAAATCCTTTTTCAGGCTGAAACCTTTGCAAAACCTACTTTTAAACTGACGTAGGGGCGGATTTCATATCCGCCCTTTTTCAATTTATTGATAAGAATGAAAATTTCTGCAAACCTAAACGGGGCAGATATGAAATCTGCCCCTACAAACCGAGTTTTGCAAAGGTTTCAGGCTGCCTGAACACGCAATATGGTGTGTAGGCGGCTTTTTCTTGTTTTTACTTTGTGTTTGTTTTTGTTAAATTTTTGTTTTTGTTTTGTTTTTTGAAAAACATGATTTTTATCAATCAGAAAATGCGTTTATTGAATAAAGACGGTGTGGGCATAAATCGCCATAATATGCCGTTTTTTCAGGCGGCTTTTAAAAATAGGACAAGTGTAGGGTGCAACTTGTTGCACCATTTTCCTGATAAAACATGGGTTTGGTGCAACAAGTTGCACCCTACATGGTATCCCATTTTGTATTGGATTGACGATAAAAAAAGCAGCCTGAACCCCATTTTAATTTCATTTTTTAAGGAAAGATAATGACTTTATTCAAAAAGATATTGTTCATTTTGATGGCAACTTTCGGTTTGAGCCATGTGGTTCAGGCTGCCATCAGCCCCGAAGATTTGTTGCCGCCCGAGCAAGCCTTTGTGCCAACCGCGCAAATTGACGAAAATGGCGTTACGGTGGATTTTAAAATTGCCGATGGCTACTATATGTATCAAAGCAAAATTGAAGCCGAAACCGATTTGCCCAACGCCTTGGCTGCACCCACATTCAGCGAAGGCAAACAAAAAGAAGACGAATTTTTTGGCAAACAAATCGTTTACTACAAAAACGCACAGGGCAAATGGCAATTCAATCAGCCCAACACCAACATCAACACTTTAACTTTGCGTTATCAAGGTTGTGCCGATGTGGGCGTGTGCTATCCGCCTGTTGAAAAACAATTAACCATTACAGGCAGCGGCATTTATGGCGATACCGCCGACAACAACGCCAATGGAAACCCCTTTGTAAAAAAGCCACAGGGCGCGGCGAACGAGATAACGGCTGTTCCGCTTTCGTCCGCGCCTGCTGATGCCACCGATTCAGACAGCAAATTCAAATTATCGCGCGATACTTTGGGCATGAATTTGTTGGCATTTTTCATTGCGGGTTTGGGATTGAGCTTTACTGCGTGTATGTATCCGCTTTTGCCGATTGTGTCCAGCATTATTGTGGGCGACAAAAGTGGCAGCAAAAGCCGCGCCTTTTTGCTTTCGCTGATTTATGTGCAAGGCTTGGCGGTAACTTACACTTTGGTGGGCGTGTTGGCTGGTTTAACGGGCGCATTGCTCACGGTTTGGTTGCAACAGGCTTGGGTGGTGTTGGCGGCATCGGCTTTGATGGTGGTGCTGGCTTTGTCCATGTTTGGCGTGTTCAACATTCAGTTGCCCAGTGCGGTTCAATCGTATTTTCAAAGCCAAAGCAATAAGTTGTCGGGCGGTAAAATCGTTTCCGTGTTCATTATGGGCATGCTTTCTGCTTTGATTGTTGGACCTTGCGTTGCGCCACCGTTGGCGTTTGCTTTGGGCTACATTGGGCAAACGGGCGATGGCTTTTTGGGCGGTTTGGCTTTGTACACTTTGGCAATCGGAACGGGTGTGCCGCTCATCATTGTTGGCACATTTGGCGGACACATCATGCCACGCGCTGGGGCTTGGATGAACGGCATCAAATACGCATTTGGTGTGATTTTGTTGGCGGTGGCGGTGTATTTGGCGGCAGGATTTTTGCCCTACGCGCTCACGGCAAGTTTGTACACGGCTTTGATGATTGTGCCTGCCATTTTCATGCTTTGGCACACGCGCAAGCAGGTTTCAGGCAGCCTGAAAATGACCGCCAGTTTGCTTGCTGCTTTGTTGGCAATGGGTGGTTTGTGGTTTGGCGTGCAAAGTGCGCGTGGACAAGAAACCGCCTTGCACAGCTTTTTGACTTTGCACCCCAAATTGCCGCACAGCAATGAACAACATCACAAATTCACCGATGTTGCCGCCTTGAAAAACCACATTCAGGCAGCCTTAAAAGACAACCCCGCGCAGCCGATTTTGTTGGATTTTTATGCCGATTGGTGCGTTTCGTGCAAAGAAATGGAAGCCAAAACTTTCCCCCAAAGCAGCGTTCAGGCAGCCGTGCCGATGAACCGTTTGGTGCAAATTGACGTAACCGCCAACACGCCCGAACATCAAGCCTTGCTCAAAGAATACGGCTTGTTTGGTCCCCCAGGTTTGTTTGTGTTGAAAGCGGACGGCAGCCGCAGCAGCGCGTTGTTGGGTTTTGCGCCAGCCGATGAATTTATTGAATGGTATCAACAACAAATGAAATAAAATCGTCTGTAAAACCTTTCAGGCAGCCAAAATGATGATTTTTGGCTGCCTGAAAATTTAAGAACCTGTATTCATGAGATTGATGGCTTGATTTTATGGATAATTCTTGCGAATACAAGGCGGCTTTTCGCGCCAATAGCGAGACTATTGGCATGAAAAGCCAACGCAGTAGGCGAATGAAGTAGCGATAAAAGCAAGCCATTAAGATTGTGAATGCAGGTTCTAAATGATAAACCCACGCAAATATTTCACCCTTTGCCCATTCCATTCGCGTTCGCATTGCAAGCGATTGGCGGATTGGGCGCAATGATTTTGCTTATCTTGCAACCATTTATCCTGTTCCTCTTGCAAAGTGGCACGGATTTCAGGCGCGATTTTTTGCCATGTTGCCGCCACATCATCGGCAGGCACATCATTGTGTTTTGCAGCACGTTCAGGCAGCGTTTGGCTTTGAGACGCATTGTGTGGCGATTGCGCCTTTTCCTTTTGCTCCACATTCCAGCCCACCACCAACATTGCCGCCAAAAACAAAATCAACACAATCATCATCATCACAATCAAACCGCGATTTTTCTGTTTGTTGGGCGAATTTTTTTTGCGCGAATTGGTTTTTTTAGCCGTTTCAGGCTGCCTGAACGCCGCCGCATTGCCGCCCCGCAAATCCATTTCATCAAGCACATTTTTGCCCGCCGTTTGACGTATCGTCTTCACCGCCTCATCAACGCTGCATTCAAAAAATTCACGATTGTGGCTTGCCCGTTTGTGTTGCAAAAGCTGATGAACGCGCGTTTCCAAATCCTGTGCGCCATACACTTGCACCGCATACAGCACCTCAAATTCCGTAGGCACACCAGTGTGTTTGGACAATTCCTGCGCCCGTTGTTGTGGCGTGGGTTTGTTGGTAAAGCCAATTTTAATCATATTGTGTTTAAACGAAGGATTGTGCAGCACATACACCCAACCCAACTGCGTTTTAGCCATGTTTTTTCCTTATTTAAAGAGACTTTGTTTGAAATCAAGAAAACCGCTAAATGATTTTCAGGCAGCCTGAAAATATGGTATAAATGCCCACCTAAATTTGAGCCGAAACAAAGCGTTACTTGATATACAAAATCAATGATGTGTTTGTGAGAATAAATCAAAAATCAGTTTGCATGACGCACAAATTAGCGTATAGTTCGTTTTATAGCGAAATGCAATGCTCTTTTTGAAAGCGATAGTTTAAATTTAAGGCTATCACCCATTTGTCATTTATTTTAACTGGATATTTGTAAGGAAACAAAACCATGTCAGCAAATCACTCTGTAACAGGCTGCCCCGTACACGGTAGCGTAACTTCCGACCAACAAGGACCTATGGCTTGGTGGCCAAAAGCCCTGAACTTGGACATTTTGCACCAACACGACACCAAAGTGAACCCCTTGGGCAAAGACTTCAACTACGCCGAAGAATTGAAAAAATTGGACGTTGAAGCCCTGAAAAAAGACATCGCCGATATGTTGCGCGACAGCCAAGACTGGTGGCCTGCCGACCACGGCTACTACGGTGGTTTGATGGCGCGTATGGCATGGCACCAAGCAGGTTCTTACCGTGCCATGGACGGTCGCGGTGGTGGCAACACAGGCAACCAACGCTTTGCCCCATTGAACTCTTGGCCCGATAACGCCAACTTGGACAAAGCACGCCGCTTGCTCTACCCCATCAAACAAAAATACGGCAACAAAATCTCTTGGGCTGACTTGATTCTGTTGGCAGGTACCATGGGTTATGAAGCTGCTGGTTTGAAAACCTACGGTTTCGCATTCGGTCGTGAAGACATTTGGCACCCTGAAAAAGACACTTACTGGGGTTCAGAAACCGAATGGTTGGCACCCACAGGTTCAAAAGGCAACCGTTGGAGCGGCGACCGCGAATTGGAAAACCCCTTGTCTGCCGTAATGATGGGCTTGATTTACATCAACCCAGAAGGCGTGGACGGCAACCCCGACCCCATCAAAACCGCACGCGATATGCGCATCACATTCAGCCGCATGGGTATGAATGACGAAGAAACCGTGGCATTGGTAGCAGGTGGTCATACCATCGGTAAACAACACGGTAACGGCAACGCCAAAGAAGTGGGCGCAGAACCCGAAGCGGCTGACATCGCCGACCAAGGTTTGGGCTGGAAAACCGATGACAAATCATTGGCAAAAATCACTTCTGGCATTGAAGGCGCATGGACAACCAATCCAGACCGTTGGGACAACGAATTCTTCAAATTGTTGTTCAAATACGAAGACAAATTTGAAATCGTTCGCTCACCTGCTGGCGCAAAACAATGGGAACCATCTGAAATGGACCCAGAAGACATGCCTGCCGACCAAAACGACCCAACAATCAAACGCAAAATCACCATGAACGATGGCGATATGGCTTTGATTAAAGACCCAGAATACCGCAAAATTTCAGAGCGTTTCCGCGATGACCAAGCGGCATTTGATGATGCCTTTGCGCGTGCATGGTTCAAATTGACCCACCGCGATATGGGCCCTAAATCTCGCTACCATGGTCCATTGGTGCCACAAGAAGATTTGATTTGGCAAGACCCAATCCCTGCACCCAAATATGTGCCCAGCGAAGCCGAAATCAGCAGCCTGAAAGAAAAAATCTTGGCATCTGGTTTGAGCATTGGCGAATTGGTGGCAACTGCATGGGATTCAGCGCGTACATTCCGTCAATCCGACTACCGTGGCGGTGCCAACGGTGCGCGTATCCGTTTGGCTCCACAAAAAGATTGGGAAGGCAACGAACCTGCTCGCTTGCAAAAAGCCTTGGCGGTTTACGAAAAATTGTCTGCTGAAACCAATGTGTCTGTGGCAGATTTGATTGTGTTGGGCGGTACGGCTGCCGTTGAAAAAGCGATTAAAGACGCTGGTTTCAACGTGAAAGTGCCTTTCGCAGCAGGTCGTGGCGATGCTTTGCAAGAGCAAACTGACGTTGAATCATTTGAATACTTGAAACCGATTCACGATGGTTTCCGCAACTACCAAGAAAAACACTACGAGCCAACCCCAGAAGAGTTGTTGCTTGACCGCGCACAATTATTGGGCTTGACTGCTGTTGAAATGACCGTTTTGGTGGGTGGCTTGCGCGTATTGGGCGCGAACCACGGCGACAGCAAACACGGCGTGTTTACCGACCGCGTAGGCGTTTTGACCACCGACTTCTTCCGCAACTTGGTGGACATGGGCAACAAGTGGGAACCCACTGGTCGCAACAGCTACAACATCGTAGACCGCAAATCTGGCGCAACCAAATTCACGGCAACCCGTGTGGACTTGGTGTTCGGTTCTAACTCCATCTTGCGTGCTTACGCTGAATTGTATGCACAAGATGACGCTGGCGAAAAATTCGCACAAGATTTCGCCAACGCTTGGGTTAAAGTGATGAACGCTGACCGCTATGATTTGAAAAAATAATCTGATTTAGATTGTTGAAATGAAAACCGCATTATCCTGAATGGTTTGGGATAATGCGGTTTTTTTGGGTTTCAGGCTGCCTGAAAACCGTTTTATGGCTTTCAGGCAACTTTTTTGTGGCTTTTTCATCACCCTACAAAAACGTGAACTTGGGATAAGTAACTGTAAATGTGCCAATAAACCAGCCCTCTCTCCCTGTGGGAGAGAGTTGGAGAGAGGGTTTGTTGAGGTATACCCTCTCCCCAGCCCTCTCCCACAAGGAGAGGGAGAAAAATTACTTAAATGAATTAACCCTAAATTGAAAAAAAGGGGCGGATATGAAATCCACCCCTATGTCAGTTTAAAAGTAGGTTTTGCACAGGTTTCAGGCTGCCTGAAATGTTTTTTGAAACGCAAACCGTTCAGCTTTCATGTGTTTGGCTGACTTTTTCAAAAAGTCAGTTGCCGAAGGCAAAACCGTTTTCTGTTGCGTACGGTACGGCTCTGCCTGAACGTGCATCACAAAAATAAATTCACGAATTGCACCAGCAACACGGCATAGACCGCCGCCACTACATCGTCCAACATCACGCCAAAACCGCCGCGTACTTTTTCGTCAAAGAAGGCAATGGGCTGTGGTTTGGCAATGTCAAACAGGCGGAATGCGCCAAAAGCAAAAATCCACCAAAAAAATCCTTGTGGCACAAGCGCATACACAAACATGATGCCGACAATTTCGTCCCACACCACGCCACGGTAATCGTGGACGCGACCCAATGCCAATTCGGTTTCGTTGCAAATCCAAATGCCTGCCACAAATAAAATCGCCGCCAAAACAAACAAGCCCAGTTTGCCCAAACCTGAACCCAGCAGCAAGCCTGCCAACATCATGCCCACCAGCGAACCCCATGTGCCTTGCGCTTTGGGGGCAAGCCCTGCGCCAAAACCAAATCCCAAAAACGCCATTTTGTTTTTCATTAAAAATGCCCAAGTGGGGCGCACGGGCAAGTCGTGTTGTACCGACATGGCAATTCTCCCAATTAAAAAGTTAAAAAACGTGTTTTAACATAATCTCACATAATTTGCATTGTTTTTTCTCAAAGCAGCCCCATAATACAGAAAATTTTTGTCGCAAAGTTGTTTCAGGCTGCCTGAAAAGTGGGGTGCAGCAACTCCACTCCCTCTCCCTGTGGGAGAGGGCTGGGGAGAGGGAAAAAAACGCCAAAGTCCTCTCCCTAACCCTCTCCCACAGGGAGAGGGGATAAATGTGTGGCACGTCCCCAATTTTCAGGCAGCCTGAAACCCCATTTACCAAAGGAAAACACCATGTCCGAAAACATTTTATTGAATTTGCAACACGAGCCGCGTTTTGCCGACATTCGCGTGGAACATGTCAAACCCGCCATGCAAAGCGCGATTGCCGAAGCACGCGCCCAAATTGCTGAAATTAAAGCACAAAGCGAAACCACTTGGCAAAACACGGTGGAAAGCTTAACCGACATCACCGAGCGCGTGGGGCGCATTTGGGGGGTGGTGGCGCACCTCAATTCGGTGGTGGACACACCAGAACTCCGCGCGGTTTACAATGAATTGATGCCCGAAGTTACCGTATTTTTCACGGAAATCGGGCAAGATATTGAACTTTACGCGCGTTTCAAAGCAATCAAAAATTCCGACCGTTTCAAACGTTTGGATGACGCGCAACAGGTTAAATTAAACAATGACTTACGCGGTTTTGTGTTGAGCGGTGCAGAATTGCCGCCTGAACAGCAAGCGCGTTTGGCGGCTTTGCAAACCGAATCTGCCCAACTTTCCGCGCAATTTTCGCAAAATGTGTTGGACGCGACCGATGATTTTGCGCTTTATTTTGAAGATGAGCGTCAGTTGGCTGGGCTGCCTGAATACGCGCTCGCCATGTTTCAGGCTGCCGCGCAAGCCGAAGGCAAATCGGGCTACAAAGTCGGCTTGCAAGCACCGCATTACATGGCAATCATGCAATACGCGGAAAACCGCGATTTGCGCGAACAAATCTACCGCGCCTACGCCACCCGCGCCAGCGAATTGGGCAAACCCGAATGGGACAACACGGCAAACATCACACGCTGCCTTGAAATTGCTTTGGAAGAAGCCAACTTGCTCGGCTACAAAAATTATGCCGAATTGTCGCTGGTAACGAAAATGGCGGATACGCCCACACAAGTGGTGGATTTTTTGAAAGATTTAGCCAGCCGCGCCAAACCGTTTGCCGAAAAAGATTTAGCCGAAGTACGCGAATTTGCCGCCAAAGAATTGGGGCTGCCTGAAATCCAATCGTGGGATTTGGGCTATGCCAGCGAAAAATTGCGCCAAGCGAAATACGCCTTTTCCGAAACCGAAGTGAAAAAATATTTCCCTGCCAACAAGGTGTTATCGGGTTTGTTCGCGCAAATCAAGCGTTTGTATGGCGTGAATTTGACGGAAAAAACCGTTCCCACTTGGCACAAAGACGTGCGCTATTTTGAATTGGAAAAAGGCGGCGGCATCATCGGCGGGGTGTACATGGATTTGTATGCGCGTGAAGGCAAACGCGGTGGCGCGTGGATGAGCGATTATCGCGGTCGCCGCCGTTTCATCACAGGCGAAAAAGCAGGGACAATTCAAACACCTACTGCCTATTTGGTGTGCAATTTCACGCCACCCGTAAACGGCAAAGAGGCGCGTTTGAGCCACGATGAAATCATCACGCTGTTTCACGAAATGGGACACGGCTTGCACCATTTGCTCACGCGCGTGGACGAATTGGGAGTGAGTGGCATCAATGGCGTGGAATGGGACGCGGTGGAATTGCCCAGTCAATTTATGGAAAATTTTGTTTGGGAATACAAAGTGTTGGCAGAAATGTCGGCACACGAAGAAACGGGCGAAACGCTGCCTGAAACCTTGTTCAACAAAATGCTGGCGGCAAAAAACTTCCAACGCGGTCTGTTTTTGGTGCGCCAAATGGAGTTTGCGCTGTTTGATATGCGCGTGTTCAGCGCGGAAGATTCAGGCAGCCTGAATCATTGGGCGCAGACTTTGGCAGAAGTGCGCCGTGAAGTGGCGGTGGTGCAACCGCCTGAATACAATCGTTTTGCCAACAGTTTCAGCCACATTTTTGCTGGCGGCTATTCGGCTGGCTATTACAGCTACGCGTGGGCGGAAGTGTTGAGCGCGGACGCTTATGCGGCATTTGAGGAAACGGACGATGTGCGCGGCACGGGGGCGCGTTTCTGGAACGAAATTTTGGCGGTGGGCGGCAGTCGCAGCGCGGCGGAAAGTTTCAAGGCATTCCGTGGGCGTGAACCGAGCATGGACGCGCTGTTGCGCCATTCGGGATTTGATGTGCAGGCTGCCTGAAAATTAGTTTGATATGAACAAATCGCTCAACAAATCAAAAAATGAATTGTTGAGCGATTGAATTTTAAAAATCAATATGCTTGGGTTTTTTGAACCATATGTCCATTGTAGGCATATGTGTCTCTGCCTTGTGGGACAAGTGTTCCTGCTGCCCTTACTGTGAGATTTCTGCCATAAATAGATTGTGAATACATTTCATTAGCATAGTACGTTCCATTGGAAGAACCCGTATCCTCTTTAAGGGTATGGAATTTCACGCGCTCGCCATCATTTTTGGCATTTTCCAACCAAGCTGCACCAACTGGGTAATTTTTTGCATCATAACTGATGACTTTTGCCCAATTTTTACCACATTTTTCTGACCAATATAATTGGACTTCGCCAACCGTTTTTCCTTGATTGTTACGGAAAAAAGTTTTGCTGATTGCTTTTGCTGGGCAATGTGGCTCAGGATTTGCCAAAGCTGTATTGCTTAACAATAAACCAGACAAAGCGATACTCATACCACACAAATGAAAAAATTTCATTTTCATAGTCATACTCCTAAAAGTTGAAGGTTGGGTTTGAATGAAGTATTTGTATCATAAAGGATTATTTGATATTTTACTTCCCTGAATTTAGTGGATTTTTCTCTTTTTTAGGGATAAAATCCCAATTTTTGGAGTGGGGAAATGACTGTGGCAAAAACCATCAAAATGTTGAGAGAGGTCAAGAATTGGTCGCAAGAAGAAATGGCTGAAAAATTGAGTATTTCCAAAAGCAGCTATGCACGTTGGGAAAGTGGAGAGAATCAGTTGAAATTGCACCAGTTGGAAAAAGTGGCAGAAGTGTTTCAAATTGATGTGCTTGATTTATTGAAATTAAGTAAACAAAATGCTTTTTTTGGTATTGTAATGGGCGATATTGGCGACAACAGCACAGGACATAAACAAATTAATTGCGATAATGAGTATTTACAAAATGAAATTGAAAAATTGCAAATGCAAGTTGAATATTTAAGCGAAAAACTCAAAGATAAAGAAACCATCATTGCCATGCAGCAAGAAGAAATTAAACGATTAAAACAAAACCAATGAAACAAGTGAAAACCGCCCAATAATTTGATTTTTGGACGGTTTTTTATGGTTTAAATTTTCAGGCAGGCTGCTTGATGTTGTTCTGTACCGTGCAATGTGGGCTTGCTTTCGGCACACGCGCCATCGGCAATGGGGCAGCGCGTCCGAAACACACAACCGCTTGGCGGATTGATGGGGCTGGGCAAATCGCCCACCAAAAGCTGGATTTTTTTCTCGCGCTCCGCCTTGGGGTCGGGCAATGGCACGGCAGACATCAGGGCTTGCGTGTAGGGGTGTTTGGGCGCGGCATACACGGCTTGGTCTGTACCCAATTCCACCGCATTGCCCAAATACATCACCAAAACGCGGTCGGAAATGTGTTTGACCACCGACAAATCGTGGGCAATGAAAATCAATGCCAAACCCATTTCTTTTTGCAATTTTTTCAATAAATTAACCACTTGTGCTTGAATGGAAACGTCCAAAGCGGAAACGGGTTCATCGCAAATAATCAATTTGGGTTCCACAATCAGGGCGCGTGCAATGCCAATGCGCTGGCATTGTCCGCCTGAAAATTCGTGCGGATAGCGGTTGATTTGATTGGGCAACAAGCCCACTTTTTGCATGATGGCTTTAACGCGCGTTTGCATTTCTTGTTGATTCAAATGCGGAAAAAAGGTTTTGAGCGGCTCGGCAATGATGTCGCCCACCGTCATGCGCGGATTGAGTGAGGCAAGTGGGTCTTGAAAAATCATTTGAATGTCTTTGCGTTTCAGGCGCATGGCTTTTTCAGGCAGCCCGACCAGCTCTTCGCCATTGAATTTGATGCTGCCTGAACGCGCTTTAACCAAGCCAATAATCGTGCGCGCCAAAGTGGATTTGCCGCAACCGCTTTCGCCCACCACGCCCAGCGTTTCGCCTGCATACAGGTCAAACGACACGCCATTCACGGCTTTGAGCGTGGCGGGTTTTTGCCAGAAAAATGCGCCGTCTTGTTTGATGTCAAAATGGGTTTGTACATCGCGGACTTGCAGTAGTGGGGGTTGTGTCATGATTTTGTTGTCCTTTTTTATTTTGTCAATTCAGGCTGCCTGAAAAACATTTAAACATTTGAATGATAAGGGTGTTCCCAATGGCAAGCCCTTTGGCGTTCTTTGGGCAAAAACTTCAATTCGGGCGGTTCTTGGCGGCAAATGTCCATCGCTTTGTCGCAACGCTCCTGAAATGGGCAGCCTGTGGGCAAACGCAATAAATTGGGCGGATTGCCCTTAATCGTTGCCAATTCCTCGCCATCGGGCGCGTCCAAACGTGGCACCGCGCCCAGCAAGCCCATGGTGTAGGGGTGCGTGGGGTGGTAGAAAATCTCGTCTGTTGGTCCATACGCCATTGTGCGCCCTGCATACATCACCAACACGCGGTCGCAAATGCCTGCCACCACGCCCAAATCGTGGGTAATCATGATGATGGTGGTGTTGAAATCCCGTTTTAAATCATTGAGTAAAGCCATGATTTGCGCCTGCACGGTAACGTCCAAAGCGGTGGTGGGTTCATCGGCAATCAGCAATTTGGGGCGACACAACAATGCCATGGCAATCATCACACGCTGGCGCATTCCCCCTGAAAATTCATGGGGATACATTTTAATGCGCTTGGCGGCTTCGGGAATTTTGACCGCGTCCAACATTTTCAGCGATTCTGCCCACGCATCGGTTTTGCTCATGCCTTTGTGCAACATCAGCACTTCCGCCAACTGCTCGCCCACGCGCAGATAGGGGTTGAGCGAAGTCATGGGGTCTTGAAAAATCATGGCGATTTGTTCGGCGCGGATTTGGTTGAGGGCTTTTTCAGGCAGCCCCAAAATTTCTTTGCCATTGAATTGCACCGAGCCGCTTGTTTGTCCATTTTTCGCCAGTAAACCCATAATCGCAAAAGCCGTTTGCGATTTGCCCGAACCCGATTCGCCCACAATGCCCAAAGTTTCGCCTTGGTTGAGCGAAAAATTCAGGTTGTTTACGGCAGTAACCATGCCGTCTTCGGTTTTGAATTTGACTTGTAAATCTTTGATTTGTAATAGGGGTTGTGTCATTTTGTTTGTTCCTTAAAATGGTTTTTTGGGTTTTCAGGCAGCCTGAAAGTACACGACAATTTGTGATGTTTCCACCCATCTACTCCCTCCCCCTATGAAAGGGGGAGGGCTGGGGTGGGTGTTAGAAAGCCAACGCACCACCCCCACCCTAACCCTCCCCCGCCACAGGGGAGGGAACAGGTTTCAGGCAGCCAACCGATTTTTATCGTATGGCGAAATGCTGCCTGAAAGCCACTCAACGGTCTTTTGGGTCAAGCGCATCGCGCAAACCATCGCCAATAAAATTAAAGCAAAACAAAGTCATCACCAAAAACACCGATGGCACAAGCAGTTGCCATGGCGCAACTTGCATGGTTTTCGCGCCTTCTTCCAACATTGCGCCCCAACTGGTCATCGGCTCTTGCACGCCCAAGCCCAAAAAGCTCAAAAACGACTCAAACAAAATCATGCTCGGCACCAGCAAAGACGCATAAATCACCACCACGCCCAACACATTCGGCACAATGTGGCGCAACACAATGTTTTTGCCCGACACACCACAAACATGAGCCGCCTCAATGAATTCCTTGCGTTTCAAGCTCAAAGTTTGCCCGCGCACAATCCGCGCCACGTCCAGCCACGACACCATGCCAATCGCCACAAAAATAAAAAACAAATTGCGCCCAAACAAAGTAACCAACAAAATCACAAAAAACATAAACGGAAAAGCGTTCAAAATCTCCAAAAAACGCATCATCAACATGTCCACCTTGCCGCCCAAATAGCCCGAAGTCGCACCATAAATCGTCCCCACCAACACCGCCACCAACGCGCCAGCAATGCCCACCATCAGCGAAATGCGTCCGCCCATCGCCACGCGCGTGAGCAAATCGCGCCCCAACGAATCCGTGCCAAGATAATGCTTGTTGGCAAACGATGGCGCGGCTTGCATATTGCCCCAATCGGTGTCGGCATAGCCAAAAGGCGCAAACCAAGGCACCAGCACCACAAACGCGCCAATCATCAACAAAATCAACATGCTGACCAAAGCCGCTTTGTTGCGTTTAAAACGCCGCCAAGCGTCTTGCCACAGGCTGCGTCCTTGAATGTCGGCATCTTGCGCCATGTTTTCAATGGCTTGGTTGGTTTCTTTGCTGACTAACATAAGTGTTCCTTTTTATTGAATGTTTTGGGTATTTTGAGTTGGTTTCATGGCGTTGCGCCGCCATACCCACGCTTTGGGTTTGTGGCACGCAACGGTTCGCGCCTTAAAAATCGGTTTTCAAAACAAAAATATGTTGTTCGCCAAACCGCGCTTGATGTTCAGGCAAAATGTCATCCAAATGCGGTAAATCTGCTGCTTGAAAAAGTGAGCGTTGTCGAGACATGATGTTTTTCTTTTTTCATTTTTCATTAATATGGTTTTCAGGCTGCCTGAATTTTTTTCCGCGCCCACAATTTATCGCCCACCGCCGCCAAAATCGCCCCCAACACCACCACAAATGCCCCCACATAACTCAACACATTCATTTGCAAAGCAGGAAACATTTCTGGCGCAAACGCATGAGCCAGCCACGAAAAAATCATCGTAAAAATCGGCAACATCGTGGTAATCACGCTCACTTTGGACGCGTCCCAATGGTTCAAAGCCTCGCCATACGCGCCATAGCCCACCAGCGTGTTCACGCAACAATAGGCAAAACACAGCAATGCCACACCGTGTAAATCGCCAATTTGCGTGGGGCTTGCCATGGGGCTTAACCACAGCGCACAGGCAGCATAAATCAACAGCAAAATTTGCGCGGAACTGTATTCAGGCAGCAACAATTTCTGCGCCACGCCATAGCCCACCCAAATCAAACTCGCGCCCACCGCCAGCAAAATGCCTTTGGCGTAAGTGCCAAATTGCAGCATTTCGCCCAAATTTTGATTGAAAAATGCCAACAATCCCAACACCAATAACACCGCACCCCATTTTTGAAACCAACCCAGTTTTTCGCCAAACACCAGCACGCCACTTATCATCATGCCAAATGGGGCAAGTTGCCACAAAACCTGCGTGGTGGTGGGCGAAACATAATGCAAAGCCAATGAAAACAACACAAAATTCAACGCCAAAGCCACGCTGCCCATCAGCAACAACACGCCATGCCGTTGGGTAAAACGCGAACGTTGCGGTAAAGTGCCGCGCCACGCGCCAAACGCGCACAACACCACCGCCGCCACCACAAAGCGGCTGAACACCAAAGTGGGCGCGTCCATGATTTTCAAAACCTGTTGAATTGCCAAGGGCAGGGTTCCCCAAGTCATGCTTGCCAGCAAAGCCAGCGCAAAGCCGAGTAAAGGTCGCTGATGATTCATATTTTGGGTATGGGGAGATTGATGATGAAGTGGCGTTCAGGCTGCCTGAAAATCGCCTTGTATTTGCAAAACTTATCCATAAAATCCAAGCATTTATTTTGCGAACGCGGGTGCCAAAAATTCAGGTGGCACGGCTTGGGTTAGCCAAACCCGATTGTCGCTCAAATAAAATTCAAATCCAGCCGCGTGCATTGCCGCAGCATTGACTTGTAAAACAACAGGTTTGCCATGCCGTTGCCCCACTTGTTGAGCCGTTTGCGCGTCTGCCGACAAATGCACATGATGACGCTGACCTGCGCGTAAGCCTTGCTGCTCAATGCTTGCCAAAAAATGCTGTGCCGTGCCGTGATACAAAATGGCAGGCGGTTCAATGGCTTGGTGTTGAATGTTCACTTGTGCGGTAGAATGCCCCTGCGCCGCCCGAATGCGCGTGCCATCGGGCGACAGGGTAAAGCGTTTTTTGTTGTTGTTTGCCACCACATCGTGCAGCAACTGGGGGGAGATGTCGCGCTGGTGTGCGGCGGCTTGGGTCAGCAAAATGGATACATCAACCCAGCCTTCGCTGTCCAATTCAATGCCAATGCTTTCGGGGTGATGACGCAAAACGTAGCTCAAAAATTTGCTGGTGGATTTGATGGGGTCGGACATGGCATATTCCTATTTCAATATTTTTTGTGTTTTCAGGCAGCCTTGCAAAGTGGGCGAGGCTGCCTGAACATCACATTGCCGCTAAAAAGGGATTGTGTCCCGCATATTGCAAAGCGCGTGAATAGGTGGGCAATGTTTCATTTTCCAACAAAGGTTTATCCAGTTGATAAATGTGTTCCACTTGGCAATCTGCCATTAAATTCAGAAAATTTTGTTGCACCACACCAATGCTTTCGCGTGGCGACAATGCCCATGTGAACGTGAGTTGGGGCAACTCAAAGGCTTGGTCGGTGGTGTTGAAACCAAACAGCAATTTGCCGCCTTCTTGCGCCGCCATCACCACGCCCACGCGCGGACTTTGCAAGCGAATCGCGCGAATCGCATTGGCTGCAAACACGTCCAAAGCCATACGCAAACGCATGTGGCTGGCATCGGTTAAAGCTGCCAATGGGGTGTTGGGCGACAGGGGATTGGTAAACAGGGTTAAACCTTGTGTTGCCAAACTTTGCTGCCACACTTGCATGAGCGGCAGGGCGGCTTCACGCAAATTTTGTCCCAAAACGGACAAAATTTCTGCCCCACCATAAGCCAAGGCATACAAAACGTGTACCGATTGGTCGGCTGGCACGGCTTGGGCGCGTTGGGGTAAACTTTGGGCAAATTGTTGGGCTGCCTGAATGTTTTGTTTGGCGGCAAACCACGCATCGGCTTTGATGGCGGCAAAATCATCGGCGCGGAGCAAATGCGGCAACCATGTGGCATGGCTTAAAGGTCGCAAAGTGGGATAATTCGCCAAACACGCTGCCAATTCCATGCTGGGTGCGGCAAGCGGTAAATTTTGGGCTTGTTTTGCGCCTGCCACCACCACCACGGGCAGGGCAAACCATTGGATTTCGGTGTCGGTTTTGGCTTGTAAAACTTTGTCCAATTCGTCCATTAAAATGGCGTAAACTTGCTCGTTTGCCGCCATAGACATGGCTACGGACAAACCCAAATAAAAATTTTGTATCAGCATTTCGTTGATTTTGCTGTGTAATTGTTCTTTTGCCAAGGTGCGTTGCGCTTGTGATGTGGCGTGGGCAATTTGGCTGGCATACAACAACAAATCATTTTTAACGGGGTCGGTGGGATAGGGGCGTGTATCGGGTAAAATCTGCATGATGTTGTGTGTGTTAATTTCAGTTAAGGAAATGGGATTGTAGCAAGTTTTCAGGCTGCCTTACAGTACACGACAAAAATCTTTCAGGCTGCCTTTCAGTACACGATATTTTTTGATATTGCCACAAACCTACCCCTTCCCCCTATGCAAGGGGGAGGGCTGGGGTGGGGGTTAGAAACGCAACGTGCCACCCCCACCCTAACCCTCCCCCGCCAGCAGGGGAGGGGACAGGTTGCAGGCTGCCTTTCAGTGCACGACATTTTTTGATATTGCCACAAACCTACCCCCTCCCCCTATGCAAGGGGGAGGGCTGGGGTGGGGGGTAGAAACGCAACGTGCACCCCCACCCTAACCCTCCCCCGCCAGCAGGGGAGGGGACAGGTTGCAGGCAGCCTGAAAGATTTTTGTCGTGTACTGAAAGGCTGAAACTTTTGCAAAACCCATTGTGAAACAGACGTAGGGGCGGATTTCATATCCGCCCTTTCCACAAATATTTGATAAAATTAAAAATATTGGCACATCAAAACAGGGCGGATATGAAATCCGCCCCTACGAATACAGTTTTGCAAAGGTTTCAGGCTGCCTGAAACCGCATTTCCCCAAAAAACAAAAAGGATACAACATGAGCCAAATGCCTCCATCGCGCCATTTGCCCAGCTTGCTGGCGATGATTATTTTCATGCAAATGCTGGATACCACCATTTTGAATACCGCCCTGCCGCTCATTGCGCGTGATTTGCAACAATCGCCTTTGAATATGCAGTTGGCGGTGGTGGCGTATGCGCTGACTTTGGCTTTGCTCATGCCGCTCAATGCGTGGCTTTGCGACCGTTTTGGTACGCGCAAGGTGGTGTTTGTGTCGCTGCTGATTTTTGTGCTGGGGAGTGTGTTGTGTGCCAGCGCGCCCAATTTGCCATTTTTGGTGTTTGGGCGTGTGATTCAAGGTTTGGGTGGCGCAATGCTCACATCGGCACCGCGTTTGGTGATGGTAAAAGCATATGCCAAAAGTGATTTGTTGCGCATCATCAATTTCATCATCATGCCCGCTTTGATTGGTCCCATTTTAGGACCTGTTTTGGGCGGCTATTTGGCTGAATACGCCAGTTGGCATTGGATTTTTCTCATCAACGTGCCGATTGGCGCGTTTGCCGCGTGGCTGACTTTGCGGATTTTGCCCGATTTTTACCATTCAGGCAGCCACGCTTTGCATTTTGATAAATGGGGATTTGTGTTGTTTGGCGGTGGGGCGATGGGATTCAGTTTGGCGATGGAATTGGCACATCGTCCCCATTCGGCGGTAAACGCGATGCTGGTGGCGAGTGGTGCTTTGCTTGCGTGGTGGGCATATTATCGCCATGCCAAACACAGCCCACAGCCTTTATATGGCTTGGATTTGTTTCAAGTGCGGACGTTTCGTTTGGGATTGTGGGGCAATTTGATAAGCCGTTTGGGGATTTCTGCCATGCCTTTTTTGCTGCCCTTGTTGTTGCAAGTGGGCTTGGGACACCGCGCCAGCATAGCAGGTTTGGCGTTGGCACCTGTGGCGTTGGCGGCGATTGTGGTGAAACCTTGGGTTGCGCCCTTGATGTTGCGTTGGGGCTATCGGCGCGTGTTGAGCTACAACACGCGGATTATTGGTTGCCTGATTGCGTCATTGGCATTTTTGCCGCCCAATTTGCCTGTGTTGTGGCTGGTGCCGCCGCTTTTCGTATTGGGCGCGTGCAATTCCATACAATTTAGCGGCATGAACAGCATCACCATTGCCGATTTGCGCGACCACCAAAACAGCAGTGGCACAAGTTTAATGGCGGTTAATCAACAGCTTGCGGTGGGATTGGGCATTGCTTTGGGTGCGACCACCTTGCAGCTTTTTAGCCAATATATGGGCAGCGCGCGCATTCATGAGGCATTTCGTTACACCTTTGTGTGTGTGGGTTTGTGTACGTTTTTGTCCAGTTGGATTTTTGCCCGTTTGCATTGGCGAGATGGCGCAAATTTGGTTAAAAATCAAACCTAAAATGATGTTCAGGCAGCCTTTCATTACCCTACAATTTTTGCCACCCACCTGTCCCCTCTCCTGTGGGAGAGGGTTAGGGAGAGGGTAAAACTGCCAATGCTCAACGATTTTTCCCTCTCCCCAGCCCTCTCCCACAGGAGAGGGAGCAAGTTGCAGCAGCTCAAAGATTGTTGTTTGTACCAAAAGGCAGCCTGAAACTTTACCCCACCCCCATTTTGTGATAAAAGAAAACCTTTTTTCAACCCCTTTCATTCATCAATTCAAAGCGAGTTTTCCCATGCCCCATTCTGTTATTCGTGCCGATATTCAAAAAATGACCGCCTATCAAGTGGCTGATTTGCCAAGTGATTTCATCAAACTGGACGCAATGGAAGTCCCCTACCAATATCCCGAACACCTGCAACAGGCATTGGCACAACAACTCGCTGCCGCCCCCATCAATCGCTATCCCAATCCCCACACAAGTGGCTTACAGGCAGCCTTGCGCCAAGCCTTTGCCATGCCCGACACCGCCCAAATCGTATTGGGCAATGGTTCTGATGAACTCATTCAATTATTGACCCTGCTGGTTGCCCAACCGCAAGCCACCGTGTTGTCGGTCGAACCTGCTTTTGTGATGTATCGCCACAATGCCGCTTTGTTGGGCTTGAATTATGTGGGCGTGCCATTGCGCGAAGATTTCACGCTGGACACCGCCGCCATGTTGCAAGCCATTGAAACCCACAATCCTGCCTTGATTTACCTTGCCTATCCCAACAATCCGACAGGCGTACCGTTTGCGCGCGCCGATGTGGAACAAATCATTCAAGCCGCCCAAGGCATAGTCGTGATTGACGAAGCCTATGGCGCATTCAGCGATGACAGCTTTTTGCCACAAGCAGGGCAGCCTGAAAACATGGTCGTGTTGCGCACTTTGAGCAAAATTGGCTTTGCAGGATTGCGTTTGGGTTATGCGGTGGGACACGCTAACATCATGAACGAATTGGCAAAAATTACGCCACCCTACAACATGAACCAGTTGAGTTTGAGCGCAGGCAAATTCGCCTTGCAACACATGGATTGGATAGACGAAAAAATCGCCATTTTGAAACAAGAACGCGACAAAATGACCGCCGAATTAAACAGCCTGCCTGAAACCCACGTTTTCCCCAGCCAAGCCAATTTCATTACCGTGCGTTTGCCGCAAGCCGAAACCGCATTCAATTTATTGAAAGAAAACAAAATTTTGGTTAAAAAATTGCACGGCAGCCACGCTTTATTGGAAAATTGCCTGCGCCTGACCTTGGGTACACCTGAACAAAACCAGCAAGTGTTGCGCGTCTTGCAACAGCACAGCGACAATATTCAGGCAGCCAAAATCCAGCCCACCACCACCCACAGCGAAAGCAGCCACAATCAAACATGGTTGTGGTTGATGATAGCCATTGTCGTGATTGTGTTTGTGTTGGCATTTTCATTTTCAGGCAGCCTGAAATAATTTAAAACCAATAGAAAATAGGACAATGTAGGGTGCAACTTGTTGCACCAAATTCATGTTTTATCAGAAAAATGGTGCAACAAGTTGCACCCTACACTTGTGCTGTTTTTAAATGAATTGACGATAAAATTAAAGGAAAACAACCATGCGCCAAGCAACCGTTACCCGCAACACCAGCGAAACCCAAATCACCATTTCCATCAATTTAGACGGCACAGGCAAAGCCCACTTTGACACAGGCGTGCCATTTTTAGAACACATGCTAGACCAAATCGCCCGACACGGCTTGATTGATTTAGACATTGTTTGCAAAGGCGATTTGCACATAGACGACCACCACACCGTAGAAGACATCGGCATTACCTTGGGACAAGCCCTCAAACAAGCCTTGGGCGACAAAATGGGCATACGCCGCTACGGACACGCCTATGTGCCACTTGACGAATCATTAAGCCGAGTGGTTTTGGATTTATCAGGGCGAGCAGGTTTGGAATACCACGTTGAATACACACGCGCCCTGATTGGGCGATTTGATGTGGATTTGTTCAGCGAATTTTTTCACGGCTTGGTCAATCACGCCATGATGACGCTGCACATAGACAACATTCGCGGCAAAAACGCCCACCACCAAGCCGAAACCATTTTCAAAGCATTTGGACGCGCCCTGCGTATGGCGGTGGAACACGATGAACGCATGGTAGGCAAAATGCCGTCCACCAAAGGCACATTAACCGCCTAATCTGAAAAGCCAAGCCATGCTTAAACTGGGGCGGATTGAGTGTCCGCCTTTTTTCATTGATTGATAATAAAAGGAAAACCATGTCAAACCAGCCCATTGTGCGCGGCATTTACCGCCATTACAAAGGCAATTTGTATGAAGTGCTGGAAATTGCCACCCATTCCGAAACCGCCGAAAAGCTGGTGGTGTATCGTGCTTTGTATGGCGATTTTGGCGTGTGGGTGCGCCCATTAGCCATGTTTGCCCAAAGCGTGCAACACCACAACCAAACCGTGCCACGTTTTGAATTGCAACAGGCATTTGCGTAATGTGTCATATTGTGTTGTATTTTGGCACTTTGTGTAATTGAATGTTGCTTTTGTAAACATAGCGTATTACAATGCAAATCGCTCTTAACGAGCATTAACTTTTAACTCAACATCTCTACATTTTGGGAGAATTATGATGAAAAAATTATTGATTGCATTGGGCGTTTCTGCTGCTATGGTAAGTGGTTCGGCTTTGGCTGCTGGCGAAGTTTCTTTGACTGCTCCGACCTCATTCGTTAAAAACATTGTTGACCACATCAATGTAAGTACTTGTGTGCCTGATTTTGAAAGTAATGGCTTGGGTACTTTGGCAGAAGAGTTGAATTTGAGTGGCGGTGCAGGTCAAGAACAATTCGCCTTGAACAGCACCAAAGTGGGCAGCCACAAAAAAGAATTTTCTTTGGCATTCAATAAATGTCCAGAAGCTACCTCATTGACAGGTAAAAGCAAATTGAGCGTTCACATTGATAAAAACAACTCATTTGTTACCACTGAAAATGCTGAAAAAGGCTTGACTGGTAATGAATTGAATAATATGTACGGTCATGGTGGTGCGCAAAATGTGTATGTGCGTTTATTCAATGCCGAGAGCGCAGACAATCCTTTGCAATTTGGTGAAAACAATACGATTGAGAAAGATTTGCCAAACTATAGCAGCAATCCAGAAGGTCGTATTGAATTCAAATTTGCGGCACAATTGTATGCACCAAAAGGCAATGCCACACCAGGTCCAGTTAAAGCACAAGCACCTTTTGTGGTTCAATACAAATAAGCATTTGATTTAAATTAAATTGAAAAAGTCTCCGACTTCCCATGAAATCGGGGACTTTATTTTATTTCAGGCTGCCTGAATCAGCCAAAGGATTGCCATCATGTTGAAAATAGGGACAATATTTGCTTTATTGTGTGCCAGTTTCCTTGCCCAAGCTGGCATTGTGATTACAGGCACGCGGGTCATTTATCCTGCCGAAAAGAAAAGCATTGGGGTGCAAATCAAAAATGTGCACGACACCCCATCTTTGGTACAAGCATGGTTGGAAACGCCTCATCATCAAGCCGAATCTTTGCCTTTTACGCTCACGCCACCCATTAGCCGTGTGAATGGCAAAACGAGCCAAACCATACGCATTCGCCAAACAGGTGGCAATTTGCCAAATGACCGTGAAAGTTTATTTTATTTCAATGTGTTGGATATTCCACCCAAAGGCGATGAACAGCAAAGTCAGGTGCAAGTGAGTGTGCGCAGCAAATTGAAGTTTTTCTATCGCCCTGCCAAATTGCCCTATCCTGTGGACGATGCTTATGCGAAAGTTACATGGCATTTATCGGGGCAAACTTTAACGGTTAAAAATCCTACACCGTATTACATTACTTATGCCAACATTGCATTAAATCAGGATAAACAAACGCTTACCGAAGTGGCAAATGCGGATATGCTCGCGCCTTTTTCGGAACAATCTTACACTTTGAAAAAAGCTGTGCCGCAAGCCAATCAGGTGGCGTGGTACATCATCAATGATTATGGCGGCGATTATGGCAATGTTTCGCCTTTGCAGCATGATTGATAAATCAATATTTTAAATGGATTTTTTGATTTTCAGGCTGCCTGAAAAAGGAATGCGAAACCATGAATCATTTGTTTTTGAAAACAGGGTGGGGCGCGTTATTGTTGTTGGCGTGGGCAAATCTTGTTGCCCAAACGCTGCCTGAAAACCCAGCCGAAGCGGTGGAATTTGACAGTAATTGGCTTGTTCCCATCAATGGTCAAACGGTTGATGTATCACGTTTTCGTTTTGGCAACCCCATTGAGGCGGGCGAATACGACAGCGAAATTTGGGTCAATGGCAACAAACGCGGCAATTTCCGCCTGAAATTTGACGATATTCCTGAAAAACCCATGTCGGGATTGTGTTTCACACCCGAATTGTTTGCGTTGTTGGATTTGAAAAAATCGGCTTTATCCCACGAAATGCAAGCCCACACTTGCCACGACATCACGCAAATTCTGCCCGATGCCAAAAGCCAATTTGATGTGTCCAGCCAACGATTGAGCATTGATTTGCCCAGCAATTTGGTGGTGCAACGCCCCAAAGATTACATTTCCCCATCGCAATGGCAAAGTGGCGTGCCTGCCGCCTATGTGAAATACCAATTCAATCAATACCAATATCATCAAAACGACAGCGACAACAGGCATTCGGCATATTTTGGGATTCAGGCAGGCGGCAATTTGGGCGCGTGGTCTTTGCGTCATTCGGGGTCGTATTCTTGGGAAAACAAGGGCAATGCGCGACCGTATCGCAGCAACGAAACCTATGTGCAGCGCGACATTGACACTTGGCACAGCCGCTTGATTTTGGGCGATTTTTACACGCGCAGCAATGTGAACAGCAATTTTGGCATACGGGGTATCAGCTTGGTGTCGGATACGCGCATGTTGCCCCATTCGGTAACGGGCTACGCGCCTGTGGTACGCGGCGTGGCAAACAGCAATGCGCGGGTTACGGTGCGACAAAACGGCAACGTGATTTACGAAACCAATGTGGCAGCAGGTTCATTTGAAATCAATGATTTATCGCCCATTGGCTATGGCAGCGATTTGCACGTTGAAGTGTTGGAGGCAGACGGCTCGCAACGTGAATTTGTGGTGCCAACCGCCATTTCATCGCAAATGTTGCGTCCCAAACATTGGCGTTACGAAGCCACGCTGGGACGCTACCGCGAAGGCAGCCACATTTATCCCCACAATATCGCCCAAGCGTCTGTGCAATACGGTGTGGGCAATGCGTTTACTTTAAAAACGGGCGCAACCATCAGCAAAGATTATGGCGCAGGCGTGTTGGGGGGCATTTATTCCAACCGTTTGGGTTCGTGGGAAGGCGATTTTCAGGCAGCCCAGTTGAAAACACAGGGCAAACACCATCGCAGCAACAGTTTGAGTTTGTCGTATCACAAAAATTTTGCCACCACCCACACCTATGTGTATGCCAAATGGCAAAAATATTTGTCGGATAAGCATTTTTCTTTGTTGGACGCGGTGCGTGATGTACCCAACGCCAGCTTTATCCATGGCAATGCGCCCAAGCACCGCTACCAAATTTCGCTCAACCAAAAATTGGGTGAAAAGGGCGGCGCGATTTATGTGAGCGGTGCCAGCACGCGCCAATACGCACACAGCAAAGCCCAACACGAATACCAAGTGGGATACAGCAACCATTTCAAACGTTTAACATACAATTTGGGCTTTTTGCAAAGCCGCGATGTGGCAACGCGTGTGAAACACAATCAAATTTACGCCAATATGCTTGTGCCTTTGGACAACCCAAGCCATTGGCGCAACAGCCATTGGCTTGATTTGGGCTACCAAAAAAATCGCGACCACAGCTTAACGCGCGTGGCGTTGAATGGCACTTTGGGCGATGAAAGCCAATTCAGCTATGGGCTTTCAGGCAGCCGAGCGCACCCAGATAAGCAAAATACCTATTCCGCATCATTGGCTTATCGCGCCAGCCCCTTTGCACTCAATGTGAATACCAGCCGTTACAGCAATGGCAATCAATGGGGCTTTGGCGTATCGGGCGCGGTGGTGGCGCACCCACGCGGTATCACATTGAGCCGCGAATTGGGCGAAACCTTTGCCGTGATACACGCCAAACACGCCACAGGTGCAGGCATACGCGGTTTGCTCAACGGCAAATTGGACAGATTTGGCAACGGCATTGTGCCATACATCACGCCCTATCGCGTGAACCACATTGGTATCAACACCGACAATCTGCCCGATGAAGTGGAAGTCGCCGCCACAGGCAAAGACCTTGTGCCACGCGCCCACAGCGTGAATTTGGTGGAATTTGACACCACCGCAGGGGCATTGCACACTTTCCGCGTGGTGTTGGCAGATGGGCAAACTTTACCGCCGATTGCCGCAGAAGTGTTTGATGAAAAAGGGCAATTTGTCGGCTTGATTGGACAAGGCGGTGTGTTGATGACGCGCGGCATTGCCAATTCAGGCAGCCTGAAAGTCATTTGGGGCAACACGCAACAATGTCGCGCCGATTATCGCATTCACGATAAGCAAAGCGATTTGAGCCAGCCCACAACCCTATCGTGCCAAATGATTGAAAAATAAAAAATTGTGGCGTATCGCAAAAAGCTGCCTGAAAAAGGTTTATGTTTTTCAGGCAGCTTTTTTGCGCTTGTGGACAAATCGGTTAAAATACCCACTTTAAAAACGAAAGGATAAACCATGTCTCAACTGTTTCCCCATGCCACATTGCGCGACCGCGCCCCCTATCGTTTTGATATTGTGGGTAGTTTTTTGCGTCCCGAAGCGGTCAAATTGGCGCGTAAACAATGCGTTTGCGGCGAATGCAGCCCCGCACAATTACACCAAGTGGAAGACCAAGAAATCGCCAAACTGATTGAACAGCAAAAACAAGTCGGTTTGCCAGCCGTAACCGATGGCGAATTTCGCCGCACTTGGTGGCATTTGGATTTTCTGTTTGAGCTGGTGGGTGTGGAATTGCGCGACACCGAAACATACAGCACCCATTTCAAAGCCCACATGCACCGCCCTGTAACCCTTGAAATCATTGATAAAATTCAATGGGCACACGTTCACCCCTTTTTAGACCACTACAAACGTTTGCACGAAGAAGCGGCTGGCTATCCTGTGAAATTCACGATTCCATCGCCCAGCATGTTGCATTTGATTACTTGCGTGCGCACGGCACAGCCCAAGCTGCCTGAAATTTATGCCAACAATCAAGAACAATTATTTGCCGATATTACCGCCACTTACATTGAAGCGGTACACGCATTTTACGATTTGGGTTGCCGCAATTTGCAGTTGGACGACACATCTTGGGGCGAATTTTGTTCCGAAGAAAAACGCGCCCTGTACGCATCACAAGGTGTGGACGTGGACGCGGTGGCAAAACGCTATGTGCAAATGCTCAACGACATTCGCGCCGCCGCACCGCAAGACATGGCAATCACCATGCACATTTGCCGTGGCAATTTCCGTTCAACGTGGTTTTCATCGGGCGGTTATGAGCCGATTGCGGAAATTTTGTTTGGCGGCTGCAACGTAGATGGCTTTTATTTGGAATACGACAGCGACCGCGCAGGCGATTTCAAACCCTTGCGTTTCATTAAAAATCAACAGGTTGTCTTGGGATTGGTAACGTCCAAATCGGGCGAATTGGAAGACAAGCAAGCCATCATCGCCCGCATTCAAGAAGCCGCGCAATTTGTGGACATCAACCAACTGTGTTTAAGCCCGCAATGCGGTTTCGCCTCCACCGAAGAAGGCAATGTGTTGAGCGAAGAAGAACAATGGCAAAAACTGAACTTCATTCGTGAAATTGTGGAAGAAGTTTGGGGGCAATAATCGGTGATGGAAATCAGGCTGAAACCTTTGCAAAACCTACTTTTAAACTGACGTAGGGGCGGATTTTATATCCGCCCTTTTTTCAATTTATTGATAAGAATGAAAATTTCTGCGAACCTAAACGGGGCAGATATGAAATCTGCCCCTACAAACCGAGTTTTGCAAAGGTTTCAGGCTGCCTGAAAACGTCTTGTTTCAGGCAGCCTGATTTTGTGCCATGGGGTTGTATGGCAAATCAAATCCAAAATGGAACACCATATAGGGTGCAACAAGTAAATGAATTAACCCCATTATGGTGCAAGTCGTTCTTTTAGCCAGACATTTTCGTTTTGGCGATACACAATGCGGTCGTGCAAGCGGCTGGGGCGACCTTGCCAAAATTCCACGCGCTCGGGCGCAATCACATAACCACCCCAATGTGGCGGACGCGGCACTTTAAGCGGGTGTTTCGCACCAAACATCGCGGCTCTGGCGATTAACACGTTTTTGTTTTCAATGACTTGACTTTGTTCGCTCGCCCAAGCCCCCAAACGGCTGGTGTAGGGGCGACTGGCAAAATAATCATCGGATTCGTTTTCAGGCAGCCTGAAAATGCGTCCTTCCACGCGCACTTGCCGTTCCAATTCTGCCCAAAAAAATGTCAATGCCACAAAAGGATTGGCGGCAATCGCTTGCCCCTTGCGGCTGTGATAATTGGTAAAGAAAACAAAACCTTGCTCGTTTACTTCTTTCAGCAAAACCATACGCGCTTGCGGTTTACCGTCTTCGCCCACGGTGGCGACATTCATGGCGGTGGGTTCATGCACTTGGGCAGACATGGCTTCGTTGAGCCAAAGCTGAAATTGCGCCAAAGGTTCAGGCAGGCAATCGTGTTCCGACAATTCTTTTTGGCAATATTCTTGGCGAATGGCGTGCAAATCCATCAGTTGCGCTCCGAGAGTTTGTACAATTCGTAGCTTTCTTTTTCCACCGCGTCCATAAACATGGCAGCGACATCATAAAATTTCTGTTTCATGATTTCTTGAAAACCTGTGGGGCTGGTTACGTTCACTTCGGTCAAATAATCGCCAATCACGTCCAAACCTGCCAGCAGCACGCCTTTTTCTTTCAGTTGGGGGGCAAGGCTTTCGGCAATTTCGCGGTCGCGTTTGCTCAATTCTTGCACCACGCCTTGACCGCCTGCTGCCAAATTGCCGCGTGTTTCGCCATCTTGCGGAATCCGCGCCAAAGCATAGGGGACAACTTCGCCATTAATCACCAAAATGCGTTTGTCGCCCAATACGATTTCAGGCAGGTAGCGTTGCGCCATAATGGTGCGCGTGTCGCGGTTCATCAGCGTTTCCAATATGCTGTTGATATTGGGGTCTTTTTCGCGCAGCCTGAAAATGCCCATGCCGCCCATGCCGTCCAAAGGTTTGATGATGATGTCTTGGTGTTTGGCTAAAAAATCTTTGATGTCGCTGGCGCGGGTGCTGACCAAAGTGGGGGCAGTCCATTCAGAAAATTGAAAAATCGCCAATTTTTCATTCAATTCGCGCATGGCTTGTCCGCTATTGAACACTTTTGCGCCTTGCTGTTGTGCTAATGAAAGCAAGTGGGTGGCATACAAATATTGCATATCAAAAGGCGGGTCGGTGCGCATAATCACGGCATCAAAGCGATTGAGCGCGGCTGGCACACATTGCCCAGCGTGAAACCAATGCTTGTCGCCATCGTTTTTCGCACCGATGAATTTGAAGGGCGAGACCCTTGCCGATACCACATTATTGTAAACAAACAAATTGCTGCTCAAAGCGTGATACAGCATGATGCCGCGTGATGAGGCTTCGCGCATCATGGCGTAGGTGGTGTCTTTGTGGGTTTTGAATGTGTGCAAGGGGTCGGCGATAAACAATATTTTCATGATGATTTCCGTTCAGGCTGCCTGAAACAATATGTTACAAAACATTTAGTTGGTAAACCAAATTGTCGTTTTTCACGCGCAAGAGCAAATCCACATTGGGGTGTTTGTTGGGATTGTGCAGCGCGTCTTCAACGTGTTCGGCAAACCACGTTAAGCCCTGTTCGGCAGCTTGGGTATGGAGCGTGCCGTTAAATTGTTGTGCCAAAGCGTGATACAGTTTCAGGCTGCCCAGTTTGCCTTCTACGGCAGGAATGTGATGAATCACATTGCCATTTTCATCGCAAACGTCCAAACCTTTCACATGGTCAATGCTGGGCATGCTTGCCAAATTGTCTTTAAAATTCATTTTCTTATCCTTTATGTTTAAGCCAAATACGCAATCACAACTTTGTTTTCACATTCGGCAAATTCAAAAACGGCTTTTATGCCATTGAATATCATCATCAATTCATCGCTTAAAATTTCATTGTCGGTAAAATGCGCGATGATGGCGGCAAAATCGCTTTGTCGCAATGCCGCCAATACCGTACGCACCGCCGCTTTGTTGTACAAGCCGCCTAATTGAATTTGCTGGGCTTGACGCAAAGGGTGTTCATAATCGGCTTGCAAAATCAACTGATTCAAATGATGATGAGATTCAATCAGTTGAAAAACTTTATCGGCATATTTGCCCAAATTCACGCTCACCAAAGCGTGTTCATGCACAAATTCGGTCAATTCAGCCTGCGTGTACAGCTCCCTGTTTACCAAATCGCGCTCATTGAATGCGCTAAAATGGTATTTCATGCAACCATCGGGCAAGATGATGTTTTCATCATCGTCCGAGTCGTTGGCTGCTTGATTTAATGCTTTTTCAAAACGGAAGATTTTGGCAAACATGGGATTTTTCCTGATGTCAAAATGAAGGCTGCCTGAACAAATTAAGCATGTTTTGTGCCAAAAATTTTGTCGCCCGCATCGCCCAAACCAGGAATGATGTAGCCATTTTCATTCAAATGGCTGTCCAAAGCGGCGGTGTAGATGGTTACATCGGGGTGGGCTTCATTGACCAATTTCACGCCTTCGGGCGCGGCAACCAGCACCAAAGCCTTGATGTTGCGGCAACCTTTTTGTTTGAGCATGTCAATGGTGGCAACCATAGAGCCGCCCGTTGCCAACATGGGGTCAATAATCAAGGCGGGGCGCAAGTCCATATTGTCCACCAATTTTTCAAAATAGGGGACAGGCTGCAAGGTTTCCTCATCGCGCTGCAAGCCCACCACGCTGATTTTGGCGGTGGGAATCAAATCCAACACGCCATCTAGCATACCCAAGCCTGCGCGTAAAATCGGCACAATGGTAAGCGTTTTGCCTTTAATGCGTTCGCCTTGGATTTTGCTGCCGTCCCAGCCGTCAATTTCGTGTGGCTCAATTTCAAAATCGCGCGTGGCTTCATACGCCATCAAGCGCGACAATTCTTTGGTTAAAGTGCGAAACTTGCCTGTGCTGCAATCGGCTTCGCGCATTAAACTCAATTTGTGGCGAACCAAAGGGTGTGTGATGATTTGAATGTTCATGTTTTCGTTCCGTTTTTTGATATATTGATGGGAGTTGGGGTGTTTCAGGCTGCCTGAACACGCCAAAAGTTGCCGAATTATAACATTTACAAGCCCAATTCATTCAAAAAGCGCACATCGTCTGCCCAGCCCGATTTCACTTTTACCCACACTTTTAAATACACTTTGCAATCAAACAATTTTTCCATGTCCAAACGCGCTTCGGTGGAGATTTTTTTCAGCTTTTCGCCGCCTTTGCCGATGACGATGGGTTTTTGGTTTTCTTTGTCCACCAGCACGGCGATGTAGATGTGGTTCATGCCGTTTTCTTGTTTGAATTGTTCCACTTCCACGTTCATGGCGTAGGGCAATTCTTCGCCCAAGTAGCGAAACAGTTTTTCGCGCACAATTTCCATTGCCAAAAAACGGCTGGATTTGTCGGTAATCATGTCTTCGGGGTAAAGGGGAATGCTTTCAGGCAACATGGGTTTGAGCGTGGCAAGCAAATTGGCAATGCGTAAACCGTGTTTCGCGCTGACCACTTCGCTGGCAATGAAATCAAATTCTTGTTTCACTTCATCAATAAATTGGTTGAGTGCGAATTTGTCTTTGGCTTTGTCTTTGTCAATTTTGTTCACAACCAACACGACTGGCGTGTTTTTGGGTAACTGTTTCAACACGGTGCGGTCGGCTTCGGTAAAACGCATGGCTTCAATCACGAATGCAATCACGTCCACGCCGCTCATGGCTTCGGTTACGTTCAAATTCAGGCGGTCGTTCAAGGCGTTGCGGTGGTCGGTTTGGAAACCAGGGGTGTCCACAAACACGAATTGGGCGGTGTCATCGGTGTAAATGCCTGTTACTTTGTGGCGTGTGGTTTGGGCTTTTTTGCTGGTAATGCTGATTTTTTGCCCGATTAAATGGTTCATCAGCGTGGATTTGCCCACGTTGGGGCGACCCACTATCGCAATAAAACCGCAACGATAGCCGTTTGCGGCATTTTGTTCTTGTGCCAAAAAGGTTTCTATGTCCATGTTTTTCTTTCAAAATTGATTTTTAGCTGTGCTGGATTTCATTTCAGGCTGCCTGAAACAGATTGTTCAAATATCGCAAGAACAGGCATTTCATCTAATGTAACGTCAGCGCATTCTTTGGGGCGACCGTCCCAGCGCGTCCAAGCCCAAAAACTTTGATTTTGCTGGTTAATGCTCACATCAACATATTCATTTGCGGCGTAATCACATTCGCCATGCAAATCATGTTTCAAACGTGCAGGGTTTTGGATTGTACCGTAAAATCGGGTCAAATTTTGCGCATCGTCAAAAAATAACGCTTTGAATTTAAAAAGTGAATTTTCATGTTTTGGTAAAAATGCACGCCATATGATTCTGTCTTCTTGATTGGGAACAGCAGGATAACTGGGCGGCAATTTGAATAAATGGACTTCATTGAAAACAAACGGTTTTCCGCCCACAAAAACACGCACCTGATTCGCCATTTCACAGCCTGACAAGTGTTTGTTTTGCGCTTGCCAATTTTTTTCAGGCTGCCAATTTGGGGGCGTGAAATGAATTTTGCTGTTTAAGGCACATTCATACCAATCTGTTTTAATTGGGCTTTTTAAATCAATCGGCTGCACAATCACACTCAAATTTGTGTCGCCCATACCGATTTCATCAATCATGAAATCGCCCCATTTTTGGGCTTGGGCAAATTCAATTTTGCTGATATTGTGCTTTAAATTCAAGGCTTGGGACAATGACAGTGCTTGCGGTTTTTGCCCTGTTGAGCTGAATTGGACATAGTGCAATTTGCTGCCTTTGGGGGCGACAATGCCAAAAATGGGCGTATCATCAGGCAAAACATGATAGAAATCATAACGTTTTGCCACACGGTCTCCAAAAGGGAACAAAAAGCACCCACTCATTGTGAAAGCAATAAATGAAACCAATATGCTGTTTTTTAAAATATTTTTCATAATTGTAATATTTCAGATTGCCTACCCAATTTTGGTTTTTGTTTGGAGAAAGCAACCTGAACCTTGTTTCAAAAAATCTTTGATTATTTTTACTCAAAATATCCACAGCACTCTTGACCAAAAAACGCAGCCTGAAAAATCATTGCTGTACAAAGGCTTGGATTTTTGCCAACAAAGTTTCTTCCTCCAAATCCATATTGCGCAACAAAATATTTGGGTCGCCATGCTCGGTAACGATGTCGGGAATGCCACACAGCAAAGTCGGTTTCAGGCAGCCGTGTTGCGCCATGGTTTCCAAAACCGCGCTGCCTGCACCGCCCATTTGGGCGTTTTCTTCCACGCAAACGATGTAATCGTGTGATTTTGCCAATTTCACAATCAAATCAACGTCCAAAGGTTTCACAAAACGCATATCGGCAACGCTGGCGTTCAATTTTTCCGCCACCGCCAAGCTCGGCTGTACCATGCTGCCAAAGGCGATGATGGCGATTTTTTCGCCTTGTTTGCGGATAATGCCTTTGCCCACTTCCACAGTGTTCAGGCTGCCTGAAACCGCCGCTCCGCAACCCGAACCGCGCGGATAACGCACCGCACTCGGTTGATTGAGCTGATAACACGTTGATAATAAAAGGCGACATTCATTTTCATCGCTGGGCGTGGCAATGACCATATTGGGTACGCAACGCAAAAAGCTCAAATCGTACGCCCCTGCGTGGGTGGGACCATCTGCGCCCACAATACCTGCGCGGTCTATGGCAAACATCACGGGCAAATTTTGCAATGCCACATCGTGCAAAAGCTGGTCGTAGCCGCGTTGCAAAAAGGTGGAGTAAATCGCCACCACAGGTTTGGCACCGCGACACGCCAAGCCTGCGGCAAAAGTAACCGCGTGTTGCTCGGCAATGCCCACGTCAAAATAGCGTGTGGGAAATTGCTGTTCAAATTCCACCAAGCCACTGCCTTCGCGCATGGCAGGTGTGATGGCGATGAGCCGTTCATCGGCGGCGGCTTGGTCGCACAGCCATTGTCCGAAAATTTGGGTGTAGGTGGGTTTGGGTTTGGCGGTTTCGTCTTTCAGGCTGCCTGAAACAGGGGTTTTGCCAATGGCGTGGTATTTCACGGGGTCGTTTTCCGCCAATTTGTAGCCCTGACCTTTTTTTGTGATGATGTGCAGCAGTTGAGGACCTTTGCGTTGGCGTAAATCTTTTAATACATCAATCAGTTGGGGCAGATTGTGTCCATCAATCGCGCCCGTGTATTCAAAACCAAAATTTTCAAACAGCGACAACGATTGTTTGATGTGTTCACTTTCGCTGGCGATGGCTTTGAATTTGTGTTCGGCTTTTTCGGCGATTTCTTTAACGGGTTCTTTGACAGGTGCGGGCAGTTTGTCCAACACTTTATTGGATTGCTGTTTCAATTCGTGCAACACGCCGTGCCAATCGCGCATCACGTTTCGCGCCAAATATTTGGGCAAAGCCCCCACATTGGGCGAAATGGACATTTCATTGTCGTTCAAAATCACCAATAAATTCACGTCCATATCGCCAGCGCAATTTAAGGCTTCAAAGGCTTGACCTGCCGTCATTGCGCCATCGCCAATGATTGCCACGCTGCGTGCAGGGCTGCCTGAAAGTTTGTCTGCCACCGCCATGCCCAAAGCCGCGCCAATGGACGTGGACGAATGCCCCACGCCAAAATCATCGTATTCGCTTTCGCTGCGTTTGGGAAAGCCTGCCAAGCCACCGTATTGGCGTATGGTGTCCATGCGGTTTTTGCGCCCTGTCAAAATTTTGTGGGGATAGGATTGGTGTCCCACGTCCCAAACCAAATGGTCTTCGGGGGTGTTGTAAACGTGGTGCAAGGCGATGGTCAATTCAATCACGCCCAAATTGCTGGCAAAGTGTCCGCCTGATTTGGAAACGCTGTCCAACAAAAATTCGCGCAATTCGCTGGCGAGTTGGGGCAGTTGTTCGGCAGACAGTTGGCGCAAATCGTGCGGCGTATCAATGGTGTCAAGTAATGGCGTGTTCATAAATTCAATGGGTTTTTTAATGGATAATGGGCGGAATTATAGCCTTTTGGCTGAACATTTTGGGAAATGTTTCAGGCAGCCTTCACACAAAAAAGGGATTTTGCCTTTGGAGATGGGCTTTTTCAAAAAGTCAGCCAAATACATTAAAGCTGAACGTTAGAACCTGTGTTCATAATCTCAATAGCCGCCTTGTATTCGTAAGAATGGACAAGAAAATCAAGCCATCAATCTTACGAACACAGGTTCTTATTTTTCAAATTCAATCGGTGCAATATCCCAATGTTTCAATAATTTATTTAATTGTTTGATTTTGTGGCGGCGCATGGGTTTGCCGAGCATAATGGGCGCATTCAGGGCAAAGCGCACTTCAAAAATGCCCAAATGCAGGCATTCTTGAATGTACATGGCATTGTTTTTAAAACCGATTTCGCTGGTGCTGAATGCCCCATTTTGGCGATAAATGCCATTGTCTTGCCGTGTAAAGCGGTTGGCATCGCACCACGCACGAAACAGAAAATCGGTTGGCGCATGATGGGGTACAGGCACAATCAACACAGGATAGCGCACCACAGCCGTTTTCACACCCAGCCACATCAACATCACGGCTATGCCTGCGCCCAATAATGCGCCCATTATCAACATGGGATTCATGATTTATCCTTTCAGGCAGCCATCATTTGTTTGGAAAGCGATTTTTGAGCCATTGCAAGGCTTGTTGGGCGCATTCTTGTTCGGCGGCGCGGCGGCTGGAGGCGGTGGCATGGCTGATGTAGCCCAATTCGCCCAAATCGCACGATACGTCAAAACGCGCATCGTTGCCTTCGCCTGTTTGTTGTTCAATGCGGTATTTGGGCAATGCCCATTTTTGTGCTTGTAGCCATTCTTGCAGTTGGGTTTTGGGGTCTTTTGCGCTGGTGTTGGTGTCAAGTTGGTTGATTTTTTCGGAAAAAAGTTGGCGAATGATTTTTTCGGCGGTCATGAAATCGGCATCTAAACTGATGGCGGCAAAAATGGCTTCCAGCGCATCTGCCAAAATGGAGGCGCGGTCGTGTCCGCCACTTTTGAGTTCGCCCACGCCCAAAAGCAGGGCATCGCCAATGTTTAATTGACGGGCGATTTCTGCCAAGGTGCTTTCTTTCACAAGCTGGGCGCGTAGGGGCGATAAGCGACCTTCGGGCAGCTTGGGAAAGGTTTCGTAGAGCATTTTGGCGATGACGTAATCCAAAATGCTGTCGCCAATGAATTCAAGGCGTTCGTAGTTTTGTGGGCTGTGGCTGCGGTGGGTGAGTGCCTGTTTGAGCAAATCGGGATTGCTAAACCGATGATTAAGCTGATTTTGCAAGCGGCGGCGTGCGTTGATGTGTTGTTGATTGAGCGACATAATGGTGGGTTGGATTTGGATAAAAATAAATGAATTATAATGAAAAATGGTGTTTCAGGCTGCCTTACAGTACACGACATTTTTTGATATTGCCACAAACCTGACCCCTCCCCCTATGTAAGGGGGAGGGCTGGGGTGGGGGTTAGAAACGCAAAAAGCCACCCCCACCCTAACCCTCCCCCGCCAGCAGGGGAGGGGACAGGTTGTAGACAGCCTGAAAGATTTTTGTCGTGTACTGAAAGGCTGCCTGAAAGCCCATTCACAATGTGATTTTTGTTTCCACTTTATTGAAATCCATCACAAATTGGCTTTTGAAGGCGCGAACGTTGTTATCGGAAGTCAAAATGCGGCGCGTAAATTGATGATAATTCGCCATATTTTCGGCATGAACCAGCAGCAAATAATCGTATTCGCCCGAAATTTCATAGCAACTGACCACATCATTTTCCCTATCCAAACTGCGAACGAATTTGTCCAGCAACATGGGGTTTTGGCTTTCCACTTCCACCGCCACAAACACGCTCAAACTGCGCCCCACCGCAAGCGGATTGACCAACACCACTTGTTTTAAAATCACGCCATTGTCTTGCATTTGGCGGATTCTGCGCTGGCAGGTGGCGGGCGATGAATGCACTTTTTCGGCAATTTCTGCCAAGGGGGTGGTGGCATCGTCTTGCAACAGGTTCAAGATTTGGCGGTCAAGTTTGTCTAATGGGTGTGGGTTCATGTTTTGATAATGGCGTTCAAAAAAAGCTGTTTTTAGAAAAAAAATTTCATTTTGGGGCAAAATCAGCAAAAGTTTATCACGAGAACATTTTAAAATGGCGATTTTCTTTTTCAGGCAGCCTGAAACCATGAACACTTCCCTACAAAAAGGCATGATTGCCGCGATTGCTTCCAATATTTTGTTTGCCGTTTTGTATTTATACAGTGGCTGGCTCAAACCGATGACAGGCACCGATGTGTTTGCGTGGCGCATGATAACCATGTGGTTTGGTTTGTGTTTGCTGGTGTGGGTGCTGGGCGGTGGGCGCGAAGTGGGCAAATTTCTGTTGAGCCTGCGTGGGCAACCGAAAAAATGGCTGTTGGTGGTGTTGCCTACGCCTTTGTTTGCGTTTCAGTTGTGGCTGTTTATGTATGCGCCTGTGAATGGTATGGGGGTGGACACGGCAATGGGGTATTTTCTGTTTCCTTTGGTGTTGGCTTTGGGGGGAAGGCTTTGTTTTAAAACAAAATTGAATCATTGGCAGATGGGTGCGTTGGCGTTGGCAGCCTGTGCGGTGGCGCATGAATTGTGGCAAACCCGTGCGGTGGCGTGGAGCATGTGGGCGGTGTGTTTGGGTTATCCGCCATATTATTTGTTGCGCCGCCATGCGAATGTGCCTGCGCTCACGGGTTTGCTGATTGATTTGACCTTGATTGCGCCCTGCGCAGTGGCATATTTGTGGTGGACGGGCGGATTTGGGCAAGTGGCGAATTGGTCGGCAAAATATTTTGTGTTGGTGCCGATGTTGGGTTTGACCAGCGCGGTGGCATTGGGTTTGAATTTGCAAGCGAATCGGGATTTGCCTGTGCCATTGTTCAGCATTTTGAGTTATTTGGAACCTGTGTTGCTGTTTGGCGTGGCGTGGCTGATTTTGGGGGCGGAAGTGTCGGCAAAATCGCTGCCGACTTACGGTTTGATTGTGTTGGCGTTGGCATTGAGCATTTTGGACGGCTGCCTGAAAATGCGGCGTGAACGGCAAATTCAGGCACAAACGGTGTTGGCGAAATAGGTTTTCAGGTTTGGGGTAAAACGGTAAATTTCTTCCAAAAAAAGACAAAATTCATTACAATGACCATGCAATCAATATGCAAATAAGGGGTAAATGATGACAAGCAGCAATTTTAATGTTCGCATTGACGATGATTTACGCGCCGAAGCCACGCAAATTTTGGCAAGTTACGGGCTTTCGCCAACACAAGCGATTAAATTGTTTTTCAATCAAGTGGTGGCAACGCGCAAAGTGCCATTGTCGTTTGATTATCACGCGACAGAGCCGCAACCAACGGCAAAAGTTTTGCAAATCATTGAACAAAATCAGTTGGAGCAATCACAAGGAAAATCAAGTAAATATGCCAATTTTGATGACATGATGACGGATTTGTCCCAATGAATGCGCCACGCGAAATTGAGATTTTCAACTCGTTTAAACGCAATGCCAAAAAGCATTTTGAACATCTGATTAGTGCGGAATGGGGCGAAGTGATTGGCTGTTTGGTTAATCGCACCCCATTGCCCGAAAAATACCGCGACCATGCTTTAACAGGCAGCCTGAAAGGTTTTCGTGATTGTCATGTGAAAAATGATTTGGTTTTGCTTTACAAAATTTCCGATGATGACAATACGCTGGAATTGCATTATTTGGACACGCATTCGGAAGTATTTGGCAATGCCAATCGCAAATGATGTTGAATGATAAACCTTTATTTTATGCAATGATGAATTTTTGATTATGGGAAATCAATGTCGGCTCGGAGAGCCGACCGACGCTTACTGAGATACCTTAAATACAATCTGTATCCCACCGCCCACAATATCGCCGTTAAAATCAAACCATAAAACCAAGCAGCCATTTGATTCATCAAACCACCGTATTGCACATCAATCGGTACAATTTCTTGATTTTCAATGCGATAGTGGTAAATATAAGGGTCAGCAGGGCTATCGGCGTAACTGATTAAGCGATAAGTTTGTTCGGGTGTGATGTCAAAGTAATATTTGTAATTAAACCAACCATTTCCATCATCAGGTACGGGTGTGTGGCACAAAACATCTTCACCTTTTTTGTAATCTTGCAAACTTTGCGATTGGATTTTGCCATCAACCAACACACAGAATCGGAAAAATTCAGTTTGGGTAACGGGGCGACTTTTGAGTGGCATTTGCCATTCGCTTATTGTCGCCATACCCCACCAAATCAGGATAAATAAAATCAATTTAATGATTTTAAACAATATTTTCTTCATTAAAATCATGCATTTTTCCTTTCAGGCTGCCTGAAACATCATTTATCCTGTAAATCGTCCAATTCGGGATAAAAACGGTAAATTTCTTCCAAAATCGTCATTTGTGTTTCACCAATCAAAACGCCAATGTTTCGGTGTAATTGGGCGCGGAATTCGGGCGGTAATGTGTCAAATTCGGGTAAAAATAAAATGGAAGACAAATGTTCTATGGATTTTAAAGCGTGGGTTTGCATTTCAATGGCAAAATTTTTATCCATGATTTATCCCTTTTAAACAATGTATTACTGATATGGTATAGTCAGTTAAAATAAGAATAGGACACTAACGTATCAGTAAAATGCCTTCCACTAGGTAAAATGGCTCGCATATATCTCTTGATGTTTGCCCATGTCCGTTCTATGGGATTAAGCTCTGGTGAATAAGGTGCAAGCGGCAAGATTTTATGCCCCCATTTGTGCGCCATTTCACGCAAAATACCCATACGATGAAATCGTGCATTATCCAAAATAATGACAGATTTTTTATTTAAAATAGGCAATAAACATTGCTCAAACCATGTTTCAAAAAAAGCACTGGTCATTGTGTTTTGATAAATCATAGGGGCAATCAGTTTGTTGCCGACTTGTGCGGCAACAAGCGATAAGCGTTGGTACTTTTTACCACTGATTTGGGCTTTGATGACCTGCCCCTTTGGGCTACGCGCATAAGGACGAAATAAGTAAGTATCAAATCCCGTTTCATCCAAATAAACACGCTGATAGTCAAAAAATTCAGCCAGTTGATTTAAATAATCTTTTACTTTATTTGGGTCTTGTTCTTTGTATGTGGTGGTCTTTTTTTACGCGTGATACCCATTCTTTTGAGTGCATAAAAAATGGCTGATTTTGAACAATTAAAATGTTCAGCTATTTCATGCAAATAAGCATCAGGGTGTTGTTGTATATGTTCAGCCAATTTTTGGCTGTTCAATTTATTGGCATTTTGCCCCTTTACTTGATGATTTAAGCTGCCTGTTTGCGCTTTCAAGCGTATCCATAGGTAAAGCGTATTTCTGGATATTTGGTAAGCTTGGGCGACTTTACTGATATTTTTGCATTGTTCATAATAGCTTAATGCTTTATTTCGCAGTTCTGTTGAATGTGCCATTTTTTAATCCTAAAAATTAGGGTATTGTACTATTTTATTTTGAATTGACTATACAACAAATTGTACCCCACATTTTACCGTCCGCTAGGGCGTTCAGGCTGCCTGAAACACCTAGCGGTGGGCAAAACAATCAATCCCCCATTTCCGCCAACAATTCCGCCTGATGTTCGGCAATCAGCGCGGACGTGATTTCTTCCATATCGCCGTCCATCACAAAATCCAGCTTGTGCAAAGTCAAATTGATGCGGTGGTCGGTAACGCGCCCTTGTGGGTAATTGTAGGTGCGAATGCGCTCGCTGCGGTCGCCACTGCCAATCAGGGATTTGCGTTCGGCGGCTTCTTTGGCTTGGGCTTCGCGTTTTTGCATGTCGTTCAAACGGGCGGCTAACACTTTCATGGCTTGGGCTTTGTTGGCGTGTTGGCTGCGTCCGTCTTGGCATTCCACCACCATGCCTGTGGGCAAATGGGTAATGCGAACGGCAGAATCCGTTTTGTTGATGTGCTGACCGCCTGCACCACTGGCGCGGAAAGTGTCTATGCGTAAATCATTGGCGTTTAACTGGATTTCTTCCAATTCGTCTGCTTCGGGCATCACGGCAACGGTGCAAGCCGATGTGTGAATGCGCCCTTGGCTTTCTGTTGCGGGTACGCGCTGAACGCGGTGTCCGCCGCTTTCAAATTTCAATTTGCCATACGCGCCCACGCCTGCCAAGCGCACGATGACTTCCTTGTAGCCGCCCAAATCGCTTTCGCTGGCGGAGACGATTTCGGTTTGCCAGCGATGGCGTTCGGCATAGCGCACATACATACGCAACAAATCGCCTGCAAACAAAGCCGCTTCATCGCCGCCTGTGCCTGCGCGAATTTCAATGAAAATGTTTTTGTCATTGTCTGCGTCTTTGGGCAGGAGCAATTTTTGTAATTCAAAATCAAGGGTTTCAATTTTGTCTTTGGCTGCCTGAATTTCTTCGGCGGCAAAATCTTTCATATCGGGGTCGGACAACATGTCTTGCGCGTCCGCCAAATCGCTTTGTGCCAAACGGTATGCCTGATACGTCTCCACAATGGGCGTGAGTTCCGAATGTTCTTGGTTGAGTTTGCGGTAATTTTCCATATCAGACACGGCTTCGGGCGAACCCAAAAGCGCGGTAACTTCTTCTAATCGTTCGGATAAAATCTGTAATTTATTGAGAATACTGGGTTTCATGGTTTACATTCACGTTCAGGCTGCCTGAAAGTATGGGCAACAATATTGGGGCTACCACCAATCTGTTCCCTCCCCCGCAAGCAGGGGAGGGGATAGGTTTGTGGCAATTTTCAGGCAGCCTGAAACAAAATAAAAAGTTGAAAAATGGCGCAAATTATACGCGAAAACCGCTTTTCAGGCAGCCTGAACCCCATTTTGCGGTAAAATGCGCCTTTTTGTTTTCGCCAGCCATCATGTCTTACCAAAAACACATCGCCACGCGCCCCGTCAATCCCCAACTGCAAGCCGAACTGGAACAGGCTGGCGCACCGCCTTTGTTGGCGCAACTTTATGCCGCGCGGCAAGTTGCATCTGCCGATGAATTGCAAGATGGCTTGGCGCAACTGATACCGTTTACCGAATTGACCCATTGCACCGCCGCCGCCCAGCGTCTTGCCCAAGCGATTGAGCAACAAGAAAAAATCATCGTCATTGCCGATTACGATGCCGATGGCGCAACCGCCTGCACCGTTGCCATGAAAGGTTTGCAAAGCATGGGGGCGGTGGTGGATTTTTTCGTCCCCAATCGCTTTGAACACGGCTACGGCTTAACCCCAGAGCTTGCCGACATCGCCAAAAATTTGGGCGCAGACCTGATTTTGACGGTGGACAACGGCATTTCCAGCCGCGAAGGGGTGGAACGCGCCAAAATTTTGGGCATGGACACGGTCGTTACCGACCACCACCACGCTGGCGACAGCGTGCCTGATTGCATTATCGTCAATCCCAATCAGCGCGGTTGCACCTTTCCCAGCAAAAATTTGGCGGGCGTGGGCGTGATTTTTTACGTTTTGATTGCCTTGCGTGCCGAATTGCGTTCGCGCGGCTTTTTTTCAGGCAGCCTGAAAAATACCCCCTCTCCCAGTGGGAGAGGGCAAAACGCCAATCATGCCCCTCTCCCTAGCCCTCTCCCAAGGGGAGAGGGGATAAAAGGCATTTTTCCTGAACCCAAATTGGACAAATTGCTGGATTTGGTGGCTTTGGGAACGGTTGCCGATGTTGTGCCGCTTGACCACAACAACCGCATTTTGGTTTCGCAAGGCTTAAAACGCATACGCGCAGGGCAAATGTCGCACGGTGTGCAAGCCCTGTTTCGGGCAGCGCGGCGCGATTGGCGCAAAGCCCAACCGTTTGACATGGGATTTGGACTCGCACCACGCATCAACGCAGCAGGGCGTTTGGACGACATGAGCGTGGGCATCGCCTGTTTGCTGGCAGACAATTTGGAAACCGCACAACAAATCGCCAATGAATTGAACGATTTAAATCACACACGCCAAGAAATTGAACAAGATATGTTGCAAAACGTATTGGCACTTTGCCCCGACAGGCTGCCTGAAACGCAAACCACCCTATCGGTGTACCACGACAGTTTTCATCAAGGCGTGGTCGGCATAGTCGCCAGCCGTTTGAAAGACCGCTTTTACCGCCCCGTGTTTGTGTTTGCACCGTCTGGCAATGGCGAAATTCGCGGTTCGGGGCGTTCCATCGCGGGGGTGCATTTGCGCGATGTGCTTGATTTGATTGCAAAACGTTGCCCCGATATGATAATCAAATTTGGCGGACACGCCATGGCAGCAGGTTTGACCATGGTCGCCCACCGTTTTGAAGAATTTTGCCAACAATTTGAAGAAGTTGTGCAAAGTTTGGTTGATGAAGCCATTTTGTCGCAAACCTATTTAACAGACGGCAGCCTGAACGTGCGCGACATCAATTTGCAACAAGCCGCGCTCATCAACAATCAAGTTTGGGGACAAGGTTTCCCCGCGCCCACTTTCAACGATGAATTTACCGTTGTGCGACAACAATTTATGGGCGCAGAGAAAAAACACAAAAAAGCATGGGTACAAAAAGACGGTTGCGAATTTGAAGCCGTGTTTTGGCGTTGCGAAGATGAGCTGCCTGAAAAAATCCGCGTGGTGTATCGCCCCACCGTGAACGAGTGGCAGGGCAATGTGGATTTGCAGCTTTATGTGGATTATTGGGAAAGCGCGTGAAAAAAGGTAGCCTGAAACAACGGTCAGGCTGTCTGAAATAAAACTATTTCACATTAGATGCAGAAATTTTATTGTCTTTACTTGCATCAATTAAAACAATATTTTCTTGTCCTTCTAATTTTAAATCTTTTAATACCTTTAATACTTTTAATAATTCACTTTCGGAAAAATATAAAATTACTTTTATTGATTTTTTAGTTTGATTGGCATCTTCATATACCCTAACCTGATGTTGTAAATTTTGTTTCAATTTAGGATTACTTGCTAATTTAAATTCTACGATTGTACTGTCTTTTGAACCACGAGAAATTTTATAATCAACAGGACCTCTTCCATTATTTACTTCAGCATTGACATCATCATCAGTAGCATACCAAGTAAGTTTATAGATAACTTGCAAATCAGATTCTCGTTTAATAGGATTGTTTTTATAATAAAACAATTTATACCCATCGTTATTTTCTACGACTTGTTTCAAGAAATGAACACGTTTTAATGCTGCTTGGTAAGTATCATCAGTATATTGATAAAAATAACTATTTTTTAAAAGATTAACAAAATTTCTAATATTATTAATTAATACTTGTTCAGTTTCATCTAATTTTAATTCACTTAACGCAACAGCCTCATCTCCGTTATCTTCTTTAAATTTCATGTAATAATCAATTAAATAAGGAAATTTCTTAAATGCCTGTTGAATTGCATAGTCTTGCTCTTTTTTATCTGGGCTATCGGATAATATACCCTGTAAATAACTATTAATTTGACTGCGTAAGCTATCATTTGGTAATGAAGCAACAATATCATCAAAATCTCTAATCATATCAGAACGATTAATCCATTCCTCATCTTTTGTAAGAATATCTTTTGGTGTCAATAATATGAAATCACCATCAATATAAGGTAGGATGAATCGTTTAGTTACCCAAGATTTTGTTTGATAATTAAATTCAACATGTGAAACAGGTACTTCTTTTAATCTATTTTGCTCAATATATTGAATTGCAAAATTTTGTGTATATTCACATAAAAAGCCTTTGATTAAATTTGTAGTAAAATCACTAATATTATCTCTACCAATGCCACTTTCAACTAAACATAGTTTCTCTAAATGACTTCCTTTAGTAATCTGCTCTTCTCCGAAGTTATGAAAAATTGCATGCAAATTTTCATGAAGAGCATTACTAAATTTTTTACCCAAACCAGAACCCCCATTACCGATTTTGCTATAACCTAACCAATTTTGTTTAACTTCAGGAAATTGGTACAATGTTTTTAATAACCCTGTATCCATATTAGATTGAGCTGACATATCTCGTAAAAATTTTACATATTCAATGATTTGATGATGTAATTGTTGGTATTCAGATTTATCGCTGTTAAATAATAAAAAAGGGTCAATGAATGCTGGTAAATCATTGATTAATGAAATATTAAATGCACCATAATTACTTAAATCAATCGGAGATACATTAAAAAAATCAGTAAAATAAATTTTCATATTATTCCTTTCTAAATTTTAGAATTCAGGCAGCCTGAAAACCTTTCAGGCTGCCTGTTTTTCACATTAACGCAATTTTGCACCAATTTTTTCTGCCGATTCAATCAGTTGCTGCACAATCGGCTCAACCGTTTCATCATTCAACGTGCCGTCATGGCTTTGCAACACAATTTTAACCGCCAAAGATTTGTGGTTTTCAGGCAGCCCCGCACCGCGATAAACGTCAAACAATTCAATCTCTTGAATGTAATCCGAACGCACCGCCCACAAAGCCGCTTGCAAAGTCGCAAAATCCACATTTTCAGGCAGCACAAACGCCAAATCACGGCGCACAGGCTGGAATTTGGAAATCGCCTGATAGCGCGTTTTTTCGCTTGCCAACACCGCCGCCATGTCCAATTCAAACAACAAAGGCGCATTGGGCAAATCGTATTTTTGCAACCATTTTGGGTGCAATTCGCCGATAAAGCCAACATTTTCGCCACCAATCAACACATTTGCGCTGCGTGTGGGGTGCAGCGCAGGGTGTGTCGCACGCACATATTCAATTTGGACATTTTGTCCAGATAACACGCTTTCCACGTCCGCTTTCACATCGTAAAAATCGGCAGCACGCGCTTTTTCGCCCCACTGTTCAGGCAGCACCGAACCGTAAACCAAACCGCCAAGTCGTTCATTTTGCACAAAAATACCGTTTTCTTTGCGGAACGTTCGCGCCATTTCAAACACGCGCACACGGTTTTGTTTGCGGTTCAAATTGTTTTGCAAAACCTCAATCAAACCGCCAATCAGCGTAGAACGCATCACCGAATATTGCGCCGCCAATGGGTTTTGCAAACGGATAGGGTCTTGATTATTCGCAAAATCTTTTTCCCAATCCTCATTCACAAAAGCATAGCTGACAATTTCCTGAAAACCACGCGCTGCCAATTTTTGTGATACACCAAAACGCGGATTTTTGTTTTCAGGCAGCCTTAACATCGCCAATTTGCCCGAAGTGTAATCGTCTGGAATGTTTTCGTAGCCGTAAACACGCGCGATTTCTTCAATCAAATCTTCTTCTCTTTCAATATCATAGCGGAAGGAAGGCGCGGTAACGGTAAAACCATTTTCATTTTGGACAGGATTCAAACCCAATTTGTCCAAAATCGCCTGAATTTGCGCGCTGGCAATCGCCACGCCCAGCACTTTTTCCACACGCTCGGTGCGAATGGACACGGTTTGGGGTTCGGGCAAAATGCCTTTTGCTTCAACGATTTCGCCAGCTTGACCGCCACAAATCGCCAAAATCAATTCGCTGGCGCGTTCAATCGCGTCTCGTTGTAATTGGTAATCCACACCGCGTTCAAAACGGAAGGAACTGTCTGAACCGAAACCGTATTGTCTTGATTTTCCTGAAATGATTTCAGGTGTGAACCATGCGCTTTCCAAAACCACATTTTTCGTTTCATCGGAAACCGCGCTGGACGCACCGCCCATCAAACCTGCGATGGACAAAGCCTGTTTTTCGTCCGCAATGACCAGTGTATTATCTTGTAAAATCACGTTTTTTTCGTTCAAACACGCCAAAGTTTCGCCATTTTGGGCGCGGCGAACGTGCAGGCTGCCTGAAAGTTTATCCGCGTCAAAAACGTGCATGGGCTGACCGATTTCCAACATCACATAATTGCCGATGTCCACCAGCGCGGAAATGCTGCGAATCCCTGCGCGTTCAAGGCGTTGCGTGAGCCATTTGGGGGATTGGGCTTGCGCGTTCACGTTTTCAATCACGCGCGAAATGAAACGTCCGCAATCTTCGGGCGCGTCAATTTGCACGGCTTGTGTGCGCTTGCTTTCAGATTGAACCGATTGAATTTGTGGGAAATTCACTTCGCAAGCTGTCAAAGCTGCCACTTCACGTGCCAAACCTTTGATGCTCAAACAATCGGTGCGGTTGGGTGTGATTTTCAGCGTGAAGATGGTGTCGTCCAAATCCAAAAATTCGCGGACATTTTGTCCAACGGGTGCGTTGTCGTCCAAAATCAGCAAGCCGTCCACGTCTTCAGACAGCCCCAATTCTTTGGCGGAGCAGAGCATACCGTTGGACACCACACCGCGCATTTTGGTGGGCTTGATTTTGAAATCGTTGGGCAACAGCGCACCGTCCAAAGCGCACGGCACTTTAATGCCCACGCGCACATTGGGCGCACCGCAAACGATTTGCAACAATTCGCCTTTGCCCACGTCCACTTGGGTAACGTTCAGGCGGTCGGCATCGGGGTGTTTTTCCACCGATTTGACTTCGGCAATCACCACGCCCGAAAAATCGGGGGCGGCTGGGGTGGTTTCTTCCACTTCCAGCCCTGCCATGGTGAGCAGGTGGGCGAGTTGGTCGGCACTTAAATTGGGATTGGCTTGGGTTTTGAGCCATGAGTAGGGGAATTGCATTTTTTTTATCTCTTTGTTTTTAATTTAAAAATGGGGTTTCAGGCTGCCTGAAATCAAATCATGCCATGCTTTTGCAAATAATCTTGTAATTCATTTTCTGACAAAATTTTGTCAAATTCCGCAGTAAAACGACTGGGATTTTGCGGTTCAAAATCGGTAATGGTTTTCAAAAATTGGGCAAAATTGGGATTTTTGTTCGCCAATTCATGCACAACAGAATAATCCATTTTGTCTTTAAATTGGGCTGGCGACACAATTTTGCTTTGCGTAATATCATTTAAATTCAAATGGATAATGCCAATACCAAAACTTTGACTTAATTTTTGCAACGATTCAATAAATTGATTATCTTGCTTGATGTCGCACGCCACCAAATAGCCTTCATTTGCCCAACTGGAATTGCTGACTGCCTGAAAAAAGGCTTCTTTAAAATTGCCGTAATCCAATTCTTTTTTGAGTTCAAAAGAAAACAATTTAATCGGCAAAATATCAAATTTCTTAATAAAATTCAAAACATTGCCTTTTTGATAACTGGCGTATTCAAAATGTGCTGCGACCATATCGGGATAAAGCCATTTGTCCGCGCCTTTTTGGGTTTTGGTGCTTTCTTCATGGAAAATGGTTTTGGCATAAGCTTGAAAATAAGCACTTTTATGCAAAAAATAGCTTAAAACGGTGTGTAAATCGCGTTCGTGAAAAGCGGCTTTTTTGGACGACTTTGGAATTTCAGGCTGCCTGAAAAGGGTTTGTTTTAAAATATATTGTTTAGGTTTAGTGTTTGGAATCAATTCAAAATATTCAGTATTTGTATAAATATTTGATTGAAATGAGTCTTTTGGCGTTTTTCCAATAAAATTTTGTGTCGCTTCATCAAATGTTTTCAAACGATGATGTAACTGATTTTGTAAAACAAATTCCCATAATTCAGACGGTGTAATTGGGCGATTGACCATTTCCATCGCCAAAATTGCCAACTCGGTAAAGGTTAATTTTTCATTATTCTGCATATGTTTTCCTTATTTTCAGGCAGCCTGAAAACTCAAACCAACACCGCAATCAAAACATAAGCGCCAATCGTGCTGATTTCCAACGCCAAATTTTCCCACTTGTTCCGAAACGGTGCGAATGCCCCAGCTAAAATCACGCCAAACAAACCTGCCAAAAAAGCCCATTCAGCGCGCGCCAGCCACCATTCGCCCATTGCCTGATTGTCGCCCAATCCTGCTTTAAAATCAAAATGGTGCAAAGATTGGCGTTCGCAATAAGTGTGGGCAAACAGGGCAGCAATCGCCACAAGGTAACAAAGCATGAGCAAATGGGTGCGTTTCATTTTTCAGGCTGCCTGAAAACTTATTTCTGAAATTGTTTCAAGAAATTCAAGTCATTATCAAAGAATAAACGCAAATCGTTTACGCCATAACGCAACATCGCAAAGCGGTCTAAACCAATGCCAAAGGCGAAACCCGTGTATTTTTCAGGGTCTATGTTCACGTTTTTCAAGACATTGGGGTGAACCATGCCGCAGCCGCCCACTTCCAGCCATTTGCCGTTGTCGCCCATGATATCAATCTCGGCAGACGGCTCGGTAAACGGGAAAAAGGACGGACGGAAACGCACTTGCAAATCATCGCGTTCAAAAAAGTTGCGGATAAAATCGGTAAACACCGCTTTCAAATCGGCAAAACTCACGCCTTCTTCCACCCACAAACCTTCGCATTGGTGGAACATGGGCGAGTGGGTCGCGTCCGAATCCACGCGATACACGCGCCCTGGGGCGATGATGCGAATGGGCGGATTTTGCTTGTCCAGCATATAGCGGATTTGAATGGGGGACGTGTGGGTACGCAGCACATCGCCATTTTCAACATAAAAGGTGTCTTGCATGGCGCGCGCGGGGTGGTTTTGTGGGATATTCAGGGCTTGGAAATTGTGAAAATCGTCTTCAATTTCAGGTCCATCGGCAACGTCAAAACCCATGCCGTGAAACAATTCCACCACGCGCTGTAAAGTCAAAGTAACGGGGTGCAAACCGCCAGCACTTTGCCCACGCGCAGGCAGGGTAATGTCCAATGCCTCTGCCGCGAGTCGTGCTTGTAATTTTTGTTCTTCTAATTGGGCGCGTTTGTTGTCGTAGGCTGCCTGAAATTGGTTTTTGCATTCGTTGATGTGTGCGCCTACGGTTTTGCGTTCTTCGGGCGACATCTGCCCCAGTTGTTTCAATAAAACATTCAGTTCGCCTGTTTTGCCCAAATATTGGGCTTTGACGAGTTCAAGTGTTTGTTGGTCGGCGGCGTTGGCGATGGCGGCAATGCCGTTTTGGGTGATTTGGGTGGCGTTGTTTTGCATGGTATTGGGTTTCAATGAAAAATATTGACAGAAAAATAGGGCGTATTTTAACACAAAATGAATGGCGATTCGCCCCTAATGGGGGTGGTTTGGGCTATAATGGCGCGATTTGCGTATTCAGGCAGCCTGAAAACAGGCGTGAACAATATCGCTCATTTTTATTCAAAATAAATCATTGATTTTGTTTTAGAAAGTAATTAAATGGATAAACTCAAAATTGTTGCCAACGGCAAATTAAATGGCGAAATCACCGTGTCGGGCGCGAAAAACGCCGCTTTGCCCTTGATGTGTGCAGGTTTGCTCACAAGCGGCACCTTGCGTTTGAAAAACGTCCCCATGCTGGCAGACGTGAAAACCACGCAAAAATTGTTGCAAGGCATGGGCGCGCGCGTTTTGACCGACAACATTGCCGAATTTGAAATCAACGGCAGCACCGTAAACAACACCTGCGCCCCCTACGATTTGGTGCGCACCATGCGCGCGTCCATTTTGGTTTTGGGACCAACTTTGGCGCGATTTGGTCAAGCCGAAGTGAGTTTACCTGGTGGTTGTGCGATTGGTGCGCGACCTGTGGACCAGCATTTGAAAGGCTTGGAAGCCATGGGCGCACAAATCGTGATTGAACACGGCTATGTGAAAGCCACCGCGCCCAACGGCAAACTCAAAGGCGCGCGCGTGGTCATGGACGTGGTAACGGTGGGCGGCACAGAAAATCTGCTGATGGCAGCGACTTTGGCGCAAGGCACAACCGTGTTGGAAAATTGTGCCGTTGAGCCAGAAGTGGTGGATTTGGCAGAATGCTTGGTCAAAATGGGCGCAAAAATTCAAGGCATAGGCACACAAACCATGACCATTGAGGGCGTAGATGAATTGCACGGCTGCGAACACAGCGTGGTGCCAGACCGCATTGAAGCAGGCACATTCCTGTGTGCGGTGGCGATGACAGGCGGCAAAGTGGTGTTGCGCAACGCCGCGCCCAAAACCATGGATGTGGTTTTAGACAAACTGGTGGAAGCAGGCGCGATTATTGAAGCAGGCGATGATTGGATTAGCATAGACATGCAGCAACGCCCCAAAGCCGTGAGCATTCGCACCGCCGAACACCCCGCATTCCCCACCGATATGCAAGCGCAATTCATGGCAATGAACGCCATTGCCGAAGGCGCGTGTAAAGTAACCGAAACCATTTTTGAAAACCGCTTTATGCACGTTCCCGAGCTGAATCGCATGGGCGCGAACATTTCTGCCGAAGGCAACACCGCTTTGGTGCAGGGCGTGGAAAAATTGTCGGGCGCAACGGTTATGGCAACCGATTTACGCGCGTCTGCCAGCTTGGTGATGGCGGGTTTGGTGGCAGATGGTGAAACCATTGTGGAACAAATCTACCACCTAGACCGTGGCTACGAACACATCGAGAAAAAACTCGGTGGCGTGGGCGCGAAAATTGAGCGCATTCGCAGCTAAAATCTTTTTTCAGGCAGCCTGAATGTGCTTGGGCTGCCTGAAAACCATTTTCAATTTTTTATATCAATCAACAATATGGACACACAATCCAATCCATTAAGCCGCCTATTCAACCGACTTTCAGGCAGCAGCGTTCCCGACAACATCAATCAACTCAACGACATTTTGCGCCAATCGCATGCCCAAAATTTGATAGACAGCGAAACCCTATCTCGCCTAGAAAAAATATTAAAATTCAATGAAATGCACGTTCGTGATGTGATGATAAGCCGCGCCCAAATGGACGTGATGAAAAGCACCGACAGCATGGAGCGCGTCATCGCCTATGCGGTGGACACGGCGCATTCGCGTTTCCCCGTGATTGCCGATGACAAAGACCATGTGATTGGCATTTTGCACGCCAAAGATTTGCTCAAATCCATGCTCAATCCCGAGCAGTTTAAATTGGAAAACATCGTTCGCCCAGCCGTGTTTGTGCCAGAGGGTAAGCCATTGAATATTTTGTTAAAAGAATTTCAAGAGCAGCACAATCACATGGCGATTGTGGTTGATGAATACGGTGGCATTTCGGGCTTGGTTACGTTTGAAGATTTGATTGAAGAAATCGTGGGCAAAATTGAAGATGAATTTGACGCAACCGATGGTGGCGAGATTGTTGCCGTGTCTGCCGAGCGTTGGCACATTAAGGCGAAAACGGAAATTGACGCGATTAATCAACATTTTGGCACCGATTTCAGCACCGAAGAAGTGGACACCATAGGCGGTTTGGTGATACACGAATTGGGGCATTTGCCTGTGCGTGGCGAAAAAGTGGTGTTGGGCGATTTGCAATTTACCGTGGCGCGTGCCGACAATCGCCGTTTGCACACGCTTATGGCAACGCGCTTGAAAGAAAGCAAACCGAAAGACGAAACATCGGAATAAATGCGAATTTTTGCTTTTGGCGACACGGTTTTGATTTTTGTCGCGTACGTTCAGGCAGCCTGAAAAAAACATTTGGCGATTGCGGCAAATTTTTGTATAATCCACCACAGATTCAGCCGCAACCCGCCCATACCCCTGCGGCTGAATTTAGACCCCACGAAGGACACCGCCAACCCCTTCTTCGTGGGGTCGCCTGTTTTCAGGCAGCCTGAAATGCGTCTGCCACAAAAAAACGGAACATTTTGCGTGATGCAATGTTCCGTTTTTGGTTTATTGAATGCTTTTGCCAATGCGTCCCATATTGCCAAAATTCATCCAAATAAAGAATGCCTTACCCACAATCAGATGGTCGTCCACAAAGCCCCAGTAGCGGCTGTCTGCGCTGTTGTCGCGGTTGTCGCCCATGGCAAAATATTTGCCTTCTGGCACTTTGCAACGGAACGCGCTGCCATCTTGGGCAAATTCGCAATGTTGCTGCCAATCGTTGCTGAAACCACGCGCCGACAATTCGTGTTGGTAGGCGTTGAAAGTTTGTGGTTCAATGGATAAAGCGTCTGCCACTTTCAAAACTTCAAACGATTTATCGGCAAAAGCTGCCTGAAAACGTTGGGCTTCGCGCATGGTTTGTGGGTGGGTGTCATCGGGATATTGGTGGGTGTCCAACAAATTGTCTTGTTCGGTTTGTCCGTTTACGGTTAGGATTTTGTCTTTGTATTCAACAACATCGCCACCTACGCCCACAATGCGTTTGATGTAATTGGTTTTGGGGTCCACGGGAAAATTGAATACCGCCACATCGCCACGTTGCACCGTGCCTGTGGGAATCAAAACCGTGTTCAACACGGGAATGCGTATGCCGTAGGCGAATTTATTGACCAAAATGAAATCGCCCTTAACCAAATTGGGGCGCATGGAGCTGGACGGAATTTGAAACGGCTCGGCAACAAAGGTACGCAGCACAAACACCACCGCAATAATGGGAAAAAAGCCCGACATGTAATCGCGGAAATGGTTGTTATCCAAAATGTTTTTGTCTTTTTTGCCGATTTTTGCCCAAGCCCACACGGCACCTGTAAACAGGGTAAAGCTCAACAAAACGGCGGTAAAGCTCCACGACAAAATCATGGACAGCACACCAAATATGCCAACCATAACAAGCAGATAACCCCATTGTAATACCGAACCCCATTCGCCATCGCTGTTGCGTTGCTTGCTGCCTGTAAACAGCATGACAATCCCCACAATAATGGCACCAATGGCGGCATAGCCTATTGTATTCAATTCCAAAATGATTTTCCTATTCTGTTGCAAATGGGTTTCAGGCAGCCTGAAACGCAAAAAATGCATTATTTTAACCGATTTTGCGGCAAATTGCTGGCTTATGGATTCACAATCAGTTGGCGCAAATCAAAACCTTGCTCACGCGCCGTTTGCAGATAATCTTGCAACACGCGCTCGTCCAATTTCGGCGAACGCGACAAAACCCACAAATACTGGCGATTGGGCGTGCCAATCAAAACGGTTTGATAATCCGTGTCCAAGCGCAAAATCCAATAATCGCCGCGCCCAATCGGCAACCAACGCAATATTTTCGGCAAAAACGACACTTTCAACTGGCTACCACCTTGATTTTGCAGCCACGCTTTGCCCACCGATTGCGCCACATCGCCATTGGCTTGGCGACAGGAATTGATGATTTGCACGGTATTGTCCGCTTGCAAAGTGTAATGGGCTTGAACATCGCCAAGGCATTTTTCCTGATAAATCAAGGGTAAACGCGCAATTTCGTGCCAAGTTCCCATATAACGCGCCACATCAATCTTTGCAACTGATTGAACCGATTGCGGTTTTTGTGGTGCGCTGGCGGTGGGCGTTTGGGCGAAACTGGGGGCAATCATCAAACTCAATAAACATGATAATAAAGTATTTTTGGGGATTTTCATGATTAACCTTTGTTTTTCATTGGAAAAAATCTTTTCAGGCTGTCTGAACAAAATCGCGTGTGTATGCGGTTGATTTCGCAGATTAAACGCTCGGTTTTTTGAATGTTGGTTTCCATGATTTTTTGTTTCAGGCTGCCTGAAAAATGTAGGTCGGATACGAAGATCCGACCTCATAATATAACCAAATTAAATAAAATTTATTTCAATCTTCTTTAATAGTTTTCTTGTAATAATTAAATCACCATTTTCATATTCTTTAACTAAATTCTTTTCTATAAGGAAGCTTATACCATAATCAATTTGTTGGCGTGAGACATCATTATCTTCCATAAGTTGATATAATTGTTCTTTCACAATTTTGTATGTAAATTTCTCTTGCTCAAATATATTAAAAAATATTTCAAGCTCTGATGGAACCTTTGTTACTGTAATGGGTGATATTATATACAAAACAAGCATTATAAAAAAACCACTAAAAACCTCAATTTGGAATAGCTCTTTTAGATTTTTAGTAATTTCTGAAGATAGAATCAATTGCTCTAAAACTTTTTGAAATGTCACTTCTTTTTCTATTACAGCTAACTGTGCACCAAAACCATCTAAATTATTAAATGAGCTAGTTTTAGGTGGCGAAGTAAGTATTTCAAATAATTCAGTATCTTCTGATGATTGCCAACTGATAGTAAAATTAATATTTTGATATGACATAAGATTATCTCCTATTTTTCTGGATTATCAAAATTAAAAAAATCTAAAATAGATTTTTTGCCAAATTCTGCACATAAACCTCTAGATGGACTATCATTTTCTTCACATGAATCTAAATGTTTAAAAAGCTGATTCATGTCATCATACATAACATATGAATGCTTGTTACAACAATAAATACCATTAGCAGTAGAAATATCACTCAAATTAAGGGACAATATGTTTTTAATCACTTCTGGTGTCTTTAGCATTTCTTGATAAAAATAGTATGGCATATTACCATATCCATCTAAATTAATACTATTTAATTCTGTATAAAATCTTATAATTTTCATATAAATGTTTTCATTCTCATCAAAATATTTATTTTCTGGTAATAAAAAGTGAAATAATATATCTATTCTTTTATAATCTTGAAAATATTTTTTAAATAAATAAGCGACATTATGCATAATATAGTCATTGTATAAATTCATTATCTCACTAATATTTTTTTCTGCATTGTATAAATTTTTTTCTAGTATTTTTGCAACTTGTTTAGAAAATTCAAAACAAATAAATTCTGGTGAATTTATATCTGTAATCTTGCTATTGTCAAAGTAGAAATTTAATTTTTCAGTAACTTGTTCTTGATAATTATTATTATCACATCCTTCAGATTCTTCCAAAGCATCAAAGAATTTATCTTTTAGCAACTCTGATAGTTTGTTCCCATGTTGGGAAAGAATTTTTTCTACAAAAGTAGATAATTGTTCTTCTATTATTGCTAATTTTTTTTTATCAACTCTTTGACTTTCATCTTCTTGTAGTGGTGTTCTTTTAGAAAACATTGCAAAAGCAGATGAGCGAGAAAGAACTCCAATAAATTTGGCATTTTCAACCTCTTGTTCAATCAGTTCAAAAAGTTTTTCTAAATCTTGAGATAGTAGTATTAAAGCATTAAAAATTTCTACTGGATGCGGTATATCTGTTTTAAGTCCACCATACCGCAAACTAGCATCAATAATTAAAACAAATACAACAGGGTTTTTCCCACCAAATTTTTTAAATTCATCCCAAGCCAAGTTGTATAAATTATTTTTTGGAATATCAAAATTTTCTATTCCTAAATGTAATCTTGACATATATACAGCTTGTGCTTCTATCAAATGAATTAGCGTCAATTTATTATCAAAATTTTTTGTTACTTCTAATGCAATAGAACAATTTTCTTTAATAGATTGCAAGAACAAATATTTTTCATAATCTGCATTACTATTATCATTATCCAGATATTTGTAGAATGATTCTATAAATCCAGTATGAATATTAAAGGTAAAACCTTCTTTCAGAAACTTTTCAGTAAATTCAAGCTCTAAATTTTCTATTTCTTGAACTGCCTGTATGTAATTATATACAGAACTGTATATATGTTTTTGCATCAAATGAATTGACTCATGATAGTATAGTTCTAAAAATTTAGATAAGAAGGATAACTCTTTATTGTTTTGAAGTATTCGTTTAGTTATTACAATATCTTCATGTCCTTTGAATCTATCAACAATATGTTTATCCATGTCAATATTAGATATCATATTTAATACTTCAGGAGAAAAATTAATATTCGAGCTTGTTAAATGGATATGAGCGTTTAGTTTGTCTTCATCATCCCAAGCTAGTTTTGTTTTTTCTTGGTAATATTTTTTATATAAACTAATAATATCAGCAACTTCATTTTCACTAAAATCTGTGTATGGTAATTGCTGTTTAATATATTCTTTCAGCTCCAAAATACAATTTAATTTTTCTGATTCTTCAGAATATTCATCTGCTGAATAATCCATAACGCCATAATCTAAACAGTTACGGACTGTAATTATATTGTGCCCTTTATTGCATTTTTCATGATTATAGTGATAGCATTTGTTGGTGCACATAAATACATTGGGTGAAAATTGACTGCATCCTTCCGCTAATGTACTTCTGATACCAAGTTCACAATCAACTCGTATATTACCATTCCAAGACTGCCCCATTGGATTTATCCATCCATTCATATGAGAGCAGGCTTCACATTTATTTAAAAATTTCATTTTACACCTCCTAATTAATTTAAAAATCTAATCCAAACATTCAATTAATACCGTTTATAGGTATTTTTGTCAAGAAGTTAATTATAAATTCTCCAGAAATGTTCTCGTATTTTTCAAATTATCTAACTATTTTTTCAAGCTGTCCGCAAAATGCAAACAGCCTGAAAATCCAATAAATCACTTATCCCCAATCTCCAAAATCGCCAAAAACGCGCTTTGTGGGATTTCCACATTGCCCACTTGTTTCATGCGTTTTTTACCCGCCTTTTGTTTTTCCAACAATTTTTTCTTGCGCGTGATGTCGCCGCCATAACATTTCGCCAAAACGTTTTTACGCAAGGCTTTCACGTTTTCGCGGGCGATGATTTGTCCGCCAATGGCTGCCTGAACCGCAATGTCAAACATTTGGCGCGGAATCAATTCGCGCATTTTGCTTGCCAATTCGCGTCCGCGATGCACCGATGTTTGGCGATGCACAATCAAACTCAATGCGTCCACTTTGTCGCCATTGACCATGATGTCCAATTTGACCAAATCCGATGGCTGAAATTCTTTAAATTCATAGTCCAATGACGCATAACCGCGCGATGTGGATTTGAGTTTGTCAAAGAAATCCATCACCACTTCATTCATCGGCAAATCGTAAGTCAGCATGACTTGGCGACCGAGATATTGCATATTGCGTTGCACGCCGCGTTTTTGGTTGCACAAGGTCATCACATTGCCCACATAATCTTGTGGCACAAGGATTGTGGCGGTGATAATGGGTTCTAAAATCGTGTCTATCGTGCCGATGTCGGGCAGTTTGGACGGATTTTCCACTTCAATTTTTTCGCCATTTTTCAAAATCACTTCGTAAACCACCGTTGGCGCGGTGGTAATCAAATCCATGTCAAATTCGCGTTCCAAACGCTCTTGCACGATTTCCAAATGCAACAAACCCAAAAATCCACAACGGAAACCAAATCCCAATGCTTGCGACACTTCGGGTTCAAATTTCAGGCTGGCATCGTTAAGTTGCAATTTTTCCAGCGCATCGCGCAAGGCTTCGTAATCGTGGCTTTCCACAGGATAAAGTCCTGCAAAAACTTGGCTTTGCACTTCTTTGAAACCTGCAAGCGGTGCGGCAGCAGGATTGTTTGCCAGCGTAACGGTGTCGCCCACTTTTGCCGAGCCGAGTTCTTTTACGCCTGTAATGAGAAAGCCCACTTCGCCTGCTTTGAGTTCTTGTTTATTCACAGATTTGGGTGTGAATATGCCCAGTTGCTCCACCTGCGTTTCAGCCAGCGTGGACATGAAACGGACTTTGTCTTTCAATTTAATCGTGCCGTTTTTCACGCGGATTAACATGACCACGCCCACATAATTGTCAAACCACGAATCAATAATCACGGCTTGCAAAGGCGCGTTTTCATCGCCTTCGGGCGCGGGGATTTTGGCGACAATCTCTTCCAACACGTCTTCCACGCCCAAACCGCTTTTGGCGGAACAGGTTACTGCGCCCACCGCGTCTATGCCGATGATGTCTTCAATTTCTTGGGCAACGCGCTCGGGGTCGGCGGCGGGCAAGTCAATTTTGTTTAAAATGGGGACAACTTCCACGCCCAAATCAATGGCGGTGTAGCAGTTGGCAACGGTTTGTGCTTCCACGCCTTGCGATGCGTCCACCACCAGCAACGCGCCTTCGCAAGCGGAAAGTGAACGCGACACTTCGTAAGAAAAATCAACGTGTCCGGGGGTGTCAATCAGGTTGAGTTGGTAGGTTTCGCCATTGCGGGCTTTGTAGTTTAAGGCAGCCGTTTGCGCTTTAATCGTGATGCCGCGTTCTTTTTCAATGTCCATAGAATCAAGGACTTGGGAACTCATTTCGCGCAAATCCAAGCCGCCGCAATATTGGATAAATCGGTCGGCAAGTGTGGATTTGCCGTGGTCAATGTGGGCGATGATGGAGAAGTTTCTGATGTTTTTCATGGTCTTGTTTTTGAAATAAAAATTTGTTTGAAAAGAAAAATGCGGTTTTCAGGCAGCCTGAAAGCGCAAAATGGCGATATTTTAACAGAAAATCAAAAAACTGCCTGAAAAGCGGTAGATTTGCTTTTCAGGCAGCCTGAATCAAATGACATCAGAATAAACTGTCGGTTTTGTCATCTTTATCGTTGCTGTTGTCGTCATTCACTTGACCGTCATTTTCTTCCTCATTTTGAGTGGTGCGGGCAGGTGCTTGGCGTACCGCATTGGGGTTGTCGGTGCTGTTGTCCACCGTGATTTGCGGTTTGATGTTTTGCTGAACATTGCCTTTGGGGGCAGGGAAACCTTTATCGGGCATGCCTTTTAAGGCAAAACGCATGTAATCCATCCAAATGGGCAATGCCAATGTGCCACCAAACACGCGACCCATACTGCGTGGCGTATCGTAGCCCATGTAAACCGCCGTAACAATTTTGGGATTGTAGCCCACAAACCACACGTCTTTGGCATCGTTGGTGGTACCCGTTTTGCCCGCCAAATCGCGGCGACCCAAAGCATTGGCGCGGGTTGCCGTACCTGAACGAATCACGTCTTGCAACATGGAAGTCATCACATAAGCATTGCGTGGTTCAATGATTTGTTGCGCGTTTTGACGTGCCACCATAGGCTGCATTTCAGCGCGTAAATTGCCTTTGGTATCATAAATTTTGTCCACCACATAACCCGTAACCTTGTAGCCGCCATTGGCAAAAGTGGCATAGCCTTCCGCCATTTGCAAAGGCGTAGCAGAACCACTGCCCAATGCCAAAGACAAACTTTGCGGTACCTGTTCGGGGCGGAAACCAAAACGTTGCACATAACGATGCACATACGATACCCCCATCGCGTGTGCCAAACGCACCGAAACCACGTTTTTGGATTTCATCAAAGCCGTACGCAAAGGAATCATGCCAGCATAATAGCCGTCCGAGTTTTTCGGTGACCAACCGCGATAGGTAAAGGGCGCGTCATTGACCAGCGTGTCGGCGCGCAAACCTTTGGATAAGGCAGCAGAATACACAAACGGTTTAAATGTTGAACCTGGTTGGCGAATACTTTGCGTGGCGCGGTTAAATGCCTTACTGTGGAAATCGTAGCCACCAACCATGGCGCGAATTGCCCCCGTTTCCGTATCCATAGACACCAATGCACCCTGAATTTCAGGCTGTTGGGTAACATAAGGACGGTTGCCATCGTAAGCCACGCGAATCACCGAACCCACTTTCAAAGCATTGTTGCCCAAATGTTTGTTGTTCACGCCAGCGTGTTTGGGCAAAGTGGCTTTTTTGCCGCCTTGAAACAATACTTCCATGCTGTTGCCCTTAATTTCGGTAATCACAGCAGGAATCATGCCCGTTACCGTGTAGGTATTGGAAAGGTATTGTTCCAATTCCAATTCCACATCTTCCATTTTGCTCAAATCCAGTTGCGCTTCCGCACCACGATAGCCTTTTGATGGAAAATTGCGCAAAGCCTTACGCAAAGCCGCCGTTGCCACCTTTTGATGTTCAATGCTCACGGTGGTGTAAACCTTGAAACCTTGGGTGTAAATGTCTTCGCCATATTTTTCATACAAATATTGACGTGCCATTTCAGCCACATACAACGCATCTTGATTGATTTGCATACGGTGGCGTTCGTAAATCAATTCGGCATTCCATGCTTCTTGGCGTTGAGCAGGCGTAATCATGTTCAAATCCAACATATTGTTCAAAATGTATTCTTGGCGAACACGCGCACGGGTTGGATTCACAATGGGGTTAAATGCCGAAGGCGCTTTGGGCAAACCTGCCAAAATGGTGGCTTCAGCCAGCGTCAAATCCTGCACATTTTTGTTAAAATAAATTTTGGACGCTGCCGCAAAACCATAAGCACGTTGTCCCAAATAAATTTGGTTGAAATACAATTCCAAAATTTGGTCTTTGGTCAAAGTGCGTTCAATTTTGTAGGCAAGCAAGGCTTCATTGAATTTGCGGGTAATCGTTTGTTCGTTGGTCAAATAAAAGTTACGCGCCACCTGTTGCGTAATCGTACTGGCACCCGAGCGCACGCCACCTGTTAAATTGCCAATAATGGCACGCGCCACGCCAATCACATCCACACCCCAATGTTCATAAAAGCGTTTGTCTTCGGCAGCCAGCACCGCGTTTTTCAAATTTTGCGGAAATTCATTGATGTTTCTGAATTCACGCCGCTCATCACCGTATGTGCCAATAATCACGCCATCAGAAGAATAAATGGTCAAAGGCTCTTTGGGCTGGTAATATTTGACCGCGTCCAATTCAGGCAGCTTGGGGTAAGTGACCAAAACCGCCACCGTAACCAAGCCCACGGCAAAAAGAAAAAGCCCTAAAAAAAGCCCCAAAATGGTGTAAATGAAATTTTTAATCATGATATGCCAATAAAAGTTGCCAACTGTTTTTTAAAATAAAGTAAAATAACTCAGAGTTTTCTGTTACTGAATTTACGAGCTGCGAACATTTTATTATAAATGTTTTACGCGTCAGGTAAGGATTTTAAATCATGCGTTTTAAAAAAACCGATAAAAACACAAGCAAAGCAGTTGATAAACCAAGCAAAAAAGCAGGTAAATCAGCGCAAAATCTGTCTGGTAAAAACGTTATCGGACTAGACATCAGCCCCAGCCATGTGCGCATGGTTCAAATTTCAGGCAAGAGCCTGAGCCAGATTCAAGTGGAAAAATATGCCATTGAGGCATTGCCACAGAATGTGGTTTCGGGCACTGAGATTACGAATTTTGACACGCTTGTATCTCATTTGCAACAATGTTATGCCAAGATGAAAACAAATTGCAAATCCGTTAATGTGGCAATGCCAGCAGGTGTGGTAACCATTGAAGACAATTTGCCGTTTGCTGAAGGTGGCGATTTGAGTTTACAAGAGTTTGTGGAGTCGGAAGTGAGCCGAGTGGGTGCTTTGGACGACATGAACTACGATTGGAATGAATTGGCACCCTTGTCGGGCGAGCGCGATAAAACCGTTTTGATGGTGGCAGCGCGTGAAGACAGCGTGGCACAATACAAAGACTTGGTTGAAGACATAGGCTTGAATGCCATCAACATTGATGTGGACATTTTTGCCTTGTTCAATGCCTTTGCCTATGTCAATGAAATGCACAATAATGAGTATTTCTACGAACGCATTGCCCTGTTTGATATTGGCGATGTGAATTTAAAAGCCCTGATTATTGAGTCGGGTCGCATTTTGTATCGCCACGAAACCGCATTTGGTTTAGACCAATTGGTACAGTTGATTCAACGCAGCTATCAAACCACCGATGGCGAAGCTTTGGAAATGATTTATGGCAAACGTCAGCGTCCTTCCGATTACCAAGCCACCATTGTGGATTATTTTAATGTGCAAGTGGCACAAGAAATTCAACGCGCCATGCAGTTTTTCTCTACCACCAACAGCGATGACCAAGTGATTAAGCAAATTTTCATTACAGGCAGCGGTTCCATTCCCAATACAGGTTTGGCTCAGGCAGTGCAATTGCAAACCAGTGTACCAACACAGCAACTGGCACCCATTGGCTTGGCAAATGTGAAAGTTAAAGGTGATGTCGCTCAGTTTGAGCAAGATTCGCATTCATTAACCACCGCATTCGGTTTGGCATTAAGGGGATTGATGGCATGATGTTTTACAGGCAGGTTCAAACATTGTCCTAAATTGGGATGGTGTTGTGTATCTGCACAAATGAAATCCAATTTTGTTGCCACGATTGTGTGGCATTTCAACCGAAAAAGGAATTTTTGATGAATTTAATTAAAGTAAACCTGCTTCCCTATCGCGAGATGAAGGAAGCAGCATTGAAAAAACACTTCCAAATGATTATGGCAGTGGGTGCCATTATTGGTGTGGTGGCGGCTGGTTTGATTTATTTGACTTTAAGCCAAATGTTAGAAGCGCAAAATCAACGCAATGCGACTTTGGAAGAAGGATTGGCTGCTTTGGATAAAGACTTGGTTGCCATCAAAGCCTTGGAGCAGCGCAAACACGATTTCTTATTGCGCAAAAGCAAAGTGGAAGAGCTGGACAACAAACGTTTTGAAGGCGCACGCATCATTGACAGTTTGAATCAGTTGGTTCCCGATGGCGTTTATTTGTTGTCTTTGCAAGGCACATACAGTGGCGGTTCGTTGAGCAACGATTACACCATCACAGGTCGTGCTTTAACCGAAAGCAAAGTTGCCATGTTTATGGAAGCCTTGCCCAGTACGGGGGTTTTTAATAATCCCATTTTGGGCAATATCAGGCAAAACGAAGAAGCCAAAGCGCAAGAATTTACGTTAAATACGAAGCTGATTGAGCAAAAACTGCCTGCTCAAAAACCAGCACCAGCCAATGCGGCTTCTGGTGTTGCTCAGCCACAGTAAGAGGTATGAAAAATGAAGAAAAAAAATGAATTGGATATTCAAAAACTGCATTTGGCACCCAAGGCAGTGCAATTTTTGGTTGCCATTATTTTGGCGGTGCTGATTGTGGTAGCTGGCTACTTTGCCCAATTCCAAACCCAATTGGAAGACATTAAGGCTGCCGAAGAAAAAGAAGATGAGTTAAAAACACAGTATGAGCAAAAAGCCATTCAGGCAGCCAGCTTGGAAAGTTTACAGCTTGAACTCAAAATGATTGAAGAATCCATTGAGTATTTGATTAAACAATTGCCGACCAGTGCTGAAATTCCGGGTTTGATTCAGGAGTTGCACAATGCTGCTGCCAATAATGGTTTGAGTTTGTCATCTGTGTTGCCGCAACAATCCCAAGTTGATGGCAATATTGAGCGTTTGCCACATCAAATCAGTGTAACGGGGTCTTATGAACAATTGTCGAGTTTCATGCGTGATGTGGGTAAAATGTCGCGTATTGTGACTTTATCGGGCGTAACGATTACACCGCACTCCAAAAATAAAAATAAATTGACCTTGACTGCCTTGGCAAACACTTATAAGGCAGTAGATGTTCCTAAACCTGCATCTGATGCTGCATCTGGGGCGCAGCCTGCCAACTAAACAGAGGATACCATTATGAAAGTAAAAATTTTATTGTTATCATCCGTGTTGGCTTTAACCGCTTGTGTTGGCGAAGATGATAATTTGCAAGATTGGATGACGCAACAAAAGCAGGCAGCCAAAAGCAAAGTGAAGCAGCCTGTACCACCCGAACCTGTACAACCTGTTACTTATGTTTCACATGGTTTAATCAGCCCACATGAATTTAATGAACGCCGTATGCGTACACCAAGCGGTGGCAGCAGCGCACCCGAAGTGAATCGTGCCAAAGAAGTATTGGAAAATTATCCTTTGGCGCAATTGAAATTTGTGGGTTCGGTTAAATCCGATAAAGGTTTATCGGCTTTGATTCAGGCAGATGGGCATGTTTATACTGTAAAAGTGGGCAACTATATGGGTGAAAATTATGGTCGCGTAAGTGCCATTTACCAAGACCACATCATCATTACCGAAAAAGTTGAAAATGCCGATGGTGGTTGGGACAATCGCCACATTCAATTGGGTGCCAATGGCGTGGTTGCTGATGCAACAGATGAAACAGCCAAATAATTGATAAATTAAACGAGGTTATTTTTTATGAAACCAAATTTCACCAAAACCGTTGCTGCTTTAAGTTTGGGCATGGCAATTCAGGCAGCCTTTGCGGGCAACATTACCGACATCAACGTATCGGTATTGCCCAATCAACAACGTGTGATTAAAGTTAAATTTGACCGTGATGTGGTTGAGCCAAGCGGTTTTATCACAGGTTCGCCTGCGCGTATTGCATTGGATTTCCCCAATACCGATATGCAATTATCACAAAACACATTGTCTTTTAATGATTCTTTGCTCAATCAAGTGGTGGCGGCACAAGCAAATGGTCGCACGCGCGTGTTGTTGGGTTTGACAAAAGAGGGCGAATACAACACCCAAGTTAAAGGCAATGAAGTGTGGGTGTATGTGAATGAAGCCAGCAATGCTGTGGCATCATCAGGTACACAAACAGCAGGCAGCTATGCCGCCGCCAGCAATGCGCCTTTGAATATTGATTTCAATAAAGGTGCAAATGGTTCAGGTGTGATTAAATATTCATTGGACCCACGCGCCGATGCCAAAGTGCAAGTACGCAATGACCGTTTAATCATTACCATCAAAGATTACCCCATTGCAACACAAGACCAAAAAAATCTTGATGTAACCGATTTTTCTACGCCTGTGCGCAATATTGTGGCGCGCCGTTTGGGTGGCGATACACAAATTACCGTTACCATGCAAGGTGCTTGGGAACACCGTTTGAACAAGAGAAGTGGCTACAATGAGTTGATTATTGTGCGTGGCGACAGCACTTCTTCTCGTGTGGCACAAGCCAAACAACAAAAATTTACGGGTAAAAATGTTTCCTTGGATTTCCAAAATGTGGATGTGCGTACCATTTTGCAAATTTTGGCAAAAGAATCAGGCACAAACATTGTGGCAAGCGACAATGTTCAAGGGCAAATGACTTTGGTGCTGAAAGATGTGCCTTGGGATCAAGCATTGGCAATTGTGATGGACGCGCGTGATTTGGGCATGAAACGCAATGGCAATGTGATTAATATTGCACCACGCAAGGACATCTCTGCTCAAGAACAATCCATTTTGGAAGACCAACAAAAATTGGAAAATATGGCGCCCTTATTGACGCGCAATTTCCAATTAAAATACAAGAAAGTGGAAGAGTTCAGAGAAGTGTTGAAAATTACCGATGGTGGTTCGGGTGGCAATAATGGTCGCAACAGTATTTTGAGTAGTCGCGGTAGTGTTTTGATTGACCCTGCAACCAATACTTTGATTGTAACCGACAATGCCACGGTAATTGCCAAATTTGAAAAATTGATTGATGAGTTGGATAGATTGTCTGACCAAGTGATGGTGGAAGCGCGTATTGTGGAAGCGGAAGATACCGTGAGCCGTGATTTGGGCGTGAAATTTGGTTTCAGCCGCGTGGGTCGTACAGGCTGGGGCAATACTTGGGACAATGCAATTAATAACCGCAATGTGGTTTCGGGTACAGGTGCCGTACACACATTGGGTTCTAATGTGAATTTGCCTGTATCGGCGGCAACCAGTTCCATTTCTTTGGTGCGTTCTATTTCGTCTGGTGCTTTGGGTTTGGAAATTTCGGCAATGGAAACGGATAACCGTGCCAAAACGATTTCCAGTCCACGTGTTTTAACGCAAGACCGTAAGGCTGCTGAAATCAAACAAGGTTTCCAAATTCCTTATCAAACCCGTGATGCAAATGGTGCTTATACCACTGCATTTAAAGACGCGGTATTGAGTTTGAAAGTAACGCCAAATGTTACACCTGACCGCAAAATTTTGTTGGACATTGCCATCAATAAAGATGATGTGAGTACGGCATTTACCAATTTAGATGGTGAACCTGCGATTTCCACCAAACAAGTTACCACACAAGCGATTGTGGAAGATGGTGGCACTTTGGTTGTAGGTGGTGTGTATCAAGAACGATTGGGTAATGTGGTTAGCAAGGTACCTGTTTTGGGTGATTTGCCTGTGTTGGGTAATTTGTTCAAGTCTCGTCAGAGAAAGAACGAGCGCAATGAAGTGCTGTTCTTCATTACCCCACGCATTATGGGTGCGGAAAGCAGTGTGATGCGCTACTAATCACTTTGATTTTGCGTTAATTTGCGTTAAAATGCCTGCTATGGATAAATTCATAGCAGGCAATCTTTTTTTGGTCGGTTTGATGGGTGCGGGCAAAACCACTTTGGGCAAGCAATTTGCCAGTTTGCACGGCAGCCGTTTTTATGACAGCGACCAGTTTTTGTGTGAAAAAACGGGTGTGAGCATTCCCACCATTTTTGAGCTGGAAGGCGAAGTGGGTTTTCGGGAACGTGAAAGCGCGGTTATTGATGAATTGACGCGCTTGGACAATATTGTGTTGGCAACGGGTGGTGGTGCGGTTTTGCGCGCGGATAACCGAGCCATGTTGCGTGAACGTGGTACGGTGGTTTATTTGCATGTGCTGCCTGAAACGCTGATTGCGCGAACGGGCAATGACCGCAATCGCCCTTTGTTGCAAGTGGCTGACCCACTTCAAAAAATGCGTGATTTGTATGCTTTGCGCGACCCCATTTATCGTGAAGTGGCGCATGTGCTTGTGGACGTGGGCAATGAATCTTTGCATGAAACGTTTGCAAAATTGCAAAGTGAATGGGTTAAATTGAATATGAACTAGCAAAAAAGCGTTTCAGGCTGCCTGAAACGCTTTTTTTTGCCTTCGGCGACTGATTTTTAAAAAAGTAAGTCAAATAATTTAAAGCTGAACGGTTTCATTTTAAGCCTGAAAATTTTGCAAACCGATTATTGAACGAACGTCAAGGCGGATTTCATATCTGCCCCTTTTTACGTTATGGCGTCATGTTTTTTCAGGCTGCCTGAAATGCTTTTTTCTTTAATGCGGTAAAATCGGTGTATCGCTGTTGCCACTTGGCAAATTGCTGCCATATTTGCGATGGGCGCAAACAAAAATCATCAAAGCCAATAAAGCCAATGCGCTGCTGACCCACGCAATATTGCCCAAGCCCGAATGTTTCATCACCATGCCACCCAGCAATGCGCCGCCACCTATGCCAATATTGAAAATGCCCGAATAAATGGCGGTGGCAACATCGGTGGCATCGGAGGCGTATTGCAACACGCGCACCAGCATGCTCAACGTTAAACACCCTATGCCCAAACCCCAAGTGATGACCACGGCAAACAGGGCAGGGGGGCTGCCTGAAAAAGGCAGCAACACCACCAGCGACAACATCATCAACACCAATGCGGCAACCATAAACGCATACGGCTGCCGTTGATGAAATCGCCCAAACAACCAACTTGCCACCATGCCCGATATGCCAAACATCAGCAAAATGACGGTGGTCATATTGGGATTGATGTTGCCAATTTGCAACATAAATGGCTCAATGTAGCTGTATGTGGTGAAATGGGCGGTTACGCCAATCGCGGTAATCGCGTAAATGCTCAACAACATGGGGCGTTGCGCCAAAAGCGGCAGACTTTTCAGGCTGCCTGAATTTTCGCTGGGCAATTTGGGCAACAATTTCCAAAGTAAAAACAAAATGATGAGTGCCATTATCGCAATCACCACAAAAGTGCTGCGCCAGCCCAGCATTTGTCCCAAAATCCGCCCCAAAGGCAAACCCAAAATCATCGCCAACGAACTGCCCATAGACAGCCAACTCAATGCCAACTGCTCCTTGCCTTTGGGCGCAACACGCATGACCAAAGCCGCCGTAATCGCCCAAAACACCGAATGCGCCAATGCCACCACAATCCGCGCCAACAGCAGCACTTCAAATCGCCACGCCAGCACCGTCAAAATATGCCCCACAATGAACACGGCAAACAACACAATCAGCAAACGGCGGCGTTCCCATTTGGCGGTCATCAGCATAAAGGGCAGCGACATCAGGCTAACCGTCCACGCATACACCGTCATCATCAAGCCCGTGTCGGCAACGGGCATGGCAAAAGTCGCGCCAATATCTGAAAGCAATGCAACTGGAATAAATTCGGTGGTGTTGAAAATAAATGCCGCTACCGCCAACGCCAACACGCGCCACACGCCAGCTTGTTCTTCATTTTTGATTTGAAACATATTGATTTTGATTGATAAAAGTTTGTGAAAGGCAAGGGTTGGTGCTTTTCAGGCAGCGTTGTGATTTTTTATGCGCTTGCCCAAAAGCCTGCCTGAAAAAAAGTTTTGTATTATACGCCTTTGTGCTTTGATATAATTCGTTTTTTAAAATAAATTGAAACAATCATGTCCAAAAAATCCAAAACAGAACTGGAAAACAACAAACTAAACAAACGTTTACGCCATGCCGTTGGCGATGCGATTAACGATTTCAACATGATAGAACACGGCGACAAAATCATGGTCTGCCTGTCGGGTGGCAAAGACAGCTACGCGCTTTTGGACATTTTGCGCCAATTACAAGCGTCCGCGCCCATTGATTTTGAACTGATTGCCGTGAATCTTGACCAAAAACAGCCCAATTTTCCCGAACATGTGCTGCCTGAATATTTGCAAAGCATAGGCGTGCCATACAAAATCGTGCAAGAAGACACCTATTCGGTGGTCAAGCGCGTGATTGAAGAGGGCAAAACCACCTGTTCGCTGTGCAGCCGATTGCGGCGCGGTGTGCTGTATCGCACCGCCAAAGAATTGGGTTGCACCAAAATCGCTTTGGGGCATCACCGCGATGACATTTTGCAAACCCTGTTTTTGAACATGTTTTACGGTGGCAAACTCAAAGCCATGCCGCCTAAGCTGGTGTCGGACAATGGCGAACACATCGTCATTCGCCCTTTGGCTTATGTGAAAGAAAAAGATTTGGAACGCTATGCCGAGCTGAAACAGTTTCCCATTATTCCGTGCAATTTGTGCGGTTCACAGCCGAATTTGCAACGCCAAGTGATTAAAGATTTGCTCAACGATTGGGACAAGCGTTTTCCAGGGCGGATTGAATCCATGTTTTCCGCTTTGCAAAATGTGGTGCCATCGCATTTGGCAGATACGGAACTGTTTGATTTTGCAGGATTGCAGCGCGGTCAAAATTTGAAACACGGTGGCGATTTGGCATTTGATGGCGAAGAGATTTCATTTTCAGGCAGCCTGAACCGCGATGACGATGAAAACGAAACCCCATCGCCCAAAAAAATCATCAACATTTTGGCAAGCAAGCCCAAAACAGCTTGCGGTTGAAATTCAGGCAGCCTGCAAACCCAAAAATAGGAAAAAATCATGATAAAAGAAATGCTTGGGGCATTGCCCTTTATGACCGATGCCCGCACCCAGTTGATGATGGACGCATTCATGCCCATGCTCAAAGCAGGGGTGTTGGTGTCGTTTCCCTTGGCGATTGCCTCGTTCATTTTCGGCATTGCCATAGCCGTGGGTGTGGCGTTGGTGCGCGTGTCGCCATCGGAACATTGGTGGCACAAAATTCTGCTGCGTTTAACGCAAATCTACGTTTCCATTATTCGCGGTACGCCCTTGCTGGTGCAAATTTCCATTGTGTTTTACGGGCTGCCTGCGCTGGGCATTTTCATTGACCCCATTCCCGCCGCGATTATCGGATTTTCATTGAATACAGGGGCTTACGCATCGGAAACCATACGCGCCGCCATTTTGTCTGTACCCAAAGGGCAATGGGAGGCAGGTTTTTCCATCGGCATGACGTATATGCAAACCTTTCGCCGCATCATTGCGCCACAAGCCGTGCGCGTTGCCGTGCCACCGTTGAGCAATGATTTTATTGGTTTATTCAAAAACACCTCGCTGGCATCGGTGGTAACCGTTACCGAAATGTTCCGCGTGGCGCAACAATATGCCAATTTGTCCTACGATTTTTTGCCGATTTACATTGAAGCGGCGGTCATTTACTGGTGTTTCTGCATGATTTTATTCAAAATTCAAGCCAAAATTGAACAACATTTCAACCGCCACATTGCGCGATAAGGAAAACATCATGATAAAAATCAGAAACATACACAAAACATTCGGCAACAACACCATATTGCGCGGCGTGGATTTGGACATCATCAAAGGACAAGTTGTCGTGATTTTAGGGCCTTCGGGTTCGGGCAAAACCACCTTTTTGCGCTGCCTGAACGCGCTGGAAATTCCCGAACAAGGCAGCATCAGCTTTGAACACGACCCCAAATTAAGCCTTGATTTTGCACAAAATCCCAGCAAAAAAGACATTTTGGCATTGCGCCGCAAATCGGGCATGGTGTTTCAACAATACAATCTGTTTCCACACAAAACCGCGCTGGAAAATGTGATGGAAGCCCCCGTGCAGGTGCAAGGCAAATCGCCCGAACAAGCCAGCACTTTGGCATTGAATTTATTGGAAAAAGTGGGTTTGGCAGACAAAGCCGATTTGTATCCCCACCAATTATCGGGTGGGCAGCAACAGCGCGTGGGCATTGCGCGGGCATTGGCATTGCAGCCCACACTCATGCTGTTTGATGAGCCAACTTCCGCGCTAGACCCCGAATTGGTGCAAGATGTGCTGGCAACCATGAAAGAACTCGCCAATGAAGGCTGGACGATGGTGGTGGTAACGCACGAAATCAAATTTGCGCTGGACGTTGCCGATGTGGTGGTGGTCATGGACGGTGGCACGATAGTGGAACAGGGTTTTCCAGATGATTTGTTTGCCAATCCGCAACACGAACGCACACGCAGCTTTTTGAGCCGAATCAATATGGCAAAATGATTTTCAGGCAGCCTGAAATGCCGAACGGACGGCAATTCAGGCTGCCTGAAATATATTTTGGGTAGCAATTTTTAGCTGTTCAAACCCTTTTTGTCCAAATAGCTTTCATAATCGCCCAAATAATATTCATAGCCACCTTTGCCATCTAACTCAATGATTTGCGTAGCCAAAGACGACACAAACTGGCGGTCATGCGACACAAAAATCAGCGTGCCTTTGTATTTTTCCAAAGCCATGTTCAGCGATTCAATGCTTTCCATGTCCATGTGGTTGGTGGGTTCGTCCATAATCAGCACATTCGGTTTCAAAAGCAACAACTTACCGTAGAGCATGCGCCCTTTTTCGCCACCTGACAACACCTTCACTTGCTTGACCACATCGTTGCCGCCAAACAGCAAACGCCCCAAAGTACCGCGAATCACTTGTTCATCATCGCCTTCTTGTCCCCATTGGCGCATCCATTGGGTCAAATCCATTTCCACATCAAAATCGTTTTCGTGGTCTTGCGGATAATAGCCGATGGTTGCTTTTTCAGCCCATTTAATGCTGCCTGAATCGGCTTGCACATCAGAATATTGCGCGTCAAACGCCCCAGCCAGCAATTTCAGCAAAGTGGATTTACCTGCACCGTTTGGACCAATAATCGCCAAACGCTGTCCTGCTTCCAAAATGAAATTCAATTTTTCAAACAAAGTGTTATCAAAAGATTTGGACAAGTTTTCCACTTCCACCGCTTGACGGTGCAATTTGTTTTTCTCGTCCGTTTCAAAGCGGATATAGGGATTTTGGCGCGTAGAAGGTTTCACTTCCACCATTTCCGCCTTGATTTTGTCCGCCTGTTTCAAACGCGAAGTGGCTTGACGCGCTTTGGATTTGTTGGCAGAGAAACGCGCCACAAACTCTTGTAATTCTTGCAATTTTTCTTTGGCTTTGGCATTGTCTTTCAAAGCACGTTCGCGTGATTGTGCGCTTGCCAGCATGTAATCATCGTAGTTACCAGGGTAGATGGTAATGGTGTTGTAGTCCAAATCCGCCATGTGGGTGCAAACTTCGTTCAGGAAATGGCGGTCGTGGCTGATGATAATCATGGTGCTATCATATTGATTTAACATATTTTCCAGCCAGCGAATGGTGTTGATGTCCAAGTTATTGGTCGGCTCGTCCAGCAGCAAAACATCGGGTTTGGAAAACAGGGCTTGCGCCAGCAACACGCGCAATTTAAAACCAGGGGCGACTTCCGCCATGGTTGCGTTGTGCAAATTCTCTTCAATGCCCACACCCAGCAACAATTCGCCTGCACGGGCTTCGGCGGTGTAGCCATCGTATTCGGCAAATTTGGCTTCCAAATCAGCCGCTTTCATGTAATCTTCATCGGTGGCTTCGGGGTTGGCGTAAATGGCATCGCGCTCGGTCATGGCTGCCCACATTTCGCTGTGTCCCATCAACACCACGTCCAACACGCGCATTTCTTCGTAGGCGAATTGGTCTTGGCGCAATTTACCCAAGCGTACGCCGTGTTCAATCGCCACTTCGCCGCTTGTTTGCTCCAAATCGCCGCCCAAAATTTTCATAAACGTGGATTTGCCCGAACCGTTTGCGCCAATCAAGCCGTAGCGGTTGCCTTCGCCAAATTTCACGGAAACGTTTTCAAATAAAGGCTTTGCGCCAAATTGCATGGTGATGTTGTTGGTGGAAATCATGGTTTTAATCTCAATAAAATACTTATAAATATCAAAATAATGAAATGGCTTGATTTTAACACAATTTATGCTGCAAAACCGATTTTGCCACCATTCAATCCTGATTTATCCTGCATTTTTATTTTATAGTCAGTTAAAATAAGAATAGGACACTAACGTATCAGTAAAATGCCTTCCACTAGGTAAAATGGCTCGCATATATCTCTTGATGTTTGCCCATGTCCGTTCTATGGGATTAAGCTCTGGTGAATAAGGTGCAAGCGGCAAGATTTTATGCCCCCATTTGTGCGCCATTTCACGCAAAATACCCATACGATGAAATCGTGCATTATCCAAAATAATGACAGATTTTTTATTTAAAATAGGCAATAAACATTGCTCAAACCATGTTTCAAAAAAAGCACTGGTCATTGTGTTTTGATAAATCATAGGGGCAATCAGTTTGTTGCCGACTTGTGCGGCAACAAGCGATAAGCGTTGGTACTTTTTACCACTGATTTGGGCTTTGATGACCTGCCCCTTTGGGCTACGCGCATAAGGACGAAATAAGTAAGTATCAAATCCCGTTTCATCCAAATAAACACGCTGATAGTCAAAAAATTCAGCCAGTTGATTTAAATAATCTTTTACTTTATTTGGGTCTTGTTCTTTGTATGTGGTGGTCTTTTTTTACGCGTGATACCTATTCTTTTGAGTGCATAAAAAATGGCTGATTTTGAACAATTAAAATGTTCAGCTATTTCATGCAAATAAGCATCAGGGTGTTGTTGTATATGTTCAGCCAATTTTTGGCTGTTCAATTTATTGGCATTTTGCCCCTTTACTTGATGATTTAAGCTGCCTGTTTGCGCTTTCAAGCGTATCCATAGGTAAAGCGTATTTCTGGATATTTGGTAAGCTTGGGCGACTTTACTGATATTTTTGCATTGTTCATAATAGCTTAATGCTTTATTTCGCAGTTCTGTTGAATGTGCCATTTTTTAATCCTAAAAATTAGGGTATTGTACTATTTTATTTTGAATTGACTATAATGATTGCCCCAATCCCAAATCAAGTTGATGTGATTGCTTAATGGCATTGATGAATGAATATGCTTGAAAAATGAAGATGATGCTTGCCTCCATAAGCATTTTGGGTTATTTTATTCCCTTGTAGTAGGTTAAAATTAAATGGTTCATTTTATGATATGAATATTTTGAATGGAGTACTCCCAAAATGATGAACAAAATCTGGCAAGCTGTATTGGGCATGGTATTTTTATTGGGTGGATTAACCCACCCTGTTTATGCCAATCATCTTTCTGAAAATCAGGAAATCACATTGGTTTTGCTGAGACATGGGGAAAGCACATTTAACTTGGAGAAACGCTTTTCAGGTTGGAGTAACATTGATTTGACCCCAAAAGGTGTTTTGCAAGCCCAAAAAGCGGGCGAACAAATGAAAAAGGCAGGCTTAAAATTTGATGAAGTCCACACCTCTGTCTTGCAACGTGCCATCAAAACCGCATGGGCAAGCATGGCTGTGATGGGCGATGTGCATACCCCACAAACGGGATACTGGCGTTTAAATGAACGTCATTATGGCGATTTAGAAGGCAAAACCCATGCGGAAATGATTGCCAAAGAAGGCGAGAAAAAAGTCAAAACATGGCGCAGAAGTTTGGATGTTGCGCCACCGCCTTTGTCCGATGGTGATGTGCGTTCGCCCGCTCGTGAAGCCCAATATGCCCATATTGACCCACGAATTTTGCCCAAAGGCGAAAGTTTGCAAGATACGGTAACGCGCATTGCCCCTTATTGGAATGACCATTTGCGTCCTGCTTTGTATCAAGGTAAAAATATTTTGGTGGTTTCCCACAGTAGCGCATTAAAAGCATTAACTTATTGGATTGAAAACGATATTCAACCCAAAGATTTGCCAACACTGGAACTGCCCAATGCCACGCCTGTGGTTTATCGTTTAAAAATCAAGGGCAATCAAATTCAAATCGTGAACAAAGCCATTTTGGGTAAAGCCGATTCTGAATGATTTTTTTACCGTGATTATCCATAATCTGTATTGATTGATTGTTTTGGCAAGTTAAATCAATACAGATTATTTTGTTTGGGCATTAAGGCTGCCTGAAAGGGTAGGGCTGCCTGAAATATTGTAAAATGAGAATTTTGCGTTTATGGGGACATGAGAATGAGAAATGGAAAAATCTTTTTAATGATGAGTGTGTTGCTGTTGGCTGCTTGTGCCAAGCCCGTCCAGTCTACCCAACATCGCACCACATGGCAAATGGACACGCCACAACACATGTTGAATTTGATTAACCAAGCCCGTTCGCAAGCGCGAAAATGTGGCAATCAGCATTTTGCCGCCGCACCGCCTTTGGCTTGGAGTGTGAAATTGGAACGCGCTGCCACACTACACGCACAAGATATGGCAAAACACAATTATTACAGCCACATAGGTAGAGACCAAAGCACATTTGCCCAAAGGATTCAGGCGCAAGGCTATCAATATTCTGGCATTGCTGAAAACATTTACGCCCACCCCATGACCGCAGAATTGGCAATGGAAGGCTGGCTGAAAAGCGAGGGGCATTGTCGCAATTTGATGAATCCGCAATTTACCCATGTGGGTATGGGCATGGGCTACAATCCCAATTCAGATTGGCAAACCTATTGGGTACAAAATTTCGCCCACCCTTTGCGATTTGAATGAAAACAGGCTGCCTGAAAACCCATTTCCCTGTTTTCAGGCAGCCTGATTTTGGCAATGTAAAATGAATTAATCAAAAATATTTTTTAACCAAAGCATCGTAAACGCCATTGGCTTTAATGATAGCCAAGCCCTCATTCAGTTTTTTCAATACAGCTTGATTGCCTTTTTTCACGACAAAAGCCAGTGATTTTTTCTTCTCACCAATGTCGATGGATTTGGTTTTCATGCCATGCTCTCGGGCATAATAGCCCAGTACCAAATCTTGCCCAAATACGCCATCTGTTTGACCTGCATAAACATTTTTTAAAGCCAAATAGAAAGTATCGGCAGGAATAGCCAAATCGGGCGAACCTGTCAATTGCCCCACCACTTGTGGCGCAGATTTGCTGTATTTACTGATACTGATTTTTTTGCCTTTTAAGCCACTGGAATCTTTAATAGCAGCATTTTTCTCATTATCCAACACATAAACCACATTTTGTACTTGCAAAAAAGGGTCGCTGAAATCTGCCACATCAGCATCTTTATCAGAAATGGTAAAGCTGGACGACCACACATCAAAATTACCTGCACTTAATGTTTCACGCCACATTTTTCGTTCGGTATGGACAATATGAACATTAAATTGAGCTGCTTTTGCCACTTCTTTCATTAATTCAACTTCAAAGCCAATGGGTTGTCCTGATTCGTCTTTATGTTGAAAGGGTGGATAACTGGCTTCTGTTGCCACCATCAATGTTTGCCAATTGGGATTGGATTCATTACTGGCTGTGGCAGAAGCCGCATGAGATGTCGCTGCAACAGGAGACGATGCAGGTGGATTCTCTTTGGGAGGTTCGGTGGTTGTATTGCCATTGCACGCCATTAAAAAACCAGACAACGTGCTGATAAGAAAAATGTTTTTGAACATCGTATTCACTCCTGATGGGTATTTTAAGATAAGGTATTTTTGCGAAATTTTAATACAATTTAACTTAAATGAATAATATTTTTTCTTAAATTGAATCAGTCTGCTTATTAGTGAATTTTGATACAGATAAAAATCAAAAGCTGCCTAAAAACCAGTTTCCCAGTTTTCAGGCAGCCTGAATTTCAAATTAACGGTATGTGGGGATTAGAAACCGCCCATGCCACCCATACCGCCCATGCCACCCATATCAGGTGCAGCAGGTTTGTCTTCGGGAATGTCGGCAATCATGCACTCGGTGGTCAGCATCAAGCCAGCGATAGAAGCCGCGTGTTGCAAAGCAGAGCGCGTTACTTTTGCAGGGTCAAGCACGCCCATGGCAATCATGTCGCCATAAGTGTCGTTGCCTGCGTTGTAGCCGAAGTTGCCTTCGCCTTCCAACACTTTGTTCACCACAACAGACGCTTCGCCGCCCGCATTGGCAACGATTTGACGCAATGGCGATTCCACCGCACGCAACACGATTTTCACGCCAGCTTCTTGGTCGGCATTATCGGCATGCACTTTGGTCAAAGCCGCACGCGCGCGCAACAATGCCACGCCACCGCCAGCCACCACGCCTTCTTCCACAGCCGCACGGGTTGCGTGCAAAGCGTCATCAACGCGGTCTTTTTTCTCTTTCATTTCCACTTCGGTTGCCGCGCCCACTTTAATCACAGCCACGCCACCAGCCAATTTGGCTACGCGCTCTTGCAATTTTTCTTTGTCGTAGTCGCTGGTTGCCACTTCAATTTGTTGGCGGATTTCGGCAACACGCGCATCAACATGGGCTTTGTCGCCAAAACCGTCAATGATGGTGGTGTTTTCTTTTGAAATTTCAATGCGTTTGGCTTGACCCAAATGCTCCAAAGTGGCGGCTTCCAAAGTCAAACCCACTTCTTCGGCAATCACGGTTGCGCCAGTCAAAATGGCGATGTCTTGCAACATGGCTTTGCGGCGGTCGCCAAAACCAGGGGCTTTCACGGCAACGGTTTTCAAAATGCCGCGAATGCTGTTTACCACCAAAGTCGCCAAGGCTTCGCCTTCCACGTCTTCTGCGATAATCAACAAGGGGCGTGAAGTTTTGGCAACTTGCTCCAATACGGGCAACAAATCGCGGATGTTGCTGATTTTTTTGTCAAACAACAACACAAATGGGTTGTCCAAACCAGCGATTTGTTTTTCCACATCGTTCACGAAATAAGGCGACAAGTAGCCACGGTCAAACTGCATGCCTTTAACCACTTCCAACTCATTTTCCAATGATTTGCCGTCTTCTACGGTAATCACGCCTTCTTTGCCGACTTCTTGCATTGCGTCTGCGATGATTTTGCCGACTTGTTCGTCAGAATTGGCGGAAATTGAGCCAACTTGGGCGATTTGTTCGTAGGTTTCGCAAGGTTTGGCGATGTTTGCCAATTCGTCCACCAAGGCGGCTACGGCTTTGTCAATGCCGCGTTTCAAGTCGGTGGGGTTCATGCCTGCGGTAACGTATTTCATGCCTTCGGCAACAATGGCTTGTGCCAATACGGTGGCGGTGGTGGTGCCATCGCCTGCCACATCGTTGGTTTTGGACGCAACTTCTTTAACCATTTGTGCGCCCATGTTTTCAAATTTGTCTTTCAATTCAATTTCTTTTGCCACAGACACGCCGTCTTTGGTGATGTGGGGGCCGCCGAATGAACGGTCAAGCACCACATTGCGACCTTTCGGGCCCAAAGTTACGCGCACGGCATTTGCCAATACGTTTACGCCATTGACCATTTTGGCACGAACGTCTGTGCCGAATTGTACGTCTTTTGCTGCCATTTTATTTTTTCCTTTAAATTCAATTTGTTTCAATGAAATGTGTGTTTTCAGGCTGCCTGAAACACCTAGCGGTGGGCAAAATTGTAGGGTGCAACTTGTTGCACCATTTTGTGCTAATTCGCTGTTTTTTCGGTGCAACAAGTTGCACCCTACGCGAATATTTTTTACTTTCAGGCTGCCTGAAAAATCAAGCAATCACGCCAAAAATGTCTTCTTCTTTCATCACCAGCAATTCTTCGCCGTCCACCTTCACGGTTTGACCTGAATATTTGCCGAAAATCACTTTGTCGCCCACTTTCACGTCCAAAGCGCGGCGGTTGCCATCGCGACCGATTTTGCCTTCGCCAACCGCAATCACTTCGCCCATATCGGGTTTTTCGGTTGCGCTGGGGGCTAAAATGATGCCAGAGCTGGTTTTTTCTTCGGCTTCCAAGCGTTTAATCACGACACGGTCGTGTAAAGGACGAATTGTCATCATCGTTCTCCAAAATATGAATAAGGGTTAAAAAAGGTTTACGTTTCGCTAAATAGGGCTGCCTGAAAATATTTCAAGGGCTGTTGTGTAAATTTTGTTTCAGGCTGCTTGCTGGGGGTGCCGCGCGCTCAAAGCGTGGGTGTGGCGGCGCAACGCCACGTTGCCAACGCTGCGGAAAATGTGCTTTTGGGCTGCCTGAAAGGTGGACACGGCGCGTGAGAATGCTAAAATCATTCTTTTTTACAAAAATTGACGAATATGAACGCGATGCCCACATTAGCCACAGTAGATTTAGGCTCCAACAGTTTCCGTTTGCAAATTTGCCAAAATAACAACGGTCAGCCACAGGTTATTGAAAACATTAAGCAAATGGTGCGATTTGCAGGCGGCTTGGACGCGCACAAAAATTTGGACGCTGCCAGCCAACAACGCGCTTTGGCGTGTTTGGCGCAATTTGGCGAGCGTTTGCGCGGCTTTTCGCCTGAAAATGTGCGCGTGGTTGCCACCAACACTTTTCGTGTTGCGAAAAACATTGGCGAATTTCTGCCAAAGGCGGAGGCGGCTTTGGGCTTTCCCATTGAAATCATTGCGGGGCGCGAGGAGGCGCGTTTGATTTACACGGGGGTGGTGCATACTTATCCCAATAATGGTCAAAAAATGCTGGTGATTGACATTGGTGGTGGCTCTACGGAATTCATTATTGGCAGCGATTTGCAGCCTGAACACATGGAAAGTTTGCCTTTGGGTTGTGTAACCTATTCTATGCGCTTTTTTCAGGGCAAAATCAGCCAAAAGGATTTTCAGGCTGCCATCAACACGGCACGCGCTGAAATTCAACGCATCAGCAAATTGTACAAACGTGCAGGTTGGGACATTTCCATTGGCACATCGGGTTCTGCCAAGGCGATTGCGAATGTGATTGCGGCACACGGTTTGGCGGAGCGTGGTATCACATTGTCTGCCATGCAAAAATTGGCGGACAAAATCATTGCCGAAGGCAGCGTGAAAAAAGCCAAATTGGAGGGCTTGAAACCCGAACGCATTGAGGTGTTTGCAGGCGGTTTGGCGGTGATGATGGCGGCGTTTCAGGAGTTGGACATCAAGGAAATGGTGTTTACCGAAGCGGCTTTGCGCGATGGCTTGTTTTTTGATTTTATTGAAAGAAATTTGGACAGCGACATGCGCGAAGAAACCGTGATTCAGTTTCAAGAACGCTATCATGTGAGCAAAAATCAGGCAGCGCGTGTGGCAAAATTGTCGGCACAGTTTTTTACGGGTTTGTCGCAACACATTACGGTGCAAGCCTTTGAATATTGGTCGGATTATGTGCGTTGGGCGGCGTTGTTGCACGAAGTGGGTTTGGATATTGCCCACACCGCTTATCACAAGCATTCGGCATACATTTTGGCGCAAGCGGATATGTCGGGTTTTTCGCGTCCTGAACAGGATTTGTTGTCCAAGCTGGTGTTGGCGCAACGTGGCGATTTGAAAAAAATGACGGAAATTCAAAACGATAAAATGAGTTTGTGGCACGCGATTTTTGCTTTGCGTTTGGCGGTGCTGTTTTGCCGTGCGCGTTTGCCTTTGGCTTTGCCTGCCAATATGGCGTTGTCGCACAGCGATGAGCAGGGCTATGTGTTGAAAATCGCGCAAACTTGGCTGGACGAAAACCCTTTAACTTCATCGGCTTTGGAAAGCGAAACCCAGCAATGGCAGGCTATTGGCAAAACTTTTACGGTTTTGGCAAATTGATGTGCAGGCGGGCTTGGGGCGCGATGGGTGCGCCAAAAGCCTGCTTGTAACACGCCAAAATTGACACAATGCCTTGATAATACTACAATCGCGTTTTTTCCCAATTCTGTGCCGTTTCAGGCGAAGATTTCCCTATTTTGTATTTTTTTTTCCATCACAAACGTTTCAGGCAGCCTGAAACGCTTTTTCACGAAAACTTTTCAATCATGCACGTTTCTGAACTTCAAACCAAACACATTACCGAATTGCTTGCCCAAGCCGAACAAATGGGCATTGAAAACGCCAATCGCTTACGCAAACAAGACCTTGTTTTTACGATTGTGCGCGAATTGATGAAAGATGGGCAGGAGTTTATCTGCTCGGGTACGCTGGAAACGCTGCCCGATGGCTATGGCTTTTTGCGTAGCCCCAGCACTTCTTATTTGGCTTGCCCCGATGACATTTATGTGTCGCCCAATCAAATTCGCCGTTTCAATTTGCACACGGGCGACACGATTGAAGGCACGGTGCGCGTCCCCAAAAACGATGAAAAATATTTTGCGCTGGTGCGTTTGGACACCGTTAATGGCGACCACCCCGAAGCCTGCCGCCACAAAGTTTTATTTGAAAACTTAACGCCCTTGTTTCCCACCAAACAGCTTAAATTGGAACGCGACATTCAGGCAGCCGAAAATTTAACAGGGCGCATTATTGACCTGATTTCCCCCATTGGTTTGGGGCAACGCGCCTTGTTGGTTGCGCCACCCAAATCGGGCAAAACCGTGATGTTGCAAAACATCGCCCACGCAATTACGGCAAACAATCCCGATGTGGAATTGATTGTGCTGCTGATTGACGAACGCCCCGAAGAAGTTACCGAAATGACGCGAAGTGTGCGCGGCGAAGTGGTGTCGTCCACATTTGATGAGCCTGCCCAACGCCACGTTCAAGTTGCCGAAATGGTGATTGAAAAAGCCAAACGCATGGTGGAACACAAAAAGACGTGGTCATCTTGCTGGACAGCATCACGCGATTGGCGCGCGCCTACAACACGGTTGTGCCAACTTCGGGCAAAGTGCTGACGGGCGGTGTGGACGCCAATGCCTTGCATCGTCCCAAACGCTTTTTTGGCGCAGCGCGTAATGTGGAAGAGGGCGGTTCGCTGACCATCATCGCCACCGCTTTGGTGGACACGGGCAGCCGCATGGACGATGTGATTTTTGAAGAATTTAAAGGCACAGGCAATATGGAGCTGAATTTGGAACGCAGGCTGGCTGAAAAGCGCGTGTTTCCCGCCATCAACATCAACAAATCAGGCACGCGCCGTGAAGAATTGTTGGTGTCGCCCGACCAGTTGCAAAGAATGTGGCTGTTGCGCCGCTCGCTGCATGGCATGGACGATATTGAAGCGGCAGAATTTTTGCTCAACAAATTGAAAGAAACCAAAAACAATGCCGAATTTTTTGATGTGATGCGTGGCGGTTCAGGCAGCCGCGTTGCGCCCAAACCCTCTGCCAGCAGCAAAAACAGCGACAGCACCACCACCACCACGGTGCGGCGCGGTCGCAAGCCCAAAGCGGTAAGCGAGTAAGCACGTTTCAGGCAGCCTGAAAGTCCCAGTGGACGGCAAACCACATCAAATTGTTCAGGCAGCCTGAAAGTCCTAGCGGACGGCAAACCACACCAAATTATTCAGGCAGCCTGAAAGTCCTAGCGGACGGCAAACCACATCAAATTGTTCAGGCAGCCTGAAAGTCCTAGCGGACGGCAAACCACATCAAATTGTTCAAGCAGCCTGAAAACCTTTTTTTGACATTTTTTTTGACATTATTTTTTTAGGATACACACACATGGCATTTGCCTCTTTATTCACATTATTGGACGACATTGCCGCGATTATGGACGATGTGGCAGTGATGACCAAAATGGCAGCCAAAAAAACCGCAGGCGTGGTGGGCGATGATTTGGCGTTAAACGCCAACCAAGTTACAGGCGTACGCGCCGAACGCGAATTGCCGATTATTTGGGCGGTGGCAAAAGGTTCGCTCATCAACAAATTGATTTTGATTCCTGTGGCATTGATTTTGGCGGTGTTTGCGCCCGTTTTGATTGTGCCGTTGTTGATGTTGGGTGGGGCATATTTGTGTTTTGAAGGCGTGGAAAAATTGTGGCACAAATTCGCCCACCGCCATCATCACGACACCGAAACCACCACGCAGCCAGAAAACGAATCCACCAGCGAAGCCGACAAAATCAAAGGTGCCATTCGCACCGATTTCATTTTGTCTGCCGAAATCATCATCATCGCGCTGGGCGTGGTCAAAGACTACGACACCATGGTCAAGATTTTGGTGCTGTTTGCCATTGGCGTGGGCATGACCGTGCTGGTGTATGGCTTGGTGGCAATTTTGGTTAAATTGGACGATTTTGGTGCCTATTTGGTGCGTCAAGGCAAAGCCAAATTGGGCAATGCGCTGTTGTGGTTCATGCCATGGTTTATGCGCGGATTGAGCGTGGTGGGGACTTTGGCGATGTTTTTGGTGGGCGGCGGCATTTTTGTGCATAACTGGGGCTGGTTGCACGAAACTTTACACGCGCTGCATTGGGACAGTGGCATAATGGAAATGTTGAGCAGCTTGGTGGTGGGTTTGCTGGTGGGGGCGATTTGCTGTGCGATTGTGTTGCCCATCATGAAATGGCGCGAACACAAATCGCCCAATTAACGCGATAAAGATTTTCAGGCAGCCTGAAAACGCTTTGCGAGTATGATGTAATTTTAATTTTTATGGAAAACAAAATGACAACCCTACAAAACGACACCTTTCTCCGCGCCCTGTTGCGCCAACCCGTTGAATACACACCCATTTGGATGATGCGCCAAGCAGGACGCTATTTGCCCGAATACCGCGCAACCCGCGCCCAAGCAGGCGGTTTTTTGGATTTGTGCAAAAACACCGAATTGGCAACCGAAGTAACCATTCAGCCGCTTGAACGCTTTGATTTGGACGCAGCCATTTTGTTTTCCGACATTTTGACCGTGCCAGACGCAATGGGCTTGGGTTTGTATTTTGAAACAGGCGAAGGACCAAAGTTTCAGAATCCCATTCAAAATGAACAAGCTGTGAGCCAGTTGCGTGTGCCTGATATGGCGAATTTGCGCTATGTGTTTGACGCGGTGGCGTCCATTCGCAAGGCTTTGAATGGGCGTGTGCCTTTGATTGGCTTTTCAGGCAGCCCGTTCACTTTGGCTTGCTATATGGTGGAAGGCGGTGGCAGCAAAGAATTTCGCACCATCAAATCCATGATGTACAGCCGCCCCGATTTGCTGCACAAAATTTTGGACGTGAACGCCCAAGCCGTAACCGCCTATTTGAACGAGCAAATCGCACACGGCGCACAAGCGGTACAAATTTTTGACACTTGGGGTGGCGTGTTGAGCCACACCGCATTCCGCGAGTTTAGCTTGCAATACATGAAACAAATCGTAAGCGGATTAAAACGCGAAAACGAAGGTCGCCAAGTGCCTGTGATTGTGTTTACCAAAGGCGGCGGTCAGTGGCTGGAACATTTGGCAGATTGTGGCGCAGACGCTTTGGGCTTGGATTGGACGACCGATTTAGCGCAAGCCCGAGCGCGTGTGGGCAACAAAGTCGCTTTGCAAGGCAATTTTGACCCATTCGCGCTGTTTGGTTCGCCCGAGCATATCCGCACCGAAGTCAGCCGCATTTTGGGCGAATTTGGACACGGCACGGGACACGTTTTCAATTTGGGACACGGCATCAACCAACACACCGACCCCGAACACGCCAAAATTTTGGTGGACGCGGTGCATGAATTGTCGCGCCAGTATCATCAACAATAAAAACATTTCAGGCAGCCTGAAACCTTTGCAAAACCCGATTTTTTGAACTTTTTTGAAAAATAAATTTATTAAAATTCAATATATTGAAATTTTAAAAAATCAAATTTTAGGCGTTTTGCAAAGGTCTCAGCCTTACAGTACACGACAATTTTTGATGTTGCCACAAACCCACTCCCTCCCCCTATGAAAGGGGGAGGGCTGGGGTGGGGGTTAGAGACCCAAAGCACCACACCCTAACCCTCCCCCGCCAGACGGGGGAGGGGATAGATTGCAGGCAGCCAAACCATTTTTGTCGTGTGGCGCATGGGGGTATTGAAAGGCAGCCCGTTATCCCCATTATCGTATTTTTAGGAGAACAATTTTATGGCACAACATCACAAATTGATTATTTTGGGTTCGGGGCCTGCGGGTTATTCGGCGGCGGTGTATGCGGCGCGCGCGAATTTGCAACCCGTCATCATCACAGGCATGGAGCAGGGCGGACAACTGATGACCACCACCGAAGTGGACAACTACCCCGCTTTTGCCAATGGCGTACAAGGTCCCGAATTGATGCAACATTTCTTGCAACATGCCGAGCGTTTTGGTACACAAATCGTGTTTGACCAAATCAATGCGGTGGATTTGCAACATCGCCCCTTTACACTCAAAGGTGACATGGGTGAATACACTTGTGATGCCTTGATTGTGGCAACGGGCGCGTCTGCCAAATATTTGGGTTTGCTCAGCGAACAGCAATTTGCGGGCAAAGGCGTGTCAGCTTGTGCCACTTGTGATGGTTTCTTTTATAAAAACCAAGATGTTGCGGTGGTAGGGGGTGGCAACACTGCGGTGGAAGAAGCCTTGTATCTGGCAAACATCGCCAAAACGGTTACGCTGATTCATCGCCGCGACACGTTCCGCGCCGAAAAAATCATGGTGGAAAAACTGATGAAGCGCGTGAGCGAAGGCAAAATCATCTTGAAAACCAACGCGCAACTTGCCGAAATTTTGGGCGATGACAAGGGCGTAACAGGCGCACGTTTGCAAAACAACGATGGCAGCAGCGAAGACATTGCCGTGCAAGGCGTGTTCATTGCCATTGGACACAAACCCAACACCGACATTTTTAAAGGTCAGCTTGATATGGACGAAGCAGGCTACCTGAAAACGCGCGGCGGCAACGATGGCAATGTGGGCGCAACCAATGTTGAAGGCGTGTGGGCGGCTGGCGATGTGAAAGACACGGTGTATCGCCAAGCCATTACCAGCGCGGCCAGCGGTTGTCAAGCAGCTTTGGACGCAGAACGTTGGTTGGACAGTTTAAATTGATGTTTCAGGCAGCCTTTTGGGGGAAAATTTGCCCCAAAGCTGCCTGAAAAACCATTTTCAAAACCAAAAGGAAATTGTGATGAAATTGGCACATTTGGCTGTGGCAAGCGCAGCCGCTTTAATCTTAATGGCTTGCACATCGGAACAGGAAAAAGCCCAAAGCGCACAAAATGAAGCGGCACAATCGGCTTTGCTGTGCCAAGACCCTGCTGTTGCGCCCAATGTCCGTGAAAGTTTGCAAAAAATGGTGCGCGATGAAGCCTTGAAAATTGCAGGCAGCAATTATCCCGATTTGGTGGATGCCGACAAATTGGTGGCTGCCGCAGGTTTGTTGGAAATCAATTTGCAGCAAATTCAAAATCAAAATGGGGCGTGTTCGGCAGAATTGTTGGTGGGCATTCCCAAGCGCATTGTGAACGTGGCGCAGCAAAATGCGATTATTTTGGATATGGATAAACCCAACGCGATTATCAAACAACGCTTGTCGCAACACGCCACGCAAATTGATGAACGCACGTTAAGTACCCACCTTGCCTACACGGTAACACATCAAAATCAACAATTTGCCATTACTTACAACGACACCACTTTAAGCAGCATAGGCACGGCTTTGGCGATTGCCTTGCAGCCTTATGGCGTGAAAGACATGTTGACCATCAACGGCAAAACCATCAGCCGCGAACAAGCCATTGAGTTGATTAAAAATCCCAAGCCTGCCGCGCCGTCTGCACCCGAAGTGGCGGTTAAGGAAGTGCCAACCATTTCACAGGCTGCCAGCGCACCTGCCAAACCGCACACACCGCCACCTGCCGCGCCCCAGCCTGAAACCAACACCGTTCCCGATACAGCACAATCGGACAACACCATTGCTGCCGAACAGTTGGCACAAGCCGAGCAAGAACACAAACGTGCCGACACCGAAATCAAACAAGCATGGCGCAAAATTGACCCTGCCATTCAACAAACTTTGGTGGAAGAGCAAAAAACGTGGGAAAGCCAAAAACGCCAACGCTGCCTGAAAGCCGCCGCCCAAGGCAACAGCGACCGCGAAAGCCATTATTTGCACATGCAATGCGATACCAAACTCACATACGAACGCATTAAATATTTGAATGGATACAGCATTCAGGAATAAAAAAGCATTCAGGCAGATGGCATTTTTGTTTAACGCCAGTTTGGGATAAAAGTGATTGAACAATTTCAGTAACTTTGCTCCCTCTCACTGTGGGAGAGGGCTGGGGAGAGGGTATGCTGCTCAACAAGCCCGCTCTCCAACGCTTTCCCACGGGGAGAGAGCTGGTTTATTGGCACATTGACAGTGATTTATCCCGAGTTCGCGTTTGTTTATAAAGCATATGTGTTTTGCGTATTTGTTTGTGAGACGCATTTTGCGTAAAATCCGCCTTTTTTTGTGGGATAAGATGACACATCTTGCGCCACATCACACAACCATTTAGGAAAAAATCATGTTTCAAAAATTCACTTTAACCGCCGCAGCCGCCCTTGTTTTGGCAGCCTGTAACGGTCAAAACAACACCGCACAAAGCAGCAATGCGCCAGCAGCCAGCACACCAGCAGCCGCCAGCAGCGCGAATGTCCCCGTTGCTGCACAAGGTTCTGCTTGTGATACTGTGGTTGTGCCAGCCACGTCCAATGTTTCAGGCAGCCTGATTGAGCGCATCAACAACAAAGGCGTGATTACCGTTGGCACAGAAGGCACTTACGCCCCCTTTACCTACCACGATGCAAGCGGCAAACTTACAGGCTACGATGTGGAAGTAACCTGCGCCGTTGCCGCCAAATTAGGGGTAAAAGTGGCGTTCAACGAAACCAACTGGGATTCCATGCTGGCAGGTTTGAAAGGCGGTCGCTTTGATTTGGTGGCAAACCAAGTTGCGCTGACTTCGCCCGAACGCCAAGCCACATTTGACAAATCCGAACCATACAGTTGGAGCGGCGCAGCCATGATGGCACGCGCAGGCGAAACCCGATTCAATGCACTTGCCAACATCAAAGGCTTTAAAGCCGCCCAAACTTTGAGCAGCAACTATGGCGAAGAAGCCAAAAAAGCCGAAGCGGAAATTGTGCCTGTTGATGGCATGGCGCAAGCCTTAACTTTGGTGCAACAACAACGCGCCGATTTAACCTTAAACGACAGCTTATCGTTTTTGGATTATTTGAAGAAAAACCCCAATTCAGGTTTGCAAATTGTGTGGACGGCTGGCGCGGAAGACAAAAAAGGCGCAGGCTTGGTTGCCAATAAAGGCAATGACGAAGCATTAGCCAAAATCAGCACCGCCATCAAAGAATTGCAAGCAGACGGCACGTTGAAAAAATTGGGCGAAGAATTTTTCGGCAAAGATGTGAGCGTGCAATAATGTTTTTGGGCTGCCTGAACGCATGGTGTTCAGGCAGCCTGCATTCATTTTTTAATTTGGAATAGGAACACACAAAATGAAAAAATCATTCTCTAAAAAAATATTGGCAATGTGCGTGGCGACTGCGTTTGTTGCGCCCAATGCGTTGGCGGCAGACCCACAAGTTGTCCGTCATTGTACCGAAAATGACAGCACAACTTGCCATTTTACCTACAACTTTACCTACAACAATCCCAACAATGTGGAACAATGGCAACATAACCAAAATTACTTTGAGTGGACGCACAATAACGCACCATTGCAAAAAGAAGACTTGGCAAGCACCAATCTGAAAGTTGTGGTGTCGGGCAATGTGAAAAACAAAACCACCAACAGCACAGGCATCAAACCTTCGTCCTTTCCCAATCAAAGTTTTGAAAAAAGACATGACCATGTGGTTGGCATTTATGGCGATGCGCTTAACAGATTCGCAACGGAAGAAACCGCAGAATTGGAAGTTTTGCCCAATACCGTTGCCACTTTGTCCATGCAACCCGAAGACAGTTCGGTCATTTATGTTGTGGGCAACACCACCGCCAACATTCACAAAAATGCGCGTTTGGTTGTGAACCCCAGCTATGCCGAAGTCAATCAAGTGGACATGACACAATATGACGAAGAAAAAAAAGACGATTATCAAGCAGGTTCTGCCATTGAAGCCTATGGCGACAAAGCCAAAGTCAATAATTCTGCCGATATTGAATTAACAGGCAAAAATGCCAGTGGTGTACGCGTATACGATAATGCCACCGTAAACATGAGCAACCACAGCATTCAACTGAATGGCAACTGGACAATGGGTTTTGATACCTTAAACAAAGGCAAAATCACCGCAGACAATGTGCAAATTTCAGGCAGCGCAGAAAAAACATTCGCATTCATTGGCGACAACATTCATTTGAATAACTCAAAGGTGGATTTAACAGGCAAATCATCATTTGTTACCGACAACATCGGTGGCGATGAAACCACGATTACACAAAACATCAACAACAGCACTTTATCCGCCGAATATGGCATTTTTCTCACGCCTGATGAAGAAGACAAATTCAATTACGTCATGAATTTGCAAAACAGCACATTATCGGGTCGCACCGCTTTATTGGTTGCCCAGCCTGAAAACCTTGATGTATTCGCAGAGGGCGATGTGGTCGGCAACATCACACTCAACGCCCACAACAGCACATTATCGGGTGCCAGCATTTTGAACAATCAAAGTGCCAATGCAACAGCAAACCGCAACATCACTTTAAATTTAACCCACAACAGCACTTGGACAATTCAAAACAGCAGCGAAATTGACACGCTGAAATTGGACAATGCCACCGTAAAAATCGGCAAAGCCAATGGATACAATACTTTAACTGTCAATGGCGATTTGTCGGGCAATGGCGCATTCCACATGAACAGCGACATTGCGGGCAATCAAAGCGATTTGTTGGACGTGAAAGGTGCGGTTTCAGGCAGCCATGTTTTGCACATTGAAAACACGCGCAGCGAACCTGCCACCACAGACGGCAAATTAACCGTTGTGAAAACAGGTTCAAGTGGCGCAGACGCATTCAAATTGGGCAATGCCAAAGGTGTGGTGGAAGCTGGCAAATATTTGTATGCGCTCAAACAAAATGGCAACAACTGGCAACTGGTTTACGACAACACCCAAAAGCAGCCTGAAAACACCACGCAGCCAGCCGCTCAACCGAACACGACTGTACCTGCACAAAACGCGAACCCAGTCGCACAACCGAATACGACTGTACCTGCACAAAACGCGAACCCAGTCGCACAACCCAACACGACTGCACCTGCACAAAACGCGAACCCAGTCGCGCAACCCAACACGACTGCACCTGCACAAAACGCGAACCCAGTCGCGCAACCCAACACGACCACACCAGCGCAAAACACCACCACGCCCAGCGTAAACAAAAATTTCCGCTACGATTTGGTTGGCAGCATGGCACACGCGCAAGTTGCCACCAGCGCATTGCAAGCACAAAACCAAGTCTTGAACCAACGCCAACTTGCTTTGCACCAAGCGCAACGTTTGCATGGCGCGTGGATTTTGGGCGAAAACAGCCAGTCTGAACGCAAAAACAGCAGCGTGAATGGCGGCAATGTTTCGGGTTTCAAAGACAAATCAAACGCTTGGCAAATCGGCTTGGATAAAGAAATGGGCAATGGCTATGCGGGCGTGTTGGCGGGATACGGTCGCCACAATATTGATTATCATGTTGATTTGTATGATGATTCAAAAATCCGCAGCCACACCTTTGCCGCTTACGGTGGCTTAACAGGCAGCGATGGCTGGTTTGGCGATGCGACTTTACGCCACACGCGCTACACCGCCGAAAACCCCCAATTTGCCCGAGACCGTTTCCGCATCAACAGCTTGAATCTACAAGGCGGCAAAAATGTGGCTTTGAATGAAACTTGGACGCTGATTCCGAATGCGTCTGTTACCATTGGGCGACTTTCAGGCAGCAATATGATGAAAAACAGCACTTTGTTGCAAAGTCGCGCTGGTGTTGATGTGCAAAGCAAATGGACTTCGGCAAACGGTGTGTTGTTTCAACCCAAATTGGGCGTGTATTATGTGGGCGACCACCGTGGCGTTGATGTGGCGTTTAATCAGGAAAATTTCCGCGCCAAAAGCGCAGGCAGCCGCGTGGCAGCACGGGTGGGAACCGATGTTTTCTTCAATAAAAACAATCAAATTCACTTGAATTTGCACACCGAACACGGCAATCAATTCAAACGCCATTATGGGCTTGATGTGGGCTTGCGCCACGCTTGGTAATGTTGTCATCAACCGCGCTTTTTCTTTTGGGGGAATGCGCGGTTTGCCTTTTCAGGCTGCCTGAAAATGGCTACAATCGCTGTTTTTCAATTTTCTGCTCATGCAAGGAAAAACCATGATTGTCAAACAATTTTTTGAAGATGCCGCCGCCAAAATCAGCGAAACCATCGCCAATAGTCCCGCCAAAGATTTGGAAAAAAATGCCAAAGCCATGCTTTCGGGCGCATTGAATAAAATGGACGTGGTTACACGCGAAGAGTTTGATATTCAACAACAAATTCTCATCAAAACCCGCAGCAAATTGAGTGAGGTGGAAGCGCGTTTGGCGGCTTTGGAAGCCTTGTTGAACCAAAATGCGGTCAGTAATGCCCAAATTGACACCACCGAAAATGTTGAACACACCCAAAAAATCGCAGAATAAGGCTGCCTGAACATGAGCTTTGCCGTGGTAAACAGCCGCGCATTAAGCGGCATGAACGCGCCTTTGGTGGAAGTGGAAGTGCATTTGTCCAACGGCTTGCCCCAATGCAATATTGTGGGGCTGCCCGACACCGAAGTGAAAGAAAGCCGCGACCGTGTTCGCGCTGCCATTTTGCAAAGTGGTTTTGAATTTCCCACGCAAAAAATCACGGTCAATCTTGCCCCTGCCGATTTGCCCAAAGAATCGGGGCGTTTTGATTTGCCCATTGCGATTGGCATTTTGGCGGCAAGCGGTCAGGTTGCGCCCGATGTGTTGGCGGATTATGAATTGGCTGGCGAATTGGCACTTTCAGGCAGCTTGCGTCCGATTCGTGGGGCTTTGGCAATGGCTTTGCACAGCAAACGGGCAAATCGCGCCTTTATTTTGCCTCACGAAAATGCCCAACAAGCCGCAGTTATGCCACAAATTACCGCTTATGGCGCGCGCAGTTTGGGCGAAGTGGTGGCGCATTTGAATGGTGTTGAGCCTTTGCAACAAGTAGCGGTAGCGCAGTTCAGGCAGCCTGAAAACGCCCATTTGCCCGATTTGCGCGATGTGAAAGGGCAACACACCGCCCGTTTGGCATTGGAAATTGCAGCCGCAGGCGGACATAGCCTGTTGATGCTGGGGCCTCCTGGTACGGGCAAATCCATGTTGGCGCAACGTTTGCCGTCCATTTTGCCACCGCTTACCGATGATGAATTGGCAAGTGTGTGGGCATTGCATTCGCTGTTGCCGCAATTTTCAGGCAGCCTGCCGCAGCACACCCAACGTCCGTTTCGCGCACCGCACCATTCCGCCAGTGCAGCCGCCTTGGTGGGTGGCGGTTCAGACCCCAAACCAGGGGAAATTTCATTGGCGCACCAAGGCATTTTGTTTTTAGATGAATTGCCCGAATTTGACCGCCGCGTTTTGGAAATGTTGCGCGAACCTTTGGAAAGTGGCGAAATCCACATTTCCCGCGCCACGCGCCAAGCCACTTATCCCGCCAAATTTCAATTAATCGCCGCCATGAACCCCTGCCCATGCGGTTATTTGGGACACCCCAGCAAACCCTGCCGTTGCACCCCCGATGCCATCAAACGTTACCGCGACCGCATTTCAGGACCTTTGCTTGACCGCATTGATTTAACGATTGAAGTCCCTGCACTTGCCGCCGCCGAATTGGTCAGCGCACAGCAAGGCGAAGACAGCGCAACCGTATTACAGCGCGTGTTGGCAGCGCGTGAACGCCAATACGCGCGACAAGGCAAAACCAATGCCGCCCTGTCATCAAGCGAATTGGACGAACAAGCCGCCATTTTGTCCGAAGCGCGTGAAGCCTTGGGCGAAATTTTGGAAAGATTGTCGCTTTCCGCGCGGAGTTTCCACCGCATTTTGCGTGTGGCGCGGACTTTGGCAGATTTGGCTGGCGATGAAAACGTAACACGCGCCCATGTTTTACGCGCCATTGGTTTCAGACGTGCTTTGTAAACACGTTTCAGGCAGCCTTTCAGTGCATGATAAAAATCTTTCAGGCTGTCTGAAACCTGTCCCCTCCCCCTTACATAGGGGGAGGGGGCAGGTTTGTGGCAATATCAAAAAATGTCGTGTACTGTAGGGGGCTAATGACAATTCGTTTCGCGATTGTTTTTTCATCAAAATCGCCAACTTCTGCGTCAAAAATACGCGCCAATGGGTGGCATTGACTCGCATTTTTTCCTTGAATTTGACAGTTTTGCCTGAAAAACCAACTTCGCGCCCAAATTGTCATTAGCCCCTAAGGCAGCCTGAAAGTTAAAAAATTGAAAAAAATGGCAATTCACAACAGGGAAATGGTTAAAATATCCCCATTAACATACATCATTTCAGAAAAAGGACAACACCATGTCGCAACAACCCAACAAAGCCCCCAATCAATCCCCCGACAACAAACACTATGCCAAAAGTTTGGTGGGTTTTTTGTCGGGTTTGGTCTTGGCAACGCTGATTATCGTTGCCGTACTGCTGATGATTAACAGCAACAGCAAAAAAACCTTCAAACCCACCGAACCCGTGTTGTCCAACAACACACCGCCTGCCACCCAAACCTTAACCCCAAGCATGGGTTCAGGCGTGGTGGCGCACAACGACAATGTCAGCCCCCCAGCCACCACCAACGACAACAATCCCCCAGCCGAACCCATCGCGGCAAGCACACCCCAAAAAACCGAAACCACCACTTTGCCCAACCCCGTGGTCAAACCCACCATTGCCGATACCAACCAAACCCCACAAGCCAATGCCGATACACGGTTTAACGAACCCACATTTGAAGAAGACGACAAAAATGAACCCACTTTTGCCCCACAAACACCAAAAGTGAAACCACGCGAAACCAAGCCCGTTCGCCAAGAACAGGTGAAACCCGCAGTCAAACAGCCTGCCAAAGTTGCCACCGCCCCCAACAAAACCCCTGCTGCACCCAAACCCACACCGCAGCAAATTTTGGACAATGGCAACATTGAAAAAGCGCGTGAAGCCGCCAAACGCGAACAAATCGCCAAAAACACCAAAAATTCAGGCAGCCAAAAAGGTGGCAGCGTGGTGTTGCAAGCAGGTTCGTTCAATTCGCGCGATTATGCTGAAAGCCAACGTGCCAAATTAGCCATGCTTGGCGTGCAAGCCCAAATTGCCGAAGCCAAAGTCAATGGCAAAACCGTTTACCGCGTTCAAACCCCCAAATTACACGCCGATAAAGCCAATGACGCCAAAGCCGTTATGCGCTTAAATGGTGTGGGTGTGTATGAACGCCACGAATAATCTTCTCCATTTCACTTTAAAAACAAGGAAAAACATCATGAATTTGAAAAAATTACTCATCGCATCGGCTCTGGCTTTGGGCTTGAACGCAGGCGCATTGGCAGCCACAGAAGGCGTGGACTATGAAGTCTTGCCCAAAGCCATGCCGCAAATCCAAAAAGACAAAGTGGAAGTGTTGGAATTTTTTGGTTATTTCTGCATTCACTGCAAAAATCTTGACCCCATTTTGCTCAAACACACCAAAACATTCGCCAAAGACACCTATTTCCGCACCGAACACGTTGTGTGGGACGAAGGTCGCGACATGAATTTGGCGCGCATTACCGCCGCCGTAAACCAAGCTGGCGAAAAATACGCTGCCAATCCTGCCATTTTCGGCGCGATTTTTGACGAGAAAGTGAATTTGAGCGATGCGGGCGTAACCGCACAATGGTTGAATGCCCAAACTTCATTCAATGGCAAAAAGGTTTTGGAAGCCTACAATTCATTCAGCAACCAAGCCCAAGCCAAGCAAATGGCAGATTACACGCGCGAATACCAAGTGCAAAGCACCCCCACGCTGATTGTGGGCGGTAAATACAAAGTCATTTTTAATCAAGGATTTGAAAATGGCATGAAAACCATTGACGAATTGGTACAAAAAGTACGCGAAGAAAATGGCATGAAAGCCCCCAAACCCAAAGCTGCTGCACCCAAAAGCAAAGGTGCGTCTATTGCCAAAGCCGCTTTGAAATGATTCAGGCTGCCTGAAAACGCAAAAACGATGTTTGGGAAACTGGGCATCGTTTTTTATTGCCAATGTGAGTTTAAATTATGGACATGATTTTGTTATTCAAAGCCTTAATTTTGGGCGTGATTGAAGGTTTAACCGAATTTTTGCCGATTTCCAGCACGGGGCATTTAATCGTGTTTGGCGATTTGCTGAATTTTCACAGCAAGGGCAAAGTGTTTGAAATTGCCATACAACTGGGCGCGGTGTTGGCGGTGGTGGTGGAATATCGCCAGCGTTTTATTCGCGTTTGCACGGGCATAGGGCGCGACAATGCGGTCAATCGTTTTGTGTTGAATTTGGCGATTGCTTTTGTGCCTGCGGCGGTGGTGGGTTTGCTTTTTAATAAGCAAATCAAGGCGGTATTGTTCAATCCGATTAGCGTGGCGTGTGCTTTGGTGGTGGGCGGTTTCATCATTTTGTGGGTGGAAAAACGCGCCAGCCAATTTGTTCCCAAAGTCAAAAATGTGGACGACATGCGACCGATTGACGCGCTGATGGTGGGCGTGGCACAAATTTGTGCTTTAATTCCAGGGACTTCGCGTTCAGGCAGCACGATTATGGGCGGCATGTTGTGGGGTTTGGAGCGCAAAGTCGCAACCGAATTTTCTTTCTTTTTGGCGGTGCCGATGATGGTGGCGGCAACGGGCTACGACATCTACAAGCACCGCAACGATTTTACCGCAGATGATGTGATGTTGATTGCGGTGGGTTTTGTGGCGGCATTTGGTGCAGGTTTGCTGGCGGTACGCGCTTTGCTGAAATTTGTGGCGAGCAAAAATTATGTGCCGTTTGCTTATTATCGCATTGTTTTTGGTGGGATTATTTTGCTGACTTATGTGGCTGGCTGGGTTGAATGGGCGGATTGAGTTTCAGGCAGCCTGAAACCTTTGCAAAACTCGGTTTGTAGGGGCAGATTTCATATCTGCCCCGTTTAGGTTCGCAGAAATTTTCATTCTTATCAATAAATTGAAAAAAGGGCGGATATGAAATCCGCCCCTACGTCAGTTTTAAAGTGGATTTTGCAAAGGTTTCAGCCTGAACATATTTTTGCAACAAAAAACGTGGTGAGACCCTTATTTCGCCACGTTTTCGCATTTTCAGGCAGCCTGAAAAATCATTCTGCGATAGACCATTCAATCTCTTCGCCAGCGCACATTGGCACAACCACGCTGTCGCCAAACGCCACGCTTTCAGGCACACGTTGTGGTTTTTTGACCAAAGTGAGGGTGCGCGGATTTTCAGGCAGCCCATAAAAACGCGCCCCATTTTTGGACGCAAACGCCTCCAACTTATCCAAAGCCCCTGCTTTTTCAAAGATTTGGGCATACAGCTCAATCGCCGTCATGGCACTGAACACGCCAGCACAACCGCAAGCGTTTTCTTTGGCGTGTTTGGGGTGGGGTGCGGTGTCCGTTCCCAAAAAGAATTTGTGCGCTTTGTCGCCCGTAACCGCCTTGACCAAAGCCTGACGGTGGCTTTCGCGCTTGATAATTGGCAAGCAGTAAAAATGCGGACGCACACCGCCCACCAGCAAATGATTGCGGTTGTACATCAAATGCTGTGGCGTAACGGTTGCCGCCACATTGTCGCCACTTTCGCAAACAAGCTGGGCGGCTTCTGCGGTGGTAATGTGTTCAAAAACCACTTTTAAATTCGGAATTTGTGCCAAAATCGGACGCATGATGCGTTCCATGAACACGGCTTCGCGGTCAAAAATGTCAATTTCGGGGTCGGTTACTTCGCCATGTGTGAGAAACAAAATCCCCTGCGCCGCCATTTCTTCCAACACGGGCAATAACTTAAACAAATCGGTAACGCCACTGTCGGAATTGGTGGTTGCGCCTGCTGGATAGAGTTTGAACGCAACGATGCCTGCTGCCTTGGCTTCACGCACGGTTTGGGGCGTGGTGTTGTCGGTCAAATACAGGGTCATGAGCGGCTCAAAGGGGCAATTTGCTGGTGTGGCTGCCTGAATTTGTTTTTTGTATTCAAGTGCTTGGGCTACTGTGGTAATGGGCGGTTTCAAATTGGGCATGACCAAGGCGCGTCCCATTTGACGTGCGGTGTGTGGCACCACCGATTTGAGCGCATCGCCATCACGAAAATGCACGTGAAAATCATCGGGTTGGATTATGGTTAGGGTTTGCATGGTGGTTTCCTTACATTGAATTTTCAGGCTGCCTGAAAACGCTTTTATGATAATAATCCGTGTTGAATCAATTTCTTACGCAGAGTATTGCGGTTCAAGCCCAACATGGCGGCGGCGCGACATTGGTTGCCTTTGCATTCTTTCATCACGCGCTGCAAAAGCGGTTTTTCTACTTGAAACAAGACCATATCATACACGCCGCAAGCGGTTTGTCCGTCCAAATCGCGGAAATATTGGTTCAAATTTTGGGTAATGCAATCGGCAATATCGGGAGTGTGCTGCATGATTTTTGTGCCACAAATGACTTAAATCGCCATTTTAACCGAATTTAACAGGCGCGACCATGTTTCTGAATGGGGATATTGATGTGGGTCATTTCAGGCTGCCTGAAAGGTAAATCTGCTTGTCAAAACGGCTTTTTTTGACTACATTGCACTACATCAATCGTCTCTCAACAAAGGAAAATGCAATATGAAACAGCTCGCAATGTACATCAACGGTCGTTTTGAAACCGAATTTGCTGGCGAATACCGCAAGGTGCTGAACCCTGCCACCGAAGAAATCATCGCCCACGAACCCAAAGGCAGCGCAGACGATGTGAACCGTGCCGTTCAGGCAGCCAAAGCCGCCCAAAGCGCGTGGGAACGCTTGCCAGCCGTAGAACGCGGTGCGTATTTGCGCCAAATTGCGGCAGGCATTCGCGCCCGTGCCGATGAATTGACCGACATCATCGTTGCCGAAGGCGGCAAAACCAAAGACTTGGCACGCATTGAAGTGATGTTTACAGCCGACTACATGGATTACCAAGCGGAATGGGCAAGACGCTACGAAGGCGAAATCATTCAAAGCGACCGCCCACGCGAAAACATTTTGCTGTTCAAACGTCCATTGGGCGTGATTGCGGGGATTTTGCCGTGGAATTTCCCATTTTTCCTGATTGCACGGAAAATGGCACCTGCGCTGGTTACGGGCAACACGATTGTGGTCAAACCCAGCAGCGTTACCCCGATTAACTGCCACGTTTTCGCGGAAATTGTGCATGAAGTTGGCTTGCCAGCAGGCGTGTTCAATGTGGTAAACGGGGCTGGTGCGGAAATCGGCAACGCTTTGGCAGCCCACCCGAATGTGGATATGGTCAGCTTGACGGGTTCGGTGGAGGCGGGTCGTCAGGTTATGGCGGCTGCGGCGGACAACATCACCAAAGTTTCGCTGGAATTGGGCGGCAAAGCCCCAGCCATTGTGTTGAAAGACGCGGATTTGGATTTGGCGGTCAAATCCATTTTGGCATCGCGCGTGGGTAACACGGGGCAAATTTGCAACTGCGCCGAGCGCGTTTACGTTCACAGCAGCCTGAAAGACGCGTTCACCGAAAAAATGATTGCCGCGATGAAAGCCGTGCGTTTTGGCAACCCAGCCGAAGCTGAAGCGGGCGCATTGGAAATGGGACCTTTGATTGAAGAACGTGCCGTGCAAGCCGTAGCCGAAAAAGTGCAACGAGCCGTGTCGCAAGGCGCAACTTTGGCGTATGGCGGCAAACGCGCGGCAGGCAAAGGCTATTTCTTTGAACCCACAGTTTTGACCAATGTAAACAACGGCATGGACATCATGAAAGAAGAAACTTTCGGTCCAGTCTTGCCGATTGCCACCTTTGACACTTTGGACGAAGTGATTGATTTGGCAAACGATTGCGAATTTGGCTTGACCAGTTCCGTGTACACCACCAATTTGAACGAAGCGTTTTATGTAACGCGCCGTTTGCAGTTTGGCGAAACCTACATCAACCGCGAAAATTTTGAAGCCATGCAAGGTTTCCACGCTGGCTGGAAAAAATCGGGCATTGGCGGCGCAGACGGCAAACACGGTTTGGAAGAATATTTGCAAACGCAAGTGGTTTATTTGGAAACGAATATTTGAGTAAATTGAAATAAAAATATTTCAGGCAGCCTGAAAATAATCCCGTTGCCAAAATTCATGTTTTTCACTTTGTTGGCGCAAAAATTCAGCCAGCGTGTCAAACTGTTGATTGGCATGGTCTATTTGGTTGATTTGTTTGCGACAATCTTCGCCATCGGGCAAATTCTCCAAATACCAGCCAATGTGTTTGCGTGCAATTCGCACGCCGCCCACTTCGCCATAAAAATCGTGCATGGTTTGCAAATGCGCCAAAATCGTGTCGCAGGCTGCCTGAAAGGGCAACGGTTCAGGTAATTTGTTGTTTTCCAAATAATATTTCACATCGGCAAACAGCCATGGGTTGCCCTGTGCGCCGCGTCCCATCAAAATGCCGTCTGCACCTGTTTCTGCCAAAACTTGCGCGGCTTTTTGCGGTGAAGTGATGTCGCCATTTGCCCACACGGGTATGCCAAGTTCTTGTTTTACTTGGTGGATTAAGTCGTATTTTGCTTCGCCTTTGTACATTTGCGTGCGCGTGCGACCGTGTATCGCCAAAGCCGCAATGCCTGCCTGTTCTGCCATTTTGGCGATGGTCATGATGTTTTTGTGTTCATCGTCCCAGCCCAAACGGGTTTTTAAAGTGACTGGCACATCAACGGCTTGCACCACCGCATTCAGAATTTCATTGACCAATTTTTCGTTTTGCAACAATGCGCTGCCTGCCAACACATTGCACACTTTTTTCACGGGGCAGCCCATGTTGATGTCGATGATTTGTGCGCCATTGGCGACATGGTATTGGGCGGCGGCGGCAAGTTGAGCGGGTTCGCTGCCTGCAATTTGCACGGCAATGATGCCGTGTTCGCCTGAATGGTCGCTGCGTTGGGCGGTTTTGCGCGTGTTTTGTAAAGTCGGGTCGCTGGTGAGCATTTCGCTGACGGTGTGGTCGGCACCAAATTGCCTTGCCAACTGGCGAAACGGTTTATCGGTGATGCCCGCCATGGGCGAAAGTATCAGTTTGAATTGTTTGATTTTTTCTAAAATCGGCATGTTGATTCAAGTCCATTTATTCGCAAAAAAAGCATTCAGGCTGCCTGAACAGATTCTAAAACCAATAGCCCACATTGCCTGTGAAACCTTTCACATTTTTACCGCGCATATAGGTTATGCCACCGCGCCATGACGACCATTTTTTGTTTTGGGCGACTTCATCTTTGTGCAAACCAACGGTTACGCCATATTCTTGCATTCGGCTCAAAAAGGGTTTGTTGCCGCCCACATAGCGTGTGTCAATGACGGAATATTCCACCGCCAATTTTTTGCCTTTTAAAGTAATGGGCTGCGACAACATCACGCCATTTCGCAACATGGTTTGTTTGATTTTGGGGTCAAAAGAATAATTGCCTGTTTTGAATTTGCCTGTTTTGTAATAGCCAATCATATTGCCCAACGCCACATCAAATTTGCCCACAGGAACGGTGTAGGTACTCATCAGCGAGCCGCTCATTACCGAAGCCACCGTTGCCCTGTCTGCCGAAGCCGATAGGGTGTAGCGCACGCTGGGGGTTAAAGTCCATTTGTCGTTGAGCGGATAGCGGTAGCCCAAACCCACGCCACCGTGATAACCTTTGGCTTTGCCCACTTGGTATAGGGTTATAGGCAGGCTCACAATGATTTTTTGCCCACTATGTTCTTGAATATTAAACGAGTAGGACAATGGCAAAGTAATGGTATCCACATTGTCTTTGCTGCCATCAATGGAATACGAACCCACATTCAAGCCCAATCCCAACATACTGGCAGGGCTGCTGCTTGGGTTGTTTGATGATGATGTGGTGTTGGCAGATGAGGTGCCGTCTGCCGAATCCAAAGCATTGGCAGGCGATGACAATGCCACATTGTGTGTGGCAACAATATTGCTGCTGTCGCGCCAGCCCACATTAAAATCGCTGCTGGACACCGATGGCATCATGCCACCTGCACCTGTAATGGGGCTGCTTGCCGAAGTTTTGGCTTGCTGATTCATGATTTGACCGATGACACCGCTTTTTTTCAGCCAATCGGTAAACATGCGTTGCGATTCCTTGCGCGTGCTGCCTGTAAATGTTTGGTTGGCAATGTTCAATTCGGGCGATGTGAAAGTCAGGGTGTTGGAATGGGCGGCATAATGCAAAGTCATGTCCACATCATTGAATCGCCCTTGCACTTCGGCTGCCGATGTGCGGGTGTAGGCAGGGTTGGTTTTTTCCAGATTTTTGACCAAATCAATGAAAATTTGCGATTGATTTTGACACATGGCTTGCCCCAACACGCCATCTACGCGCGTTATCACGCCATAGCTGCTTTCGCAAGACAACTGGGCATACGCCGATGATGACAACATCACCGACATCATCAAAACCGAGTGTGGTATTTTGCGGTGCATTTTGACCCCCAAACAAGATTAACTTAACTTGATAAATTATATACACCCTGTTTACCAAAAGACACACATTCCTGCTTTCAAATGCTTTTCAGGCAGCCTGAACGTTGCAAAAATGGTCTTTGAGAATGTGTTTGCTAAATTGCGTTAATCTCGCAAATCAAATCCATAAATTTGTTAGAATTTCGGCTTTTATTGTCGCTTTCAAACGAAGGAAAACATCATGAGCTTACTCAATTCTTTGCTTTCTACTGCCGCCTCGTCTTTATTGTCTGACACAGATGGCAACGGTCAAATTCAAGCCATTGAATTGTTTCAAAAATTAACGCAACAAAATGGTGGTGTGGGCGCGGTGTTGGCGCAATTACAACAAAGCGGTTTGGACAGCATTGTGCAAAGCTGGGTGGGCAATGGCGACAACGCCCCAGTGGGCGCAGACCAACTGCAAAACGCTTTGGGTGGCGGTTTGGCGCAAGCCGCCGCGCAAATGGGCTTGGATGGCAATCAAGCCAGTAGCCTGTTGGCACAATATTTGCCCCAAATCGTCAATGGCTTAACCCCCAATGGCAACGCAGCAGACGCAGACGGCTTTGGCATGGACGACATTGCACGCCTTGCCATGCAATTTTTGAATAAATGATGTTTCAGGCAGCTTATTTCACATAATAAAAAGCTGCCTGAATATGTTATTCCCTTGATTGTATGAGCATCAAACATTGGGCAGAAGACGAACGCCCACGCGAAAAATTATTGGAACACGGCGTTGCCACATTGAGCGATGCCGAATTGTTGGCAATTTTATTGCGTGTTGGCACGCGCGGCAAAAATGCGGTGGAATTGGCGCGTGATTTGTTGCGCTATTTTGGCAGTTTGAGTGCGGTCATGCACGCCACGCCCGATGAATTGTATCAACACAAAGGCATGGGCGAAGCCAGTTTTGCCCAATTTGCCACCGTGTTGGAAATTGGGCGGCGCGTGTTGCACGAAGCCTTGCGCGATAAACCGATTTTGTCTTCGCCGCAGCAGGTGGGCGATTATTTGCGTTTGCGGATTGGGCGCGAAAAGGTGGAAGTTGCCCTTGTTTTGTTGCTCAATCAACAAAATCAGTTGATGAGCTGTGAAGAATTGTCGCGCGGCACGGTGGCGCACAACACGGTGTACATTCGTGAAGTGCTGAAATTGGCATTGCAACACCACGCCAGCGCGATTGTTTTTGCCCACAATCACCCATCAGGCAGCCTTGAACCGTCTGCCGAAGACCTTGTTTTAACACAACGTTTGCAATCGGCTTTGCATTTGTTGGACATTCAACTGCTTGACCATTTTATCATCACGGCACATGGTTGGGTGTCGTTTCAACAACGTGCTTGGCTCGCGCCGATTCAGGCAGCCTGAAAACCCTTTTCGGAATTGAATTTATGCGAAAACAAACCTTTAACGCATGGCTTTGTGCCAGTTTCATTGCCCTATCTGCCTGTTCGGTGGTGGACAGTGGCGCACTCAACCAAGAAGCCGCGCAAGAATACCGCGCCACCGTAGCCCAAGCCCACAAACAAGGCGCATTGGACAACACATCTGCCACATCACAACGCATACAACAGGTGTTCCGCCGCATGGTGCCACACGCCCAAGCCGCCAACAAAACAGGACAAGCCTTTAATTGGGAATTGGCGGTGATTCGTTCCGATGAATTGAATGCGTGGGCAATGCCAGGGGGCAAAATGGCGGTGTACACAGGCATTGTGGAAAAATTAAAATTGAGCGATGACGAAATCGCCGCCATTGTGGGACACGAAATGACCCACGCCCTGCTGGAACACAGCAAAAAAGAAGCCAATCGCAGCGTGGGTTTGGGGATTTTAACGCAATTAGGCGGCAACGCTTTGGCGGCATACACAGGCGTGAACCCCGAATTGGTGGGATTGGGCGTGAATTTAGCCAGCGATTTGGGCGTACAAAAACCATTTAGCCGCAGCGCAGAACGCGAAGCCGATGTGGGCGGATTAAAATTGATGGCACAAGCAGGTTACAATCCCCAAGCCGCCGTAACCGTGTGGCAAAAAATGAACGCCATGGAAAACAACAACACCGTTTTGAACAAAATCGCGTCCACCCACCCCACCAATAATGCGCGAATCAAATTGATTCAAGACGAATTGCCCAAAGTCATGCCGTTGTATCAACAGGCAGTTGGGCGAAAATAAATGTTCAGGCAGCCTGAAAACTTGAATTTGACGATAATTGCCCCATTTACATAAAATGGCTTTTTCCCACAATCTGATTTTTTGAAGGAATGACACAATGGCAGTGAAATTGCATACCAACTTCGGCGTGATTACTTTGGAACTCGACCACCAAAACGCCCCCATTACCGCCGCCAATTTTGAACAATATGTGAAAGACGGTTTTTACGATGGTGTGATTTTTCATCGCGTGATTAAAGGTTTCATGATTCAAGGCGGCGGCATGGACGCTGACATGAACGAAAAACCCACCCGCGAATCCATCCAAAACGAAGCACACAATGGCTTGAAAAACGACAAATACACCATTGCGATGGCGCGTACTTCCGCACCGCATTCAGCCAGCGCACAGTTTTTCATCAACACCGCCCACAATGATTTCTTGAATTTCCGTGGCAAAGAATTGCACGGCAAACCTGTGGTGCAAGAATGGGGCTATGCCGTATTTGGCAAAGTAACAGATGGCTTTGACGCGGTGGACGCGATTGAAAACGTGGCAACCAAACGCCATGGCTACCACGATGATGTGCCTGTTGATGCGGTGGTGATTACCAAAGCAGAAATCGTTTAAAATCAAGATATTTGATATTCAGGCAGCCTGAAAACGCTTTGATGGGGTTTCAGGCTGCCTTTCACTGCCCGACACAATTTGGAAAAGCGGCTTGATTGATGTTATTTGCGCCGAATCACAAGGGTAAACACCCCATCTTGCGCGGTACTTGACAGCAATTCATGCCCTGTATGTTGGCAAAACGCGACAAAATCATCGGGCGCACCCGCATCGGTTGCCAGCACGGTGAGCAATGTGCCGCTTTCCAGTTTTGCCAAGGCTTTTTTGCTGTGCAAAATGGGCATGGGGCATTTTAAGCCCTTTAAATCCAAAGTCATTTCATTCATATTGCTTGAACTCCTGTTTTAAATGGCATATTTTTTGACAAAATGATAACATATTGGGTTTAAAATTTGGCTTGGCATTTTCTACAAAGGACAACATAATGCAAAAACTTTTCCCCAAAACCATGCAAAAAATCGCCACCATTGAAGGCTTTCAAGGCGCGGTTATCGTGAATTTTGGCACCAAAGAAGTGCTGGATTATCAAGAAAATGCGCCTTTGGATTTGCGTCAAGTTGGCGAAGTGTGTGCCAATATGGTGCAACGCCATGCCAATATGGTCAAAGTTTTGGAATTGAGCGATGTTGCCGAACGCATTTTGATTACCACCAAATTGCATTATCATATTATTTATTTGGTGCCGCAGTTTGAAAGCGTGGCAATTTATGTGATTGTGAAACGCTACACCATGTTGTCGTATGTGACACAAGTGGTTGAAGATGCGGTGTATTCCATGCATTAAAATGGCTTTTGGGCAGCCTGAACATTGCCAACCCCATCAACAAAGGGTTGGCAATTTTTATTGGGGCAAACCCATGCGTTTCAAATACATGCCTGTGCCGTAAATCAGGCTGCCCAACAAACCCAATAGCACAAAAATCACGCCTTTTTTTCGTGCGTTGGGGCAAACCCAATACACGCTCAAACTGAAACTGAAAAACAGCGACATTGCCACCCATTTCATTTGGGGGGTGTTGGCGTAGCGGTCTAGGGTGTGGGTTTCGCTCAACATCACATACATTTGCCACACCACCGCCAACACCAGCAGCACCATGCCGCTCAATAGGCAAATCAATGCCCAATCCAATATACTCATGATGATTTTCCTGTGTTTTTCAGGTTGCCTAAAAGGGCAATGCTGCCTGAAAAATCCCAAATAAACGCCCAAATTAGGCTGTCTGAAAACGCAATTATAGCCTGAAATGCGTGTACAATTTCGCCACACATTTGTAAAGGAAAAAATATGTGGACATTTGATTTAATCATGGCTTTGCTGCTGGCGGGTGCGGCGGCAGGTTTTTTGGCAGGCTTGTTGGGCGTGGGCGGTGGCACGATTATTGTGCCGATTGTGCTGTGGCTGTTGCACCAGCAGGGCGTGATTGGCGAATACAATCAACACATTGCCTTGGGGACATCGTTTGCGATTATGGTGTTTACCACTTTGTCCAGCGCGTGGGCGCAACACAAGCGGCAGGCAATCAATTGGCACATTGTGCGGTATTTGTCGCCAGCTATGGTTGTGGGCAGTTTGGTGGGTTCGGCGGTGGCAAAATATTTGCCCACGGCGTTTTTGCAAGGTTTTTTTATTGTGTTTTTGTATGTGATTTCGGTGCAGATGTTGTTGAAATTGAAACCGAAACCCACACGCCAATTACCTCAAAAATGGGGTTTATTGGGGGCAGGTAAAGTGATTGGTTTGTTGTCCAGTTGGGTGGGGATTGGTGGTGGTTCGCTTTCCGTTCCCTTTATGGTGTATTGCAATGTGCCGATGCACATGGCAACAGGCACTTCGGCGGCTTTGGCTTGGGCGATGTCGGTGTCGGGATTGTTGGGTTTTGTGGCAACGGGCTGGGGCGTGGCAGGGCTGCCTGAACACACTTTGGGATTCATCTATTTGCCTGCGGTGGCGGCATTGGCGGTGTGTACGATGACTTTCGCCCCTTTGGGCGTGAAGGTGGCACACAAAATGTCGCCCGATAAATTGAAAATGGCAATGGGCATTTTGCTTTTGCTCATTGCCACGCAAATGCTTTGGAAAATGATGGGCTAATTTTTAACGTCAGTTTGAGATAAGGCACTGTTAATTTGAAACCTTTGCAAAACTCGGTTTGTAGGGGCAGATTTCATATCTGCCCCGTTTAGGTTCGCAGAAATTTTCATTCTTATCAATAAATTGAAAAAAGGGCGGATATGAAATCCGCCCCTACGTCAGTTTAAAAGTAGGTTTTGCAAAGGTTTCAATTTGCCAACAAACCAGCCCTCTCAACCAATGGGAAAGCGTTGGAGAGAGGGCTATTGAGCCGCAACCCTCTCCCCAGCCCTCTCCCATAGGGAGAGGGAGTAAATTACTTCAATTTATCAATGATTTTTATCACGAACTCACGTTTTTTACTGTTTGTCGCCCCAATCTTCGCGGATTTGCTTGGCTGCCTGAAAATAATCGCGCAATGCGGCTTTGTTGCCCGATTTCAGGCAGCCTGAAAGATACGCCAACTGATTTTGTTGTGCTGCAATCAAATCCAGCATACTGCTTTGATTTGCCAGCATAATGTCTGCCCACATTTCGGGATTGCTGGCGGCAATGCGCGTGAAATCCCGAAAACCGCTCCCAGCAAAATCCAAATAATGTGCGCCTTTGGGGTGGTCAAGCATTTGATGAACATAGGCAAATGCCAACAAATGCGGCAAATGCGACACCGCCGCAAAAATCTCATCGTGTTCATCGGCTGGCATGATGTGGGTGTGTGCGCCCACGCTTTGCCACAATTTCGCCACCGTGTTCAGGCAGGCTGAATCTTGCTGTTCGTGCGGACACAAAATCAATTTTTTGTTTTGATACAAGGCAAATTGCGCCGCCAACGCGCCACTTCGGTCAGAACCTGCAATCGGGTGGCTTGCCACGCAACGCGCAAAATGACGCGGCAAATGCTGCCTGAAAGCCTCAATCGCAGAAACTTTGGTGCTGCCCACATCGCTCACAATGGCGTGTTCAGGCAGCCATGTTGCCAATTTGGCGCAAATGGACGGCAAAGTCGCCACAGGCGTGGCAACGACCACCCAATCTGCCGATGAAATGGCTTCGGCACAAATTTCGCCAAATGCGCGGTCTATAACGTGGCGTTCCAGAGCGCGATTGAGGTTTTCGCTATCCAAATCAATGCCATAAACGGTTTGGACTTGCTTGTGGCGTTTCAAATCCAGCACCAGCGAGCCGCCAATCAAACCCACGCCAATTAAAGTGATTTGCCGCAACATCACAACCAAGCGTCCAAAAATTCAGCCCAATGGGCTTTTTCATCTGCCAATTCAACAAGGTATTCGTGCAATTTTTCCACTTCGTGTTCGTATTCTTGTGGATTGAGTGCGCCTGTCATCAATCTGAATCTTTGGTAAACAAGGTAGGTGTTTGCCACATCGGTTTCGCAATAATCGCGGATTTCGTTGATTTTGCCGTCCAAAAAGGCTTGCCAAACTTGGCTGCCGTCCATGCCCATTTTGCCGACAAAGCCGCACATTTTCGCCAAATCGTCCAAAGGCGCATTGGCGCGACCTGTGTACATTGCCAACAAATCCATCAAATCACAATGGCGCGAATGGTAGCGGCTTATGTAGTTGTTCCATTTGAAATCTTTGCTGTCGCGGAAATCGCCATCGCCCATGTCCCAATAACGCGCAGCCTGAATGCCGTGCACCAAAGCGCGATAGTGCAACACGGGCAAGTCAAAACCGCCGCCGTTCCAGCTCACGAGCTGTGGCGTGTATTTGTCAATCAATTTGAAAAATTCGGCGATGGTTTCGCTTTCGCTGCTGTCGGGTTTGCCGAGTGTGCCGATGTGGATTTTGTCGCCCCAACGCAGGCAGCATGAAATTGCCACAATTTTGTGCAAATGATGGGGCATGAAATCGCTGCCCGTTTTCGCACGGCGTTGTTGGAAGGCGTATTCGGCAACTTCCGCGTCCGTTAGGCTTTCAGGCAGCTTTTCCAGCAGGCGAATGGCGGCTGTGTCGGGTATGGTTTCAATGTCAAATGTGAGTATGGGGGTCATGGAAAAATCCTTGTTTTGAATGATGAAATGCTTTTTCAGGCAGCCTTGCAGTGTATGATAATTTTTGATGGTGCCGCAAACCTACTCCCTCCCCCTGTGAAAGGGGGAGGGCTGGGGTGGGGGTTAGAAAGCCAATGTGCCACCCCCACCCTAACCCTCCCCCGCCAGACGGGGGAGGGGACAGATTGCAGGCAGAAACCTTTGCAAAACTCAATTCGTAGGGGCAGATTTCATATCTGCCCTTTTTTTCAATTTATTGATAACGCGATTTCGGAATAAAAGTGATTGATAAATTTAAGTCACTTTGCTCCCTCTCCCTGTGGGAGAGGGCTGGGGAGAGGGTATGCTGCTCAACAAGCCCTCTCTCCAACGCTTTCCCATAGGGAGAGAGGGCAGGTTTGTTGGCAAATTGACAGTGACTTATCCCGAGTTCACGTTATTGATAAAAATAAAAATTTCTGCAATTCTAAACAGGGCAGATATGAAATCTGCCCCTACAAACCGAGTTTTGCAAAAGTTTCAGGCAGCCAAATCACTTTTGTTGTGTATCGCAAGGCAGCCTGAAAATGCTGTTTAGGCTCAAATCTTTGGGTATTCATTGACTTGGCTTGCTTTTTTAAAAAGTCAGTCGCCGAAAGCAACAACCTTATTGTTTGCAAAACATTTGGATTGTAAACGAAAAACGCTTTTCAGGCAGCTTTGCCAAAAAATCGCAAAACATCAACCCCAAAACGAAAAAAATGTAATTTTGTTGGCAAAAAGAATGCGGCTTGGGCATAATCACGCCTTTCCTTTTGATTATTTTAAAATATGAAACAGAACATTGCCCTACGCATTTTCACAAGCACCTTAATTTTGGCATTGTCTGCTTGTGGCGAAACGCCAGCAAGCAAAGCCCAAGCCGCCCCCGTTGCCAAGCCGCCCCCGTTGCCAAGCAGCCCATGCAATCCACCCAAGTGGCAGCCGCACCCACCAAAGTGGGTCAAGGTGTGCCAGATGATGTGGCAAAACAAATCGCCAGCACGCTGGAAAAAAATTACGCCGACCAAAAATTGCAAGTCTTGCAAGTCAATACCACACCCATTGCCAACATTTACGAAGTGGTGATGAACGGCAAACAAATCGCCTACACCGATTCAACCGGCACTTATATGTTTGTGGGCGATTTGATTGAAACCACACAAGGTCGCAGCTTAACCGAAGAACGCAAATCCGATTTGAACGTGATTGATTTTGGCAGCCTGCCTTTGGACAAAGCCATTAAAGAAGTACGCGGTAACGGTAAATTGGTGGTGGCGGCGTTTTCCGACCCCGACTGCCCATTCTGCAAACGCTTGGAGCGCGAATTGGCAAAAATGACCGATGTAACCATCTACAATTTCATGATGCCGATTGATTCGTTGCACCCCAATGGTCGCCGCAAAGCCGTGCAAATCATGTGCCAACCCAATCCCACCAAAGCGTGGAACGAATGGATGCGCGAAGGCAAAATGCCACCCAAAGTTGCCGAATGCAAAAATCCTGTGAACGAAACCACCGCTTTGGGCGAAAGTTTTGGCTTTAACGGTACGCCCACCATGGTGTTCCCAAATGGTAAAGTTCAGGCAGGCTACGCGCCTATGCCGCAATTGGAAGCCATTATCAAACAAAATCAACAGTAATGATTTTTCAGGCTGCCTTTCAATGCGCGACAAAAATTGTCGTGTGGTAAAAAGCAGCCTGAAAAGCAGGGGGAGATGGCATATCTGCCCCCTTTTTTCTTGCCAAAAAATCATTAAATTGGACATTTTGTCCAATAATGATGTTGATTGTCCAATTCTAATGCCATTGTCTTGCGAATTTTGTCCAAAATATCTAAAATGCCTGTTTTCAAATTCACATTCAACGAGAATCATCATGGCACAAGCACAAACCCTTTACGATAAACTCTGGAACAGCCACGTTGTCCGCGAAGAAGAAGACGGCACCGTTTTGCTCTATATTGACCGCCATTTGGTACACGAAGTAACCAGCCCACAAGCCTTTGAAGGCTTGAAAATGGCAGGACGCAAACTGTGGCGCATTGACAGCGTGGTTTCCACCGCCGACCACAACGTTCCCACAGGCGAAACCGCACAAGGCATCAAAGACCCCATTTCCAAATTGCAAGTGGATACTTTGGACAGCAACATCAAAGAATTTGGCGCATTGGCGTATTTCCCATTTATGGACGAAAGTCAAGGCATTGTGCATGTGATGGGCCCTGAACAAGGCGCAACTTTACCCGGTATGACGGTGGTGTGTGGCGACTCGCACACTTCCACACACGGTGCATTTGGCGCGTTGGCGCACGGCATTGGTACGTCCGAAGTGGAACACACGATGGCAACCCAATGTATTACCGCAAAAAAATCCAAATCCATGCTGATTGACGTTTCAGGCAGCCTGAAACAAGGCGTTACCGCCAAAGACGTTGCGCTGTACATCATTGGACAAATCGGCACGGCAGGCGGCACGGGTTATGCGGTGGAATTTGGCGGTTCGGCAATCCGCAGTTTGAGCATGGAAGGGCGCATGACTTTGTGCAATATGGCGATTGAAGCAGGCGCACGAAGCGGCATGGTGGCGGTGGACGAAACCACCATCAACTATGTGAAAGACCGCCCATTTGCCCCCAAAGGCGAAAATTGGGACAAAGCCGTAGCCTACTGGCGCACTTTGGTTTCAGACGAAGGCGCGGAATTTGACAAAGTTTACCGTTTCAAAGCCGAAGACATTGAACCGCAAGTAACTTGGGGAACATCGCCCGAAATGGTGGCAGACGTGAACGGCAAAGTCCCCAATCCAGCCGATGAAACAGACGCAGTCAAACGCGCTGGCATGGAAAGGGCTTTGGAATACATGGGCTTACAGGCAGGCACGCCTTTGAAAGACATCGCGGTGGACATCGTGTTCATCGGTTCTTGCACCAATTCGCGCATTGAAGATTTGCGCCAAGCCGCCGCAGTCGCCAAAGGACGCAAAAAAGCCGACAATGTTCAGCGCGTGTTGGTTGTACCGGGGTCTGGCGTGGTCAAAGCGCAAGCGGAACGCGAAGGCTTGGACAAAATTTTCTTGGACGCAGGCTTTGAATGGCGCGAACCAGGTTGCTCCATGTGCTTGGCGATGAATGCCGACCGTTTGCAACCACAACAGCGTTGCGCGTCCACCTCCAACCGCAATTTTGAAGGTCGTCAAGGCAATGGTGGTCGCACGCATTTGGTTAGCCCAGCGATGGCGGCGGCGGCGGCGGTTACGGGGCATTTTACCGATATTCGCACGATGTAAAATGTTTCAGGCAGCCTGAAAGGGTGGAAAATGGGTTTCAGGCTGCCTGATATTCATGATAGGGGAAAATATATGGGTTTTGCATATGCTCTTGGATATACTATCCTGATTTATATCATGATTTTTTATATTCTTGGTAGCATTGGTGTTGGGGTTATTTGTTATCTCATTACCAATAGAATCATACCATCTGTATTACTTGCTATTATTTGCCTGATTTCCGTACCAACTTATCTGAAAATTACAGATAAAATAGAGAAAGAAAAATATGCAAAATTAAAACAACAAGAATGGATGCCAGAAGCACACAGACGCAGAAATAATTTATTACACGCTTGTAAAACTGAAAGTAAAATGACCGTTTATCAAAAAATCCCTGCTCAATCAGGTATTTTTATTGAGGGAAATGAATATAGGTATGGTAGTAGCCACCCTGTGGTAGACAGATTTCTCCCGAAGCAACAGAGGGAAGAGATGCAGCAGCAGTTATCTGATTTGCATAAAAAATGTACCAATAATTGTCACGAACAATATGAAGGAGCCATTTCATGGGTAAACCGTGTTCGGGATAAAGGTAAAGATGAAATTATTAAATTAACAGATGCTGCATTTGTACAAACAGTCCAAGACAATATTAGGGAAAATGAATGGACTGCGAAATATTTTACGCCGTATTTTGAAAAAGGTAGGTTGAAAAAAGAGTATATTCTATCTAATACTTATGGTGAAAGCCTAGAACATCCCCTTGAAATGAGATATTTCTATATAAGTGGTACAAAAGAATGGTGGCGTGAAGCAGGATTGACACAAGTAGCAAAAGATTGGGCTAGGGATTGGGATAGTCTTAAAGATACAGATATTGTTCGAAATCCCGTACCTAATCTTCATATTTATGCAACTTATCGTTTGACAATATACGATATTTCCACTGTCGCTGACCGTCAAAAAGGTATTAGGCGTGGGAGAATTGCATTTGAAGATATTAAAACCAATCAAGTTTTATCAGAATATATTGGTTTTGACATGGCACCTGATGATGAATTTGGCTATCATCGCCCCAGTAGTTTAAATTGTTTTTCTGATGAAAAACGATGGAATGAATATTTGGAAGATGGTCGTTTGAATCCTGATGATAATGACCCTGTTTTTGAACATTTTTTCAATCACGCTGTGGATAAAACCCGAAAAGCTAAAATTAAAAAAGTAACAGTTTTTCCCTAAATATTTAGTTTTCGTAGGGTGAGCCGTGCGTCCCCCACATTTTCAGGCAGCCTGAAAAGGAAAAACATGAAAAAAATCTTTTTATTCAGCAGCATTTTATTGCTCAACGCTTGCGCCAACACCATGCAAGGCGCGTTACAAGACACGTCCAACAATATTTATCATGCCACCGAATATGTCCGTCAAAACCCTGATGTGGTGGACAATGCCACGTCCACTTTGAAACGCGGCGGCGAACTCATCGGCAAAGGTATGAAAGCCACAGGCGAATATTTGCAAGAAATCACAAAATAAATTTAACCCTCAATTTAAATAAGGAACAGTATCATGAAAAAACAAATCTTTTTATTGGCAAGTGTGTTATTGCTTAATGGCTGTGCCAGCACTGTAAAAAGTGCCTTGCAAGACACAACCGAGAACATCCAACAAACCACAGAATATATCCGTAAAAACCCTGATGTGGTGGATAATGCCACTTCTGTGATGAAAAGCAGCAGCGAATTCATTGGCAAAAGCATGAAAGTAACAGGCGATTTGCTGCAAAAAATTGCCAAATAAGCGCGTTTTTGGCGTGGTTTTTGCTTGTGAAAAGGTGTGTTATGTTTGGGTAGAGTTTGGCTGCCTGAAAACATGGCGTATAATGCGCCTTGTTTCGCAGCATTTTAAACATTTTCAAAACACATTTTTTTTAATATTTTTATGGAGTTCATCATGAAAAAAATCGCATTATTGGGCGCAGTTGCATTTGCTTTGAGCGCGTGTTCCAGCACTTGGAGCGGTGTCAAAAATGACGCATCGCGCGTGGGCGATAAAGTGGAAAACAAATTGGAACGCGCTGGCGACAAAGTGGAAAGCCAATGGGAACGCACCAAAGAAGGCACCAAAACCCGTTGGAACAAAACCATTGACGCAATTAAAGCCGATTGATTTTTAAATATAAAGGAATACATTATGAAAAAAGCATTGATTTTGACCCTGATGGCATTGGGTTTGGCTGCTTGTGCCGACACGCGCAGCCACGTTCACAGCGAAGCCACCACTTGGGAAAAAGTGCAATATCAAGAAGAGCAATGATTTTTTGATTCAGGCTGCCTGAAAACAGCATGGCGCATTTTCAGGCAGCCTGAAAAACATTTTTAGGAACAACAAGATGAAAGCCTTCACACAAATCACCGCCCTTGTCGCGCCACTTGACCGCAGCAATGTGGACACAGACGCGATTATCCCCAAACAATTTCTCAAATCCATCAAACGCTCGGGCTTTGGTCCCAACGCTTTTGACGAATGGCGTTACCTAGACCACGGTGAACCCGGTATGGACAACAGCAAACGCCCACTCAACCCCGATTTTTCGCTCAACCAACCACGTTATCAAGGCGCACAAATTTTGCTGACGCGCAAAAATTTCGGTTGCGGCTCATCACGCGAACACGCGCCTTGGGCTTTGGACGATTACGGTTTCCGTGCCGTGATTGCGCCCAGTTTTGCCGATATTTTCTTCAATAATTGCTACAAAAATGGCTTGTTACCCATTGTTTTAACAGAAGAACAGGTGGAACAACTGTTTCAAGAAACCTTTGCCAACGAAGGTTATCAACTGACCATTGATTTGCAAAATCAAAGCCTGACCACCCCAAGTGGCGAAGTGTTCCATTTTGACATTACCGAACACCGAAAACATTGCTTGCTCAATGGTTTAGATGAAATTGGTTTGACTTTGCAACATGCCGATGAAATCAAAGCCTTTGAAGCACAACGAAAAGCCGCACAACCATGGTTGTTCAATTAAATCAATAAAATAAAAGCGAAAAACAAAGGGTTTGATGCCCATTTGTGGCTCGCTTTTTTTGGTTTTCAGGCAGCCTGAAAGGAAAAATTGATGTTGCCCCCACTTTCATCCGAAACCGCCAAAACAGTGGCAATGTTATCACAAGGTATTGAAAATCAAGAAATAATTGAATTTTTGCAACAGCAATATGCCGCACCCATGTACACGCTGGCTTGGTATCAAACGCAGGTGGTGCGCCAAACTTTGAAATGGCTGGAATATTCGTTTATGGTGATTGATATAATGATTATCCCGTTGATTTTATTGATGATAATGTTGAGTTTTGGGGTTTATGTGTTTGCGCCATTGCACCGATTTCTTTTTCGCAAACCGCCCAAAAATTCGCGTTTACAATTTGATTTAAGCAAACGCGAAATCATGATTGTTCATGAAAATCAAAAAGTTGAGACCATTGAGTTGGGCGTGGTTTCTTCTTTGATGTACGAATATCGTCCCCTGTGTTTATCCAGAGATAATAAATTGATTTTGTTGAATGTTTACGATAAAAATGGCAAAGCCCACCTGATTTTGGAAATGGAAACCGCCACTTTATTCGGCAAAAGCGACCCCATTTTGCTCAAACAAATTGATGATTTATTCGGCAATTTGGCAAAGAAAATGGGGTTGAAAATATTTTTTGATAAAACAGGCATTTAATTGATTTTCAGGCAGCCTGAAAAACGATTTTTTAAAATAAAACAAGGAATCATCATGCAAATCCAATTAAACGACACCCTAAATTTCAGCCGCATTATTCACGGCTATTGGCGCGCCCACGAATGGGGCTTGAATACCGAACAATACATTGATTTAATTGAAAATGTGTTGAATTTGGGCATCACCACTTTTGACCACGCAGCCTGCTATGGCGGTTTTACCAACGAAACCGCGTTTGGCAAAGCATTGGCGGCAAAACCCAGCTTGCGCGATAAAATGCAACTGGTCAGCAAATTTGGGATTCTCTTTCCCAATCAAACCTTTCCAGAGATGCGCCGCAAACATTACGACAATTCGCGCCAGCACATCATTTGGTCGGCAGAGCGTTCCGTGCGCGAATTGCAATGCGATTATTTGGACGTGTTGCTGGTTCATCGTCCGTCTCCGTGCGCCAATCCCGAAGAAATTGCGGCGGCATTTGACGATTTGCATTCACGCGGTTTGGTCAAACATTTTGGCGTGTCCAATTTTCCTGTAGGTAAAATCAAGATGTTGCAATCGCATTTGGGGCAAAATTTGGTAACGAATCAAATTGAAATTTCGCCCATGTGCTTGACTTCGTTTGACAATGGCGATTTGGATTTTGCGCTGGAAAAACGCATGAAACCCATGGCTTGGTCGCCTTTGGCGGGCGGCAAATTGTTTGACGGCAACGATGAACGCGCCCAACGCATTCAGGCTGCCTTGCGCGAAGTGGGCGAAAAATATGGCGAAAATCGTTTGGATACATTGGCTTATGCGTGGTTGCTCAACCACCCAGCGAAAATCATGCCGATTGTGGGGAGCGGTCAAATTGAGCGCATTCGCAATGCGGTGGACGCGCTGCGCCTGAATTTCAGCGAAGAAGATTGGATTCAGATTTACAGCGCGTCTGTGGGCAAACCTGTGCCGTGAGTTTTCAGGCTGTCTTTCAGTACGCGACAAAAAACATTTCCGTAGGTCGGGCATTCATGCCCGACATCAGAAATCATAGCACATCGTCGGGCATGAATGCCCGACCTACAAAATGTCGTGTACTGAAAGGCAGCCTGAAAACACAAATCAGTCATTTTGCATTACAATGTAAAACATCTGCAATACATTTCAGGAGTATGTGAATATGGCAAACATCAATATTCGCGTTGATGATGATTTGAAAAAACAATCTTTTGCGGTGATTGAACGTTTTGGCATGACCCCTAGCCAAGCATTCAAAATGTTTCTGACCCAAATCGCGCACACCAATACCATTCCTTTGTCGCTGGATTATCAAAACATCAATTACGAAGCCAATCCCACCACCATGCAAGCCATTGAAGATTATCGGAAAAATAAAAAATATGATGTATAGCGTCAGCAATCATAAACATAAATGGATTAGCCACTATTTCAGGCTGCCTGAAAAGAATTGCGTCCAGCAAATGTATTTTTCAACTTTTCTTACACTACCCTACAAAAAATGAAATACTGCCTAAAATCGTTGATACTCAATCTACTTACTCCCTCTCCTTTGGGAGAGGGCTGGGGAGAGGGAAAAATCGTTGAATATTGCCCGTTTTACCCTCTCCCTAACCCTCTCCCACAGGAGAGGGGATAAATAGGTGGTAAGCAAAAAAGTATCGCCTGCTTTCAAGCAATTTTTCAGAATTTTGTAGCGTACTGAAAACTTTTCTTAAACCAAAACAAAGGACAAAACAAAATGACCAAACAAATCGCCATCTTACGCGGAGACGGTATCGGACCCGAAATCATCGCCCAAGCCGTGCGCGTGTTGGACAAATTGATTGAACAAGGCTTGGACGTGGCATACGACTACGCGCCTTTGGGCGGCGAAGCCTACGACCAATACGGTGCGCCATACCCCGAATTCACGCAAAACCTGTGTCGCCAAGCAGACGCGGTATTGCTCGGCGCGGTCGGTTCGCCACAATACGATTTGTTGGAACGCCCATTGCGCCCCGAGCGCGGCTTGCTGGCGATTCGCAAAGATTTGAATTTGTTTGCCAATTTGCGCCCAGCCGTGTTGTACAAAGAATTGGCAAACGCCTCCACGCTCAAACCCGAAGTGGTGGCGGGTTTGGACGTGTTAATCGTGCGCGAATTGACGGGCGACATTTATTTTGGCGAACCGCGTGGCATTCGTACGCTGGAAAATGGCGAACGCGAAGGTTTCAACACCATGAAATACAGCGAAAGCGAAATCCGCCGCATTGCCCACGTTTCGTTTCAGGCAGCCCAAAAACGCAACAAAAAATTGTGCAGCGTGGACAAAGCCAATGTTTTGGAAACAACCGAATTGTGGAAAGAAATTTTCACAGAAGTTTCAAAAGATTACCCCGATGTGCAATTAAGCCATATGTATGTGGACAATGCCGCCATGCAGCTCGTGCGCGCGCCCAAGCAATTTGACGTGATTGCCACTGGCAATATCTTTGGCGACATTTTGAGTGACCAAGCGTCCATGCTGACGGGCTCCATCGGCATGTTGCCCTCCGCGTCTTTAAACGAAACGGGCAAGGGTTTGTATGAGCCATCGCACGGCTCTGCGCCCGATATTGCAGGGCAAAACAAAGCCAATCCTTTGGCGACCATTTTGTCGCTGGCGATGTTGGTGCGTTACAGTTTGAATGACGAAAACCGCGCCAAACAAATTGAACATGCCGTGCAAAAAGTGTTGGAACAAGGTTTGCGTACCGCCGATATTTTTGAAGAAGGCACGAAATTGGTGTCTTGTTCCGAAATGGGCGATGCGGTGATTGCGGCATTGTAAAATCAGCCAAATGGCATTTCAGGCAGCCTGAACAGGGTAGGGCATACCATTTCAGGCTGCCTGAAATCACATCACACACCATTTTGTTAAATTTTGTATCAAAATGCGCTGACTTCGTTTACAAAACAGCCATTTCAGATTAAGATACAAGATTCAGCAATGGGCAATTTTAAAAATGCCAAAGTCCCATGATGGCACAAAATTAAAGCAAAAGTCGGCAAGTCAAGCGAGCTGATTGATGAGTCAAAATCAAGGTTTTAATTTTTAATGTTTTGATTGATTAGGAATTTAATGAAATGGCTACTACAAAAACACCAGAAATAAAATCACAAAGCACGTTTGCGCGCTATCGTGGTTTGATTTTGTCTGTAACGGTTTTCTTGGTGCTGATTGCCGCTTTGATGGCGGTGTCGCTCAATTTGTCGTCCCAAATCGGTCGCAATAACCAAGAATTGACGGCAGTCAGCGAATTGCACCACGCATCGCACAACATGATGCAGAACTTGTTTAACTTGAAATTGAGTTATGGCGAAGACCCAAACAGTCCACACATTGCCCACAGCTTGCAAATGCTGCGCGATGCCAGCACCATCATGACCACCAACATTGAAGCTTTGCGTAAAGGTGGTGTTGCCAAAACCGAAAATGGCGATTCAATTGAAGTGGGTTCATTGACCCAAGATGGCAATGCTGAACGCATGGAAAATTTAAGCAAAACATGGGGTTCATTGGCTGGTCAAATTGAAAATTATTTGAAAGAAGCCACTTCGCCTACTGCCAATTCGTCCAATTTGGACTTGGCGGTTATGAATGCGCAAAACTCACATGATAAAATGAACGAAGACATTGAAACCACCATTGATGTGTTGAATGGCAAAATTGTTTCACGAACCAATACTTTGGGTTGGGTACAAGGTTTGGGTATTGCGGGTGCGGTGATTTACTTTGTGATTTTCGTATTCGTATTCTTGCGCCAATTGCTTGCATCTGACGCGAAAGCCGATGCAGCCCGCAATGAAACCGATGAGATTATGAACACCGTAAGTACAGGTTTGTTCTTGTTGGACAAAGACTTGAACATCGGTTCACAATATTCCAAAGAATTGGAAAAATTGTTGGGACAACGTCAATTAGGCGGTCGCAACTTGGTGGAAGTGTTGGGTGCAATGATTTCGCAAGAAGATTTGAACACCACCCACAGTTTCATTGGTCAATTATACAATCCCCGTGTGAAAGAGCGTTTGATTGGCAGCTTGAACCCATTGACACGCCAAGCCATGATGGTGCCAGAAGGCAATACCAATGTGTTGCGTTATTTGGATTTTAAGTTCAACCGTGTGTATCATGGTAATGACATTTCGCGCGTATTGGTAAACGTTTCAGACGTTACCGATGCCGTGTTGCTGGAAAAGAAAATTGAAGATGAACGCGAACAAAATGACATGCAACTGGAAATGTTGAGTACCATTTTGCGTTCTGACCGCGTGATGATTGACGATTTTGTGCGCAACACACAACGCCGCAATATGGCAATCAACAACGTATTGAAAGCCCCTGGTGAACGCCAAAATGAATTGCGTACCAAAGCCGAGCATGTGTTCCGTGAAGTACACAGCCTGAAAGGTGAGGCATCGGCATTGAGCTTATATGGCTTTACCGTGATTGCGGAGAACATTGAAAGTGAATTGAAAAAAATTCAAGCCAACGCCACTTTGTCGGGCGAGAATTTCTTGGGTTTGGCGGTGCATTTGGAAGAATTGATGAACTTGACCCAAACCATTGAAGATTTGGTAAGCCGTTTGGGCAGTGGTGGCAATGTGTCAGAAGGCAATCAAGCCAGTGCAGCGCGTCCTCATATTGCCGATTATTACAAACGTTTTGTGGGCGAAGTGGCTGAACGCAATAAGAAAATTGTGGATTTCAGCTATGTGGGCGTGAGCGAAATCAGCAATGAAACCATTCGCACCACCATCAATGAAGTGGCAGTACAATTATTGCGTAATGCGGTGGTACACGGTATTGAGCTGCCTGAAGAGCGTCAAAAAAATCGCAAATTGGAAGCGGGTCATGTTCGCATGGAAGTTTTGGAATCGCCCGAGCAATTTGTGTTGAATTTGGAAGACGATGGTCATGGTATTGATTATGAAGCCATTCGTGCAAAAGCCGTTCGCTTGGGCAAATACACTGAAGCACAGGCTGCTGAATTGGGAACAAAAGAATTGCTGGCATTGATGTTCAGTTCAGGTTTCTCCACTTTGGAGCAATCCACGGGTGATGCGGGTCGTGGCGTAGGTTTGGACGTGATTAAAGACCGTGTGAATGCAATTGGCGGTAAAATCAATATTTCCACTTCTTTGGGTTCTTACACACGCTTTACGTTTACCTTCCCCAAAAATGTGGCATAATCCAATTTAAGGAAAAACAATGGCAAAAACAATTATGATTGTTGATGATTCGAATGTGATTCGCAACCGAATCACACGCGGGTCAAAAGAAATGGATTTTGTGGTTGTGGCAACGGCAACCAATGGCGCAGAAGCTTTGGAATTGTATCGCCAACATCGCCCTGATTTGGTTACCATGGATTTGACCATGCCCAAAATGGACGGCTTGGAGTGCATTTCAGAAATCACTGCCATGGATGAAGATGCCAATATTTTGGTTATTTCTGCTTTATCGGATAAAGCAACGGGCATTAAAGCATTGGAATACGGTGCGCGTGGTTTTATTTGCAAGCCCTTTACCGATGAAGACCTTTTTCAAGCATTAATGGAAATGATGGAAAGTAATTAAAATGAAAGAAGAAAAGTTACAAGTATTCCTTGATGGCGTACAAAAATATTTCTATCAAATGATGGACCCCGAAGAATTGGTGGTTGGAACGCCTTATTTGGTGGAAAACAGTGTGCCTTCTGCCAAGGATTTTACGGGTGTGATTGCCATTTCTGGCAAAAGCAAAGGTATTGTTTACTTTACTGCACCGCGTGAATTGTTGGAACGCCTGTTGGTTTTGATGGGCGAAAAGGATTTGAGTGAAGATTTCATGATTGACTTGGTTGGCGAAGTGGCAAATACCATTGCGGGTAATGCGCGTAGCGAATTTGGCGAAGAATTTGAAATTTCTGTGCCGATTGTGTTGCGTGGTGCGCCTGATGAAATTTTGTTGCCACGCAAAGACCGCTCGTTTGTGATTCCGATTACTTGGAAAGCACGCAGCGCGGCAATCGTGATTTCTTTGCGTAAACCTTGATGGTGTGAAACGTTTACAGGCAGCCTGAATTTTCAGGCTGCCTGAATGTGCTTGAAAAATAAGATTGATTTTTGGATTTGAGGAAAACAAGTGATGAAAACCCAATTTTTAAGTTTAATCATCGGTAGCCTGATGTTGGCTGCCTGTAATGGTCAGCCCAGTGGGGGTGTGGCGGCAGCACCGCAAGCGTCTGCCCCAGCCGAGTCTGTGGCGGTGCAACCAGCAGAAACGGCTCCTGCTGAATTGAAAAGCAAGAATGGCAAAATTGCGATTGCCGTTTCGGGTGCTTTTGCCGATAAATTGGGTGATGCAACCATGCTGCCCGAAAACGTGCAAGCCGAAGAATTGCTTTTATTGCAACATGATACGGATAAAAACATCGGCATTTATGCGATTCAGGCTGGAGAAGTGGCTGATGGTAAAGCCTATTTGAACAAATTGGCGCAAGCCATCAAAAATGACGCGGCTTTGAAAAACAGCCAAGCGAATTTGACGGAAAATCAATTAACTTACCATTTTAGCCAAACCGATGAAAGTGGCGAAACGGCTTTGAATGAAAGTTGCTTGGTGGCGGTGCAAGATAAGCAGGTTTACAATGTGTGCGCGACCAGTGAAGACGCGGATTTGGCGGCATTGGACGAAATCATCAGCAAAGTACGCATTGAGCCGTAATGGATTTTTTCAGGCAGTCTGAATCGTTTTTTCAGGCTGCCTGAATTGTATTTAGGGAAAAATATGCAACATCATTTCAATGATTTAGATGAAAAGCACATGCGCCGTGCTTTGGAGTTGGCGTGGCAAGGGCGATTTTCCACTTCGCCGAATCCGCGCGTGGGTTGCGTGATTGCACATGGCGAACAAATCGTGGGGCAGGGCTTTCATCTGAAAGCGGGCGAGCCGCATGCCGAAGTTCACGCGATTCGTCAGGCAGGTGCTTGGGCGAAGGGGGCGACCGCTTATGTTACGCTGGAACCTTGCGCCCATTATGGTCGCACGCCGCCTTGTGCCGAAGGTTTGATTCAGGCAGGCGTGAAACGGGTGGTGGCTGCCATGCGCGACCCCAATCCTTTGGTGGCAGGCAAGGGATTGAATATGCTGGAAAATGTGGGCATAGAAACCGCCGTGGGTTTATTGGAACATGAAGCACGTTCATTAAATCGTGGCTTTTTATCAAGAATTGAGCGCAATCGCCCCTTTGTGAAAATGAAAACGGCTGCCAGTTTGGATGGCAAAATCGCCCTGTCAAATGGAAAAAGTCAATGGATTACCAATGACTTATCGCGCCATGATGTGCAAATTTTACGCGCCGAAAGTTGCGCCATACTCACGGGCATTGGCACGGTGCTGGCGGACAATCCGCGTTTGAATGTGCGCGCTTTGCCCACTTTGCGCCAGCCCACGCGCATTGTGTTGGACAGCAGCCTGAAAACCCCCGAAAGCAGCCACATCATTCAAGACCAAAATCCCACTTTTTTGGTAACGTTGAGCGATGATGTGGCAAAATTTGCCGCTTATCCGCACGTCAAAATCATTCGGGCGCAGGCAGATAATGGGCGCATTGATTTGGCTGACTTATTGAAAACATTGGCAGACAATGGCATTGGCGAATTGATGATTGAAGCAGGCAGCACCGTAAACAGCGCGGTTTTGGCAGCAGATTTGGTTGATGAAATCGTGCATTATCAATCGCCTAAAATTTTGGGGGCAGGGGCGCAGAGCCTGTTCAGGCTGCCTGAAAACGAGTGGGCTTTGCAAAATGAGGCTTTGTGGCAAACCGTTTCGGTGCAAACTTTGGGCGATGATGTGAAGTGGGTTTTGCAGAAAAAACACGCTTTTCAGGCTGCCTGAAACGCATTTTGGTGTAGAAATGCAACATTGTTTCAGATAAAAACATTTTAAAAACAAAGATTTTATGCTGCTTGTGATTTTCAGGCAGCATTTTTTGTATTTTTGTGTAAAAATATTTTGCCTAAATAGCCCAATTGCATTAGCATACGCAAACATGAATTTACAAATCCAAAAATTTTGAATTGGATTATTTTTACAAACCACATGACACCGATGTCATTTTACCCACAAATCGGAGAACCAAAATGCTCAAATCCACCAAATTGATGATTGCAGGCTTGTTTGCTGCTTTGGCAATGCCCGTGTTTGCCAACCCATTGGGGCAGGTACAAA